>JANJTP010000028.1 GCA_024711025.1 Solirubrobacteraceae bacterium
CGGACCGCTTCGACGATCCCGGCGTAGCCGGTGCAACGACAGATGTTCGAGGACAGCGCATCGCGAAGCTCCGCCTCGGTCGGATGCGGACTCTCCCGCAGAAGCCCGGTCGCGAGCATCAGGAACCCCGGGGTGCAAAACCCGCATTGAAGCCCGTGGTGCTCGGAGAAAGCCTCCTGGAGCGCCGAAAGCTCGCCCGGCGGGGCCAGCCCCTCGACGGTCTCGATCTCGCAGTCGTCCGCCTGCGGAGCGAGGACGAGACAGGAGCGCACCGGCACGCCGTCGAGCAGGACGGTGCAGGCACCGCAGATGCCGTGCTCGCATCCGACGTGCGTTCCCGTGAGACCGAGGTCGTCGCGCAGGACGTCGGCAAGTGAGTGGCGAGCGTCTACAGCGAGCTCGTGCGAGGCGCCGTTGACGATCATCCGAATCAGATGCGCGTCGCTCATCTGCTGCTCCCTTCGACGGGTCGCGAATCGCCATCCGGTCCGCCGCCCACCGCCCGACCGAGTGCGCGCCGCACGACGACGGCCGCGAGCTCGCGCCGGTGCTCGGCATCGGCGTGGATGTCTGACACGGGGCTGATCGCCGCGGAGGCAAGGTCGCCGATCTCCTCGAACAGCGGGGTCGAGCAGACGGCACCGGTCAGCGCGCGCTCCGCCTCGAGCAGCCGCAGCGGGACTTCGTCCACGCCGCCCAGCACGATCCGCGCGTCGCGACAGCGCCCGTCCTCAAGATCGAGCGCCACGGTCGCGGCGACTAATGCGAAGTCCCCCTTGCGCCGGGCGAACTCCTCAATCGCGGCATGCTCCCAGACCCGCGGGAAACGCACCTCGATGATGAGCTCGTCCGGGGCCAGGACGGTCGTGAAGAAGCCCTGGAAGAGCTCGCCGGCGGGTATGTCGCGCTTGCCGCCCGGACCCTGTGCCGTCACCACCGCGTCGAGCGCCACCGCCAACATGCACCACTCCGACGCGGGATCGGCATGGGCGATGCTGCCGCCGAAGGTGCCTCGTGTCCGGATCGGATAGTGGCCCACCCAGCGCGCGGCCTCAGCCAGGATGCGGTGCCCATCCGCAAGGGACGAGCGCATCGTCTCGACCGCGCGGTGGACTGTCAGCGCGCCGATGCGCAGCGCCTCGCCGTCACGACGCATGTAGCGCAGACCCTCGACCCTGGTGATGTCGACGAGCATGCGCGGCCGAGCCAGGCGGAAGCCCAGCAGCGGCACCAGGCTCTGCCCGCCCGCCAGTACCTTGGCCTCGTCGCCGACCTCGCTCAGGTGCTCGATCGCCTCATCCACGGTGGCGACGCGCCGGTACTCGAAACGTGCCGGCTTCATGCGGATGGCTCCCGGCGAGCCCTGAGGAGCCATAGGAGATAGCTGGAGCCGAAGGCGAGCACGACCGGGATCACGGCCCGCAGCGTGCGTCGACCGGTCGATCCGAGGACCAGACCCAGCGCATCGCGTGAAGGGGCCTGCGCCGCCGTCGCGTCGCCCCCTGCGCCGATCGCGAGCCACGATCGGCCGTCCGGCGCCGCGGGTGCGACTCGCGACGCGCTCCCGACCGGAGGAAGAGCACCCGGCTGCGCCATCTCGCGCTCCACGTTGCGAGCGAGCTCGTCGAACATGCGCTCGGCGATCCGCTCGAGACCGCCCCGGCCGAACTGCGCGACTCGTCCGCGGATCTGAAGATCGGTCTCGACCTCGAGGAGGCTGCCAGCGCCACCCTCGGTGATCCTCGTGACGATCGCGGCCTCCGCCGCGCCCTGGCCATCCGTGTCCTCGGCGGTCGCCCTCATCAGGGTGCGCCGCTGCTCGCGATCCAGCTCGACGAATCGCAGCCGGCCCTGGTAGTCGCCGGTGATCGGCCCCACCTTGACCTTCATCGAGCCCAGGTAGTCGTCGCCGTCGCGCCCGTCGACCCTCGCGCCCGGCAGGCACGCAGCCACTCGCTCGATGTCGCAGATAAAGTCGAAGAGCTGCGCCGGGGGAGCAGCCACGCTCGCACTGCTGGTGAGCTTCACACCTGCGCTCCTTCGATCTCACACGCGTCGGGGGCGCAATCCATGGCTGACTCGCGGATCAGCCTTCGCACCGCGGACGGGCTCAGCGGCGTCGCCGTGACGTCGACGCCGCAGCCCGCCAGCGCACTGGAGACGGCGTTGGCGATCGCCGCCGCAGGCCCAATCGTGCCGCTCTCACCGGCGCCCTTGACCCCCAGCGGCGTTCCGGGCGCAGGTGACACGAGGTGCTCGACGACGATCTCGGGGATCTCGGCGCTCGTGGGGACCAAGTAGCCCATGAAGCTCGTTGCGAGCGGCTGGCCCTCGGGGCTGTGGCAGATCTCCTCGTAGAGCGCCCCGCCGATGGCCTGCGCCACGGCCCCGCGTATCTGGCCGGCGACGATCGGGGGATTGATCATCCGGCCGCAGTCGTGCACGACGGCGTAGCTGAGGACCTCTACGCGACCCGTCTCGACGTCGACCTCGACGACGGCGGCGTCGCTCCCATTCGTGTACGTCGCACAGGCGTTCATGCGCCCGTGCACGTCGGGCCGGTGGTCGATGCCCGGCGCGTCGTAGACGGCGGTCGCCTGCAGCCCCGGCTCGACGCCGTCCGGCAGATCGAGTGTCCGCACCCAGGCGAGCGTGGCGATCCGCGCCAGCGATACGGCCGCGCCGCCGCCCCTGACGCGCACGCGCCCATCCACCAGCTCGAGGTCCTCGGCCGCCGCCTCGAGCAGGTGAGCGCCGATCGCGAGCGCCTTCTCGCGGATGACCGAGGCCGCGAGACCGATGGCGCCGGACGCGACGATCGTGCTGCGGCTCCCCAGGCCGCCGATCCCGTAGGGGCAGCGGTCGGTGTCTCCCATGTCGACACGGACGCCGTCTCTCGACACGCCGAGCGCCTCCGCGACCACGGTCGCGACCATCGTCGCCACGCCCTGCCCGGTCGTGGTCACGCCGACGGAGGCGACCACGCTCCCGTCGGGCTCGACTCGAATCGTGCACATCTCGTGCGAGGTCCAGTTGCCCGTGGTGACGAAGTAGGAGGCACCAACGCCCTCGAGGTACGTGGCGAAGCCAACCCCGAGACGGGTCGACCCGGACGACGGGCGCTCCGTGCGCGCCGTGCGCAGCGCGTCGAGGCCGAGCTCGACCGCTCGATCGAAGCACTCGCGGTGGCTGCCGGAGTCGACGACGGAGCCGGAGGGAAGCCTGTACGGCAGCGAATCGCGCTCGAGCAGCATCTCGCGGCGCAGCTCGATCGCGTCGCGACCGGTCTCGCGCGCGATGCGCTCCACCAGCCGCTCCATCGCGAACACCGCCTCGGGGGAGCCGAAGCCTCGATACGCCCCGCTGGGAGTCTTGTTCGTCACGACGCACGTCACGCCGACCTCGGCATGCGGGATGCGGTAGGGCCCGGTGAGGACGCCGGCGGTCACGAAGCTGGAGGCGACGCCGGCCGGAAACACCTCGCCCGAGCCGATGTCGCATGTGATCTGCGCGCGCAGGGCCAAGATCCGCCCGTCGCCGTCGATCGCGGCCTCCAGCTCGTGCAGCTGGTCGCGAGCGTGCACGGACGCCATGAAGTGCTCGGCGCGGTCCTCGATCCAGCGGATCGGCCGGCCGAGCCGCATCGCGAGCCACGCGACGAGGACGTCTTCCGGGTAGACGTGGGTCTTCGAGCCGAACGACCCGCCGACGCTGTCGACGATCACGCGGATCGAGTGCTCCGGCAGCCCGAGTGCCGTGGCGAGGGTCGTCCGCACGATGTGCGGCGACTGCGCGCTCGTCCAGAAGGTCAGCCGGCCGGCGACGAATGACGCGACCGAGCCTCGCGTCTCGAGCGGAGTCGGCGCCTGCCGGTGCATGCGGTAGCTCGCACGTATCACGCGTGACGACGCGAGGATGGCCGCCACCTCGGGATCGCGGCGTGTCACGTCGACGGCCTTGTTGTCCGGCCAGTCCTCGTACAGGCGAGGCGCATCGTCGGCGAGCGCCCGCTCGAGCGACGCGACGGCATCGAGCGGCTCGTACTCCACTTCGATCGCCTCGATCGCGTCCTCCGCGCGGAAGCGGTCCTCGGCGACGACCGCGGCGACGGGCGCGCCGACGTAGCGGACGCGATCGACGGCCAGCGGGAAGGTCCCGATCGGGCGCATCGCCTCGATGAAGTCCGGGAAGCCGCTCACGCCCACGAGGTCTCCGGCGCCGACCGCCGCGAGCACCCCGTCGAGCGAAAGCGCAGGCGCGCAGTCGAGCCTCGCCAGGCGACCATGCGCGACGCCGCTGCGCAGGACCGCCATCTCGACCATGCGAGGCAGGCGCACGTCGGCGACGAAGCTGCCGGCGCCCGTGATGAGCGCGAGGTCCTCGACACGCCCGAGCCGCGCGGACGCCATCACGTCACCGCCACGACAGCTCGCCGGACAGGCCGGCCAGATGCTCCGGGCGAGCCGGGACATGGGCCAGCTCCCTGCCGGTCGCAGCTCGCAGAGCGGCCATCACCGCGGGGCCGGAGGAGATCATCGGCGGCTCGCCGACGCCGTTGACGCCGTAGGGCGAGTCGGGCTGCGCGAGCTCGAGGATCTCGACGCGCACCGGGGGCATGTCGACGATCGTCGGGATCAGGTAGTCCGTGAACGAGGGATTGAGGATCCGCCCGCCCTGCACGCGGATCTCCTCCATCAGCGCGAGTCCCATGCCCTGGGCTGTGCCGCCCTCGATCTGGCCCTCTACCGCGAGTGGGTTGAGAGCCTTGCCCACGTCCTGGACGGCGGTCAGCTCGACGACCCGCACCAGGCCCAGCTCGACGTCGACGTCGACGACCGCCCGGTGGGCGGCGAAGGCGATCATCGCGTGGACGTCGCCCTGGCCGTTCTCGTCGAGCGGCAGCGTGGGGCGGGGCCGCCACTCACGCTCCTCCACGATCACCTGCTCGCCGAGCAGGTCGGCCAGCGGCATCAGCGGCCCGCGCGACCTGGAAGCCACGTAGCAGTCCTCGAGGATCAGGTCGTCAGCTTCGACGTCGCCATCGAGCCGCTCCCGGGCCAGCTCCAGGACCCGCTCCCGGACGGCCTCGCAGGCGGCCTTTACCGCGCCGCCCGTGATCACCGTCTGACGGGAGGCGGACGAGGACCCGGCATTGCCGACCGTGGTATCGGCCGGGCGCACGAGCGCTCGCCGCACCCCGAGCTCCGTCCGTGCGATCTGCGCGTGGATCGTGACGAGTCCCTGCCCGACCTCGCACGCGGCGGTGTGCACCTCGGCGATCGGCTCGCCGTGGCTCGCCCAGAGCCGGACACGAGCGGTCGAGTAGTCGTCGTAGCCCTCGCAGAAGCCGATGTTCTTGATGCTGACCGCGTACCCGACGCCGCGCCGCAGGCCCTCGCCGCGCGTGACGTTCGCGACGCCCCCGGGCAGCTCTCGCTGGTCGAGCCGCTCGCCGTCCCCGGGGAGCTGCTCCGGCATCGGCGTCTCCTGCAGGTGACGCAGGACCTCCTCGACCGGAGCCGGCCCGACGACCGGCTGGCCGGTGGGCATCAGGCCGCCGGTTCGCATCGCGTTGCGCCGGCGGATCTCGAGCGGATCGAGGCCGACGGCCGCCGCCAGCTTGTCCATCTGCGCCTCGTAGCCGAAGCACACCTGCACCGCGCCGAAGCCGCGCATCGCGCCGCACGGCGGGTTGTTCGTGTAGACCGCGTAGGCATCGATTTCCGCGTTCGGGCACTCGTAGGGGCCGACGGCGAACGTGCCGCTGACGAGGCAGACCGAGCGCGACGTGGATGCGTAGGCGCCTCCGTCCAGGACGAGCCGCGCCTTGACGTAGACCAGGCGGCCGTCGGTCGTGGCGCCGTGCTCGTAGCGCATCCGCGCCGGGTGCCTATGGACGTGGCCGAAGAACGACTCCTCGCGCGAGTAGGACATCTTCACCGCGCGATCGGTGTGCAGCGCCAGCAGGCAGGCGTGGATCTGCATCGAGAGGTCCTCGCGGCCACCGAAGGCGCCGCCGATGCCGGCCTGGGTCAGCCGCACCATGTCCTGCTCCAGCCCCAAGCTCGCCGCGACCTGGTTGAGGTCCTGGTGCAGCCACTGGGTCGCGATGTAGAGGTGCACGCCGCCGTCGCCGTCGGGCACGGCGAGCCCGGACTCCGGACCGAGCATCGCCTGGTCCTGCATCCCGATCTCGTACTCGCCGCGCACGACCACGTCCGCGGTGCCGGCGTGCTCCTCGACCGAGCCGTGTCGGATCGACAGGTGGCGCACCACGTTGCCGGCGGGATGCAGCGCCCGGGCCGACGCGTCGAGGGCCTCATCGGGGTCGACCAGCGGCTCGAGCACCTCGTAGTCGACGACGATCCGCCGCGCGGCTTCGCGCGCGGTCGCGGGGTGGTCGGCGGCGACTATCGCGACGGGCTCGCCCTGGTAGCGCACCAGGTCCCACGCGAGCACCGGCTGGTCGGGCTCCTCGAGGCCGTACGTCTTGCGTCCCGGCACGTCCTCATGGGTCAGGACGGCTACGACGCCGGGAACAGCGCGGGCCGCGGACGTGTCGATCGAGCGGATGCGCGCCGATGGATGGGGGCTGCGGCACGTCGCACCCCAGAGCATGTCCTCGGCCCACAGGTCAGAGGAGTAGGCGAACTCGCCGCTCACCTTGAGCGTTCCGTCGGGTCGCAGGGTCCGCTCGCCGATGCCCTCGCGGGTCCTGGTCAGCTGGTCGCCCGCGAGCACGTTCGCCGATGCCATCGCTTGCCTCATGTCGTCATGCGATCCGCCGCCACCCGGACGGCCTCGATGATCTTCGCGTACCCCGTGCAACGGCAGAGGTTCCCGGCCAGCGCCTCGCGGATCTCAGCGTCACTGGGGCTCGGCTGGCGCTGCAGGAGGTCGTGCGCGGCCAGGATGAAGCCCGGCGTGCAGAAGCCGCATTGCACAGCGCCCGTCTCGATGAACGCCTCCTGGAGCGGGCTCAGCGCGTCGCCGTCGGCGAGCCCCTCGATCGTCACGATCTCCGCCCCCTCGGCCTGGCCGGCGAGGACCAGGCACGAGCAGACGAGCTTGCCGTCGAGGAAGACCGAGCACGAGCCGCACTCGCCCTGCTCGCAGGCGTTCTTGGCGCCGGGCAGCTTCATCCGCTCCCGCAGGACCTGGAGCAGGCTCTCGCTCTCGCGGACACCCGCGACGTCCCGAGGCTCACCGTTGACAACGCATTCCAGTCGCATCTCTGATGAGCCCCCTAGCCGATCAGCTCGTCTCGCGCTCCACGTGCCCAGCCGAGGGCCCGGCGGGCCAGCACGGCCAGCGCGTGGCGCCGGTAGTCGGCGGTTCCGCGCACATCGTCGATCGGGCGCGCCGCGGCGCTCACGAGCTCGCCGAAGCGGGCGGCCGCCGACTCGCCCAGCGGCGCGCCGGACTCCCATGCGTCGGCCTCGGTGAGAACCCCCTCGAGAAAGCGCCCTGCCTCCTCGGCGACGAGCGGCACCGGGCCCGCCGAGCCGATCCCAGTGCCGACGCGCCGCCGCGAGGGATCGATCGCAAGCGCGAAGGAGCAGACCGAGATGACCATCGCGTTGCGCGTGCCGATCTTCGAGAACTGCTGCGATCCGCTCGCCCGCGGCATGCGAACGCACTCGATGAGCTCGTCCGGCTCCAGCGTGGTGCGCTTGGGGCCGGCGAACAGCTCGCCGATCCCGATCCACCGCGCGCCGCGCGCCGAGGCCAGCTTGACCTGAGCGTCCGTCGCCAGCAGCGGCGGATGAGCGTCGCCTGCCGGGGAGGCGGTGCCCAGGTTGCCGCCGACCGTGCCGCGGTTGCGGATCTGCGGCGACCCGACCGTTCGGGCGGCCATCGCCAGGGCGGGAAGCTCACAGGAGAGCTCGTCGATCAGCTCGGTGAACGTCACGCCGGCGCCGAGGACGACGTGGCCGTCATCGAGCGACCACTCGGCGAGCTTCGCCACGCGGCCGAGGTCCAGGATCGTGGCCGGGAGCCGGTCGCCGGCGCCGAGCTCGATCATCAGGTCGGTGCCGCCGCGGATCGCGCGCGCGTCCGGGTACGCGGCCTTGGCCGCAAGCGCATCCTCCCAGCTGATCGGCTGGATCAGCTCCATCTTCAAGCCCTCCCGGGACGGTCGTCGGTACCCGGCCGAACCGCGATGCCGGCGCCCAGCGCGGCTCGCTGCCACTCGGTCGAGATGCGTCGATGGTCGCGCAACGCGTCAGTCAGCCCGTCGCCACGAAACCGCCCGTCGCGCACGACCGCGTTGCCGCCCACGACGGTGTGCCGAGCGCGGGCCGGCCCCGACCGCAGCCAAGCCGCGACCGCGTCGGTGTGCGCGCCGGCCAGGGCGACCTCGTCGATGTCCCACACCACGAGGTCCGCCGGCGCTCCGACGCGCAGGGCCCCGAGCTCCCCGTCCCTGCCGAGGCATCCGGCCGAGCCCACGGTCGCCATGTGCAGCGCATCGCGCGCCGACATTCCGGTCGGGCCGTGGCCGTGCCTCCCGAGCAGCATGGCCATTCGCGCCTCGAGCCACAGCGAGGCGTGGTCGCCGCCGCCCCCGTCGCATCCCAGGCCGACGGGCGAGCCGGCCTCCCGCAGAGCGCGTGCCGCGGCGGTCGCGCCGATCAGCAACATGTTCGACGTCGGGCAGTGTGCGACACCCGTGCCCCACGCGCCCAGCCGCTCGATCTCCACCTCGCTGGGCCACACGCAATGAGCGATCCAGGCCCGGCTCGACCCCCAGCCGAGACGCTCGAAGTACTCGATCGGCCGACAGCCGAAGCGCTCGGCGCAGAAGTCGTCCTCGTCGCGGTCCTCGGCCAGGTGGGTGTGGAGGCGCACGTCGAGCCGCTCGGCGAGCAGCGCAGTGCGCTCCATCAGACGCCCGGTGACCGAGAAGGGCGAGCACGGCGCGAGCGCGATTTGAGTCATCGCGCCGGGAGATCGGTCGTGGTAGGCACCGACGAGACGCTCGCAGTCCGCGAGGACCTCGTCCTCGTCCTCCCCCAGCTCGTCGGGCGGGAGCCCGCCGTCCTTCTGCGTGAGGCTCATCGAGCCCCGAGTCGGATGGAACCGCAGCCCGACCTCACGCGCAGCGCGGATCTGCGCGTCGATCAGGCCGTTCGTCGGATGGATGTAGAGATGGTCCGTCGTCGTGGTGGTGCCGCCGAGGGCCAGCTCGACGAGGCCGACGTACGTCGATACGTACACCGCCTCCTCGTCGAGCCGAGCCCACAGCGGATACAGCGTCCGCAGCCAGTCGAAGAGCCCGCACCCCACCGCGGGCCCGTACGCGCGGGTGAGGTTCTGGAACATGTGATGGTGCGTGTTGATCAGGCCGGGGGTGACGAGCGCTCCGCGCGCGGACAGCCAGTCCGCGGCCTCGGGCTCGTCGCCCGCCGGTCCGATCGCCTGCACGCATCCGTTGGCGATCGCGACCCATCCGCCGGGAATCTCCTCGCCCGCCATGGTGACGACGAGGTCCGCGTCCCGGACCAGGAGGTCCGCCGACTGCCTGTTATTGAGATCCACTCTCGCTCCTCGCTGGCTGCGTTTGCCGAGCCGGCCGCCCGTCAGCCCTTCACACGGACTCCCGTGATCCCCTGGACGACGAAGTTCATGCCCAGGAGTCCATCGAGATCCAGCGACTGGCCGTCCTCGACGGCGACCTTGCCGTCGACGTCCGTGATCGGCCCGGTGAACACCTGCTTCTCACCGCTCTTGAACGCCTTCTCCATGTCGGCGATCTTCTGCTGGTCAGCCGCGCTGATCTTCTCCTTGAAGGCATCGCCCCAAGCCATGGTGACGCCGTCCTTCTGCATGTCCGCGTAGAGGAACTGCGATGTCCACTGGTCGTTGAGAATCGAGTCGATGAGCGTGGTCAGCACGCCGTCCCAATTCCACATCGGAGTCGCCAGGAACGTCTTCGGCGCCGTCTTGCGAGTGTCGGTGCCCGTCCCCACCCAATACACGCCCTTGCGCTGAGCGGCGGTGTCGATGGCGCGATCGTCGAGGAACCGGGCGACGACGTTGGCGCCCTTCGACATCACGGCCTGCGCCGCCTGCACGTCCTTGGAGGGGTCGAACCACGAGTTCGTCAGCACGCCGCTCACCTTGATGCTCGGATCGATGCTCTGCGCTCCGAGCGCGAAGCCGTTGATCTCGCGTAGCACGAACGGGACCGCGAACGGCACGACGGCACCGATCGTCTTCCCCTTGCTGGCTGCCGCGGCGGCCATGCCGGCGAGGTAGTAGCCCTGCTCGGGGGCAACGTCCACGCCGCTGAAGTTCGCGAGCCCCGGGCTCTTCCACTGCGACTGGATGAAGTAGACGTCCGGGTGCTTCTTGGCGGCCTTGAGCAGGGGCGGACCCTGGCCATAGGAGACACCGATGACGACGTCGGCGCCGTCCGCCACGACGCCGTCGACGATGTTGACGGTCTCCTCGGTGTCCGGGACCGAGACCTTGTAGCTCGTCTTCACCTTGCCGCCGAAGTGCTCCTCGATCTTGTTGCGAGCCCGTTCCCACGACTCGTTCCAGCCGCCGTCGTTCGGGGTCTCCGATTGGAAGAGGACGACGACGTTGAGTGGGTTGCTCGCGTCGTACTTCGCCGACGCCGGCTTGGCGCCCGTAGCCTCCTTCTCGGCCGTGGTGCTGGTCGTCCCGCATGCAGCGATCACCAGGGCGGCCGCAACGCCCACTGCGCCTACTGAGAGCCTTCGAAGGCTCCTTAAGTCTCTCATAATGCTTCTCCTCCCTGCTGTTGGTTGTGTGCCACTGCCTCTCGCGGAGCGGCCGGCCGCTCCGTACGCCTCACTCACCGCGCATATACGCCGTGCCGAGCGCTGCCGGCGCATTCAGGCGGCCGCGCGCCCAGGCACTCGACACGAGCACGAGGACCACGATCGTCATCAGGTACGGCAGCGCCGAGAAGAGCTCGGGCGGAAGAGACACGTTGCGCGCCTGCAGATTGGGCCCCAGCGCAGCGATGCCGCCGAACAGATACGCGCCGACGACGACCAGCTCAGGCCGCCAGAAGGCGAGCACCACCATCGCCAACGCGATCCATCCGGCCCCCGCGGTGATTCCGTTCGACCAGTTCCCGCTCAGCGCGAGCGTGTAGAAGGCTCCCGCGACTCCGGCGAAGACGCCGCCCGCAACCGTGTGCACGTACCGGTATCCCGTGACGCTGATGCCCATGGCGTCCGCCGCGGCGGGATCCTCGCCGACCGCCCGCAGGTGCAGGCCGGCCCGCGTGCGGTAGAGGTAGTAGGCGACGGCCGCGACGAGCACCCACGAGCCGTACACGAACAACGTGTGATGGAACAGGACTGGGCCGAGGATCGGCAGGTCGCTCAGCCCGAAGAGGTTGATCGCCTCGAACTGATGGCGCGCCGCCTGACCGGTGAGATGCTGAGAGTCGCCGATGTAGGACGAGAGCCCGATGGCGCCGCCGAAGATGGTGAGCGCCAGGCCGGAGACGATCTGGTTCGCGCGCAGCGTCACCGTCAGGAATGCGTGGATGAGACCCATTCCGCCGCCGACGACGCCGGCCGCGACGACCGCCACGAGCAGCGCCGTCCAGCCTGCGCCGCCGATCCGCTGGGAAACCAGGAAGCCGGAGACGGCGCCCACCAGCATCATTCCCTCGACTCCGAGATTGAGAATGCCCGACCGCTCCGCCAGGAGCTCCCCCAACGCGGCGATCAGCAGCGGCGTTCCGAAGAGCACCGCCGAAGCGAGCAGCTGGACGACAAGTCCGTCGTTCACAGGATCCTCCCCGTACCCATGTCCACTTCCGCGCCCCCTTGTCCGGCCCCCTCGCCGGCGATGCCGTCGACGCGCGGGGCGGGTGCCGTGGAATCGCTCGCGACGACGCTCGCGAGCGCGCGGCTGCCGCGGCCGACGCGAATCCGGTAGCGGCTGAGCACCTCTCCGCCGAGGGCACAGAAGAGGATGATCCCCTCGATCATCCCCACGAGTCCCTGCGGAAAGTCCGAGCCCGCCAGGCTCAGGCCCGCGTTGGCGAGCGCGCCCATGAAGAGGGCGGCGAGGATGACCCCGATCGGGTTGTAGCGGGCGAGCGCCGCGACGACGATCCCGGTGTAGCCATACGCGGCGCCCTGCAGACCCTTGGGATCCAGCTGGTGGGCGAAGTCGCCGACCTGGCTCACGCCGGCCAGGCCCGCAAGCGCGCCCGAGAGGACCATCACGAGCACGAACGCCCGCTTCGTGCGGATGCCGGCGTAGAGCGCCGCTCGCGGGGAGTCGGACACTACCCGCAGCCGGAACCCGAAACGCGTCGAGCGGATCGTGACGAACAGCCCCACGGCGCAGGCGATGCCCACCAGGAAGCCCAGCGGCAGAACGACGCCGGGTGCCAGAAAGCCCGGCCACCAGGAGGTCGCGGCGATCTCCTTGCCCTGGGGGAAGACCTGGGCGCCGGGGCTGGTGAGGTCGCGCCAGTAGCTTCCCGAGCCGAAGATCAGGTAGTACCCCAGCAGCGCCGCGACGTAGTTGAGCATCAGCGAGGTGAGGATCTCGTTGGTGTTCAGGTGGGCGCGCAGCAGCCCGGGGATCGCCGCCCAGAGGGCGCCGCCCGCCATGCCGGCCAGGCACATCGCCGGCAGCGCGACGGCCAGCCCCTGCCCCCCGACGACAAGGCCGGCCCCGGCGGCGGCGATGGCGCCGATGTAGAGCTGGCCCTCGCCGCCGATGTTCCACGCGCGCATGCGGAACGCGATCGCGGCGGCCAGCCCCGTCAGCAGGAGGGGCGTCGCCGTGATCATCGTCGCGGACAGCGCTCCGTCGCGGGTGATGCTGGCCTGCGCCATCTGCCGGTAGGTGCTGATCGGATCGCGTCCCGTGGCGGCGAGGAAGATCGCTGCAAGCAGGAGCGCGACGACGCCGGCCGCGGCCGGCACCGCCAGCATGAGCCAGCGGGGCGTGGCGAGCCGGCGCTCGAGGCGGATCAGGTCGGCGGTCATGCCGTGACTCCGCCCATCAGGAGCCCGATCTCCTCGACGTCGGTGCTGCCGACGCTCACGACGCCGGTCACCCGACCGGCGCACATGACGGCAATCCGGTCGCAGAGGTCCATGAGCTCCTCCAAATCCTCGCTGATCAGCATCACGGCGACCCCGTGCTCGGCCGCCTCGATCAGGAAGGCGCGGACCGCGGCCATGGCCGCGACGTCCAGTCCCCGCGTCGGCGCCGCGATGACAAGCACCCTGGGGTCCGACGAGAGCTCGCGCGCGAGCAGGACCTTCTGCGCGTTGCCGCCCGACAGCTGGCGGACGAGCGTCCGCGGCTGGCCCCTGATGTCGAAGCTCTCCACGAGCGCCTCGGCGTGGGCGATGCCGTTCGACCTGCGAATGAACGGCCCGCGCCAGCACGCCCCCTTGCCGGCTCTGAGCAGGAGGTTCTCCCAGAGCTCCATGCCGGGCGCGAGCCCGACCCCCATCCGGTCCTCCGGCACGTAGGCGACGCCCCGCTTGGCGGCGTTCAGGGGCGAGCCGCTGGCGAGCTCGCGGCCATCGAGGGCGACGGTGCCGGCGCTGCGCGGGCGTACGCCGGTCACCACCTCGGCCAGCTCGCGCTGACCGTTGCCGGCGACCCCGGCTATTCCGAGGACCTCGCCGGGCAGAACCGCGAGCGAGACCTCCTTGACGGCGGGAGCCCCGTGGTCGCCATCGGCGCTCACGTCGATGAGACGCAGCAGCGGCTCGTCGCCGACGCGCCCGCGTCGCTCAGGGCGGCGACCGAGCTCGATCTCCCGACCGACCATCATGCGCGCGAGCCCCTTCGCGTCGGTGACCCCGTCGCCGACGTCCACGGTGCCGATGTTGCGGCCCTGGCGGAGCACCGTGACGCGATCGCAGACCGCCAGGACCTCAGGCAGCTTGTGCGAGATGAAGACGACCGAGCCGCCGTGCTCGACCATGCGCCGCAGACTCTCGAAGAGCCGCTCGGCCTCCTGCGGCGTGAGCACCGTCGTGGGCTCGTCGAGAATCAGCGTGTGCGCCCCCCGGTAGAGCGTCTTGAGGATCTCCACGCGCTGACGCTCGCCGACCGACAGCTGCCAGATCTGCGCGCGGGGGTGGACGAACATGTCGAAGCGCTCCGCCGCGGCCGCCACCTCGTCCTCGATCTGGGCGCGGCTCAGGCGCATGCGCCGGCCCGCCTTCCAGCCGAGGACGACGTTCTCGGCGACGGTCATGTTGTCGACCAGGCTGAAGTGCTGGTGGACCATGAAGACGCCGCTCGCGTGCGCATCTGCCGGCGAGTGCAGGCGAGCCTCGGCGCCGTCGAGGATCACGGACCCCTCGTCGGGTCGGTAGAGGCCCGTGAGGATCTTGCAGAGAGTCGTCTTGCCGGAGCCGTTCTCGCCGAGGAGCGCGTGGACTTCGCCTCGTCGGAGCGCAAAGTCGACCTGGTCGTTTGCGATGACGCCGGGAAACCGCTTCGTGACGCCGCTGGCGCCTAGCACCACGCCGCTGTCCGCAGACTCGTGTTCTCCCCGCACGAATACCTCTCCCCCGGCTCGATGTGCGAGCGGGCCGGGCTCGTCGTCATCGCCTGGCTCGCCTTGCGCGGCGACCAGGCGCTCCACCTGAAGTCGCGAAAGGTAGCCGCCGGGCTACTTACCTGTCAAGACTTGGCTACTTGGCAGACAAGTCGATAGAGTGCGCGCCGTGAGCCCCAACCGACATGCCTCCGCCGCCCCGCGACCGGCTATGCGACGCCGCCTTCTGGTCGACGAGGTCCGCGACACGCTCGCGCGGGAGCTGATCCTGAGCGGAGCCGTGCCCGCCGGTGAGCTGCTGCCCAGCGAGAGCGAGCTGACGGCGCGCTACGGCGTCTCCCGGGTCACCTTGCGCCAGAGCATGCGCAGCCTGCAGGACGCGGGCCTCATCTCCAGTCGCCAGGGGGTGGGCTGGACGGTGCTGCCCGGCCCGGAGATCCTGCAGCCACGACTCGACGTTCTCGCCTCGCTCGAGAGCTTCGCCCGCGAGGCTGGGACGCAGGTCGAGAGCGCCGACGTCGAGTGGCTCGAGACGACTGCGCAGGCGGAAGAGAGTCGCCGCCTGCAGATCCCGGTCGGCCATCCGATCCTCGTCGTCCGTCGCGTCAAGGTGCTCTCGGGCACCCGCGTCGGGTGCCTCATCGACACGATCCCGGTCGGAGGCGTCGCATTCGACGTCCTGCGCGCGGAATTCGCCGGCTCCGTGCTCGACATCCTCATGGCGCACGAGGAGATCGGGCTGGAGTACTCCGACACCGAGATCCGAGCCGTCAACCTCTCCGAGGACATCGCCCGGCGGCTCAGCGTCCAAGCCGGCGGAGCCGCCCTCTACACCGACTCGCTCGCGCGCACCGCCGACGGGGCGATCATCGAGTGGGCGCAGGGCTGGCTGCTCCCCGAGCACTTCACGTTCCACATCCGCCGGCGCCGCCAGGTTGGCTACTGACGCCCAAACCCGAGTGCAAAGGAGCCGCGCCGTGACGGTATCGGAGGCACACGCCGCTGCTGGGGAGGTCGCCGGACTTCTCCAAGCACTCGTTTGCGCCCCGTCGCCCAATCCGCCCGGCGACGAGCGTGCCGCGATGACGGTCGTGCGGGACTACCTGGGTCGGGTCCCCGGGATCGAGATCGAAGATGTGGGAGTCACTCCTGAGCGACCGATGCTCGTCGCAACGCTGCACGGCGGCGCCGGACCCGGTCGCACGATCCTCTTCGGCGGCCACATCGACACGGTTCCGGCGGGAGACGGCTGGACGCGAGAGCCGTTCGGAGGCGAGATCTCTGCAGGGCGCCTCTTCGGCCGCGGGGCCAGCGACATGAAGGGCGGCATCGCCGGCTTCCTCGTGGCGCTGCGCCAGCTGGCCGCGCGGCGCAGCGAATGGTGCGGCACGATCGTCGCCCACGTCGTCCCCGACGAGGAGCCCGGCGGCCAGCTCGGAGCCGAGCTGCTGCTGAAGAGCGGGCGTATCACCGGCGATGCCGCGATCATCGCCGAGCCCAGCGGGCTGGCAGTCTTCCGCGCCCAGAAGGGCAATCTCTTCGCCACCGTCACCTTCGAGGGACGCTCGGCCCACGGCAGCACGCCCGAGCTCGGCGACAACGCCGTCAGCCACGCGGCACGCTTCGCGCTGGACGTCGAGCAGCGGCTCGCTCCGCTGCTCGCTCAGCGGCGGCACGAGCTGGTCGGTCGCGCCAGCATCAGCGTCGGCACGATCCGCGGAGGCGTGCGCACGAACGTGGTGCCGGACGAGTGCGTGCTGACCGTCGATCGCCGCGTCCTGCCGAGCGAGGATCTCGAGCAGGCGACCAGCGAGCTGTCGCGCTTCATCGACGGCCGCGGCGTCGTCACCTTCGATCACATCGGCGCGGCCTTCGAGACTCCGGCCGAACACTGGCTCGTCCAGGCCGCCGTCGACGTCGTCAACGAGGTTCGCGGCGGCGAGGTGCCGGTCGGCGGGCTCGTCGGATCGTCCGACGCCCGCTTCTATGCCGCGGGCGCGGGCATCCCGACGATCATCATCGGTCCGGGAACGATGGACCAGGCCCATGTGCCCGACGAGTCGGTCGACATCGATCTGCTGATCTCCAGCGTGGCGGTGTACCGCGAGCTCGCGCTGCGCCTGCTCGGCGCCGGCCGATGAGCTTCGACGTCGTCGTCAGCGGTGGCCTGGTCGTGCGCCGCGAGGGCGTCGACGAGGCCGACGTCGGGATCGCGGACGGGCGGGTCGCCGCGATCGAGCGCGACCTGGGCGCCGGCACGCGCGAGACGATCGACGCCCACGGGCTGGTCGTCCTCCCCGGAGTCGTCGATGCGCACGTCCACCTCAACGATCCCGGGCGGACGAGCTGGGAGGGCTTCGACACCGGCACCAGGGCGCTCGCCGCCGGCGGCTCGACGACCGCGATCGACATGCCGCTCAACTCGATCCCGGCGACCGTCGACGCGGCGGGGGTGCTCGCCAAGCTCGGTGCCGCCCACGGCCGCGCCCATGTCGACTTCGCGCTCTGGGGCGGGCTCGTGCCGGGGAACCTCGACCGGCTCACGGATCTCGCCGAGCTCGGGGTGGTCGGCTTCAAGGCCTTCATGCCGACGACCGGGATCGACGACTTCCTGGCCTGCGACGACATCACGCTGTTCGAGGGAATGGCACGGGCCGCCGAGCTGGGGCTGCCGGTCGCCGTCCACGCCGAGTCGGATGCGATCACCTCGGCGCTGACCGCGCGAGCGCGCGCCCGCGGCGCCCGGGGCGTGGCCGACTTCCTCGCCTCGCGGCCGGTCGTCTCCGAGGCCGAGGCCGTGGCGCGGGCGGTGGCGCTCGCGGAGGCGAGCGGCTGCTCCCTCCACGTGGTGCACGTCTCGAGCGCGCGTGCGCTCGCGGAGGTGCTCGCTGGCAGCGCCCGCGGCGTCGACGTGACCTGCGAGACCTGCCCCCACTACCTCGTCTTCAGCGAGGAGGACCTCGAGCGCCTTGGCGCCCTCGTCAAGTGTACGCCGCCGCTGCGCACGGTCGCCGACGTCGACGCGCTGTGGTGCGCGCTCGCCGACGGGCGCCTCGAGATGGTCGCCTCGGACCACTCCCCCGCGCCGTTGGCCCTCAAGCAGGCCGAGGACTTCTTCGACGTGTGGGGCGGCATCTCGGGCTGCCAGCTGCTGCTGACGCTGATGCTCGGTGAGGGTCATCACAAGCGGGGCCTGGCGCTCGAGCGGCTGGCGGAGGTGACGGCCCGCTTTCCGGCGCGCCGCTTCCGCCTGCCGAGCAAGGGCGAGATCGCGGTCGGTGCCGACGCCGACCTGGCGCTCGTCGATCTGGGTGCCGAGCGTCGCATCGCGCTCGACGAGCTTCTCGTCCGCCACCCGGACACCTGTCCGTATGTCGGGCGCGAGGCGCGTGGGCGGGTGGCTCGCACGATCCTCCGCGGCGTGACGATCGCCCGGGACGGCGTCGTGGTCGCCGAGGCCGCCGGGCGGCATGTACGGGCCCAGGCACCGCTCGGCACGGCCCGCCTGCAGCGGGCGCCGGCCGAGGCATCCGAGGAAACGATCCGAACGGAGGAGCCGGATGGCTGACCGGATCTCGTTGCGCACACTCAGCGAGCTGGCGCGGGAGCCGTTCGTCGAGCTTCTGGGGCCCGTGTTCGAGCACAGCCCATGGATCGCCGAGCAGGCATTCGACGAGCGCCCCTTCGCGTCGCGGGCCGAGCTTCACTCCACTATGTGCCGGATCCTCGCCCAGGCGTCGCTGGAGCGGCGCGTGGCGATCATCGCTGCCCACCCCGATCTGGCGGTCGGACGGGACATGACCGAGGAATCGGTGTCGGAGCAGCAGTCCGCGGGGCTGGATCGCCTCGACGTCGAGTTGAAGCGCCGACTGGTGGGCGCCAATGAGGAGTACCGGTCGCGCTTCGGCTTCTCGTGCATCGTCTGCGTGCGCCGCGCGGGCACGCTCGATGCCATCTTGGCGGCGATCGAGCGTCGTACCGACAGCACGCGCGACGAGCAGATCGACGAGAACATCGGCGAGATATGCGCGATAGCCGGGCTGCGCCTGGCGGACCTGGTCGCGGCGGGATGGGTGACGACGCACGTCCTCGACACCGCTCGCGGGGAGCCGGGCGCCGGGATGGAGGTGACGATCGCCGCCATCGAGGACGGCGCGGCACGGACCCTGAAGACGCTCGTCACCAACGCCGACGGCCGGACCGACGAGCCGCTGCTCTCGGAGGACGAGTTCGCGCCGGGCCGGTACGAGGTCCGCTTCCGGGTCGGCCCATACTTCGAGCGCCGCGGCGTGCCGACCTCCTCGCCGCCCTATCTCGACGAGGTGCCGATCCGCGTCCACCTCGCCGAGGACGCCCATTACCACGTGCCGCTGATCGTCTCGCCCTGGGGCTACACGACCTACCGCGGGAGCTGATCGCGGAGCCTCGACGGGCCCATCGGACCGGATCCGCAGGAGCCCGCACGCCGTATCGCGGGAGCTGATCGCCGAGCCGGTCCACTGGCGGCCTCGGTGGCGGCCCTGCCCGGTCCGGGCGCCCGATCCGGGCCGGGCCGGCGGACGCCGCCTCAGGCGGCCTCGAAGCGGATCGGCTGCGCCCCCTCCCACAGGCAGCGTCGGCCGAGTGGCCGCAGGTGCTCGAGACCCTCCTCGACGGTCAGGAAGTGGTTGCCGGCGAGCTGCCCGACGATGCTCGCGAAGCACGTTCCACCGTAAGGGAAGAGGACCTCGGTCTCGCTGGGGCCGCCGGGATAGAGCAGCAGCTGCCCGGGCGCCGGGTGGCTGGTCGCGTTCTCGAAGTCGAGCCCGGTGTGCAGATCCCCGAGCGGGATCCACATCGACTCCCCGCTCCAGCGGACGTGGATGATGCGGTTGTCCCACGGCAGCAGCGTCCGGAAGTAGGCGCAGGTGGCGGGCGCGAGGTCCTCTTCGAGTCGGGCGCTCAGCTCCAGGTCGCCAACGGTGATGCGGATCTTGCTCAAGACGGTCCTCCGGTCTGTCTGGTCAGGGGGTCGGGCGATGAGACGATCGTGGGCACGGCGTCGGCCGCGGCGACACGCAGCCTGGCGTCACGGAGCGCCCGCCGCGGACGCAACGTAGGCGGCGACCGCCCTGATCTCATCGTCGTCGAGGCGTCCCTTGAACGGCGGCATCGCGCCGCGGCCGTTGGCGACGACCTCCGCGACCAGGCTCGACGGCGGATGAAGCCGGCCGAGATCCGGGCCGGCCTTCCCCGTTGCACCGGCGGCCTCGAGCGTGTGGCAGCCGCTGCAGCCTGCCGACTGGAAGATCTTCGCGCCGCTCGCGACGTTCGTCGCGTCGGTCGTGCCGGCCGCCGGCTGGCCGCCGCCGGCACCGTCCGCCGCGGCAGCCGCCGTGGGCGCGGCACTATCGCCGCCGCTGCCGGCGGGCGCCAGCCACGCGACCAGTCCGATCACGGCCAGCGTCGCGACGACGGGCACGAGCTTCGGCACCGCGCCCTGTCGGTAGACGATGAAGCCGTGCCTGACCAGCGCCCCGATCGCCATCAGCGCGAGCAGCGCCAGCCATCCGTCCGAATGGCCGTAGATGAACGAGGCGTGGTTGCTTAGCATCGCCAGCAGCACGGGAAGCGTCAGGTAGGTGTTGTGGACGGAGCGCTGCTTCGCCCGCGCGCCGTCGACCGGATTCGGCACGGTCCCGGCGCGCCGCGCGGCGACCATCTTGCGATGCATCGGGACGATCACCGTCAGCACGTTGGCGGCCATGAACGTGCCCAGCATCGCCCCCACCTGGAGGAATGCGGCGCGCGGGCTGAACAGGCTTGTCGCGAGGAGCGCGGCACCGGCCGTCATCGCCACCACCGCCAGCGCGACGAGCCACTCCCAGCGCCCCAGCAGCCGGCAGGTCAGGTCGTACAGGAACCATCCGACGACAAGCAGCCCGGCGCTCAGCGCGATCGCGGTGCCGGGAGCGATGTCGGCGACCGACGGATCGATCAGGTAGGTGCGGGCATTGGCGTAGTAGACGACGATGAGCAGGGCGAACCCCGTGAGCCAGGTCGAGTACGCCGGCCACGGCGTCGCGAAGTGCAGCGGCTCGGGCAGCGGCTCGGGTGGACGGCGGTACTTGGTCACGTGGTAGAAGCCGCCGCCATGCGCACCCCAGTGCTCGCCGACGGTCATCGACCCTGACTGCGAGTCGTCGCCGGCGACCGGATGGAGCGAGTTGTCGAGCCGGACGAAGTAGATCGAGGTTCCGAGCCACGTGACGCCGACGATGACGTGGAACCAGCGGAACAGGACGTCCAGCCAGTCCCCCAGGTAGCTCACCGCGAGGAGGATGCTCATCGGCAGCGACGGTAGTGCCGCGTCCGCGGCTCGGCAAAGTCCCGTTTCGGTGCCCGCATAGACAGCGCCTATGAGGTCGCCGTAGAGTCCGGTCGGTGAACCTCAGACAGCTGGCGTACTTCCTGGCAGTCGTCGACACGGGCTCGTTCACACGCGCCGCCGCCGCGATGCACGTTGCGCAGCCGTCGCTCTCGCAGCAGATCAAGGCGCTGGAGGTCGAGCTGGGCGGGCCGTTGGTGGACCGCCTGCCGACCGGCATCCGGGTCACGCCGGCCGGACGGGCTTTCGCCGCACGCGCGCGAACTGCCGTGGTCGCCGCCGAAGGTGCCGCGGAGGCTGCGCGACGGGAGCTCAGGTTCCCGAGCGGCAACCTGGAGATCTGCACGCTGAGATCGCTCGCGGTGGCCCTGCTGCCGGCGGCGATCAAGTCCTGGCACCAACACCATCCGGAGGTGGCGATCCGCCTGCGCGAGTTCGGCGACAACGGCACGCTCGTGCAGGCGGTCGCCCGCGGCGAGGGCGAGATCGCCGTCGGCCCCCCGCCGGCGGGCTGGAGCGGCCAGGCGCAGGAGCTCGGCTGGGACGAGCTGCACGTGGTCCTGCCGGCTACGGATCCGCTGATGCGATCGGACGGGCCCGTGAAGCTGGCCGCGCTGGCCGACCGCGACTGGATCCTGCTCGAGCCGCCGCACGGCATCGAGGCTCTCGCCGCCGAGGCCTGCCGCCGGGCGGGCTTCCAGCCCCGCGAGATCGTGCGGACCGCTCAGCTCGACGCGGCGGCACGACTCGCGGCCGCGGGGCTCGGACCGACGCTGCTGCCCGGCAACACGGTCGCGCGGGAACTCGCCGATCATGTGCGAAGACTCGACCCCGCGGTCATCTGGCGCGTCAGCGCCTACACCCGTGGAGATTGGTCGCCGTGGGCGCAGGTGTTCGCCGAAACGCTGGCCGACGGGCGGCTGTCCAGGCGGCGACCGCGCGATGCCTGGGTGCTCGATCCCGACGCGCTGCAGCCGCCGGGCTCACCCCCGATCGACAGGCGCTCGCCCCTCTGACTTGCGCCGCGAGGGCGCCGGCCGGCACACCGCTCTCACGGCGTCGGTCGAGCCTCGCTCTCGCCCCTCAGCGCCCGTAGCGCTCGCTCGACATCACGAGCTGTGCGGGCAGCGCGGTGCGCGGCGGAGGCGACGGGTCGGCGGCGACGCTGACGGTCTCGGCGACGCTGCGCGTGAGCGCGACCCGCCGCCCGGCGGCCTCGACGACGACCCGCTCGCCGTCGCGCTCGGCGAGCGTTCCCTCGAGCCCGGGCTCCGCGCCGGCCTCCTTGAGGTATCGCAGCAGATCCTCGGCCTCGTTCTCGAAACGCAGGATCGTGACGCTCGCCCCGACCTCGACGTCGGCCAGCGGCACCGACACGAGCCGCTTGCCGACCTCGATCGGGTGCCCGTGCGGGCAGGTCGAGGCGTCGCCGATCGCCGCGAGCATCCGCTGCTCGAGGACCGGGCTCATGGCGTGCTCGAGCCGCTCGGCCTCCTCGTGGACCTCGTCCCAGGGGATGCCGAGCACGTCGGTCAGGAAGCGCTCGATCAGCCGGTGGCGGCGGACGATCCCCTCGGCGTGCGCGCGCCCGCTGTCGGTGAAGGCGATCACCTTGTCGGCGCCGCGCGTGATGTAGCCGTCGCGCTCCAGCCGCCCGAGCATCTCGTGGACGGTCGGGGGCGAGAGCTGCATTGCCCGGGCGACGTTCGCCGCGGTCATCGGCAGGCCGGCCTCGTAGAGCCAGAAGATGATCTGGAGGTACTCCTCCTCGGCAACTGTGGCCTGCTCGGTCCGCATCGGCCGATCGTACAGGCCGGCCGGACGGGTGTCCTCTCGCCGACCCAGGCTCGCGCGGGTCACGGAAGGCGGACCGCGAACGCCGCTCAGGCGGCGGACGCCCGATCGGCGGGCGTGCGCCCGGCGGCGGCACCCCGCTCCTGCGACGGCGGGCGGCTGGTGGGCGTGCGCGCGATGTAGTCGGCGTTCGTGCGCAAGCGCTCCTCGAACATCGCGACCATCTCCTTCGCCGCCGGCGAGAGCGGGGCGCCGCGGCGGAACACGAAGGCCAGCGTCATCGTGATCGGCGGCTCGAACGGCACGTAGCCGAGCTTGGCCGGCAGCCTGCGGCCGCGGGCGAGGAGCGATCCGCGCCAGCCGACGAAGCCTCCGACGCCGGCCGCCGCGAGCTCGAGCGCGGTCACGGTCGAGTCGAGCTCCACGACCGCGGAGATCGACACCCCGGCGCGCTGCGCGACCTCGTTGAGCCGCCTGCGCGTGGGGTCCTCGACGCCGTAGCTCGCCTCGGAGAGGATCAGGTCACAGCCGGCGAGCCGCTCGATCGTCATCGCCCGACGCAGGAGCGCTGGATCGACGCTCGTGAACAGCAGCTCGTCCTCCGCCACCGGCCTGACCTCGAGGCCCTCGTCGTCGACCGGCAGCGCGACGAGCGCCCACTCCAGGCGAGCCTCGCGCACGTTGTCGGCGGCCTCGGCGGAGTTGAGCGAGAGCATCCGCACGCGGACGGCGGGATGGCGCCGGCGGAAGCGGGCGACGAGGTCGGCGCCGAGGTACTGCCCCGCGGTCGCGAACGTGCCGAAGCTAGCCGTGCCGCCCCGAATCTCGCGTACCGCGAGAACCGACTCGCGCGCCACCTGCACGCCGTCGAGCACGCTCTCCGCGTGCGGACGCAGCGCGCGCCCGGCCTCCGTCAGCACCAGGCCGCGGCCGACCCGCTGGAACAGCGCCACCCCGAGCTCGTCCTCGAGTCGGCGAACCTGCTCGCTGACCGACGGCTGGGCGAGGTGGAGCGAGTCCGCCGCCGCGCTGAACGACCCGTGCTCGACGGCGGCAAGGAAGTAGCTGAGCTGCTGCAGGTTCATCTCAAGGCTCTGCCTTTATCCACCAGAGGAAAGAGACACTACCGCCTTGGGGACAATCGCGGGATCCTTCGGTCGTCGAAATATCCACGCACCTTGAAGGAGCCGTAATGCCACTCGCGATCTTCTCGCTCGTCAATCTCGTCAACGCCCTGACCGCACCGGCCGCAGCCAGCCTGCACTGGACCGTCGGGACGCCCGAGGACGACCGCATCTGATAGGAACGGGCGGTCGTCGCCCGCGCCCGAGCTTGGTCGCCCGTTCCCACACCACCGGCGTCGCGCTGACGCTGACCTCCGCGGCCGGCTTCGGCGCCACCGGTGTTCTCGCCAAGGCCGCCTACGGCCTCGGAGCTGCAGCGCCCGCCGTGCTCGGCGGGCGCTTCGCGTTGGCGGCCCTGGCCCTGTGGGCCCTGGTCGCGCTGCGCCGCCCGACGATGCCGCCGGCGTCGCTGGCGATCGGGGCCGTCGCGTTGGGCGCGATCCTCTACGGCGGCGAGGCGACCCTCTACTTCGCCGCGCTGGAGCGAATCGACGTATCGCTCGTCGCGCTGATCGTCGCCGTCTACCCGGTGCTCGTCGTCGCCGCGGCGATCGCGATCGGCCGCGAGCAGCCCAGCCGTGCGCGCACGCTCACGCTGGTCGCCGCGCTGGCGGGCACCGCGCTCGTGCTCGGCGGCGCGCAGATCGGCGCGGTCAGCACGCTCGGCCTGCTGCTCGCCGCCCTGTCGGCCGTCGGCTACGCCGCATACGTCCTCGTCGCCGACCGTTTCGCGGGGCGCATGGACGGGACGCTGCTCGCCGCGCTCGTCATCACCGGCGCCACGGTCGGCGCGCTCGCCTACGGCGCGGCCGGCGAGGGCCTGCGCTTCACGATCGACGCTCGCGCGTGGCTGGCGATCGGCGCCCTCGCTGCGCTCTGCACGGTGATGCCGATCGCGACCTTCCTGATCGCCCTGCCGCGCGTCGGCCCGGGAACCGCGAGCATCCTCTCGACGTTCGAGCCGGTCGTAGCCGTCGCGCTCGCCGCGATCCTGCTCGGCGAGACGCTCGGGGCGACCCAGGCCGCCGGCGCCGCGCTCGTCGTCGGCTCGATCGTGGCGCTGCAGCTGAGGGCTCCGGGTAGGGTCGCGGTCGATGAGCCTGCCGCTGCAGCCGCCGCTGCTCCCACAGCTCGCACGCCCGCGCAGCAGCCTGCCTGACGGCGAGGGCTGGGCCTACGAGCCCAAGTGGGACGGCTTCCGCGCGATCGCGTTCGTCGACGGCGATCGGGTCGAGCTGCGCTCGCGCAACGACCGGCCGCTGAGCCGCTACTTCCCCGAGCTGCGCTTCCCGGCCGGACGCTACGTGCTCGACGGCGAGATCGTCGTGCGCGATGCGCGCGGACGCGAGGACTTCGACGCCCTGAGTCAGCGGATCCACCCGGCGGCCTCCCGCGTCGCCCTGCTCAGCGAGCGGACGCCGGCGCGATTCGTCGCCTTCGACCTGCTCGCGTCCGGCGACGACGCGTTGCTCGAAAGGCCCTACGGCGAGCGGCGCGCGGCTCTCGAGGCGCTCGCCCGAGAGCCGATCGAGCTCACGCCGGTCGTGCGCGAGACGACCGCGGCCGAGCGCTGGCTGCACGAGGCCGAAGGCGTCGTCGCCAAGGAGGAGACGGCCCCCTACCGCCCGGGACAGCGCGCCGGGATGGTGAAGGTCAAGCGCCGGCGGACGATCGACGCGGTCGTCATGGGCTGGCGGCCGGGCAAGGAGCCGGGCACCGTCGGCGCGCTGATCCTCGGCCTGCACGGGCCGGACGGCGCGCTGCGCGAGGTCGGCCACACATCGGGCTTCACCGCCCCGCAGAAGCGCTCGCTCGTCGAGCGCCTGCGTCCCTTCGAGACCGGCGAGCGCGGCGGCGGCGAGCCGAGCCGCTGGAGCGCGGGGCGCGACCTCGAGTGGGTCGCGCTGGGCCCCGAGCTGGTCGTCGAGGTGAGCTTCGACCACGTCTCCGGCGGGCGCATCCGCCACGGCGCGAAGCTCGAGCGCTGGCGCGAGGACCGCGAGGCGTCCTCCTGCCTGCTGGACCAGCTCGACGGATGAAGTCTCGCGCGGGGATGGGCTCGGCCCTGTTCTTCCTCGTCGGGCCGGGCGTCGAGGCGGGGCTCGCGCCGTGGCTGCTGACCGGCGGCTTCACCGACGCGGGGTCGCCCGCGCCGCTGCGCGTGCTCGGCGCGCTGCTCTGCCTCGGCGGCATCGCCGTCCTCGCCACGACGTTCGCGAGCTTCGCCGGCGAGGGCGCCGGCACGCCGTCGCCGGCGGCCCCGACCGGCCGGCTCGTCGTCGCCGGCGCCTACCGCCATGTGCGCAACCCGATGTACCTGGCGAGCGCCGCGATCATCGTCGGCGAGGGACTGCTGCTCGGCCAGTGGATCCTGCTCGCAGGCGCCGCCGCCTACCTCGCCGCGATGGCGGGGCTCGCCGCGCGAGTCGAGGAGCCGCGGCTGCGCCGGCGCTTCGGCGCCGACTACCGCGCGTACCGCGAAGCCGTTCCCGGCTGGCTGCCGAGTCGCCGCGCCCGGCGACCGGAGGGCTAGTCGGGGCGCCGCGCCCGGCTCGGCTGCACGCGCCGCGGCTCGCCGCGCTGCTTGGCGAAGTGCGGCGGCCAGGGGGCGTCGCCGAGGCCCTGCTCCTCGTCGCGGCGGGCCAGCTCCAGCAGCGGGCCCAGATCGTGGTGGACGTCGTCGATCGCGGCCAGCGGGTCGCCCTGCGCCGCGAGCCGATCGCGCACCGTCCAGAACGTGAGGTCCGCCGGCTCGACGTCGGGCACCTCGTCCCAGCGCAGGCCGCAGGAGACGCGCGCATCGGGCACCGGACGCACGCTGTAGGCGCTGGCCACGGTGCGATCGCGGGCGTTCTGGTTGTAGTCGAGGAAGACGCCGACGCGCTCCTCCTTCCACCACTTGGAGGTCGCGCGGCCGGGCATCCGGCGCTCGACCTCGCGCGCCAGCGCGAGCGCGGCGCGGCGCACCTCGGTGAACGACCAGCGCGGCGCGATCCGCACGCTCACGTGGATCCCGCGCGAGCCGCTGGTCTTCGGGAAGCCGCGCAGCGCGTGCTCGTCGAGCACGGCGCGGACCGTCGTGGCGACCTCGCGAACCACCGGGAAGCCGACGCCGTCCGAGGGGTCCAGGTCGATCCGCAGCTCGTCCGGATGGTCGAGGTCCGCGCGCCTGACCGGCCACGGGTTCCAGTCGATGTTGTTGAGGTTGGTCGCCCAGGCGAGGTGCGCCGCGTCGACCGGTGCCAGCTCCGTCGCGCTGCGCCCGCTCGGGAAGTGGACGGTCGCGGTCTGCAGCCAGGGCGGCGGGGACTGCACGCGCTTGTTGAAGAAGAAGCCGCCGCCGATCCCGTCGTTCCAGCGCTTGAGCACCGTCGGGCGCTCGCGCACGCCGAGCAGCACCGGCTCGGCAAGATCGAGGTAGAGCTCGACGAGGTCGAGCTTCGTGATCGCCGGGCGGCCCGCGTGGGGTGGGAAGAGCTCCTTCGCGGGGCTCGTGATCCGCACGTCGCGGCCGGCCGCCCGAACCATGGTCTCCTCGCGCGCCATCACTCTGCGAGGATGCCGCACCGTGACGCCGGCCGAAACCCCCGCTCGCAGGCCGCTCGACGCACGGCCGGTGCTCGTCGCCCCCGACTCGTTCAAGGGAACGCTCTCCGCGGGCGAGGTCGCCGCCGCCATCGGGCGCGGCATCGAGCGCGCCGGGGTCGCGGCGGACCTGATGCCGGTGGCGGACGGCGGCGAGGGGACGATGGAGGTGCTGCTCGCCGCACTGGGCGGCGAGACCCGCACGATCGAGGCGAGCGGCCCGCTCGGCGACCCCGTGGAGGCGGCCTTCGCGCTGCTCGACGACGGCTCGACGGCGATCGTCGAGCTTGCGCGGGCGAGCGGCCTGCCACTCGTCGACGAGCGGTCGCGCGACGCCGAGGCAGCGAGCAGCCGAGGGACGGGCGAGCTGGTCGCCGCGGCGATCGCCGCCGGCGCACGGCGAGTGCTGATCGCCGCCGGCGGCAGCGCGAGCACCGACGGGGGCGCCGGAGCGATCGATGCGATCGAGGAATCCGGCGGGCGGCGCGGCGCGCAGCTGGTGGTGCTGTGCGACGTGCGCACCGCGTTCGAGGACGCGCCGCGGATCTTCGGACCGCAGAAGGGCGCTGACGCGGCGGCCGTCGCGCGCCTCGAGCGGCGCCTCGACGAGCTCGCAGCGACCTGGCCGCGTGACCCGCGCGGCGTGCCGCTGACCGGCGCGGCCGGCGGCCTCGCCGGCGGGCTCTGGGCGGTGCTGGACGCGCAGCTCGAGCCGGGAGCCCAGTTCGTGCTGGCGGCGCTCGAGGCCGACCGGCGGATGCGCGCCGCCCGCGCCCTGATCGTCGGCGAGGGACGGCTCGACGGCACGACGCTCCAGGGCAAGATCGCCGGCGAGCTGGCGACGCGAGCCCGGCAGGCCGGCGTCCCGTGCCACGCGATCTGCGGCCAGGTGGCGCTCGACCTCTTCGGGCGGCGGATCATCGACCTGCAGACGGCCCACGAGGCGGGCACGCGCGCAGAGCTCGAAGCCGCCGGCGAGCGGCTCGCGGCCTCGGGCGTGCTCTGAGCGCGGCGGTGGGCGCCGCGGACATCGTGCGAGACGAAGGCGGTCGTGGGGCTCGCTCGAAACCCCGGCACGGGCGGCGGGTAGTTCACCCGATGGCCGACCGCTCCCGCCCACCGTTCGCCCGACCCGGCGTCCGCCGCGCCGTCGTCGTCGGCGCCGGCTCGTTCGGCACGGCCGTCGCCGTGCTGCTCGCGCGCGGCGGGCTGCGCACGACGCTGCAGACGCGCACCGCCGAGCAGGCGGAGCGGCTGCGCATCGACCGCGAGAACCGCGCATACCTGCCCGAGGTGGCGCTTCCGCCGGAGCTGCGGATCGAGTCGACCGACGCCGGCTTGCAGCGCTTCGACCTCGTCTTCCTCGGCGTGCCGTGCGGCAGCCTGCACGAGGTCATCGCGGCACTGCCCGCGCGCGGCCTCGACCGGCGCGCCGCGGTCGTCTCGCTCGCCAAGGGCCTCGTACCGCCGGACGGGCGCGCGCCGTCGCGGCTGCTGCGCGAGCGGCTCGGCCCGGCGCGCGTGGCGGTCGTCGGCGGACCGGCCCACGCGCGCGAGACGGTGACGGAGGGAGCCGCCCTCGTCGCCGCCTCGGAGAGCGAGGAGCTCGCTCGCGCTCTCGCACGGACCTTCATCCGCGCGGGCGTCGTCTGCGAGGAGTCCAACGACGCCGTCGGCGTGGAGCTCGCGGGAGCCGCCAAGAACGCCGCCGCGCTCGCGAGCGGCGCGACCGAGGCCCAGGGGCTCAATGCCGCCGGCGCCGCGGCCGGCCACATCTTCGCCGAGGTCTGGCGCTTCGCCGAGGCGCAGGGCGCGCGCCCGGCCTCGATGATCGGCCTGGCCGGTACCGGCGACCTGGTCGCGACCGCGCTGGCGCCCGGCAGCCGCAACCGCCGCGCCGGGGAGCTGCTCGCCGCCGGCGTTCCCGCAAGCGAGATTCCACGGCGGATCGGCCAGGCGGTCGAGTCGCTGGACCTCGTGCCGCTGCTCTCACACGCGCTCGGCCGCGCGGGCGTGGAGGCTCCTGTGACGAGCGGCCTGGCGCGGCTGATCTCGGGGGAGCTGCCGCTCGACGAGTGGGTCGCCCTGGTGCGTACGACGGTCCCGCCGCGCGCCCGCTGGCGCCGACCGGTGCGGCCGGGGCTGTGGGCGCGCCTGCTCGCCCGCATGCAGGGGCAGGCGCTTCAGCTCTGAGGTGTCATGACCGGCTCCGGAGCCGGTGCACGGCGGCCTGAACGCCGGGGCCGATCAGCAGCGCGTAGGCCAGGGTGCCGAAGCCGGCGACGCCGCCGAGGGTGAAGCCGGCGAGCAGGGCGCCGCCCTCGAGGACGGTGCGCCAGAGCCGCAGCGAGTGGCCGGTGCGGCGGTGCAGGCCCGTCATGACGCCGTCGCGCGGGCCCGGCCCGAGGTCCGTCGTGAGGTAGCTGCCGCTGCCGACGGCGACGAGCGCGATGCCGACCAGGACCATCGCCGCTCGCCAACCGAGCGCGCCGGCCTGCGGCAGCAGCCGCAACGTGACGTCGATGGCGACGCCGACGAGGAGGACGTTGAGGACCGTGCCCAGGCCCGGTAGCTGACGCAGCGGCAGCCAGGCGGCGAGCACCAGGAGCGAGAGGACGATCGTGGCGCCGCCGACGCTCAGCGGGGTCTGCAGCGAGAGTCCCTGCGCCAGCACCGTCCACGGGCTGTTGCCGAGGTCGGCGTGCACGATCAGCGCCTCGCCCACGCCGAACAGCCACAGTCCGGCGACCAGCCGCGCAAGGCGACGAGGCGTCGGGCGCCACGGCGATCGGACGGCAGGCGTCGTGGCGGCGGCCGTCATCACCGTGAGCCCCGCGCGGCGGCCGCCCGGCCGCTCAGCCGCCCGCGGCCAGCGTCTCGACGATCGCCTCGTAGACGCCGGCGCCGTGCGAGCCCTCCGTGACCTGCACGTCGCGGTGGCAGCGCGCGATCTCGGCGAGCTTCGGGTCGCGCTCCAGCGCGTTGGCGACGAGGAAGAACCGGCCGACGCCGGCGGCGACCGCAAGGTCCTCGCGCGAGTCGCCGATCGCGATGCAGTCCTCGGGCCCGTAGCCGCGCATCCTCCGGTGAGCGGCGACGGCGTTCGCCTTCGAGACGCCGCGCGGGCGCAGGTGATAGGCGTGCACACGCTCCAGCGAGGCGAGCGCCGACGAGCGCCGGCGGACCGCGCCGTTGTCGGTCAGCTCGAGGCCCTCGTGACCGTGCTCGGCGAGCATCGCGTTGACCTCCTTCGGCTCGACCCAGCCCCGCAGCAGGTGCGAGACCTCGCGCCCGGTGTGCCACGGGCTGTGGACCTCCAGGCAGCCGCTGTACTCCTCGAGCAGCAGCCGGGGCGCGCCGGAGAGCTCGATCTGCTCGTGGATCGTGCGCTCGTCGGGCTGCCACGAGCCCGTAAGCCAGTGCGTCTCGCCCTCGAGCACGACGCCGGCGCCGATCTCGAAGATGCACGACCCCTGGCCCAGCAGGCGCGCGTCCTCGAAGGCGACGTCGCGGCGCCGGCCGGACATGACGACGACCTCGACGTCGGCACGCAGGCACGCCTCGATCGCTCGCGCACCGAGCAGCGAGACCTCGCCATCGGACCCGGCGAAGAGGCTGCCGCCCGGCCCGAGGAGCGTGCCGTCCATGTCGACGTACGCGCACCGCACGGGGGTCGAGGGTAGCCGTCCACCGGCGCCCCGCGGCCGCCACCCGGCGCGACTAGCATCGGTCGCCGTGGCCACGATCCGCACGCGAGAGCCCTGGACCGGCCTGCTCGACGATGGCCGGGCCGACGGGCGGCTCGTGCGCGAGGCGTTCGAGGGCGCGCGCGAGGCGCGGCTCGCCGACGTTCCGCGCGATCTGCACCCGCGGCTGCACGAGGCGCTCGACGCGGCGGGGATCGAGCGGCTCTACGCCCACCAGGCCGCGGCGCTCGAGTCGGCCTGGGCGGCGACGACGATCGTCACGACCGGCACGGCGTCGGGCAAGTCGCTCTGCTTCCAGCTCCCGACGCTCGAGACGCTCCTCGCCGACCGCCGCGCCCGGGCGCTCTACCTCTACCCGACGAAGGCGCTGGCGCAGGACCAGGCCCGCTCGCTGCACCGCTTCGGGCTGCACCGCGAGATCCGCCCGGCGATCTACGACGGCGATACGCCGCGTGAGGAGCGCGCGCAGATCCGCCGGCGCGCGAACCTCGTGCTGACCAACCCCGACATGCTGCACGTCGGAGTGCTGCCCCACCACGCGCGCTGGGCCGAGCTGTTCGCGAACCTGGCCCTCGTCGTCGTCGACGAGGCGCACGTGTACCGCGGCGTCTTCGGCTCGCACGTCGCGAACGTCCTGCGGCGCCTGCGCCGGATCGCCGGCGCCTACGGCACGACGCCGCGGCTGCTGCTGGCGAGCGCGACGATCGCGAACCCGGCGGAGCTCGCCGAGCGCCTGACCGGCCTCGACGACGTGCGGGTGATCGGCGAGGACGGCTCCCCGGGGTCGCGCCGGCAGATCGCGATGTGGAACCCGCCGGTCGAGGACGAGGCGCACCAGACGCGGCGCAGCGTGCTCGCCGAGGCCGCGGAGATGCTCGCCCGGCTCGTGCGCGAGGGCTCGCGGACGATCTGCTTCATGAAGTCGCGCAAGGGCGTCGAGCTCGTCGCGAAGCTGACCGTCGACGAGCTCGAGCGGACCGGGGAGCCGGGCCTCGCCGCGCGGGTCGCTCCGTACCGCGCCGGCTACACGCCGCAGCAGCGACGCGAGCTGGAGGCGCGACTGACGAGCGGCGAGCTGCTCGCCGTGGTGACGACCGACGCGCTGGAGCTCGGGATCGACATCGGCGCGCTCGACGCGGCGATCTGCGTGACGTTCCCCGGCACCGTCGCCTCGCTGCGCCAGATGTGGGGGCGCGCCGGGCGGCGCGGGCGCGGGCTGGCGGTCTACGTCGCCGGCGAGGACGCGCTCGACCAGTTCTTCTGCCGTCACCCGGACGAGTTCCTGGACCGCGCGGTCGAGGCGGCGATCCTCGAGCACGAGAACGAGCAGATCCACCTGCCGCACCTGGTCTGCGCGGCGCACGAGGGACCGATCGACCCCGACGTCGACGCGGCGATCCTCGGTCCGCGGGTGCGCGCCCATTGCGAGGCGCTCGCCGCGCAGGGCACGCTCGTCGAGCGCCGGGGGCGCTTCACGCTGCGCGCGCCGGAGGACTTCCCGGCGGCGCGCGTGTCGCTGCGATCGGCCTCGCCGGAGTCGGTCGCCGTCGTCGACGTCAGCCAGGGCGAGGTGCTCGGCAGCGTCGAGCTGACGCGCGCCTGCTCGACCGTGCACGACGGTGCCGCCTACCTGCACCTCGGTCGCTCCTACGAGGTCCGCGAGCTGGACCTGCAGGCGCGCCGCGCGCTGGTCGAGCCGCTGCGCGACGACTGGTACACGCAGCCCAAGCGCGAGATCGACACCGAGATCGAGCGGCTGCTCGACCGCCGCACGCTCTGCGGCGTGGAGCTCAGCTTCGGCCTCGTGACCGTCAGCGAGCAGGTGCTCGCCTTCCAGCGCAAGCGGCTCGGCACGCGCGAGGTGCTCGACATGCAGGCGCTCGACCTGCCACGCACCGAGTTCACCACGCAGGCGCTGTGGTACGAGCTCGGCGACGACGTGCTCGGCGAGCTGCCGTTCGAGGTGCTGCTCGGCGCACTGCACGCCACCGAGCACGCCCAGATCGCCGTGCTGCCGCTGCTGGCGATGTGCGACCGCTGGGACATCGGCGGCCTCTCGACGAACGCCCACCCGCAGACCGCTCGGCCGACGATCTTCATCTACGACGGCCACCCGGGCGGCGTCGGCATCACGCGCCAGGCGTTCCTGCGCTTCGACGAGCTGTGCGCCGACGCCCGCGCGCTGATCGCCGAGTGCCGCTGCACCGGCGGCTGCCCGAGCTGCGTCCAGTCGCCCAAGTGCGGCAACCTCAACGAGCCGCTGTCGAAGGACGGGGCGCTGACGGTGCTGGAGGGGATGCTCGCGGCGACCTGATCGGGCCTGTCGCCCCGCCCCACCCCGCCTCGGTTGCGCGGTGCGCGCGGTGCGCGCGGGCGCGCCGCTCAGTCGACCTCGAGCAGCCGGTGCGCCTCGACCGGCTCGGCCTTGCCCTTGACGCGCAGCGACCCGAGCGGCTCGGTCCGCGCGTGCGGCAGGCGCCGCAGCGTCTCCGGGCCGATCGCGACGCCGCCGACCGGCGCCTGCGCCTCGAGCCGCGCGGCGAGGTTCACGGCGTCGCCGATCATCGTGTGCGTGCGGCCCCCGGCCGCGCCCAGGACGCCCACGAGCACCTCGCCGCTGTTGACCCCGACGCGGAACCGCGGCCAGTCCGGGTGCGCGGCGCTCACCTCGCCCGTAGCCCGCTGGATGTCGAGCGCCGCACGGGCGGCGCGCTCGGCGTGGTCGGGCTGATCGCCCCGCCTCCCCCAGACGGCCATCACCGCGTCGCCGATCAGGCGATCCACCTCGCCTCCATGGCGCTCGACGATCGGCGGGATCGCCCGCTCGAAGTACTCGTTGAGCATCTCCGAGACCTCGCGCGGGCGGTGGCGCTCGGAGAAGCTCGTGAACCCCTGCAGGTCGGCAAAGAGCACGGTGACCTCGCGCGTGCCGGCGGCCGTGTCGGGCAGGTAGAGAGCGCTCCAGCGCTCCTCGTGCCACTCGCGGTGCGCGCTCCAGGCGATCACCGCGAACGCCGCGAGCATCAGCAGGTGCCACTCCCACCAGGTGGCGTGCCAGTTGCGGCCGAACGCCACGGCGACCATCGCCTCGCCGAGCAGGGCGCAGCCGACGACCATGCCGAGCAGCACGTTCGACGGATGCGCGCGCGCCAGCCGCAGGAAGCGCACGACGGCGAACGCGTAGAGCGCGACACCCAGCGCGGCGGGCACGACGAGCGGCCCGGTCGCGCGCTCCGGCGGCGTCCCGGCGCCAAGCGGCGCGATCTCGCCGAGCGACATCGTCGCCCAGAGCGCCATGACGGCGACGAGGCCCCACTGGATCCACGCGGCGCGGCGGATGATCGCGCGGCCGCGCTCGCCCGACAGCGGCGCGCTCGCCGCCGCGGCGAACAGCGCGGCGCCGAACAGGCCGACCGGGGTGGCGATCGCGAAGCCGTGATTGCTGCCCGCGAGCAGCACCCCGGGCGTCGCCAGCGCGTGCAGGCCGAGGAAGCCGGCGGCGCACAGGAACGCCATCGAGACGAGGAACACCCGGGCATCGCCGCGGCGGCGCGCCGACGACCCCGTCGCGACGGCCAGCCCCGCGTTCAGCGCGGCGGCCGTGAGCACGAGCCAGAAATGCGAGGGGTGGTGCTCCCAGTGGACGTCCAGGCGCGGCTCGCCGAGCAGCAGCACGAGGCCCAGCAGCGGCAGTGCGAGCAGCACCGCGACGGCGCGCAGCCGCAGCGGCGTCGCGGCCGTGAGCGCCGGGGCCTCAGAGACCACGGCTCGCGCCGGCGGTCGCGGGCCGCGGGGCGCTGTCGCTCAGGCCGTCGAAGACGCTCGGGATGACGACCGATCCCTCGCCGACCGCGGAGGCGACCCGCTTGATCGACCCGGAGCGCGCGTCGCCGACCGCGAACACGCCGGGCACGCTCGTCTCCAGTGCGCCCGGCCCGCGCCGCAGCGGCCAGCGCTCCAAGGCGAGGTCGCGGCCGGTCAGGACGTAACCCCCGCGGTCGCGCTCGACCTCGGCCGGCAGCCACCCGGTGCGGGGCTGGGCCCCGATCATCACCATGAGCGCGTCCGACCCGATCGTCTCGATCTCGCCGCCGGCGAGCTCGCGCAGCTCGATGCGCTCGAGCCGCCCCTCGCCGCCGCCGCCGACGACCTCCACCCCGAGCCGCACCGCCACGTTCGCCGTCGCGGCGATCGTCTCGCGCAGGTAGTGCGACATCGTCTGCGCCAGCGCGTCGCCGCGGACGAGCAGGGTGACCGATCGCGCGTACCGCGCGAGGTGCAGCGCCGCCTGACCGGCCGAGTTGCCGCCGCCGACGACGTGGACGTCGCGGCCGACGAGCGCCTGCGCCTCCGACATCGACGCCCCGTAGAAGACGCCCGAGCCGGTCAGCGCCTCGAGCCCCGGCACACCGAGGCGGCGATAGGCGGCGCCGGTCGCGAGCACGACGGCGCGAGCGGTCGCCTCGACCTTCGCGGCCGGCGGGCGGCCGGCGCCTGGGTTGCCGCTCGCTCCGGGGTGCGCCATGCCCCCCGCGCCGGGGCCCGCCATGCCGCCTGCGCCGGGCCTCGCCATGCCGTCTGCGCCGGGGCCCGCCATACGGTCTTCGGCGGCGGGCCTGCTGTCCGCGACGCCGCTCGCGACCCCGCTCGCGGAGCCCTCCGCCCCCTCGAGCGTCGTGAGGGACACGACGAAGCGATCCCCCTCGCGCCGCAGCGACGAGACCTCCCGGGTCAGCACGAAGCGCGCCCCGAAAACCCACGCCTGCTGGTAGGCGCGCTGGGTCAGCTCGGCGCCGCTCAGCCCGCGCGAGAAGCCCAGGTAGTTGCGGATCAGCGAGCTCGACCCCGCCTGACCGCCGATCGAGTCGCACTCGACGACGAGCGTGCAGAGCCCCTCGGAGGCGCCGTACACCGCGGCCGCCAGGCCGCCGGGGCCTGCGCCGACGACGAGCACGTCGACGTCGCGGGTCGACTCGTCGACCGTCGTGGCCATCCCGTACGCGCTGACGAGCTCGGCGTTGGAGGGGTCGATCAGCACCCGCCCGTCGACCGTCAGCACGACCGGCGCTCGGTGCTCGACCGAGCCGTGCTCCATGCCGGGCGCTTCGCCGACGCCAACCTGGCCCAGCAGCGCCCGGGCGGCGTCGCTGCCCGCCTCGTGGAAGACGAACGGCACCCCGCTGCGGGTGAGCACGTCGCGTAGCTCGTGCCCCCGACGCGACCAGCGACCCGCGACGACGACGATCTCGCGCCGATCCGGGACCTGCAGCCGACTCCACTCGTGGATCAGCTCGGCGACCGTGCGGCAGAACATCTCGTCCGGCGAGCGCCACGGCTCGATCAGGTAGTAGTCGATGTGGCCGAGCGCCATCGCGGTGCGGATCGCGTCGGCGGTCGCCCGGTCTCCCCAGGCGCCCCAGCCGATCAGCAGCGCCCGCTTCGCCTGGGGATGGAGGTCGCGAACGCGCGCGAGCAGCTCGGCGCCCGTGAGCGTGGGCAGCCACTGCTCGGCGGCCACGACCGCTACGGGGACGCCGGCGTTGCGCAGACGCTCCAGCGTCGCCAGCGCGCCTTCGCCCGACGCCTCCGCGAGGACGTCGTAGTCGCCGCCGAAGCGGCGCATCAGCTCGGCGCGCACGCGCGCCAATGCGTCGCGCTCGTGATGGACCGCGAGCAGGACCGGTCGACTGGGTGACGTGCTCACCGCTGCTCCCCCGTCGACGGATGCTAGAGGCGCCGGCGGGCGCTGTCGACGCGCCGATGGGGTAGGGGCCTGGGCGTGGCGGGAGGTGAGGCGGCGCGCTCTTGTGCAGGTTTCTGCAGGTTCGCGCAGCTTGCTGCAGGTTTCCGGGCGTAAGCCCGTGCATCCTCGCGGGCGCCCTCGGCGAGGCCCGGGCGCGGCCGATCGATCGTCGTGATGAAGCCGCGTACGGGCATCGTCGCACTCCCCCTCATCGGGGCTCTCCTCCTGAGCGCCCCGGCGCCCGGCGCATCCGCGTCGGGCGCCGGCGGCGTGGTTGCAGACTCGGGCTCGGTCCCATCCTCGACGCGCGGCGGCGCTCAGTACGGCGCCGTCGTGCGTCAGGCTCCGAGCCGGCCGAGCGTGCGGCTGGCGCGCCTGGCGAGCGCGACCGTCACCGCCGGGCAGCGCCCATCGCTGGAGGTCCGCGTGGCGCGCCGCGGCGCGTCGAGCGCGCGCGTGCGAGCGCTGGTCGCGCCGACGGGATCGACGCGCGGCAGGCCGGCGGCCACGGGGCTGCGCCGTGTCGCCGTGAACCAGACGGTCGCGATCGCCCTGCCGTCGACGCTCAGGCCCGGCCGGTACAGCGTGCGGCTCGAGGCAGTCGGCGCGGTCGGCGAGCTGCCGACCCGCTCGAAGGCGCTGCGGCTGGTCGTCAAGCGCAAGCCGAAGCCCGCGCCCGAGACGCCCTCGCCCCCGCCGCCGCCGCCACCGGGGTCGGGGTTGGGGTCGGGGCCGGGGAGCGTTCCGCCGCCGTTCGAGACGACGACCGCCGGCGTCTTCCCCGTCCAGGGCCCGTACAGCTTCGGCGGCGCGGACGGGCGCTTCGGCGCCGGACGCACCGGCCACATCCACGAGGGCCAGGACATCACCGCCGCCGAGGGCGTCCCGGTCGTCGCCCCCCTTCCCGGCGAGGTGCTGTTCAACGACTACCAGGCGGGCGGCGCCGGCCGCTACGTCGTGCTCGCCGCCGACAACGGCTGGCACATGTTCTTCGCCCACTGCATGAAGGCCTCCGCCGACGTGCGCCCCGGCCAGCGCGTCACCGCGGGCGAGCGCCTATGCAACGTCGGCTCGACCGGCTACTCGACCGGCCCCCACCTGCACTTCGAGCTCTGGCCGCAGGGCTGGAGGCATCTGAAGGGGACAAGGCCGGTCGATCCGCTCCCGCAGCTGCGGGTCTGGGCGGGGTAGGACGACGACGAGAGCGGCGCCGTGGCGCTCCGCGTGGTGAGCGCGTGCGCAGGGTGGGCCGACGGCGCGGTGCAGTTCTCGTGGGCGGGATCTGCTGCGGGGGCACGGCGGCGCGAGGGCGCCGACGGCGGCCGAGAGCTCAGGCCCTAGTGGACTGGATCCGTGACTGCGGGAGCGGCCGCGCGAGCCCTACCGCGAGCCCCCCGGACGTGGCTGCAGAAACCCCACGCATACCTGAGCTTCTGCAACCGCGAGCGCCGGGCCTGCCGCCGGACCTGCCCCCCGGGCCGACTGCCAGACCGTTCCCGGGCCCGCATCTCCTTGCCCCACCCCGCCGTCCCGCCCGCGAATGAGCCCTCCGCGCTACCCTGACGCCCCGCGGCGAGATAGCTCAGTTGGTAGAGCACACGACTGAAAATCGTGGTGTCCCCGGTTCGAGTCCGGGTCTCGCCATCCCCTCCGTCCAACGCAGGCTCGCCTAAAAGCCCTACAAAGGCTCATGTCTTGACGGCCGCGCGGCGATGTGCCTCGCCTTGCCCTCCTCGACTCACCTTGGCTCACCTGCATCTCGCCTGCATGGAGAACCGGGGTCGAGCATCACGACGTCATCGGTGCCGAGGTCGCTGAAGCACGTCGACGCAGAGCGCATCTCGTCCGTGACCAGAACGAAGCGGCCGTACGCGCGAAGAGCGCTGATGAATGTGGCGCCACACTCTTCGGCTAGCAGTATGAGAATGGTCTGGGCAGGCGTGAGCTCCCGAGTCGCGATGAGCTCGGCGCTACGCGTCGACTTGAGAAGCTCGCCGCAGCCGGTGACATCGAGGCCTGCAGCAGCTAGATACACCTGCACGTTCTCAACGAAACGGCGCGGGTCCGCCGCACGCCGGGCCTCGGGCCACATGGACGGCCAAAGCCCGATTGCCTCGGCATCCGCGTCGGGCTCGATGCCAGCCGGAACCCCCAGCCTCTCCGCCGCGCCTTGAAGGTCGGCGAGGTCGCCCTCCGCCGACTCCAGTACGGCCCGGACGGATGCGGCTGCCCGGCGGAGGCGCCAGTCATCGGACCCCTTGTAGACCTGGTCGTGCGTTGCGCGCCACCAAGCCCACTGGAGACCAGTCCGCACCTGCACCTCAAACGCGCGCTGTTCAACTTCGGCCGGCTCCAGGTTTCCGCCGAGCGGCCCGAGACGCGCGATGACGTGCGCGTCGTCATAGATGAATGCCTCGGGGTCCCGTAGCCGGGGCGGCTTCCGGTCCGCTTCACCGAACGCCGCCATGACCTTCGTAACGGCATCCTCAAGCTCCGCGCGCGTGGGGACAACGACGGTCGTCGCGTAGAAGTCGTGCATGTCCTCAATGGACCGCAGTTCGCCCAGTTGCAGCTTCGCAAGCACGCTCTCGGCGGGCTTGATGCGACCCTCGAACAACCACCGGTTGTCGTCACAAAGCCGTCGCAGCCGCGGCTCGGCGCGCATCTGGACCCGCTTCACGATGGCCTCTTGTTCTCGGCAGCGGACGAGGAAGCTGGTCGGAATGACCATGGCGTCCGCCTACTCGGTCAGCAGGTCAACCAGGATGCGGGCGCGTGCCTCGCGGTTTGTGTCCTTGCTCGCCCCTGCCCGGACGGCGGTCGAGTACTCCTGCGCCACTGGGTCCGCTGGTGTTGCGACTCGCTCCGAGAACGCCGTCAGGCGCTCGACCGCGACGTCCTCATCAGGCAGTTCATCTTTCTTGTCATAGATGTCCAACAAAGCGCCCCAAAGACCGTAAATGTCCGCCAGGTTCCGCCAGCGGGTCTTGCGCCATTCGAGGTCCAGACTGGCGAGATAGGACAGGATGAGGTCGTACCGCTCGCGATGCTCGTCCTCGTCGGGGATGCCATCGTCGTACTCGGCGTAGTAGTCGTCGAGCACGTCTGCGTTGCCGTCCATGATGCCGTGCATGGTCAGGAGGAACAGCTCGGAGACGAACTCGACGTCGCGCATGCGGCGGATGTTGGTCTTGCTATTGAGCGCGGTCTTCGACCAGAACGTCGCCTGCGAAAGGTCCTCCATTCGCGTAATGAACTCGCCGCTGAAGCGAGCATTCCGCAGCTCCTGCCGGTTCAGCCGGGCGACGTTCCGGTTGAGGCGGTCAAAGACCTCCTCCAGCTCAAGTTCATTGGTGCCAGACAGGTTCTCGACGGTGAGGACATACGAGACGAACAGGTTCTGTAGGTCAGCCGGGAGCTGCGAGAAGAAGCTGCCGCTATGGCCGAGGTCCTCCATGTGGTCGCCGAGATGGAACTCGTCCCGCGAGTAGCCAATGAGGGCGCGCAGCCGCTGCTGACCATCTATTACGTGGTAGACCGTCGGCGAGCCGATTCGGGTTTCGACGTCGAGGTATATGGCCGGACACGGGTAGTCGCGCAGCACGCTGTCGATGAAGAACCGCCGGTACTCGTCGGACCAGACCGAGCGGCGCTGGTAGGCGGGCTGCAGGTCAAGCTGGCCGTTGGCCGCAAGCTCGAGGAAGAACTGGACCGTTTGGGTGTTCGGGCGACGCTCCATCGGCCCCGTAGCCTATATCGCCCGGGCCACGCCAGAATGGTCGAGCCCACATGCCGAGCACTCGTGACGAACGCAGATCCTACGACACCCCGCCAACGCCGGGTCGCAGCCGGAACATGGCGGCCAACCGCCGCCGCGACACCGGCCCGGAGCGGGCTGTGCGTTCGCTCCTCCACGGCGCCGGTTTGCGGTATCGCGTCGACTACCCCGTCGTCGTTGACGGCGTGCGCATCCGGCCTGACCTCGCGTTCACCGCGCGTCGCGTCGCCGTCTTTGTCGACGGATGCTTCTGGCACTGCTGTCCCGAGCACGGGTCACGGCCGGCGAGCAATGTTCGCTACTGGGGGCCGAAGCTCCAGGGCAACGTCGACCGGGACCGCCGCCACACGAAACTGCTCCAGGAAGCAGGGTGGACCGTGTTGCGGTTCTGGGAGCACGAGGCCCCCGAGCGAGTTGCGGCAGAGGTTCAGCGCGCGCTCACCAGGAACGCCGCCGCTGACGCTGCGACATCGTCGCGATAGTCCATACGGGCTCGCGCTAAAGCGTCTGTAGCCAATCCGACAGCGACAGAATGCGTCGCGACGCGATGAGGTCCGGCAGTTCCGCTGCCGCTCCACGAGCGGTGTCGCCGTAGGCCGCGATCAGAGCGTCGGGGCAAACGTGGACGACCGCATCGAACAAGGGGCGCGCGAGCGTGCGCCGTTGGCACGCTGACTTGAGCCGCGCCCCGTCGAACTCGTTGGTTACGAGAACGAAGTCGAAGGCGGCTCCGCTGGCTTCCATCCGGGCGTATGAGTCGAAGTCGACGCCGAACTGTTCCTCGCGGTCCGCCCGAACAGACCACTTGGCGCTCACGAGCACCCTCCGGCGGCCGCCCGACGTGACGATGCCGAGGTCTACGCGACGCGGCTTCTCACCGTACGGAGGCTCGCGAAAGCCCGGCAGCTCGTGAAGCAGCTTGCGTGACTCGACGACTTCGGGACTACCGCCAGGTAGCCGCCGCATGACCTCTGCCAGCGCATCTTCAAATCCCTCCCCGAGCAGGTTCTTGCGCTTATTTTCGGCCGCAGCAAGAGCAGCCACGGCCTCGGTCGCAGCCAGCAATGCGTGCTCGGGTGTGTCCCGGCCGCCTACAGCATCAACAAACTGTTGGAAAATGTCGCGCAGCTCCGGGTCGAAGCCAGGCTCGGGGAGCTCTACGCCGCCGAACTGGCTGCGCTGAATAGCTGCGGCGGCGGCTCGCTCGGCGCGCTGATGCTGCTCGCGGACGCTCAGCCTGAGGAGGGCTTGCCCGAACATCCAGTCGATGTGGTCGCCCAGCAAGCGCGGTGGCACGCCGAGCTGGTCAGCGACCCAGGCGTGGAATGCCATGGTTCGCGCGTACCACCGGCGACCTGGCTGGGACTTGTCCGACTCGTAGCAGTGAGCCAGACCGGTGCTGCGGTCGGTCCAGAGCAAGAGTCTGTACAGGGCCTTCCAAGCATCGGCCGGGGCCACTTCGAGGTCGCCGAAGAACTCGGCGAGGAGCTCAGCGCGGCTCGCGGCGCCGAACGGGCGCTGCACCGCTTCGGCAGATAGGTCAGGCGGAATCTGAAAGAGACCTTCCATCGTCGACCCAACCTAGACCGGCCGGCGAGAGCTGAATAAGTCAGGCCGCGGCACTTGCTGCCAGAGGCATCGAAGCCGGAAGGCCCGGGGCCGCGCGGAGCTGGACCGCGATTGCTCGTCCGAGGGCGATAGCCAGCGGCGGAGGAACAGCGTTGCCGACTTGTCGGTAGATGCTGTGACGAGCACCGCCCGACAACTGACCCGGCGTTCCGCGCGGTGCGGTGATGATCTGAAACCGGTCGGGGAAGCCCTGGATACGCGCGGCCTCACGCATGGACAATCCCCGTGGTGCCGCGTAGTGGTAGGCGAAGTCGGCTTTGGTATTCGCCGTCCACGCCAGCCAGTCAGGGTGCAGGCGCCGGTACGCGTAGAAGTGCCGACGAGAGAGCAGCTTCCCGTTGCCGGCAGGACCCCATTTCGCATCGCCCAGATAGCGGCGCAGCAGGTCGTCGGGCAGGTCGTAGATGTTGCCGCCGGGCGGAATGGCGTCGAGTCGTCGGGCGGTGTCCTCTCGAATGCGCGAAGGTAGGTGGCCCTGTGGCGCCCGGCTACCTCGCCGCACCTGCTTCTGGAAGGCGGTCTGCGGCTCGCCGGTGTAGGCCGGGCCTGGCACAAGCAAGTCGGAGAGTGCCTGATGGGCGGTTACGGCGCGCGCGTCCTGGGGGTCCTGCAGCGTGCGCAAGAGCGCGGCCTGTCCCTCGACCTCGTAAAGCCGGCCAGCGCTCTCGCGACGCGCAAGTCTGAGCGCCGCGACGACACCGGTCCCGCGTGGCAGCTCCGGCTCGCCGAGGTCTGCTCGCAGACCGATAAAGACAAGCCTTTCGCGCGCCTGCGGTGTTCCGAAGTCACCCGCGTCGAGCACCCCCGACGTGATGATGTAGTCGCCGCGGAGCGATAGGTCCTCTTCTATCTGACGCCTGACGACCCCGCCCTGTAGCTGGTTCATTCCCGGCACGTTCTCCAGAAGCATGGCCCTCGGGCGCAGCTCATCAAGCAGGCAGACGAACTCGCGATAGAGGCGGTTGCGCGGGTCGTCGATAAGCCGGTCATGGTTCCGCATTTGTGAAAAGGCCTGGCACGGTGGCCCGCCGGCTAGAAGGTCAAGAGTGCCGCGAGTTCGCGCGGCCGCCGCGAGCCGCTCGTGGACGGCAGGCTGCGTCAGGTCGCCCTCTACTACCTCCGTCTCCGGGAAGTTCTGCCGGTATGTCGCGCAGGCGTCTGGGTCATGGTCGACAGAAACCACGAGGTCGAAGCCGGCCGCCCGCAACCCCTCGCTCAGACCTCCGGCGCCAGCAAATAGGTCGGCCGCAACAAGGTTGCGGTGCGCTGGGTCGAGCTCGTCGGGCACGTTCGGGAGCCTAGGCGGCGAACCGGACCGAAGCGGTGCCGTCCGGGGCCGCGGCGGGCCACGCGGCACCGGCCGACGAGCGCAGCCACAATTCCACGCGAGCGATGCGGAGCCGCCCGTCCTCGGTGTCTGTGGGCGCGCAGGTACGCTTGGCTTGCGGGGGAGCGGGGGCGCCGGCCGCGTCCGTAGCATGCCCGGTTCATGACCAGGTCGCCCGGCGCTAGCGACGTCACCGCCCCGGGCAGCGAGCGGCGCGAACGGTTGTGCGCCATCGACCTGTTCTGCGGGGCGGGAGGCCTGACAGAAGGACTGCGTCAGGCACGGTTTCGCGTCGTCGCCGCTGTCGACAACGATGAGCTTGCGGTCGAGAGCTACAAGCTAAACCACAAGCGGACGAGGGTCTGGCGAGACGACGTGGCTCAACTCAACCCAGCCACGGTGATGCGCGCCCTTGGCCTGAGTCCGGGCGACCTCGATTTGCATGCCGGGTGCCCGCCCTGTCAGGGCTTCTCGTCGATGAGGACGCGGAACGGCAAGCTCGACATCACGGACGAGCAGAACGACCTCGTGTTCGAGTTCGTGCGATGGGCCCGCGCTTTCCAGCCCCGAGCGGTGATGCTGGAGAACTTCCCCGCTTTGCGCGACGACGCGCGGATGGTGCGGGTGAGGGCCGCGCTGCGAAAGCTGGGCTACCACCTGCTCCATGACGTGCTTAACGCGGCAAAGTACGGCGTCCCGCAGCGCCGTCGGCGCTTCATCCTTGTCGGCTTGCGCGACGGCAACCCCCGCTTCGCCCCCGAGGTGCGCCGTCGACGGACGGTCCGTGATGCCATCGGGGACCTGCCAGCGCCTGGCTCTGGGGACGACCTAGGCCGTCGCCCTGTGCGACGAGAACACGATCGGGGCCGTCTCGATCCTCGGCTCCACGTTCGACGGCAGCTACGAGCCCGTCGAGGCCCTCAACGCCGCGCTCGACGACCTCCAGGAGGAGACCGGCCTCGACATCCCGATCCATGTTGACGGCGCCTCGGGAGCGATGGTCGCCCCGTTCCTGGACCCCGATCTGGAGTGGGACTTCCGCGTGCCGCGCGTGGCGTCCATCAACACCTCCGGTCACAAGTACGGCCGCGTGTACCCGGGCGTGGGGTGGATCGTCTGGGGCGACGCGGAGAAGCTGCCCGAGGAGCTCGTCTTCAAGGTCAACTACCTCGGCGGCGAGATGCCGACGTTCGCGCTGAACTTCTCGCGTCCCGGCGCGCAGGTGATCGGCCAGTACTACGAGTTCATCCGCCTCGGGCGTAACGGGTTCACCGCCGTCCAGCAGGCCGCGCGCGACGCGGCGATGCGCCTGTCGGCCGAGCTTGCGAGCCGGCCCGAGTTCCGCTGCATCACCGACGGCTCGGAGCTGCCGGTGTTCGCGTTCACGACCGCCGACGACGTCAAGGCCTTCGACGTCTACGACGTCTCGCGCCGACTGCGCGAGCGCGGCTGGCAGGTGCCGGCCTACTCGTTCCCCAAGAACCGCGAGGATCTCAGCGTTCTGCGGGTCGTCGTGCGGACCGGGAACGTCGATCTGCTCGAGCTGCTGCTCGACGACCTCGACCGGCTGCTCCCCGAGCTGCGCGCGCAGTCCGGTCCGCTCGACGCCCGCCACGACACCTTCCACCACTGACCTGCGCCTGCGGAGCAGCGGTCCTACAGGTACTTGCGGTACCAGCGGCCGCGCAGTGCGCTGTCGCCCCACATCGGAAAGAGCCGGCGAGCCGGGTTGTGCGGACGGCGTTCGTACGCGCCGAGTCATCCGTTCGGGGTGATGTCCGGTGCGGCGACGGCGAGGACACTCGGCCGACTGCGGCCGGTCTCGAGGAGCGCGTGATGAGCAAGCGGTTCGGGGGCAAGATCAACGTCGACATCCGGGACTCGGTGCCGGATTGGTCGCCGTTCGAGCCGGCGAAGGCACCTGACGGAGCCCCGAGCGTGATCTACGCGGTGCTCGACGACGTCGGTTTCGCGGCGATAAGCTGCTACGGCGGGCCGATCGAGACGCCGAACATCGACCGCATCGCCGGCGAAGGCGTGCGCTACACGCAGTGGCACACGACGGCGCTGTGCTCCCCGACCCGTTCGTGCTTGCTGACCGGGCGCAACCACACGCGCAACAGCATGGCGTGCATCACCGAGGCGGCGAGCGGGTTCCCGAACGCCAGCGGCGTGATCCCGCCGGAGAACGGCCAGATCCAGGAGATCCTCGCCGAGCGGGGCTGGAACACGTACATGGTCGGCAAGTGGCATCTGTGTCCGGAGGCCGAGATGAATCTCGCGTCGACGCGGCGCAACTGGCCGACCGGCCGTGGCTTTGAGCGCTTCTACGGGTTCTTGGGCGCCGAGACCAACCAGTGGTATCCCGAGCTCGTGTACGACGGCCATCCGGTCGAGCCGCCGCGCACGCCCAAGGAGGGCTACCACTTCAGCGTGGACATCACCGACAAGGCGCTCGAGTTCATCAAGGACGCCAAGGTCCTCGCGCCCGACAAGCCGTTCTTCCTCTACTACGCGCCGGGCGCCTGTCACGCCCCGCACCACGCCCCCAAGGAATGGATCGACCGCTTCAAGGGCCGCTTCGACATGGGCTACGAGGCGATGCGCAAGCAGACACTGGCGCGCCAGAAGGAGATGGGCCTCGTCCCGCCCGACACGGAGCTACCGCCGCTGAACCCGATCGGCACGCCCGAGACGCGGACGGGACCGAACGGCGAGCCGTTCCCCGCGCTCGACGTGACGCGCCCATGGGACTCGCTGTCGGTCGACGAGCGGCGCCTGTTCAGCCGGATGGCCGAGGTCTACGCGGGCTTCCTCGCGCATGTCGACGCGCAGATCGGGCGGCTGCTGGACTACCTCGAGGAGACCGGCCAGCGCGAGAACACGATGGTGATCCTGGTGTCCGACAACGGCGCCAGCGGCGAGGGCGGCCCCGACGGATCGGTCAACGAGAACTTGTTCGCCAACGGGATCCCGGACAACATCGAGCAGAACCTGGCGATGCTCGACGAGCTCGGCGGCCCGAAGACCTATAACCACTACCCGAACGGCTGGGCGATGGCGTTCAACACGCCGTTCAAGATGTGGAAGCGCTACGAGTTCAACGGCGGCACGTCGGACCCGTGCATCATCTCGATGCCGAAGGAGATCGTCGCGGGCGGCGAGCTCCGCGAGCAGTACCACCACGCCATCGACCTCGTCCCGACCGTCCTCGACGTGCTCGGCGTGGAGCCTCCCGAGACCATCGCGGGCCACGTGCAGAGTCCCTTCGACGGCGTGAGCATGCGCTACAGCTTCGACGCCGCGGCGCTGCCCAGCGCCCGCGAGACGCAGTTCTACTCGATGCTCGGCTCGCGCAGCATCTGGCACGCCGGCTGGAAAGCCGTCTCCACCCACCCGACCCTGAGCGGCTGGAGCAACTTCGGCAAGGACACGTGGGAGCTCTACCACACCGAGGTCGACCGCTCGGAGATGCACGACCTCGCGGCCCAGGAACCCGACCGCCTGCGCGAGCTGATCATGCTCTGGTACGCGGAGGCCGGCGCCAACGGCGCGTTCCCGCTCGACGACCGCTCGGCGCTGGAGATCATCCTCACCCCGCGGCCGGTGCTCTCGGCGCCACGCGAACGCTACGTCTACTACCCCGACCTCGCCGACGTTCCCGAATCGCAGTCGGTCAACATCCGCAACCGCTCCTACGCCGTCGCTGCGCTGGTCGACATCCCCGAGGACGGGGCCGAGGGCGTGCTGTTCGCGCACGGCTCGCGCTTCGGCGGCCACGCCCTCTACGTCAAGGACAACCGGCTGCACTACGTCAACAGCTTCGTCGGCAGCATCGAGCAGAAGATCGTCGCCGACCAGGAGCTGCCGACCGGCGACAAGCTGATCCTGTCCGCCGCCTTCGAGAAGGAGGGGGAGGACCCGCCGCACGTCGCGGTCGGCACGCTCTCGCTCTACCACGGCGACGTGAAGGTCGGCGAGGGTCGCATCCGCACGCAGCCCGGCAAGTACTCGCTCGCCGGCGACGGGCTGTGCGTCGGGCGCGACAGCAGCGACCCCGTCACCGCCGACTACCCGGGCTCGGCTCCGTGGGCGTTCACCGGCGGCACCATCAACCGCGTCGCCATCGACGTAAGCGGCGAGCCGTTCGTCGACCTCGAGCGCGAAGCCGTCGCCATGATGTCGCGCGAGTAGGAGGCAGACTCGTGGCCACGACCGATAACGCCGTCGGCGGGCCGTGCCGCACCGATAGTCGGCACGTGGGTCTCGTCGGAGCCTGGTCTGGGTTTCGAGGGAAGGACGGCACCGAATGCTGATCGAGGACTACGGCCTGATCGGCGACCTCCAGAGCGGCGCGCTCGTCGGTCGCAACGGCGCGATCGACTGGCTGTGCCTACCGCGCTTCGATTCGGCGTCCTGCTTCGCGGCGCTGCTCGGAGACCGAAGCCACGGCCGGTGGCTCGTGGCGCCCGCCGGTGAGATCCGCGCGATCGCGCGTCGCTATCGGCCAGGGACGCTGGTCCTCGAAACCGACTTCGACACGCCGGAGGGCGCTGTCCGGCTGATCGACTTCATGCCGCTGCGCGGTGATGGCCCGCCCCGCGTGATGAGGGTCGTCCAGGGTCTGCGTGGGCGAGTTCGGATGCGAATGGAGCTCGCGCTGCGCCCGGACTACGCGACGATCCACCCGTGGGTCGAGGGCGCGGCGGACGGGGTGATCGCCACCGCCGGCCCGGATGCGTTCCGCCTGAGCACGCCGCTGGCGGTGGTCCTCGAAAACGGCACTGCACGGGCGGAGTTCGACGCGATCGAGGGTGCGCGTGAGCGGATGACGTTGACCTGGCACCTGTCTTATGAGGCCACACCGCCGGTGGAGGACGCCGACTCGGCGCTGGCCCGGACCGAGGCGTGGTGGCGAGAGTGGAGCGGCCGCTGTCGATACGAGGGTCCGTACCGCGACCAAGTGCTCACCTCGCTGATCGCGCTGAAGGCGATGACCTCGCAGACGACGGGCGCGATCGTGGCGGCGCCGACGACCTCGTTGCCCGAGGAGATCGGCGGTGTGCGCAACTGGGACTACCGCTATTGCTGGCTGCGGGACTCCGTCCTGGCGCTCGAGGCGCTGCTCGACGCCGGCTACATCGAGGAGTCGCTCGCCTTCCGTGACTTCCTGCTGCGCGTCGGCACAGGCGATCCGAGAGCGGTCCAGATCATGTACGGCATCGGCGGCGAGCGGCGCCTGACCGAGTTCGAGCTGCCGGAGCTGCCGGGCTACGAGGGCTCGGCGCCCGTCCGGGTCGGCAACGCGGCATCCGAGCAGTTCCAGCTCGACGTCTACGGCGAAGTCGTCGCCGTGATGTTCCTCGGCGCCGAGCGACTCGGCCAGATCGACCCGGGCCTTTGGCCGCGCTGGAGGACGATCATCGAGCACGTCGAGACGATCTGGCGTCAGCCCGACGACGGGATCTGGGAGGCCCGCGGCCCACGGCGCCACTACACCTACTCGAAGGTCATGGCGTGGGTCGTCCTCGACCGCGCCGTGCGCCTCGCCGAGCGGTTCGACCTCGAGGCGCCGATCGACCGCTGGACTCGGACCCGCGACGAGATCCACGCCGAAGTCTGCGAACGCGGCTATGACCCGGCACGCCGGACGTTCACGCAGTACTACGGCTCCAAGGAACTCGACGCGAGCGTCCTGAACCTCCCGATCGTGGGGTTCCTGCCCGGCGACGACGAGCGAATCACCGGGACGATCGACGCCGTCCGGCGCGAGCTCGGTCGCGACGGCTTCGTCTCACGCTACTCGACCGCCGAGACCGACGACGGACTGCCCGGAGACGAGGGCCAGTTCCTGGCCTGCTCGTTCTGGCTGGTCAACGCGCTCGCACGCAACAGCCGCGTCGAGGAGGCACGCACATTGTTCGAGCGGCTGACCGGCGTGGCGAACGACCTCGGCCTGCTCGCCGAGGAGTACGACGTCACGCGCCGGCGCCAGGTCGGCAACTTCCCTCAGGCGTTCAGCCACCTCACACTCGTTCTCGCCGCGCGCCAGATCGCCCACGCCGAAGCGCACGCGCCCGTGGCGGCCCCCTGACTCGCAACGGCGTGAGCGCAAGACCCACAGACGCGTCGCCGGCTACCGCGAACTGGGTCGAGTCCCCGCGTGCGTTCCTGGCTCCGCTCGCGCTTGCGCAGTTCATCTGCAGCTTCGCGGGCTCGAACATGAACGTGATGATCAACGACATCAGCCACGACCTGCACACGGATGTGAAGGGCGTGCAGACCACGATCACGCTGTTCCTGCTGATCATGGCGGTGTTGATGATCCCCTGCAGCAAGCTCACCGACCGCTGGGGGCGCAGGCGATGCTTGATCGGAGGCCTCTCGCTCTACGGCATCGGCACCGTGCTGAGCGCGATCGCTCCCGGGCTGGGTGTGCTGATCCTCGGCAACTCGATCTTCCAGGGCGTCGGCACCGCGTTCTTGATCCCGCCGGTCTACATCCTGACGACGATGGCGTTCACCTCGGTCGAGTCGCGAGCCAAGGCGTTCGGGCTGATCAGCGGAATGGGGGGCGTCGGCGCCGCGGCCGGACCCCTGATCGGTGGCCTGATCACATCGGGGATCAGCTGGCGAGCCGCCTTTGTCTTCCAGGCCGCGGTGGTCGGCACGATCATCCTCCTCAGCCGGCGGGTCACCGATCCGGTGGCGCCCGACCCTGAGCGCCCCTTCGACGCGATCGGAGCGGCATTGTCGGGGGCCGGGATGTTCTTCGTGGTGTTCGGGATCCTCCAGGCCGGTCACGACGACACGCTGCTGGTGGTCTCGCTGGCGGTCGGCGTGTCGCTGCTCGCCGGCTTCTTCCTCTCGATCCGGTCGCGCGAGCACGCCGGGAAGGAGCCGCTGCTATCCATGAGCCTGTTTCGCAACCGCGTCTCCAACCTCGGCCTCGCCACCCAGAACCTCCAATGGCTGCTGCTGATGGGTACGTCTTTTGTCGTCTCGGTCTTCCTCCAGACCGAACGCCATTACGACGCGATCAAGACCGGCGTGATCTTCACCGCAGCGACGCTCGGCATCCTGGCTTCCTCGCTTGCCGCGGAGAGACTCGCGAGCAAGTACATGCAGAAGAGCCTGATCGCAGCCGGCTTCACCGTCGCCGCGGTGGGGATCGGACTTCTGCTCGGCCTTGTCAAAGTCGCGTCGTCGAGCGCCTGGGCGTTCGCGCCCGGGCTGCTGCTGATCGGCCTCGGCCTCGGCGTCATGCTGACACCTTCGGTCAACCTCGTTCAGGGCGCCTTCCCGGAGGAGAAGCAGGGTGAGATCTCTGGGCTCTCGCGCAGCATCTCCAACCTCGGCTCGTCCTTCGGTACCGCGATCGCCGGCACGATCCTGGTCTCCGACCTCGCTTCGGGAAACGGCACCTATGTCGCCGCGATGATCGTCCTCGCCGCCGCCGCCCTCGTAGGCCTCGGCTTGTCGCTCCGGCTGCCTGCCGATCCTCTCCGCACCGCCGATCCCGGCCATTCACCCCCGGCGCCGTCGGGGAGTGCGCTCGGCCCCGCCTGAACGCGCAGCAGAGGGCGCGGGCCGGGGCGCCTAACGCGACCGATCCCATCAGCCGGCCTGACCAGGTACGCCGTCGCGTATAACTGCCGGTCGTGACCGCTTCCGAGAACATCACGAAGAGGATCGATGAGCTGGGGGACTGGCGGGGCGAGACGCTCGCCTGGGTTCGCCGGCTCATCCACGAGGCGGATCCCGACATCCAGGAGGAATGGAAGTGGGCGAAGGCGTCCTCTCCCGGGACTCCGGTCTGGTCGCACGACGGCATCGTCTGCACGGGCGAGTCGTACAAGCAGGTCGTGAAGCTCACCTTCGCCCGCGGCGCCTCCCTCCAGGACTCTCAGAGGCTGTTCAACTCCAGCCTCGAAGGGAACACGCGCCGAGCCATCGACATTCGCGAAGGCGAGAGGCTCGACGAGACCGCGTTCAAGGAGCTGATCCGGTCCGCGGTGGCCGCCAACTCCGCGGCCCGAGCGCGGCGCACAGCCCCGAAGAGGTAGCGACGCCACTCGCGCTCTTCCCGCCGGCGGTCGCCGTAGGACCAACGCTTATGGGGGTGACACAGACCGCAGCATGCGCGGTGGCAACCGAGGTACCGCTGCTCATCGTCGAGCCGGCCGCGGACGAGATCGGCGTCGTCCGCGCAACGGAGCAGGCGGACGATACGAAGCCGCTTCGCGATGATGCGGTCGGTGTGAAAGCGCCGGCGGGCGGCGCTGGGACGGGACGACATGACGCTCCTTCACGAGGACGCCCACCGGCCCGAGCCGGTGGGCTACGTTGTGAATTCCGCGCCCGTTCGCATCACCGGCGACAGTAGCGTCCGCGCCCGTTCGCAGCTACCCGCGCGGGAGTCAGGCCACAAGCTCGCTTCAGGCGTCCCGTTGGCTCGCCGATGAGGAGATCGTGGTGCGCGCACGCAGCACCTCCACCCCGCTATGCCGGTAAGTCGCCCCAAGCAGCTGTTGGGACTCGCGCTCATCGCGGTTGCGCTGTTGTGGCCAGTCGTGGGCGACCGCCTCCAGGCGGCGCTCACGCCAAACCGCGGAGGCTGCCCGCACAGCGGCGACCTCCCCGACCGATCCAAGGCCGCGCAGGCTCGCGCGGCGGTGCTGTGTCTGCTGAACCGCCGGCGCGCCGCCCACGGACTGCCAGCGCTGGTCGAGGACGCGCGCCTGCAGGCGGCCGCGCAGGCACATGCCGAGGACATGGGAGCGCGCAGCTTCTACGCGCACCGCAGTCCCGATGGCGTGATACCCGACCGGCGCATCCGCGCCGCGGGCTACCACGGCCGTATGACGGGCGAGAACATCCACTGGGGCGTCGGCCTCAACGCCACGCCGGCGCGCATCGTTGATGACTGGATGAACAGCCCCGGCCACCGCGCGAACATCCTCCGCGCCGGCTTCACTCGGGTCGGCACCGGCATCGGCTACGACGCCCCCGAACCGCTGCGCCCCGGCCGCGCCGGCGTCTACGTCAACAACTTCGGGGGCTGAGGCAGGAGAGTACGGCTGTCGCACCCGGCAGCCGTACTCCCCCGACGACCACATCACCGTCAGGACGCAACTCGCCCAGACTCCGCCGACCGCAAGCTCGCGCTCCACGAGCTGACCTTGCAGAAGTCCAAGTACGTCGATTCATCGACGCGCCTGAGGCGCAACTTCGTACTGGTCGACATCGTCGTGCAGGGGCGCCTGCGCGCAGCCGGCGGCGCCCGCGCTACACGCTGGTGGTGATGGCGACCGCATCGAGCAGGTCGGGCCCGATCTGCTCTTGCAGCCAGCTCAGATGTTTCACGTCCTTGTCGGTGGCCAGGGGACGGAGCTTGACCTCCATCGCGACCACGCGTCCGTCACCACGCTCGACGATGAGGTCGATCTCATGCTCGCTGGCGAAGCTCGTCGTCGACGACGCGACGGTGGTAGCCGAGCACGGGCGGCACACTCGACGCCTACAAGTCATCAGCCCGCTGCGCTACAGATCCTCGGCCGACAGGACGACGGTTTCTCGGCCGTCAAGGTTACGTGCCCTCCATGCGGCCAGGAAGCCCGCAACGGATTAGGCCGCCCGCGGACGGCGCGTCAGGTCAGGCAGACCTCCTCGGCCTCGACCTCGGCGTCGGCGTCGACCTCGGCGTGAGCGTCTCGGAGCGGAATGACCCGCCGCGGCCCTTGCCCAACCCCGGCAGCCCTCTCGCCCGCACCCGGTCAGCCTGCCTCCCGGTCGTGCGTGGCCCGCGAGCGGACGTCGTCGTCCAACAGGCCCGTCTGGTAGGCGAGGACGACCGCCTGCACCCGATCGCGGAGGCCCAGCTTCTGCAGGATGTGCGTGATGTGGGTCTTGACGGTGGTGCCGCTGATGTAGAGCTCTCCGGCGATCTCCGCGTTGGACAGGCCCTGCGCGACGAGCCGCAGGATCTCCCGCTCCCGAGCGGTGAGCTCGCCCCACTCCTTGGGCGGTGCGGGGCGCGGAAGGCTCACGAACCGCTCGATCACCCGCTTGGTGATCGCGGGGGAGAGCAGCGCCTCGCCGGCGGCGACCGTTCGGACCGCCGCGATCAGCTGCTCCGCCGGGTCGTCCTTGAGCACGAAGCCGCTGGCGCCGGCGCGCAGTGCCTCGTAGACGTACTCGTCGAGGTCGAACGTCGTGAGGATCAGGACGCGCGCAGCGTCACCGGCGGCGAGGATGCGCCGCGTCGCCTCCAGCCCGTCGAGCTCCGGCATGCGGATGTCCATCAGCACGACCGTGGGGTGGAACCGCGCCGCCTGGCTCACCGCCTCGATCCCGTTGCTCGCCTCGGCGACCACCTCGATGCCCTGCTCGCCCGCCAACAGCATGCGAAAGCCGGCGCGGACCATCGACTGATCGTCGGCGACGAGGACGCGGATCGTCATGGCCCCTCGCGCGCGAGCGGCAGGCGCGCGCTGAGCACGAACCCACCCTGGGCCGCGGCTCCCGCGGTCATCTCGCCGCCGTAGATCTTCACACGCTCGCGCACCCCGACGAGGCCGTGGCCGGCGCCGTTGCCGGCCCGGCCGCCACTCCCGTCGTCGCGCACCTCGATCAGCAGCTCGTCCGGCCCGTAGCGCACCGTCACGTCGGCGCGACTCGCGCGGGCGTGCTTGAGCGCGTTCGTCAGGCCCTCCTGGACGATCCGGTAGGCCGAGAGGTCCATTGCCCGGGGCAGCGCAACCGCGGTGCCCTCGATGTGGATCCGCGCGGGCAGGCCGGCGTGGCCGACCTCGTCCACCAGGGAGCGAAGGTCGTCGAGGCCCGGCTGGGGTGTCAGGTCGACGTCATCGCCGTCGCGACGCATCGCGCCGAGGAGCCTGCGCATCTCCGAGAGCGCCGTGCGACCGGCCCGCTCCACGCCCTCGAGCGCGGTGGCGTCCTGCGCGAGTGTCGCGGGAAGCCTGTGCCGAACGGCGCCCACTTGGAGCACCATGACGCTCACCGCGTGGGCGACGACGTCGTGCAGCTCGCGCGCGATCCGAGCGCGCTCCTCGGCCACGGCGATGCGCGCCGCCGCCTCGCGCTCGCGCTCGGCGAGCGTCGCGCGCTCCTCCGCGGCCTCGGCCTGCGCGGCGCGCTCGGACAGCGCGAAGCCGGCGAGCCAGAGAATCGCGAACAGGATCGGGATGAAGACGACGTCGCCGAGCGCATGGCGCGGATCGTTGTAGACGATGATCGCCGCGCCGCCGAGCACGATGCCCAGCCCGATGCGCGCCTGAGCCCCGTCGCGGAGGTTGCCGAGCAGGAACGAGGCCGCCATCCCCGCCAAGAAGACGCTGACGGTGAAGACCGGCAGCCGCCCATCGACGAACGAGAGCACCGCGGCCAGCAGCCAGACCGCGACGGGCGCGGCGAAGGGGAAGCGCCGCCGCGCCAGCAGCGGCAGCACGACGAGGGCGACCGCGGGCGCCGCGAGCCACGCGGCCGTGCGGGGCTCGCGCGCGGGGTCGTGGCGCAGCGCGACCTCCAGCGCGGCTTCGACCGCCGCGATCACGATCAGAGCGTCGAGCCCGTGCCGACGCGCGAGCGGCCATGGCCATGTCACAGGGGCGAACGTACCCCGCGCGCGCGGGCGGCGCCTCCTACCTGAGGAGGACCTCGGATCGTCGCCGGGCACGAGCCCTGATCGGGCTCGCCGACGACGACGCCGCGGGCCGGCGCTCATAGCGTCGCGGCATGGATAAAGGCGCACTCGTGGGAGGGGCCATGCAGAGCAAGTGGAACATCGCCGCTCGGGCCGGGCGCTGGAGCGCCCGGCACCGTAGGACGGCCATCGTCGGATGGCTCGTCTTCGTCGTCGTCGCCTTCGCCGGCGGCAGCCTGATCGGCACGAACCGACTGAACGACGGGCAGACGTCGCGGATCGGCGAGTCGGGGCGCGCGGACGCCGTGCTGCGCGACGCGTTCGAGCGCAACTACGCCGAGCAGGTGCTCGTCCAGGCCCGCGCGGGCGCGACCGCGGCAGACGTCCGCCGAGGCGTAGCCGACGTCATCCGGCGCATCAGGGCTACAGGCGATGCGGCGGCCATCCGCTCACCGCTCGATGCCGCTGGCGCCGGCCAGCTCTCAGCCGACGGGCGCTCGGCGATCGTGGCATTCGAGGTAAAGGGCACGGCCGGCGACGGCAAGGGCGAGCGGATCGACAGGGTCGACCCGCTGCTCGCCGCGACCGCCGCAGCCGGCCGCGCGAACCCCTCGCTGCGCATCGAGCAGTTCGGCGACGCGAGCGTCCAGACGGCGATCGAGAAGTCGATCGCGGCCGACTTCGCCAAGGCGCAGAGACTGTCGCTCCCGATCACGCTCGCGATCCTGATCGTCGCGTTCGGCGCGCTCGCCGCCGCGGGCATCCCGGTGCTGCTGGCGCTGTCGGCGGTGATGGCGACCGTCGGCCTGGTCGCGATCCCCAGCAAGATCGCTCCGGTCGACCCCGCCATCTCCGAGGTGATCCTGCTGGTCGGGATGGCCGTCGGCGTCGACTACGCGCTGTTCTACCTGCGCCGCGAGCGCGAGGAGCGAGCCGCGGGCAGGGACGCCCAGGCCGCGCTGGAGGCGGCGGCCGCGACGTCGGGCCGCTCGGTCCTCGTCTCGGGGCTGACCGTCATGACGGCGATGGCCGGGATGTACCTCACGCGTGAGAGCACGTTCGAGTCGTTCGCCACGGGCGGGATCATCGTCGTCGCGATCGCCGTGCTCGGCTCGCTGACCGTGCTGCCCGCGATCCTCTCCAAGCTGGGCGACAAGGTCATGAAGGGCCGCGTGCCGATCATCGCCCGCCGGCGGGAGCAGGGCGGCGAGTCGCGCATCTGGTCCGCCGTGCTGGAACCGGTGCTGCGCCATCCCGCGATCGCGGCCGCGGCCGCCGCCGCCGTGCTCGTCGCCCTGTCGATTCCCGCGCTCGGGATGAAGACGGGCAGCTCGGGCATCGACGGTCTGCCGCAGAGCCTCGCGGTGACGAAGGCGCTGAAGCGCGCGCAGGCGGTGTTCCCGGGCAACGGGGTGCCGGCGCAGGTCGTGGTGCAGGCCCCACGGATCGCGGACCCGGAGGTCCGGGGCGCGATCGGCCGGCTCGAGCGCAACGCGCGCGACAGCGGCCTCTTCGGCGAGCCGGCGCAGGTGGACGTCAACCCCGCCGGGACGGTGGCGGTTGTGTCGCTGCCGATCGCCGCCGGCGACGGGACCGACGACGCGTCGAACGCGGCGCTCACGACGCTGCGCGACCGGCTCGTGCCGCAGGCGCTCGGCAAGGTCGCCGGCGTGACGGCGAACGTGTCGGGGATGACGGCCCGGTCGAAGGACTTCAACGACCACATGCGCGCCCACGCTCCGCTGGTGGTCGCGTTCGTGCTGGCCGTCGCCTTCGTGCTGCTGCTCGTCACGTTCCGCTCGATCGTCATCCCGCTGAAGGCGATCGTCCTGAACATGCTGTCGGTCGGCGCCGCCTACGGCGTGCTCGTGCTCGTCTTCCAGCAGGGCCGGCTGGAGTCGCTGCTCGGCTTCGAGTCGACCGGCGTCGTCGAGCCGTGGCTGCCGCTCTTCCTGTTCGTGGTCCTCTTCGGAATCTCGATGGACTACCAGGTGTTCATCCTCAGCCGCATCCGTGAAGCGTTCGATCGCGGGATGAGGACGCAGGACGCGGTCGCGCACGGCATCCGCTCGACGGCGGGCGTCGTGACGAGCGCCGCGATCGTCATGGTCGCCGTGTTCGGCATCTTCGCCTCGCTCGGGATCCTGATGCTCAAGGAGATGGGGGTCGGCCTGGCGGTCGCCATCCTCGTCGACGCGACGATCGTCCGCGCGGTGCTGCTGCCGGCCACGATGAAGCTGCTCGGCGATTGGAACTGGTACCTGCCGAGGCGCCTGGCGTGGCTGCCGAAGGGCAGGCGCGACCACGAGACGGCGAGCGACCCGGTGCGGGCGTAGGCGCACCGGGTCGGCGGGGTACTCCGGAGGGCCCGCCCGGGCGGGCCCTCCGGCTCGGCCGGCGCCGGCCGGTCTACCGGGGCCCCGCGATCGCGGCGGGGTACCGGTACGCCACAGGTGATGAAGGATCTCCCGCGACGTGCGACGATGGTCTTCCACCCGCCGGCGAGAGGAGCGACCATGCCCGAGTACGCGCCCGGAACCCCCTCCTGGGTCGAGCTGTCAAGCCCCGACGCGGACGCGTCGGCGGCCTTCTACCGCGAGCTCATGGGCTGGCGCGCGACGGAGCCGGGACCGGTCGAGGAGACCGGCGGCTACCGGATGTTCCAGCAGGACGGCAAGAGCGTCGGCGGCCTGATGGGCCACATGCAGGAGGGCCAGCCGACCGCGTGGTCGACGTACATCAGCGTCGCCGACGCCGACGAGACCGCGGCGAAGGTGAGGGAGGCCGGCGGCGGCGTCGTGGTCGAGCCGATGGACGTGATGGACATCGGCCGGATGGCGTTCTTCTCCGACCCCACCGGCGCGGTGTTCGGCATCTGGCAGCCGAAGACGTTCGCCGGGGCCGACCTCGTGAACGAGCCGGGCTCGCTCTGCTGGAACGAGGTGCTCACCCGCGACGCGGAGGCCGACAAGGCCTTCTACCCGGCCGTCTTCGGCTGGACCGCGGGTCGCCCGACGTTCGAGGGCGCGCCGGAGAGCTACACGGTCTGGGAGCTCGGGGGCAGGCAGGTCGGCGGGATGATGCAGATGACCGACGAGTACTTCCCGCCCGACATCCCGCCGCACTGGGGCGTCTGCTTCGCGGTCGCCGACTGCGACGCGACCGTCGCCCGGGCCCGCGAGCTCGGCGCGACGATCACGATGGAGTCGATGGAAATGCCGATCGGCCGGTTCGCCGGCCTGATCGATCCGCAGGGAGCCTCGTTCACGGTGATGCAGCCGGCCCCGTCCGGGTGACCGCCCGCCGTGCCACCCGTGTCACCGATGAGACCGTAGCCCTCGAGTCCCCCTACCTCCCGGCGGGCCGGGTCGACCTCGCGGCGGCTCCCTGAGATCAGTGGGCTGCGAGTGCCTTCGCCTTGATCGCGTCGAACTCGGCCTGGGTGATGGCCCCCTTGTCGAGCAGCTGCCGGCCCTTCTCGATCTCGCTCGCGGGGCCCCCGCCCTCGCGCGCGGCGACCGCCTTGACGTGCTCGTCGAACTGCCGCTGCTGCGCCTGCGCCGTCTCCATGTTGCGCTGGGCCATCCCGTCGTGCTGGGCGATCAGATACGTCAGCACGCCGATGAACGGCAGGACGATCATGAAGACGCACCATGCCGCCTTGGACCATCCGCCGATGTCGCGCCGGCGGAAGACGTCGGTGAGGATGATGACGATCATCCAGATGTAGACGATCCAGGCGAAGAAGATGATCATCGTCCAGAGGACGTCGAGGAACGGGTAGTCGGCTGCGATCACCATCGCTGCTGCTCCTTGTCTGCCCGTCCGCGACCGGACTCCGAGAGCTCCGGTGAACGGGCCTTGAGTGGCCTGACGACGGATCGACGGTGCCCGAGGCGTCGCTGAACGTGAAGGTCACGGTCCCCCGTCGACGACATGGGCGGACCGTATGCCTCGATCCGGCCGCGCGAATCATCCGTTCGGGATGAATTGAGCGACCCGAGCACGTCCGCTCGCGCGTGGGCCCGCACGTCTCTTCGCCCGAATGGGGTGATGTGCCGGCGCCGTCCCGGCGCCTACCGTCGGCGGGCCATGACCGCCGGGCCGCCACTCGCTGCGCCGAGCATCCCCGGCGCGCCCGCCGCGTTCCACATGCTGGCCAAGCCGACCGGCGCGGTCTGCAACCTGGACTGCGCGTACTGCTTCTTCCTCTCGAAGGAGATGCTGTATCCCGGCAGCCGGTTTCGGATGGCCGACGAGATGCTGGAGACCTACGTGCGCCAGCTCGTCGAGGCCCATGCACGGGCGCCGGTGGTCGAGGTCGCCTGGCAGGGCGGTGAGCCGACGCTGATGGGCCTGCCGTTCTTCCGCCGTGCGGTCGAGCTCGTCGACCGGTACCGCCGTCCGGACCAGGGCGCCGTTTACACGATCCAGACGAACGGCACGAAGCTCGACGCCGAGTGGGCGGCGTTCTTCCGCGAGCACGACGTGCTCGTCGGGATCTCGATCGACGGCCCGCGCGAGATCCACGACGCCTTCCGGGTGACCAAGGGCGGCCGCGGCAGCTTCGACCAGGTGATGCGCGGGCTCGGGCACCTGCGCGACGGCGACGTCGCCTACAACGTGCTGACCACCGTCCACGCCGCCAACGAGCGGCGCGGACGCGAGGTCTACCGCTTCCTGCGCGACGACTGCGGCGCACGCTTCCTGCAGCTCATCCCCATCGTCGAGCGCGTGAGCGACGCCGCGGATCCCCAGGCGCCGCGATCGTCATGGCGCGAGCGCCCCCTGTACGTACAGGAGGGCGACGGCGTCACGGCGCGGTCGGCCACCGCCGACGGCTACGGCCGCTTCCTCGTCGACGTCTTCGAGGACTGGGTGCGCCGGGACGTCGCCGAGGTCTACGTCCAGATCTTCGACGCGACGCTGGCCAACTGGGTGGGCGAGCTGCCGAGCATGTGCGTGCACTGCGAGACCTGCGGCCTGGCGCTCGCGCTCGAGCACACCGGCGACGTCTACTCGTGCGACCACTTCGTCGAGCCTCGCCACCTGCTCGGCAACATCGCCGAGCGGCACATGCTCGAGCTCGTGTCCTCCGAGCGCCAGCGCGCGTTCGGCCGCGCGAAGGTCGACACGCTGCCGCGCTACTGCCGGGACTGCGACGTGCGCTTCGCCTGTCACGGCGGCTGCCCCAAGGATCGCTTCACCACGACGCCCGACGGGGAGCCCGGCCTCAACTACCTTTGCGCCGGCTACAAGCGCTTCTTCGGCCATGTCGCCGAGCCGATGCGGGAGATGGCGCAGCTGCTCGCCCGTGGGCGCGCTCCGGCCGAGATCATGCGCCGGTACGCCGCCGCGGACGCGCGTCGCGGCCGCAACGCGCCGTGCACCTGCGCGAGCGGGCGCAAGTGGAAGAGCTGTCACGGAGCCGAGCCGGCCCTATAGCGCCCCGCTCACGCGCCCGGAGCCGAGCCGGCCCTATAGCGCGCTGCTTACGCACCCGGAGCCGCGGAGCCGACGGCGGCTCGCAGCCGCGGGCCGGTCTGCGCGAGCATGCGGGCGTCGACCGGCTCGCCGACGATCGGCCGTCCGCCGCAGCGCGCGACCGCGTCCTCGAGAGCCGTCGCGGCGGTGCCCGTGTAGAGGATCGCGAAGATCGCGGCGCCGGCCTCGAGCGTCGCCGCGATCGCCTCGATCACCGGCCGCGGGACACCACCCGGGTGCTCGGCGAGCGTGCGCTCGGTGAGCGCTCGGCGCCTGCCGGGGTCGAGGCGGAAGTCCAGCAGGGACGCGAACGTGGCGTCCGCGCCGCCGGCGCGCAGGTCGATGGCGTCCATGCCGCCGGCGTCGTCGCGCATCACGAAGAGGGCATCGAGCAGCTTGGTGTCGCGACCGAGCTGCGTGCGCTCGATCGCGGCGAGCAGGCCGCCCTCGAACACGGCGCCGGGCTCGAAGCGATAGACGCCGAGATGGGCGAGCTCGCTCACTGGCGCGCCATGTGGAGCTTGAGCTCCGCCTCCGGATCGCTGATCAGCTCGCCGCTGACGTCGACCGTCACCTTGTGCACGGTCCCGCTGAAGCGGAACGGCGTCTCATAGTCGGTCGTGACGGTCGAGCCGGGGTCGGCGCCGCACGTCAGCGTCCCCGGGTTGATCACGAACGGCGTCGTGTACGGGACCTCGGTATCGCCGACGAGCCGGCCGTCGACGTAGAGCTGGAAGCGCCCCGGCGCCCCGTGGCCGTTCGCGGGATCCGGGGGCCCGGTCGGCTCGAACTCGTAGCGCAGCTCGTGCTCACCGGCGGTGACCTCCTCGTCCGAGGAGACCCGCATCAGCTCGCGGCCGACCCAGTTGTGCACGTAGTGCAGGCGCCTGTCCTGGACGAAGAACGAGTAGCCGCCGGCCGCCGTGCCCTGGGCGAGCAGGACGCCCTCCGCGCCGTCCCGGATCTCGACGGACGCAGTGATGCTGTGCGGGCGGTTCAGGACCCGCGGCGCCGCGAAGAACGGAACCGACTGAGTGCCGGGGAAGTACGTCGCCGACTCCCGCGGCGCGGAGACCTGCGGCTTCTCGCCGGCGAAGCGCGCGAGGCCGCTGCCGTCGACCGGCATCACGTCGTACCTGCCGGCCTCCACGTACCAGGTGCCGATCAGCGCGATCAGCCGGTCGCGGTGCTCGGCGGACACGTCGTGGCACTCGGCGAAGTCCTCCGCCACGTGGTACAGCTCCCAGCCCTGCGCGTCGAGCCGCGTCAGCGTCTCCGCGGAGATCGGCTCGCCGAAGCCCTTTCCGGCCTCGGCGAACGACGGCCCCGGCCACGGGCACACCGCCCGCCAGCCGTCGTGGTAGATCGACCGGTGGCCCATCATCTCGAAGTACTGCGTCGTGCGCCTGCCGGCGGCCGCCGGGGCGTCGAAGGTGTGCGCGAAGCTCACCCCGTGCAGCGGCGACTGCGGGACGCCGCGAATCGTCGCCGGCGGCTCGATGCCGAGCGCGTCCAGCACGGTCGGGACCATGTCGATGATGTGCGCGTACTGCTCGCGCACCTCACCGGTCGCCGGGACGCGCTTCGGCCAGCTGACGATGAACGGGTCCGACGTCCCGCCGCGGTATGTCTCACGCTTCCAGCGGCGAAACGGCGTGTTGCCGGCCCAGGTCCAGCCCCAGGGGTAGTGGTTGAAGTGCTTCGGGCCGCCGATCTCGTCGATCGCGGCGAGGCTGTCCTCGAACGCCTCGGGCGCGTTGTTGAAGAACTGCGCCTCGTTCGTCGTGCCCGAGGGGCCGCCCTCGGCGCTCGCGCCGTTGTCGGAGATCGCCATGATCAGCGTGTTCTCGAGCTCGCCGATGCCTTCGAGGAAGTCGAGCAGCCGGCCGATGTGATGGTCGGTGTGGCTCAGGAAGCCGGCGAAGACCTCCATCATCCGCGCGTACAGGCGGCGCCGGTCGTCGCTGAGCGACTCCCACGCCGGCACGTCGGGGTCGTGCCGCGAGAGCTCCGCGTTCCGCGGGACGATGCCGAGCTCCTTCTGCCGCGCGAAGACCCTCTCCCGGTAGGCGTCCCAGCCGTCGTCGAAGGCGCCCTTGTAGCGGTCGGCCCACGCCTTGGGCACGTGGTGCGGCGCGTGCGTCGCACCGGTGCAGAAGTGCAGGTAGAACGGCTTGTCGGGATCGACCTGCTTGGCGTCGGCGATGAACTCGATCGCCCTGTCGGCCAGGTCCTCGGTCAGGTGGTAGCCCTCGTCGGGCGTCTTCGGCGGCTCGACCTGGTGGTTGTCGTAGACGAGGTCGGGATCCCACTGGCTGGTGTCGCCCCCCAGGAACCCGTAGAAGCGCTCGAAGCCGCGACCCAGCGGCCAGCGGTCGTACGGGCCGGCCGCCGTCTCCTGGCTGCTGGGGATCAGATGCCACTTGCCCACCATGTAGGTGCTGTAGCCGTGCTCCCGCAGCATCTCGGACAGGAAGCCGTTCTCGAACGGGACCAGGCCGTTGTAGCCCGGGTAGCCGGTCGCCGCCTCCGTGATGCAGGCCATCGCGTTGCTGTGATGGTTGCGGCCGGTGATGACGCACGACCGGCTCGGCGAGCACAGCGCCGTCGTGTGCATGTTCCGATAGCGCAGCCCGCGCTCGGCCAGCCGGTCCAGGTTGGGCGTCGCGATCGGACTGCCGAAGCACCCGAGCTGACCGAAGCCCGTGTCGTCCAGCACGATGAACAGCACGTTGGGAGTGCCCTTCGGCGCGCGCACCGGGGCCGGCCAGGCGGGGGTCGACTCGTCGGCCGTCCTCCCGATGACGCCGGGGAAGGCCGTGCCTGAGGGGTACTCGTCGAGCGGCATCGCGGCGGACGCTCCTGGTTCTCGGGATCGGAGCGGTGATCGTCCCGTCGCCGAGCCGCCGGCGAATCACCCGAAAGGTGTGATTGGCCGCGGGGGCGCCGCGGTACGGTCGCCCTGTCCCTCGGTGGTGCGGTCGAGGCCGCCGTGTGGGTCGACCAGGTTCCCCGACCGGAAGCGAGGCGACATGAGCAGCAACCCGGTTCAGGTGTTCGTCGCGGCCTACCAGACGGAAGACGGTGCCGACGCGGCCCTGAAGGACTTCCGCGCGATGCATCGCGAAGGCTCGATCGACCTGATCGACGCGGCCGTCGCCGTGCACCGGGCCGACGGCAAGGTCAAGATCGAGGAGACCGCCGACCCGAGCGGCAAGACGTGGGGCAAGCGCGGCGCGATCGCCGGCGGCGTCGTCGGCCTGATCTTCCCCCCGAGCATCATCGCCGGCGCGCTCGTCGGCGGCGCCGGCGGCGGCATCTGGGGCAAGATCCGCGACAAGGGCTTCAAGGACGAGGACCTCAAGGCGGTCGGCGAGAGCCTGCCGCCGGGCAGCTCGGCGATCATCGCCATCGCCGAGGACCGCGTCGTCGAGCAGCTGGAGCGCGGCCTCGAGGGCTACGAGCGGATCGCACGCCACGCGCTCAGCGCCGACGCGGCCGCCCTGATCGTCGCCGAAGCCGAGGCGGCGCCGGACGAGAGCTGAGCGCCACCGCTGCGCCGGAGCAGCACGGGCTGACGCGGCGGGATCCCGCGTACGTCGCGCTCACCCGACCAAGGAGGCACGAGATGTTGCGACCCATGACCGATATGCCGGCCGGCACGATCGGCTTCGAAGCCGTCGGCGAGGTCGAGGACGACGACTGGGAAGAGGCGGTCGAGCCGGTCCTGCGCCGCGAGATCGCCGAAGGCCGCAAGGTGCGGCTGCTGTATCTGCTCGGGCCCCAGGCACGCGACGTCGAGGGCGACGCGCTGCGGGCCGATACGGGCTTTCGCGCCCGCCATGCCACGTCGTTCGACCGCGTGGCCGTCGTCAGCGACGAGGACTGGATCCGCCCCGCCCTGCGCGCGCTGTCGTTCCTGCTTCCCGGAAAGGCCAGGGGCTTCCGCGTGCGCGATCTCGCCGCCGCGAGGACGTGGCTCGCAGAGGACCTCGACGGCGAGACGGCCCGCCCACTCTCGGGCGCCTGAGGCTGGTGAAGTCGGCCGCCGGCCGGCTCGTCCGACGTCGAGGCGCGCCAGCCGCATCCGGACAACCGTCGCTTTAAGCGCCTGATCGAGTCGGAGATCGCGTGGCGCTCGCACGGGTCGAGCAGTCTCGCTGCCGGCCCGTCAAACCGCGTTGTCAGATCGTCGCCCATCGCGCCGACTGAGTCGGGGTGATCGATCGTCGTCGCCACGACCTGGACCACCGCGGCTTGACCAACGGTGGCCCAGATGTGGAAGCCCGCGACGAGAAGCCGCCGGATGGTGAAGTAGAAGTAGCAGAACTACCAAGGAGGCCAGTGTGCAACTCGAAGAACTCGGCAACCATCTCCGCCGCGGGGGCGCCGCCATCCTCAACCACCCCGCGACGTACGCGGTAGCGAACGGCGCGGTCATCCCACCTGCCCGCTACGCCGGGGCGAACGGCTCGGAGTTCGTCTTCGAAACGAGGTGCATCGACGGCGCGTTCACGACAACGGCGCTCGTCGACTCCAAGCAGTCCCAGTCGAACCGTAGCGAGGTCGGGCTGGTCGAGGCGCGCGGGGAAGACGGCCCGGCAAGCCTGATCCCGATGCTGTCGGTTGCCTATCCGACGGTCAGGTTGCTGGACGCGCAGCTCCCCCATCGAGCGTTCGACGCTCACATCCGAGCTTCCTCGCACGCCGACCAGCCCGTCGTCGAAACGGCTTGGTACCGAGCGCTGCGTGATGCGACACACGTTGATCTGTCGCCGCTGTTCACCACCTCGCCGGTGACGCTGGCGTTCGGCGGCTGGGACTCGAGTCGCAAGCGCGGCCAGCTCCGCCTGCGCAGCCTCTACGTGTCCGAGCTGTTCGGCGTCGTCTCCGACGGCGACGGCCGCGTGTCGCGACGGTCCGGCGGCCGGCTGGACCCCCTGGGCCAGGACTTCCACGTCTCGCCAGACGAGTTCTCCACGTTGCTCGACCGTCAGCGGGCCCACATGTCCGAGACGACCGTTGCGAAGCTCGAGGCGGCGCTCGCCAAGGCGCGCAAGGCGAAGGCCGGCAGCGACACGCTGTCGGCCGCGGCCCTCGGACTGGGAGGCGTGCCCCCGTCGCTCGAGGCGGCGTACGGGGTCGCCGTTCCCGAGGTCCAGCGGGCACGCACGTACTCGCTGGCGGGACTGCGCCGGCTCAGGTTCGGCGGCAGCGCCGGCGAGGACGTGGCGGCGCGGACCGCCCTCCTCGCGATACTCCTCCTCGGCGCCGCATACGCCGACGCCGACCCCGAGATCCGCGCCTATTGCGACGTTGCTGCGCCGCAGGGGCGCGTGCTGCTCGACGACGAGATGGTCGAGCTCGATCTGTCGATCGAGTCGACCGGCGCGTTCCTGCGACACGCGATCGACCAGCTCCCCGAGCGCCTCGCCTGGACCGGCCAGGTCATCGAGCTCATCGGCGACCCAGCCCTCGATCGCGGAGCCGTCAGCGACGACGCCGAGGCGTGACGTGTCCCAGGCGCTAGCCATCAGCCTCACCTTCCCACGTGGGGTGTACTCCGGTGCCGTGCTCGGCATCGCGGAGGACGTGCCCGAGCACGCGCGCGTCCACGAGGCGTTCGTGGCCGCAGCAGCCGGCGGCCCGACGGCAAACGAGGAAGGAAACGTCCTCGTCGCGACCGACGAGCACCGTCGAGCCGTCGAATGGCTCGAGGAGACCGAGCCGCTCGGCGTCATCGTCCCGCCAACCGCGTCGACAACGCACGCAGCCCGTCGGTATCGCTGGCGCGCATCCCCGGTGGCCCCCGCGGACACCGACTTCGAGCCGTTCAGCGCACTCGCGGGACCCGTTGTGTACCTGTGGCCGGCTGCACCTGACGGCGTGGTCGAATCGCTGCGCGAGATCGCGCTCGAGGTCACCCACGTCGGCCGCGCAGACAGCATCGTCATCGTAGGCGTCGGGCATCGGGAGGTCGCCGACGGGCCGGGCGTCCTGCGCGTTGCGGCCGGGCGCGGCACCGGGCGGGTGATGCGTATTCCGCGCGCCGGGCGCTGTGAGGCGCTCGTGAGCGCTCATGCCGCCGCCAACAGGCCGGGGCGTCACGGAACCGGGTCGCTGGGCAGGCAGGCGTCCGACGAGATGATCACCGGCGCCAACGACGAGGCCGTGGAGCTGCGCCGATTCGCACCGACCGGCGCGGCGAGCGATTGGCCGTTCTCCGAGGTCTGGCAGCTCTCCATCGAAGGGAGGACGGACGTCCGGCAGGAGATCGCCCAGCCGGCCAACAGCATCGCCGCAGCGGTCGCGCTCCATCGCGCGCTCATCCGCGCCATCGGCGAAGACGTTCCCCCCTTCGTCACCGGGCGCGACGGAGACAGCCCCCTCCGGGGCGCAGGACACCTGGCCATCCATCTCCGGCCGGCAGCGAACGGTCACGGTCCGGTCGTGCTCCTCGCGATCCCCGACGGTACGAGCGATGCCGACCGCGAGCAGCTCGCCCTGGCGGTTCGAACGCCGCTCCGTGCGGGCGCGCGCCTCGGTCGGCGCGAGACGCGATGGTTCACCGCGTCCTCGCCGACGCTGCGCAGCGCAGCCCCGTTCTGGCCCGACGGGTCGCCCATCCTGCGCACGGCAGTCCCCCTCGTGGTCGAGGTGAACGGCGGTCCGCGCCGTGGCAACTGGACCCTCGACGACGCGGTCGTCTGCTCGGTCGGCTTCGCGCTGCGGGGGCTGCTAGAGCGGCAGGGCATCGAGTGGGGCTCGGGCTGGAAGTTCCGGTCCGAGCTCGTGCGACGGCTGCGCGAGGAGCACGGCGTCGACGCGCGGGCCTCGCGTGTCCGCGAGAGGTCGTCGCGCTTCGTGCACCGGGCCCGCGAGGACGACCTGATCGTCGCAGCCGATGCCCTGGTCGACCTGGGAGATCTTGCCCCGCCAGATGGCGCGGGGTTCCTGGCGCTCGGCCGGGCTCGCCATCTCGGAGGCGGGCTGCTCGTCCCCTGCGAGGTGGGAGCATGACGCTCGCAGACCGGTTCCGAGCCTTCTTCGCCGCGGCCAACCAGGGGGCCGAGCCATACCCGTGGCAGATCGCGCTCATGGAGCGCATCGCCGTCGGCGGGGTCTGGCCCTCCGCGATCAGCGCACCCACGGGGTCCGGCAAGTCGTCGGTGGTCGACGTGCACGTCTTCCTCGTATCCGAGCGAGAGCGCCAGCGCCGAGCGGAAAGTCCCTCGATTGCCAGGCCACCGCGCCGGCTCGTTCTCGTCGCGCCCAGGCGCGTCCTCGTCGATGACCAGCACGAGCGGGCGGTCCGTCTCGCGAAGCGGCTCTCAGACGCGAAAGAGGGGCCGCTCGCCGAGGCTCGCCACGCACTCCAAGGGCTGACGACCGCCGTCGAGCTGCGCGACATGCCGCTCGGCGTGGCACGGCTGCGCGGAGGCGTCCGGCTCGATCGCACTTGGCGCCTCGACCCGGGGCAGTGTCAGGTGATCTGCGCGACCCCGCAGATGTGGGGCTCGCGCCTGCTCCTGCGCGGATTCCGCTCCTCACGGCGCGCACGCAATCTCGAATCCGGCCTCCTCGCGCACGACGTCGCGGTAGTGATCGACGAAGCGCACCTCCACGAGCGGCTCGTCGACACCTCGATGCGAGTCTCCGCCACCGCCGATCGGATCGCGGGCCTTCAGATCGTCGCGATGAGCGCCACACGGCCGGCGGCCGACGGCCAAACGCTGACACGCGAAGACCTCGAGAACGACGAGCTCGCGAAGCGGGTCCGCGCGCCCAAGACGATCGTGCTCGACGAGGTCGATGACTGGGCTCGCGACCGCGTCCCGCGCATGGTCGCGGTTGCGACGCAGCTTCGCGCACGACACCCCGACGAGGGCACGGTGGGTGTCTTCGTCAACACCGTCGCAAGCGCGCTCGACACGGCCGCCGCGCTGAAGTCGGACGGGGGCAGCACGGTCCGTGTCGTCTGCGGGTCGATGCGCCCCGCCGATCTCGCGCGGATCCGACGTGAGCACCCGGGCCTGCTCGAGGCCCGCGGCAACCCGGACGTCGACTTCCTCGTCGCGACCCAATCGCTCGAGGTCGGCGTCGACCTCGATCTCGGAGCGATCGTGTCGGAGCTCGCTCCGGCGTCATCGCTCGCTCAGCGGCTGGGCCGGCTCAATCGGAGCGGGTCCCGCTCGCAATCCACGTTCCACATCGTCACGCCGGCCGGGCTGGCCGAAGCCGATCCGGATGAGCTTGCGAAGGCGTTCGCGCCGTACGACGCGCAAGACCTCAAGAGGACGCTCGGCTGGCTGGACGAGCTCGGCGACGACGGCTCGCCGGAGCGCATCGGCAACCTGGCGCTCCCCGGTGCCAGGGGCGTGCCGCCGGCTCCCGCGATTACCGCGATCGAGATCGAGACCCTCGCGATGACCTCCCCCACGTTGGCCGCCGACCCCGACGTCGGCTTCTACGTCGAGGACCCCGTGGACTCGGAGCAGTACTCCGTGCAGGTCGCCGCGCGCGAGCATCTCGACCTCCCCGACGAGGTCGTGCGCCAGGCGCTGCTCGCTGCGCCGCCGCGAGCGCACGAGCTCGCCGAGCTGTCCAACAGAAAGGTGCTCGACGAGATCCTGCGCACCTGTCCCGATACCTGGGTCATCAGGTCAGAAGCCGGATCGCGGGACGCGTTCCCCCTGCGCGCGCTCCCCAGGCACCATGGCGACGTCCGGCTGCGCAGCGACGACGTGCTCGTGATCCCCGCCGGGAGCCCGGTCGCGGTCGAGGGCGCCCTCGGCGTGACTCGCGGCAAGGGCGAGCCGCTCGACGATGTCGTCGCCGAGCGGCTTGACGACGGCGTCGCGGACGTGCTCCTGCGTCTCTCCGGCGAGGCCTCCGAGCTTGTCAGCGCCCTCGTTGAGAGCGACCCCGTGCTCGGGACACGAGCGGCGCGCCGCTCGCTCGCCGAGATCGTCGAGTCGATCGGCGAGGTCGCCCTGGCGAAGCGCCTTGGCAAGCACCGGTTCCTCAGCGACCTCTCGATCGCCTGGTGCATGGATGCGGAGGATCCCGATGGACCCGGGCTCCTCGTCGTCGTCGACGCCGGGCGGGAGGGCCGTGCGACGAACGGCGCCGTGAGCGAGAGCCCCGTAACCGTCGACGACCACTGCGAGGATGCGGCGCGCCGGATGGCGGAGATCGTCGCAGCGCTCGACGGGCTGGTGGATCGCGATGCCGACGCGCTCGTAGCCGCCGCGCGACTCCACGACGAAGGCAAGCGCCACCCCCGCTTTCAGCTGCGCATGGGACGCCGCCCGGAGGACCCGGAGCTCGCAAAGCCCGCACCCGGTCACGTACCCGATCGCGGCGATGGGTGGCGACACGAGCAGCTCAGCGCCGCCGTAGCACATGCGCGCGGCCACGATGCGCTGGCCACGACGCTCGTGGCCGCGCACCATGGGCTGGGACGCCCGTTGTTCGATCGCGATGCCGTCGCGGCGCGCGATCGATGGGCCGAATGCCCGAGTGAGGTTGTCAGCTCCCTCAGCGCGTTGTTCGGGCCATATGGACATTTCGAATCGGGCCGCGACCAGCTCCATCGGGAGCACGGCGTCCATCGAATCGCGTTTCTCGAGGCGCTCGTCCGATGCGCCGACATGCAGGTGTCGCGGGAGGTCGAGGACTGATGCGCGCGATCGAGATCCCGTACAGCGGCGAGCTCCTCCTCGGGCACTTGGTCGCCTACGGACTGGTCATCGCCCTCGATGACGCAGGGGTACCGGCGTTTGTTCGTCACTCGGCAGAGTCGCTCTCGTTCGAGCCGATCGTCGAACTTGCAGATGACATCGATGATGAGGCGATTGCAGCTGCGGTGCGCTCGACCGCATCCGTCGCCGAGTCGGCTGTCGAGACCGACCTCGTCCCGGGAAAGTCGGGCAACGATCGGCGGTCGGTGATCTGGGCGCGCGGGAGCTACGCGAACGACACAAGTCAGGCCGGCACTGTGGTATTGCGGCGCGCAGAGCTCGTCGAACGTGCCTCGGCGACTGACGGCCGCGCGCTGCTGGGGGTGCTCGCAGGGCTCGGCTCCCCGGCGTCATGGGGGCCGGACACGCTAAAGCCCCCACACGGTTCGACCGCGCTCGACGGAGTGCTGGGAAACCACACCTCCGACATCGTTCGCGGTGTGCTCCGTCCCGCTCGAGCGGCTGCGAGCGCGCTCGAGGCAGCCGAGCTCTGGGCGACGGCGCCCACCAAGGGGCCGGCGCAGCTCGACAAGACCGGGTGGGCGCCGGCGGGTACGCAGGCGCCTCTCGCACACCAGTGGCTGGCTGTGCTCGGCCTCGGCGTCCTCCCCGTCGCTCATCGACCCACACGACGCTCGGCCACACCCGCCTCCTGGTCGACACGTGAGCCGAGGGCTTCGGGCCTCACGCTCCCCCTGTTCTCACGGGCAACATCGCTCGCCCGCATTCGGGTATCCCTCGGGCTTCGCGCCCTCACGAGTGTGGCTGTGCAGGCAGATGCAGGCGCCGCGCTCGTCGCCTCGGCAGAGCTGCGAGCGCTCGGCATCCCGGAGGTCGTGATGTTCGAGCGTCTCGACGCGCGCGGGCAGGGCTCGAGCGTGGCGTTCAGCTTCCGTCGAGGACGACGGGTCGAGCTGTGATCGGCGACGAGCTCACGATCGGGCTCGTCGCCCATCACGTCTTCTGCCCCCGGCGTGCGTGGCTGGAGGCCCACGGCGAGCGGACCGATACCGCGCAGATGGCTGTCGGCGTCGCCGACCACGCGGCGGTCGACGACCCCGCGACATCGCGCGGTGCGAGGTTGCGCGCGGTCGATGTCCACTCGTCGGATCTGCGGATCAGCGGGCGCTGCGACTCGATCGAGATCGATGACGAGACCGGCGAGCTGACGGTCGTCGAGCACAAGTCCGCCCCGTTGCGGCGCCGGTCCGAGGTCACGGAGCCCCAGGCGGTCCAACTCGCCCTGCAGGCACGTTGCCTGCGCGATGCCGGGCGCCGCGTCGCCGGGGCGAGCGTGTGGTTCTCGACCACGCGGACCAAGGTCGACGTCGAGCTCACGCCCGAGCTCGAAACGCGTGCCATCCGAGCCGTCGAGAAGACGCGCCGCGACCTCGCGGCCGCGACGCCCCCTCCACCACTCGATGACGATGCGCGGTGCAGGTCGTGCAGCCACGTGTCGGTGTGTCTGCCCGACGAGCACCGCCGACGGTCACCCGCCCGGCGGATCGGCGTCGCGGACCCTCTTGGCCGCGTACTGCACTTGACGACGCCCGGAAGCCGGGCCGGCCTCCGACGAGGACAGATCGAGGTATCCGCGCGAGACATGGAGCGGACGACGATCCCGCTCGGACAGGTCGCCGGTCTCGTCGTACACGGCAACGCCGATGTCTCATCCGCCTTGCTGCGCGAGATCCTTGCCCGCGGGTTCCCGATCGTCTGGTGCTCCTGGTCGGGGCGAGTGATCGGCTGGGCGTCACCGGCAGATGGCCCGAACGGCGAGGCACGCGGCCCACAGCACCAGCTCACCGAGGATCGCCGACTCATCGTCGCACGCGCGATCGTCAGCGGCAAGATCCGGAACGCGCGGCATCTCATGCGGCGGCATTCACTCGATGGGCGCGATGCATTGCGCGACCTTGCCGCGCGAGCGGAGGCAGCGCGGTCCCGCGGCGAGCTCTTCGGCTTGGAGGGCCTTGCCGCGGCGCAGTACTTCGGGGAGTTGCCCGGAGCGGTGAAGCCTCCCTGGGCCTCCTTCAGCCGTCGGACCACTCGGCCGGCTGTCGATGAGTTCAACGCTGCGCTCAACGTCGCATACGGCCTGCTGCTCGCTGACGTATTGCGCGCGACGGTCGCCTGCGGACTCGATCCCACTGGGGGCGTCCTGCACTCGGCGGGACGAAACAAGCCCGCGCTCGCCCTGGACCTCATGGAGGAGCTACGACCGCTGCTCGCGGACTCCGCCGTCCTGTGGGCGGTGAACAACGGCGAACTGCGTGAGGCTCACTTTCGGCGCGATCTCGACGCGGTTCGGGTGACACCCACGGGTCGAAAGGCCTTGATCGCGACCTACGAGCGGCGCGTCGGAAGTGAGTTCACGCATCCGGAGTTCGGCTACAGCGTCACATGGCGGCGGGCGATGGAGATCCAGGCCCGGATGTTCCTTGCGTTCGTGCTCGGCGAACGCGACGGCTACACACCCATAGTTGCCCGATGAGCGAGCCTGTCCGCAGCATGCTCGTCGCGTACGACATCGTCGACAACCGCCGGCGAGACCGTGTTGCGGTCGCGCTCCAGGAACATGGAGAGCGACTTCAGTACAGCGTGTTCCTCGTGGATGGGAGACCCGCGACGTTCATCCGTTTGCGCGCCGCCCTGCTCGCGCTGATCGACCCTACCGTTGACACGGTGATGTTCTGCGATCTCGGCGCACGCGACACAGCGGCACGACGCGCGATCACCCACATCGGCGCCCGTCGACCCTTGACGGGCGATAATGGGGCACTCATCGCGTGATCCAGCGGGATCGCGGATCTTCGCGCAGGCTACGCTGACACGAAATCACCGGGCACCCTGCGACCCGGAGATCATGCTGCTCCAGAGGCATTTCTTGGGGAGCAGCGACGTACCTTGACAACCGAGAACGAAGTGAGCATGCCGAGCCTGCGCATCGGCGACGAAAACGCCTGCAAGCAGCGGTCAAAATCTCGGCCGCTGTCCCGTCGTCCTCGCGACGGCGGGTTCATCGAGGTCGGCACACAGCGGACCGCAAGGACGTCCTTGAGCGTCCCGTCGTCCTCGCGACGGCGGGTTCATCGAGGTTTAGCCTTGATGGATCGCTGACGGAGTGGCAGGGGTCCCGTCGTCCTCGCGACGGCGGGTTCATCGAGGTACCAGGTTCGAGTCCGGGCGGGTGAACGCGTCCGGTCCCGTCGTCCTCGCGACGGCGGGTTCATCGAGGTCCGATCAACGGAGGAGATTCGGCGTGAGCGACTTGTCCCGTCGTCCTCGCGACGGCGGGTTCATCGAGGTTCGCCTCACCCAGCGGGATCAGGAGGTTCACGTTCGGTCCCGTCGTCCTCGCGACGGCGGGTTCATCGAGGTACGCCCTCCGGGCGGTAGAGCGTGGCGTGCACCGGTCCCGTCGTCCTCGCGACGGCGGGTTCATCGAGGTCCACACCGAACGCCTGGGAGGGCCGCAGGGGGCCGTCCCGTCGTCCTCGCGACGGCGGGTTCATCGAGGTGGCCGACCAGGGTGCCGTCCGGCGCGCGCGTGTAGTCCCGTCGTCCTCGCGACGGCGGGTTCATCGAGGTGTCGGCATAACCGACGCTCGGATCGGCGGTACTCGTCCCGTCGTCCTCGCGACGGCGGGTTCATCGAGGTTGCTACGGCGGCAGCGCGCGGGTGGCGTTCGCGGAGTCCCGTCGTCCTCGCGACGGCGGGTTCATCGAGGTCTCGCCTACCTGCGCCGCGCCGCGAAGGCCGCGTTGTCCCGTCGTCCTCGCGACGGCGGGTTCATCGAGGTATTATTCGGACACCGTTCGTGCTTCGGCGATTCGGTCCCGTCGTCCTCGCGACGGCGGGTTCATCGAGGTCACTACGGGATCACGCGCGCTGGGAGCGTCGTGCTGGTCCCGTCGTCCTCGCGACGGCGGGTTCATCGAGGTATCTGGCGGCTCATCGGATCGAGCCCGGTTCGTGTCCCGTCGTCCTCGCGACGGCGGGTTCATCGAGGTTTGCGTGAGGTCGACACGCTGGGCGTCAGCCAGACGTCCCGTCGTCCTCGCGACGGCGGGTTCATCGAGGTGCGACATGGTTGATCTCCCTCTCGAATGCGGCCCGTCCCGTCGTCCTCGCGACGGCGGGTTCATCGAGGTACGCCACCCATCGCCGGTCGGGTCAACGCGCAAGGGTCCCGTCGTCCTCGCGACGGCGGGTTCATCGAGGTCAGCAGGACGAGCACCCCGAGCTCGTCGTCGACGGTCCCGTCGTCCTCGCGACGGCGGGTTCATCGAGGTAGATACCGGGTGGGGCAGGCATGATGGCGTCGGGGTCCCGTCGTCCTCGCGACGGCGGGTTCATCGAGGTGCGATCTACCACGAGTTCGGGACGCGCGCCATGAGCGGTCCCGTCGTCCTCGCGACGGCGGGTTCATCGAGGTACGGAGGGACGCAGCGATTGGGAGTGGGGGGACGTCC
>JANJTP010000059.1 GCA_024711025.1 Solirubrobacteraceae bacterium
CGCCGGCGGCTCGCCGGCGCGGCGGCGTGGGCCGCGGAGGCGACGGGCGCGGCGGCCGAGGCGGCCGAGGCGGCGGCGTGGCGCGGATCGGCGGGACGGATCGGCTGCCGCTGCTGGACAGGCGTCGTGGGCCCGACCGGCGCACTCGCCGTGGCGATGCGGGTGGCGGAGGTCGCGGGCACGACCCGTGTCGCCTCACCGGTCGGCGTGACGCGCGGCGCGGCGGTGCCGGGCGCGATGCCGCGCGCCCCGGCGGCGAGCGCTTCGCGCAGCTCGTCGGCGCTTGCGTAGCGGTCGGCGGGGTCGAGCGCCAGGGCGCGATCGACGGCCGCGGCCAGCTCGGGGGTGACGTCGGGGTTGATCTGGTCGAGCAGCGCGGGCGCCTCGCGCTGCTGCTTGAGCGCGAGCTCGGTCAGCGACTGGGCCTCGTATGGCGGCCTGCCGGAGAGGAGCTGGTAGGCGACGACGCCAAGCGAGTAGATGTCCGAGCGGACGGTCGCCGGCTCGCCGGCCGCCTGCTCGGGGGCCAGGTACGCCGCCGTGCCGAGCACCGAGCCGACCTGCGTGATCGAGGACTCCTCGCTGACCGCCTTGGCGATCCCGAAGTCGGCGAGCTTGACGACTCCGTCGCGCGATCGCAGCAGGTTGCCCGGCTTGACGTCGCGGTGCACGACGCCGCCGCGGTGGGCGTGCTCGAGCCCGCGACAGGCCTGGGCAACGATCCCGAGCGCCTCGTGCACCGGCAGCATCCCCTGCTCGCGCAGGATCTCGGCGGCTGATTCGCCGGGGACGTGCTCCATCACGATGTAGTGGCGCCCGCTCGGCTCGTCGAGCCCGAAGTCGTAGACCTGCACGATGTTGGGGTGCACGAGTCGCGCGGCGGCGAGCGCCTCGCGGCGGAAGCGCGAGACGAACTGGCGATCCTCGGCGAGGTGCTCGGCGAGCAGCTTCACGGCGACCGGGCGCTCGAGCCGGCGGTCGAAGGCCAGCACGACGGTCGACATGCCGCCGCTGCCGAGGCGGTCGCCGAGCTCGTAGCGGCCGGCGAGCAGCGGCGCGCTCATCCCGCGTTCACCCCGCCCTGACCGCCCGAGCCCTGACCCTCGCCGGGCGTGACGCCACCGCCGGGCTCCGTGCTCGTCGGCGGTGCGGTGGTCGTGGGGGGTGTCGTCGTGGTCGGCTCGGTCGTCGTGGTCGTCGGCGTGGTCGTCGTCTCGGTGGTGGTGGTCGTCGTCTCGGTCGTCTGGCTCGTCGTCGGCGCGGTCGTCGTCGGCGTCCGCTGCTCGGCGCACTGCGCGGGCACGGTCGCCGCCAGCTGCTTCAGGCCGTCGGCGATCCGCGTGCGCAGCCGGCCGTCGACGCTGCTCGGCATCGCCGAGAAGGCATCCTGCGCCGAGACGAGCGCGCTCTGCGCGTCCGAGCAGCGCCCGGCCGCGGTCGCGTCGGCGACCCGCTGGAGCGCGTCGTCGAGCGCGGTCGCGCGGTCGGCCGAGATCAGCTTCGACCGGTCACCGCCGCAGCCGGCCATGGTCGCGCCGCCGACGGCGAGCAGGGCTGCGCAGAGCATCGCGATCGGGCGCCGCGCGGACATCGTCATTGACCGTACTGAAGGCGCTCGGCGAGGGAGTCCGGTAGCCGCGCCGTACGGATCGCGGCTGCCGCGGCGTCGACGTCGTAGCGCGTGCGCCGCCACTGCGCCGTCCCTTCGGCGTCGTCGAGCAGCAGCCACGCGGCGCGCGGGTCGCCGTCGCGCGGCTGGCCGACGCTTCCGGGGTTCAGCAGCCAGCGGTCGTCGCCGAGCTGCGCGATCTCGTCCGCGCGCCGCGCGGTGCCGGTCGCGGCCTCGCCCTCCGGCCGGCGGAAGGAGAGCGCGACGTGGCTGTGGCCGATCAGCCCGATCCGTGCGCTCATCGCGTCCATGCACAGCTCAGCGAGCAGGACGCCGAGCACGTACTCCCAGACCGGGTCGCGCGGACTGGCGTGGTAGAGGGCCACGTCATCCAGGTCGGCCGACGGGTCGAGCGAGCCGAGCCAGGCGATCCGCTCCGCCGAGAGGACCTCGCGCGTCCACTCGGCCGCGATCGCCGCGCCGAGCGCGAAGTCGTCGATGGCGAGCGCGCCCGTGACCGCGAGGTCGTGGTTCCCGGCGAGGCAGAGATCGACGTTGGCGCGCACGAGATCGATGCAGTCGCCCGGGTCGGCGCCGTAGCCGACGACGTCGCCGAGGCACCAGATCCGCTGGGCCCCGCTGGCTTCGACGTCGGCGAGCACCGCCTCGAGGGCGTGGCGGTTGGCGTGGATGTCCGAGAGGATCGCGGTTCGCATGGTGCCCTCACGACCGTCCGACGGTAGCGTCCCCGGCGTGCGCCGAGTCCTGCGCAGCGCTCCGCTGGCCCTGCTCGCGGCCGTCGCGGCGGCCGAGGTCGCCGTGCTGCTGCTGCGCCCGCGGGGCGGCGTGCTCGAGCCGGCGCCGGTCGATCTCGGCGCGTACTTCACCCCGGCGCAGCTCACGCGGGCCGATCGCTACCGGGACGGGCAGCTCGCGCTGTACGCCGGCTCGCTGGCGGTCCAGGCGGGGGTGTTCGCCTGGCTCGTGATCCGGCTGCGGTTGGCGGCGAGCCGGCCGTACCGTCGGCCGCTGCTGGCGGCGGCGCTCGCGGGGGCCGGCGTCTCGCTCGCCGTCGCGGCCGCGACTCTTCCGCTCGACGCGATCGCCCACAGGAGGGCGATCGACATCGGGCTCGTCACTCGCCCGTGGGGCGGCTGGGCGTGGGACGTGGGCCGCTCGGCCGCGATCGGCGTGGTCTTCGCGGCGGTCGGCGCCGCCGTCGCGATCGCGCTCATGCGCCGCCTGCCGCGCGGCTGGTGGGCGGCGGGCGCCGCGCTTGTCGTGCTGGCCGGCGCCGGGTTCGCGTTCGCCGGCCCGCTCGTCCTCGACCCGCTCTTCAACCGCTTCGAGCGGCTCGGGCCCGGGCCGCTGCGCAGCGAGGTGATGAGGCTCGCGCGGCGCGCCGGGGTCGATGTCGGCGAGGTCTTCGTCGTCGACGCCTCGCGACGGACGACGGCCGCGAACGCCTACGTCACCGGCCTGGGCTCGTCGAAGCGCGTCGTGCTCTACGACACGCTCGTCGACGACTTCCCGCCGGCCGAGACGCACCTCGTCGTCGCCCACGAGCTGGCCCACGTGCGCTACGGCGACGTGCAGCGCGCGATCCTCTTCCTGGCGCTCGTCGCGCCGCTCGGGATGCTCGCCGCGGCGCGGCTGACAAGAGCCTGGGCGCCTGCCGGGGACGATCCGCCGGGCGCGCGCTCCGTCCCCGCGCTGCTCGCCTCGATCGCGCTCGCCAGCCTGCTGCTCGGAATCGTCTCCAACCAGCTCTCGCGCCGGGTCGAGGCGCGCGCCGACACGTTCGCGCTCGAGCTGACCGGCGAGGCGCGACCGTTCGTCGACCAGCAGCGTCGCCTCGCGGTGCAGAACGTCTCCAACCCCGATCCGCCGGCGATCGCGCGCTTCCTGCTCGGAACGCACCCCACGGCTCGCGAGCGGATCGGCGCCGGCCTGGCCTGGGAGAGCGGCCGGCGACCCGGATGAGCGGCGTCTAGTCCTCGTCGCCGAGATCCTCGCGCTCGATCTCGGGCAGCCCCTTGATGCTCTCGCGAGCGCTCCAGCGGCCGTAGTTGTCCTCCATCGCGTCGAGCAGCTCGCGCATGAAGCGCGGCGAGAGGTTGACCCGCGAGACCACGACGCCGGGGATGTCGCCGTCCTCGACCTCGTGGTCGACGCGCGCGAAGGTGATCGTGAACTCGTAGTCGGAGTGGCTCACGTTCGCGAAGTTCGCGTAGACGCCGCCCATGTGCTTGGGGTCGAAGTGGATGTTGATCTGCCGCTCGGGCTCGTTGGGTGCGTCGGCCATGGTCGGCCTAGTATCCCCGCTCGTGAGGATCGTCGTCGTGGCCGTCGGCCGCCTGCGCCCCCCGTTCGTCGACGACGTGCAGCACTACCAGCGGATGCTCGCCGGCCGCTGTCGGCTGGAGCTCGTCGAGATCCGCCGTGACGAGCAGGTGGCACGGCGGATCCCCGATCGGGCGTTCACCTGCCTGCTCGACGCCGGTGGCCGGCAGTACGGCAGCGTCGACTTCAGCGCCTTCCTCGAGGAGCGCCGGATGTCGGGGCGCGATCTGTGCTTCGTGCTCGGCGGCCCGTACGGCATCGACTGGGACGGGGCCGACCGGCGGATCTCGCTGGGGCCGATGACGCTGCCCCACCAGCTCGCGCGGGTCGTGCTGCTCGAGCAGCTGTATCGCGCCCACAAGATCCTCGCCGGCGAGCCGTACCACCACTGAGGGGGCTCGGACAGCGTCGACGGCCGCGCCGACCGGCGTCAGACACGTCCGAGCCCGGCGCGTCGCCTGGCGGCACCCGCGGGTCGTCCCGCGGTCCGAGCCCGCGGCCACGACGGCGCGGATGCGATCATCGGGAGCCGTGCCCAGTCCAGACCGTCCCGCCACGCCGCCCGTTCGCGGCACCAGCCGATGAGCGCACCGCTCGACGACCTGCGCGCCGTGCTCGACACGGCGGTCCGCGACGTCACCGGGGGTGCGGATCCTCCGGCTGCGCCGATCGTCGAGCGTCCGCGCCAGGCCGAGCACGGCGACTATGCGACGAACGCCGCGCTGATCCTCACGAAGCTCGTCGGCACTCCGCCGCGCGAGATCGCGGGGCGCCTCGTCGACTCGCTCCGCGAGCGCCTCGGGGCGGACCTGGAGCGCGCCGACGTCGCGGGGCCGGGCTTCATCAACATCGTGCTGTCCGACGGCTGGCACTCGCGCGGCGTCGGCGCGGTCCTCGCCGCGGGCGACCGCTGGGGAGGAGGCGGCGCGGATCCCGCGCTGTCGGTGAACGTCGAGTTCGTGAGCGCCAACCCGACCGGACCCGTGCACGTCGGCGGCACCCGCAACGCGGCGTACGGCGACGCGCTCGCACGGCTGCTGGAGCTCCGCGGCCATCGCGTGCATCGCGAGTTCTACGTCAACGACCACGGCACCCAGGTACAGCGGCTCGGCCAGTCGATCAAGGCCCGCGCGCGCGGTGAGGATCCGCCCGAAGGCGGTTACCAGGGCGCGTACGTCATCGACCTCGCCCAGCGGATCGAGGGCGCGGCCGATCTGCCGCTCGAGGAGGTGACGCGGCTCGGCGTGCAGCTCATGGTCGCCCACGCACAGGAGTCGCTGTCGCGCTTTCGCATCGAGTTCGACACGTGGTTCAGCGAGCGCTCGCTGCACGAGGGCGAGCCCTCGCTCGTCGAGCACTCCTTCGACGTGCTGGCGCGCCAGGGCCGGACGTTCCGGCAGGACGGCGCGCTGTGGCTTCGCACGACCGACTTCGGTGACGACAAGGACCGCGTGCTGGAGCGCTCCAGCGGCGACCACACGTACTTCGCGTCCGATATCGCCTACCACCAGGAGAAGCTCGAGCGCGGCTTCGACCTGCTGATCGACGTGTGGGGCGCCGACCACCACGGCTACGTGCCGCGGATGCACGCGGCCTTCCAGGCGCTCGGCGGGCGCCCCGAGCAGCTCGAGCTGCTGATCATGCAGTTCGTCCACCTCGTCGAGGGCGGCGAGCGCGGCAAGATGAGCAAGCGCGCCGGTGAGTTCGTCACGCTCGACGATCTCGTCGACGACATCGGCGTGGACGCGGCGCGCTGGTTCCTGCTCGCCCGCTCGCACGACACCGCGATCGACCTCGACCTCGACCTGGCGCGCAGCGAGAGCAGCGAGAACCCCGTCTACTACGTGCAGTATGCGCACGCGCGGATCGCCTCGGTGTTGCGCAAGGCGGGGGAGGAGGCGGTGGCGGCGGCGCTCGCCGCGGGGCACTCCGACCCGACGGAGCCGATGCACCCGAGCGAGCGCGCGCTGGCTCGGCGGCTGCTCGACCTACCGGACGAGGTGAGCGAGGCGGTCGAGCGGCGCGCTCCGCACCGGATCGCCGCGTTCGCGCTCGAGACCGCCCAGCAGTTCAGCGCCTTCTACCGCGACTGTCAGGTCGTCGGCGCGGAGCCGGCGGTCGAGGCCGAGCGGCTGCGGATGTGCGTCGCCACGCAGCGGGTGCTCGCCCGCTCGCTCGACCTGCTCGGGATCGCGGCGCCGCAGGAGATGTAGCGGCAGGCGGACCCGGGGTGCGCGGGCGGGAGGTCACGCACCGGCGATCGGACGGGACGTCGCGCGACCCGGCGATCGGGTCGCGGCCCGGCCGTGACCTTCAGCCCGCGACTGCTGCGCCCACGCCCATGTATGCGCCGGCGTCGGCGAGCACGCCGTGCAGACGCTCGACGATCTCGTCGAGGACGGCCTCGTCGCTGATCAGGGGCGGGGCGATCTGCAGGACGCTGTCGCCGCGGTCGTCGGCGCGGGCGATCAGCCCGGCCTCGAGCAGCCGCCGCGGCAGGAAGCCGCGCAGCAGCCGCTCGCGCTCGTCGGCGTCGAACGTCGTGTCGTCCTCGTCCTTGACGAGCTCCATCGCCCAGAAGAAGCCCGCGCCGCGGACGTCGCCGACGATCGGCAGCTCCCTCAGCGTCTGCAGGCGCTCGCGCAGGAACGGCTCGCGGGCGCGGACGTTCTCCAGTACGCCCTCGCGCTCGAAGATCTCCAGGTTCGCGAGCGCGATGGCGGCGCTCACCGGGTGGCCGCCGAACGTGATGCCGTGCAGCAGCGTGCGCTTGTCGGCGAACAGCGGCTCGGCGACGTGGTCGGCGACGAGCACCGCGCCCATCGGCGCGTACGCGGATGTGAGGCCCTTGGCGGTCGTGATCAGGTCGGGCCGGCCGCCGACGCGCGTCGAGCCGAACCACTCGCCCAGGCGGCCGAAGGCGCAGATGACCTCGTCGGCGACCAGCAGGATCCCGTGGCGGTCGGCGATCTCGCGCAGCCCCGGCCAGTAGCCGGCCGGCGGGACCAGGCAGCCGCCGGCGTTCTGCACCGGCTCGGCGATGATGACGGCGACGGTCTCGGGGCCCTCGGCGAGGATCGCCTGTTCGATCTCGGCGAGCAGCCGCGCGCAGAACGCCGCCTCGTCCTGCCCGTCGGGCGCGCGGAAGGCGCCGGTGTGGGAGACGTGGCGCACGGGAATCGGCGCGGGGCCGAAGGGCTCCTTCATCGGTCGCACGCCGGTGAACGACAGCGCACCGAGGGTGACGCCGTGGTAGGCGACGTCGCGGGCGATCGCCTTCGTGCGCTGTGGCTCGCCGTTTGCGAGGTGATACTGGCGGGCGATCTTCCAGGCGGCCTCGACCGACTCCGAGCCGCCCGAGGTGAAGAAGACGTGGCTCAGCTCGCCCGGCGCGAGCTCGGCGAGCTTCGTCGCCAGCTCGATCGCCGGCGGGTGGGCCGTCGCCCAGTTGGTGTTGAACGCGAGCGTCGTGAGCTGCGCCGCCGCCGCGGCGGCCATCTCCTCGCCGTGCGAGTAGCCGATCTGCGAGCAGAAGAGGCTCGACAGCGCGTCGATGTAGCGGTTGCCGCGCGTGTCGAAGACGTACGGGCCCTCGCCGCGCTCCAGCACGAGCAGCTCGCCGGCGTCCGGCCCGAACGCGCCGTTGCGGGCGAAGTGCAGCAGCAGGTGCTCGTGCGCCCGGCGCTGGAGCTCGTCGTGGCTCATGCCCATCGCGAGGTCACCACCTTCTTGCGGGTGTAGAAGTCGACGGCGTCCTTGCCGTTGGCGTGCAGATCGCCGTCGATCGAGTCCTTCCAGCCCGAGAACGGGAACCAGGCGACCGGTGCGGCGACGCCGATGTTCACGCCGACCATGCCGGCCTCGATGCCGTAGCGGAACTGGCGCGCCGCGGCCCCGGACTGGGTGAAGAGGATCGCCGAGTTGCCGTAGCGCCCGGCGTTCGTCCACTCGATGGCCTCGTCGAGCGTCGCGACGCGCTTGAGCGCCAGCACCGGCCCGAACAGCTCCTCGCGCAGCGCCCGCGAGCCGTCCGCGAGCCCGTCGAGGATCGTCGGGCCGAGCTCGGCGCCGGCCGCGCCGCCGCCGCGGCGGCCGTCCAGCACGAGCTCGGCGCCGTCGGCCAGCGCCGCGTCGATCTCCGCCTCGACGCGCTCGCGAGCGCCGGAGGAGACGAGCGGGCAGACGTCGGTCTCGGGGTCCAGCCCCGCGCCGACGCGCAGCTTGCGGGCGGCCTCGACGAGCAGGTCGCGCGAGCGGTCCTGCTCGGCCTCGGTTCCCACGAGCACGGCGACCGAGCCGGCCAGGCAGCGCTGCCCGGCCGCGCCGAACGCGGAGCCCATGACGCCGCCGGCGGTCAGCCCGGGGTCGGCGTCGGGCATCACGACCATCGAGTTCTTCGCCCCGCCGAGCGCCTGGACGCGCTTGCCGCTCGCCGTGCCGCGCGTCATCACGTGGCGCGCCGTCCTCGCCGATCCGACGAACGAGATCGCGTCGATGCCGGGGTGGTCGAGCAGCCCGTTGACCGCGTCGTGCGCGCCGTGGACGAGGTTCACGACGCCGGCGGGGATCTCGTCGATGCCCGCCGCCAGCTCGACGATCCGCTGCCCCGGGCGCGGGTCCTGCTCGGATGGCTTGAGGATGAACGTGTTGCCCGCGGCGATCGCGAACGGCAGGAACCAGAGCGGGATCATCGCCGGGTAGTTGAACGGCGTGATCGCGGCGTCGACGCCGACCGGCTGGCGGACCAGCTCGACGTCCACGCCGCCGGCGACGCCCTCCAGGTTCTCGCCCTTGAGCAGGTGCGGCATGGCGATCGCCGCCTCGACCGACTCGATGCCGCGGCCGACCTCGGCGAACGCGTCCGCCAGCGTCTTGCCCATGTCGCGCGTGACCAGCTCGGCGAGCTCCTCCTGGTGCGCGAGGAGCACCTCCCGCAGCCGCATGACCGCGCGGGCGCGGGCGAGCGGCGAGGTGGCGCGCCAGCCGGGCAGGGCGGCGCGGGCGGCCTGGACGGCGGCGTCGACGTCGTCGGCGCCGGAGAGCGGCACCCGCGCGACGACGGCTCCGGTCGCCGGGTCGACGTCGTCGAGCCAGTCGCAGGAGGCGGAGGCGGCTCGCCAGGCGCCGCCGATGTGGTTGCGCAGCTCCGTCGCCGGGGCCTCGGTGGGAACGGTCGTGCTCATGCGCTGATCCTGGCGCCCCCAGGCGTCGCAGCGCAACCGACGGTCCGTCATGCTGTGCGACATGACGGCTGACGGTGCGCATCCCGATCGCTCGCTGGTCACGGTCCGCGACGCACTGCGCCTGCCGGCGCTGCGCCGCGGCCGGCCGGAGGTCGTCGCGGGGGCCGGCGGCCTGGATCGCGGCATCCGATGGGCGCACGCGGGGGAGGTCGCCAACATCGCCGAGCTGCTCGCGGGCGGCGAGCTGCTGCTGACCACGGGCATGGGGCTCGGCCGGACGCCGGCGCAGCAGCGGCGCTTCGTCGCCGAGCTGGCACGACGCGACGTCGCGGGACTGGTGCTCGAGCTGGGCGCCGCGCACCGTCGGCCGCCGGCGGCGCTGGTCGACGCGGCCGAGGAGCACGGCCTGCCGCTCGTGGCCCTGCACCGCGAGGTTCCCTTCGTCGCCGTCACCGAAGAGATCCACCGGGCGATCGTCGGGCACCAGCTCGCGGTGCTTCGACGCGGCGAGGAGATCCACCGGCGCTTCACCGCGCTGCTGCTGGAGGGCGCGGGGGTGCCGGAGGTCCTCGACGCGCTGGCGCGAACCGTCGCCAACCCGGTGCTGGTCGAGCGCGACGGCGTCGCCGTCTCGTACGCGACCCACCGAACCGGCGACGCCGACGTCCTGGCCGCCGCCGCGAACCCGGGCGCCGACGCGATGTCGCTCGCGATCCCCTCGGCGCACGGGGGGACGTGGGGGCGCCTCATTGTGCTGCCGCTCGACTCCCCGCTGGACGACGACAGCCGCGTCGCCGCGGAGCGCGCCGTCGGCGTGCTCGCGGTCGTGCTCGTTCGCAGGCGGGAGGAGGAGCTGCTCGCGGCCGGCGAGCACGGCCGCTTCCTGGGTGCGCTGGCCGGCGGCGAGCTGGACCCCGACGACGCTCAGCTGCGCGCCGACACGCTGCGATTCGGACACGACGGGCCGTGGCTGCTGGCGTTTGCGCTTGCGCCTTCGGCGGGGGTGCGCGCCGGCACGGCGACGTGGATCGCGCTCTGCCGGTCGCTGCGGGAGGAGCTCGCCGCGCGGCGGATCGCGACGCTCGCCGGCGCCGGTGAGGACCTGCCCGACGGTGCGGCGGCGCTGCTCGTCGCCGGGCTCGCCGGTCCTGAGCGACGGCCGGGGCTGGCCGGCCAGGTCGCGCGCTCCGTCCGCCTGGCGGCGGAGCGACACCTGGGCTCGCCCGTCGCCGACGTCCTCGCGGCCGGCCCGGCCGTCGCCGGCTGGTAAGATGCGGGCGAGGCGATGCGCGAC
>JANJTP010000001.1 GCA_024711025.1 Solirubrobacteraceae bacterium
GACGTGCGTCGTCATCCATCCGCGAGCCCTCGCCCAGGGGGTCGGCGGGGACTTCGTGGCGGCAGATGCCACCCGCGGCCGGTCACCGTGCTGGCGCGCTATCGGCCGGTGACGTGCGTCGTCATCCATCCGCGAGCCCTCGCCCAGGGGGTCGGCGGGGACTTCGTGGCGGCTGACGCCACCCGTCGCCGGTCACCGTGCTGGCGCACTATCGGCCGCCGACGTGCGTCGTCATCCATCCGCGAGCCCTCGCCCAGGGGAGTTGGGCGGTCGACGAGCCGCAACCGAGCGCCTCGACGTACCTCGTAGCCGGCCTCGGCAAGGCAAGCGGGCGCGTGGTAAGGATATGGAGCATGACGCGCCGCGTCCGGGTCATTGCCGGTGCCGGGGCAATCGCCCTCGTCGCGCTGGTCGCCGGGGGGCCGGCGGAGGGTCAGCGTGAGACGGGGGTTCGGCTGACCAACGGGGGTCGGGAGGCCGTCGCCGAGCGAGTTTCCTGGTGTCCGACCGCCGTGCCGCACGCCCGCACGTGCGGCGGGCTCGTCAAGCCCCCGAGGCGCCAGCTTCCGTACACCTCCGGCGCGATTCGCGCCGAGCTCTCCCGACCGGCGCAGGCGGTGCTTGTCGCGCTGGCGAGCGCGCCCCGGCGGCGGCTCGTCCGGCGCACCTACTTCGAGCCGGCGAGGCGCACGGGCGACGGCCGCGTCTGGCTGCTGAGCCCCGGGCTCGGGCGGCTGCATCGTCAGGGTACGCTCGTCCTGGAGATCGTGGTGATCGACGATCGGGGGACGGCGGAGCACGCCGTGCTGCTTCCGATGGCGGGCTATCTCACGCCGACGGGCTAGCCCGGCAGGCGCACCGACCCGTCGTCGTCGAGCGGCCAGCCCGGGTTGTGCGCCACCTCCCACGGGTGGCCGTCGGGATCGACGAACACCCCCGAGTAGCCGCCCCAGAAGGTCGCGGCCGGCTCGCGCGCGATGCGCGCCCCGGCTTCGCGAGCGGCCTCGACGACCGCGTCGACCTCCTCGGGCGAGCGCACGTTGTGCGCCAGCGTGACGCCGCCCCAGCCGCCGCCGTCGACGACGCCGCTGTCGCCGGCGAGGCTCTCCCGGTCCCACAGGGCGAGGACCATCCCGCCCGCCTGGAAGAAGACGACCTCCGGGGGGCCTGCCGCCGCTCGCCAGCCGAGGCGCTCGTAGAACGAACGGGCGCGGTCGAGATCCCGGACGCCGAGCGTGACGAGGCTGACGCGTTGCTCCATGGCGGCACCGAGCGTAGCCGCGCGGAGCGGCAGACGTCGATCGAAAAGCTCTCCCCGGCGGCGCGCAAGACCCACCGCGGCCGCGCACGGCGGAACGCTCAAGGGCGCGCGGCTCACGGTCGATGTTGACGCTGGCGTCATGCGCGCGGCCTGCCAGTCGGCCTGGCTGAGCGCGGTCGCCGGCTTGACCGACTTCATGACCACGAAGGAGCGTGCGACTTGTACAAGCGGGCACTGACCCGGATCTCACGCGAGCCGCTGGGCGTCGCCGCGCTCGCGCTCGCGCTGCTCGGCGGCGGCGGCGCGTTCGCCGCGGCGACGATCAACGGCGCGCAGATCAAGAAGGGGACGATCACCGGCGCCCACGTCAAGGGCGGCTCGCTCACCGGCGCCGATGTCAAGAAGGGAACGCTCACCGGCGGCCACGTCAAGGACGGCTCGCTCGGGTCCGCGGATCTGGCGCCGTCGCTGCGGAGCGCGATCGAGGCGCCCGGCTCTGCCGGGCCGCGCGGCGCGCAGGGCCCCCGAGGCGCCCAGGGTCCGTCCGGCCCGGGCACGGACGTCGATGGCCTTGAGTACGGAGTCGCCGTGCTGTGGCACGATCCCGCCGGCCCCGAGCCGCCGACCCCGGTCACGACGCTCTACAGCTCCAACGTCCCCGACGACGGGAGGACCGGCGCGCAGGCGTCGACCACGGTCCTGGTCGACGTCGTGGACGGTGACCGGCTGTTCATCACCGCCGCGATGAAGACCGCCGAGGCGCCTGACCCCGCCTCCGGGGCCAGCGGCCATGCGGGTGCGTTCATGACCGTCACCCAGAAGGACACGAGCGACATGTTCGGCTTCGCCGGGACGGACCCGTCGCTCGATCCGGAGTCCTTGGGCTCGAGCACGCTTCGCATCGGCGGCTACCCGCTGGGGCAGCCCGGGCCGTATCCGGACGATCCCAAGCTCGCCGACATCGACCTGACCGCCACATCGACCGGGATGATCGTCGTGACCGCGACGGCGCAGTTCTTCGACCTCTTCCAATGAGCCGTGCCGCTGTCGCCGCGGCGACAGCGGCAGTAGTGGGCCGTGGGCGGCGCCGGGCCGGGCTCGCCGCCGTCAGCGCTCCGCCGCCGGGCACATGATCCGGTAGTCGCACATCGCGCACACCGACGGGCTCGGCGTCGGCTCGAAACCCTGCGCGCGGATCCCGTCCGCGACCTCGAGGACCGTCTCGGCGATCCAGTCGCGGTCGACGTCGTCGGACGGGACCGGCACCTTCTGGTCGTCGAGCACGTACAGGTAGCTCTGGGCCCGCGACTCGACGTCCCACGCCTCACGGGCCGCGAGCGCGTAGAGCGAGAGCTGCACGTCGTCGCGCAGCTGCTCGCGGCTCTTCGGGCGGCCGGTCTTGTAGTCGATCAGCTCGTAGCCGCCGTCGGGCAGGCGGTCGACCCGATCGACCCGTCCGCGCAGCGTGTGCGGCCCCATCCGGAACTGGAACGAGCGCTCCAGCCAGACCGGCTCGCCGTCCTCCTCCGCGCGGCGCGCGACGTAGCGGCGCAGCGCCGCCTCCGCCTTCGCGCGAAGCTGGCGCTCCTCGTCGCCGGCCCCGAAGCCGCTGCGACGCCAGCCGGTGTCGAGCAGGCCGAGCAGCTCGTCGAGCGACCCGCTCCCCGCGTGGTGGTAGCGCTCCAGCACCTGGTGGACGACGATCCCGAACCGCTGGTTCAGCGTCGGCTCGCTGGGGATCCGGAAGACGCGCGCGAACTTGTAGCGCAGCGGGCAGCTGCGGTAGGTCTCGATGTCCGAAGCGCTCAGCAGCAGACCCTCGCCCCGGCGCGGCAGGAACGCCTCGAGCGACGGCTCGGCGCGGCGGGCGATCGCCGCGGCGCGCGCGCCGGCGTCGCGCTCGGCGGCGACGATCACGTCGTCCAGCGGGCTCGACTCCAGCACCTCCCGCTGCTGCGCGGTCGTCACCTGTGAGAGGACCGCACCCACCTGGGCGAGCGTGTCGGCGACCGGCTGCCCGTCGCGCCGGCCGATGACCGCCGCGAGCTTGACCAGCTCCAGGTATCGCACGACCCCGTGCGTGATCTCCAGATCGGTGTCGAGCCGCAGCTCGCCGAGCGCGCCGGCAATCCGCGGCACGTCGCGCAGCAACTCGTCGCGCAGCTCGGTGAACGCCGCATGGAGCGCCTCGTCCGGGCCGAACAGCTCCTCGGCCCGCTCCTCCCACGGCGCGGCCAGCGCGGCGCGCGCCTGCTCGACGAACGGTGACGGAGACTGCCGCGCGCCGCGGTCGGTTCGCTCGACGAAGGCCAGGACGAGCGACTTCCGAGCGCGTGTCAGCGCCACGTGCAGCAGGCGGGCCATGGCCTGTGCGTGCGCGGCGCGCGGGTCGCCGAGGAGGTCGTCGTGGCGAAGCTCCGCCGGGATCGGATCCGCGGCGACGCGCTGCGCGCCCGGCATTCGCGAGGACTGCAGGCCGAGTGCCAGCACGTGATCGAACTCGCGGCCCCTCGCGGCGTGCATTGCGAGCACCTCGACGGCGGCGGCTCGTGCCTCGACCGGGGCCTCCTCGTCGGGTAGCCCCGCCTCCGCGACCGCCGGAAGGTGCCGCGCGAACTCGCGCCCGGTCGCCTGCGGCGAGCGGCGCGCCTCACGGGCCGCCAACTCGCCCAGCCGGGCGAGCGAGACGAGCCGCTCGACGACGTCCGCCTGCGCGCTGAAGAGCTGCTGGCGGCGCAGGCCGAGGCGGTCGATCAGCCGGTGGACGAACAGGTCCGGCCGGGTGTCGAGCTGAGCCGCGATCTGCCGGTGCAGCTTGAGGAACGCGAGGACCCGCTCGCGCGCCTCCGGCGGCAGCTGCGGGGACTCCGTCGCGGCGACGAGCGCGGAGACCATGTCGAGCTTGCGCCTGCGGGCGATCTGGACGACGCGCGCCACGTCGACCGAGCGCAGCTCGACCGGCGGCCGCGACAGCGCTCGCACGACGGCGCTGGCGTCCCCCGAGTCGACGAGCAGCCGCAGCCAGGCCAGCACGTCCTTGACCTCGGCGCGGTCGAACAGCTCGGCCGCACCCGACAGCCGGTAAGGGACGGCCCGCTCCTCGAGCGCCGCCGCGACGGCCCTGCCCTCCTGGCGGACCGAGCGAACGAGGACGGCGATCCGGCCCGGCTCCGCTCCGGCGCGGACGAGCCGCTCGGCCTCGGCGGCGGCGGCCTGAGCCTGCGCCCGCGAGCTCGTGCAGCGCCAGAACGCCACCGAGCCGCCCGCCCGCGCCGCGTCGGGCTCGGTCGCCGTCGTCGCGTCGCGCTGGTCGGCGACGACGGCTCGTGCGGCGCGCAGCACCCGCTCGGGCGCGCGCAGCGAGCCGTCCAGCCGGATCGTCGTCGCGTCCGGCAGTCGATCGGCGACGTCGAGCAGGCTCGTCCCGGCGGCCCCCCGGGCCGTCGAGATCTCGCTCAGCGGATCGCCCGCCGCCGTCAGCCCGCGGTGCTCCGACGCCAGCGCGAGGACGAGCTGAAGCGGTCCGGGAGCGAGGTCCTGCGCGTCGTCGACGAGCACGTGGGCGACGCGCCGGCACACGCGGGCGCGCACATGCGGGCGCCGGAGCAGCTCGAGCGAGAGCAGCACGAGGTCTCCGTGGTCGAGCGCCCCCTGCTCGCGCAGCATGCGGTCGTGGGCGCGGAAGACCTCGGCGAACTCGCGCTCACGGCCCGCGGCGGGATCGTCGTCCGGAAGCTCCGCGGCCCAGGCGGCGAACCGCTCGACGTCCACCAGCGACTTCTTCATCGCGTCGATCCGCCCGAGCACTTGCGCGAGCAGGGCGCCGGGGTCGCCGCGGAAGTCGTGCAGGCGCAGGGTCAGCTCGTCGACGCGCTCGAGCAGCATCGCCAGCCGATCGGCGGGCGAGAGCACGACGACGAAAGGATCCAGCCCCGCCTCCGCGGACTCGTCGCTGAGCAGCCGCGTGCAGAAGCCGTGCACGGTGTGGACGTGGAGCTCTCCGAACCCGCCGTCGACGCTGCGCTCGACCTCGGCGCGCAGGGCTCCGGCCGCGGCGACCGAGTCCGTCAGCGACAGGACCGACCCAGGCTCGAGCCCTCCCGCCCCGGCCAGCCAGGCGTGGCGCGCGGCGAGCGCCCACGTCTTGCCGCTGCCCGCCTCGCCGAGCACGAGAAGCGGTCCGTCGGCGTGCGTCGCGACCTCGCGCTGACGCGAGGTGAGGCCCTCGAGCGGATCCCGCACGCTCCTAGGATACGGCGGGGATGGCAGAGCTCGGGCTCCCCGATCACGAATGGCTCGGCATGTGCCGTCGCAGCGCCGAGGGCGTGCTCCGGCTGCTCGCCGCGAGCGCTCCGGGGCGCGGGCGCCTCGAGGAGACCGGCCAGGTGGGCAGCGGCGGCGACCGGACGCTCGTCATCGATCGCGACGCCGAGGACGTCGTGCTCACCGAGCTCGAGCGCCTGTACGACGCGGGTGCGCGCTTCACCGTGATCACCGAGGAGCGCGGGATCGTCGACTTCGGCGGCGGGGACCTGCTCGTGATCGTCGACCCCATCGACGGCTCGCTCAACGCCAAGCGGGGTCTGCGCCACCACGCCCTCTCGATCGCCGTCGCGGACGGGCCGACGATGGCGGACGTCGCGTTCGGCTACGTCTACGACGCGGGCCCGCGCGAGGAGTGGCGGGCGCGCCGAGGCGTCGGCGCGTGGCTCGACGACGCGCCGCTGCGCGACGTCCCGCCCGAGCGGCGACGGCCGGACGGGCGCCTGGAGATAGTGGCGCTGGAGGCGGCGCGCCCGCGCCACCTCGCGGCGAGCTCAGCGGCCCTCGAGGCACACGTACATCGCGTCCGGGCGATCGGCGCAGTGGCGATCGCCCTCTGTCAGGTCGCCGCCGGACGCGTCGACGCGATGGCCTCGCTGGCGCCGTGTCGCTCGGTCGATGCGGCGGCGGCACAGCTCGTGGTACGCGAGAGCGGCGGGCTCGTCGCCTTCACGACCTGCGACGAGCCGCTCGGCGCGCCGCTGGCCGATCTGCGCGCGCTCTCCCCGGTCGTCGCCGCACGCACCGCGCGCGGGCTCGCCGACGTGAGCGCGCTGCCCGTCTCCTGAGCACGATCGACGGCGCGAGGCGCCCGCGCTCTCATCTGTCTCAGGGCCATGGCGCGACCAGGGCGCGCGGCGGCGCGCCGCCGTCCCGCATGATCGCTGTGCATTTGCCGGTGCGAACACCCGTACGTCGAACATCTGTTCGCGCGACGTGCTACGGTGTGTCAACCGCATTCCACAGAGAGGTTGGTCGCCATGGCCGAGAAGACCACACCCACCCGTAAGAGCGCAGAGCGTGCCAGTGCCGAGGGCGCCGCGAAGACCGCGGCCGCTCGATCGACCGCGGCACGCAAGGCCGCTGTGACCCGCGGCGTCCATCGCACGGAGGCCGCAGCCGACAAGGTCAGCGTCGATCGTGGCGCGCTGCGCGCCGACAACCAGCGGCTCGTCGAAGCCGTCGTATCGACCGGCCGCTCCGTGATCGGTCTCGCCGGCAACTACGCCGAGCGCGCCGCCGACGTGCAGGTCGGCGCCGTGCTGACGGCGACCGACGCCGTCGGCGGGACGATCGTCGACCTTCGCGCCAGGCTCGGCAGCCGCCAGACGGCCGAGGTCGAGCTCCGCAGGCTCGAGCGTCGCGGCGAAGCCGCGCGCCGCCGGGCTCGACGCGAGGCCGGGCGCACACGTGCCCGCATCGAGAGCGAGCTTCGCCGCCTGACGCCTCTGCCGGGCGCCTGACGCCTCTGCCGGGCGCCTGACGGCCTCCGCGGGCGCCTCGTGTTACCCGCCGGCCGGCCGGGCCGGGCCGCTGTGGTCCGCGCCATCGGCCGGCCGCGGGCGTCGCGATTCGGTCCGCGGCCGCTCGTCGGGGGATGGCAGTCCGATCATCCAGATCGGATTTGCGACAATGGTCCGATGCCGACGCGTGACGAGATCATGAAGGCCCTCGAGGTTGTCATCGACCCGGAGCTGAGGCGCTCGATCGTCGAGCTCGGCATGGTTCGCGACATCGTCCAGCACGACGACGGCGCCGTCGACGTGACCGTCTCGCTGACGACGCCCGGCTGCCCGATCCGCAGCCACTTCGAGACCGCGGTCGCCAAGGCCGTCAGCGGGCTTGAGGGCGTTACGCGCGTCTCGGTGACGTTCGACGTGCTCAGCGAGCAGGAGAAGGGCGACCTCCAGAAGAAGCTCGGCCGCAGCTCGCTGCCTGCCGGGGCGCTCGCCCAGGTCTCGAACGTCGTCTGTATCGGCTCCGGCAAGGGCGGCGTCGGCAAGTCGACGATAACCGCGAACCTCGCCGCCGCGCTCGCGGCCGATGGCAGGCGAGTCGGCGTGCTCGACGCCGACGTCTGGGGCTACTCGATCCCGCGCATGTTCGGCACCGGTGGGCGCCCGCCCGTCTCGGCCGAGCGCAAGATCCTGCCGCTCGAGGCGCACGGCGTGAAGGTGATGTCGATCGGCTTCTTCGTCGAGGAGGACGCCGCCGTCGTCTGGCGGGGGCCGATGCTCCACAAGGCCCTGGGTCAGTTCCTCGAGGACGTCGAGTGGGGTGAGCTCGACGTGCTGCTCGTCGATCTGCCGCCCGGCACCGGCGATGTCGCCATGACCCTCGCCCAGATGCTGCCACTGGCGAGGTTCGTCGTCGTCACGACGCCGCAGCCGACGGCCCAGCGGGTCGCCCGCAGGTCGGCCGAGATGGCCCATCGGGTCGACCTCGACGTCGCCGGCGTGATCGAGAACATGGCCGGCTTCGTGACCCCGGACGGAGAGCGCTACGCGATCTTCGGCGAGGGCGGTGGCCAGGAGCTCGCCGACGAGCTCGACGTCCCGCTGCTCGGCAAGGTGCCGCTCACGATGCCGTTGCGCGAGCAGTCCGATGCCGGCGTGCCGCTGGTGCTCGCCGACCCGGACGATCCCGCCAGCCAGGCGATCCGCCATGTCGCTCGGGGGCTGCAGGCGATGTTCCCGGTCGAGCTGCCGGTGCTCCAGGCGACCGGTAGCCCGGGCGCCCATGGGGGGCCGGGCGAGGGGCCCACGCCGCTCGGCATGAGCCTGCCGATGGCATAAGGTCCCGCGGAATGGCGTAGGCGCTACGCGCACAGCGCATGCCACGCTGAAGCATCGCGCGGCAGGCGCCGATAAGCAGGGGAGAGAATGGCGACCTCCGAGCACCACGACCTGCGCCGCGAGGCGCTCGACGCCGCCCGAAGCCTGACCGCCGGCGACGAAGCTCTCGTGGCGGTCCTGCGGGATCTCGAACGCGACCGCGGCCCGACGACGCAGACCGCCGATGCGGTCGTGCGTGCGCTCGCCGCCACGCTCCACGCCCGCGACGGATACGCCGCGGGACGGGCCGACGCCGTCCACGACCTCTCGATCGCGGTCGGCTCGCGGCTCGGCCTCGGCGAGCGCGAGCTCGTCGAGCTGGCGGCCGTCGCCATGCTGCACGACGTCGGGAAGATCAGCATTCCCGAGGAGATCGTGCGCAAGAAGGGCCGGCTCAACGCGGCCGAGTGGAACATGATGCGCGAGCACCCACTCGTCGGCGAGCGGATCGTCTCCTCGGTTCAGGGGCTCGAGGACGTCGCGCGAGCGGTGCGCCACGAGCACGAGCGCTGGGACGGCGGGGGCTATCCCGACGGGATAGCGGGCGAGGAGATCCCGATCACCTCGCGCATCGTCCACGCGTGCAGCGCCTGGCACGCGCTGATCAGCGCTCGCCCCCACCGCGCCCCGCTGTCGATCGAGCAGGCGATCGCCGAGCTCGGGGCGGGCGCCGGGACCCAGTTCGACCGGCGGGTGGTCGAGACGCTGCTGGCCGTCGTCGTCGAGTCCGACGTCGATCCCGCGGTCGAGCCGCCCTCGCGGCGGTCGACGAGCGTCCACGGCGACGGCGGATCGAAGCTCGAGCAGGAGCTGATCGCCCTGATCGCCGTGGCCTCCGCGGTCGCGGCCGCGAACCGGGTGGAAGAGGTCGTCGACGTCGCCGCCGAGCACGCGTGCGAGGCGATCGGGGCGTCGAGCCTGTCGATCGATCGATACCACCCCGACCAGCAGATCCTGCGGACGGTCGTCAACGTCGGCGACCTCGCCGAGGGCGAGGAGCGTCATCCGGCCGACGAGGTCTACCGGCTCGACGAGGGCCGGGTGATGCGCACCGTCCTCGAGCAGGGCGGCGTCCATTGGTGCTCCCTCGACGACGCCTCGATCGGCGAGCTCGAGCGTGGCCTGCTCCAGTCCTTCGGCAAGCACTCCTCCGTGGCCGTGCCGATCATCCGGGGCGGCGAGACGTGGGGGCAGATCTGGGCCTCGCGGCGGGCTGATCAGCCGCCGTTCAGCGAACGCGACGCGCGCTTCCTGCACGCGATGGCGAGCCAGGTAGGAGCAGCCATCGGGCGCGCGGAGCTGTTCGCGCAGCTCTCCGAGCTGGCCCGCACCGACGGCCTCACCGGGCTGGCGAACCGGCGCGCGTTCGACGAGGCGCTGGAGCCGGCCGTGTTGGATGCGCGGGCCGCGAAGACCGACCTCGCGCTCGTGCTCTGCGATCTGGACGACCTGAAGGAGATCAACGATCACCAGGGCCACGAGGCGGGGGACGCCGCGCTGAAGACCGTCGCCGCGGCGCTCACCAGCGTCGCCGCGACGTGCGACGAGGCGCTCGTCTACCGGATCGGCGGCGACGAGTTCTGTCTGCTGGTGAGCGGCTGCGGTGCGGAGCGAGCGCGCTCGCTGGCGGGCGCCGCCGTGCGCCGTGCGGCCGCCGCGGACCCGCCGGCCGGCGTCTCATGCGGCGTCGCCGTGCTGGAGGCCGGCCGCGGCAGGCCGGCCGACCTGCTGCGTGCCGCCGACGCGGCGCAGTACGCGGCGAAGCGCTCCGGCCGTGGTCGCGTGTGCGTCGCCGGCGAGCCGTGCGAGGGCTCCGGTGCGCCGTGGCCGGGCCGCGGGCGGGCGCTGCGCGACGCCGCCGGGGATCGCGACCCGGTGGCGCTGCTCGGGGAGGTCCTGACCTTGCTCGACACGACGCTCGGCGATGCCGAGCCGGCCGACCGTCTGGCCGGGATCGTGCGGCGGATCGCGGACCGCCTCGGCGTGCCGAGCTGGTCGGTTGCGTGGCTGGCGCCCGGCGAGCCCGCTCGCGCCGTCTCCGCGGCGGGTCGCATGGGCGATCTCGGCGATCTGCGCCGTCGTGGCCCGTGGCTCACCCGCGACGACCTGCTCGACCTCGAGCTGACCCGCGAGGGCTTCGCCGAGTCGGGCGCGACGGTAGTCGGCGTCGGCGATCGCGGGCTGCCCGAGTCGCTGTCCGCGCGCATGCGCGACACCGGCTTCGAGGCCATGCTCGTCGTGGTCGCCGACGACTCGCGGGGCGCGTGGCTCGTGGAGCTCGGCGCGGACGGTCACAGCGCCTCGCTGGACCGGTTTCCGCCGGTCCTCCGGGTGCTCGTAGGCGAGGCGCTGCGTCCGCATCTGCTGGCCGTCGGGCGGGCACGCCGGCCGGTCGACTGAGCCCCGCCGGGCGGCGGCGCTTCGCCCGGCGCGCCACCGCGTCGCCGGGCCGGCTGCGGCCGGGCGGTAGGGCCGGCGAGAGCCTTGGGCGAACGGTCGGGCCGAGGCGTCGGCGGGCGGACACGACCGTCTGGCCCGGCAGCGAAATCCCCCGCAATGCAACTGAGCGCTCTATGGTGGAGACACGTCGTCGGCGGTGACAAGGAAGGCAGCCGGAGGTCGGCAGATGAGCGACGCGAGCCCCGATGAGCAGGTGCGACGCCTGTACGAGGAGGCGGAGGGCCGTACGGCGGAGGCGATGGAGCAGCTCGTCGGCGGCCACGGCTTCGGCGAGCTCCTTGCGCGCACGACGGAGAACGTCGTCGCTTTGACGCGGATCGGCGCCGACGTCGGCGATCTCGTGCTGCGCAACCTGCGGATCGTCGGGCGCTCCGACATCACGCGCCTGGCGCGCCAGCTTGGGCGCACCGAGGACAAGCTGGAGCGAGTGCTCCAGGAGGTCGAGGCGCTGCGCGACGAGCTGCGTGAGCAGCACGTCGCCGGCAGCCGCCCCGCCGCGAAGGACGAGCGGCGCGCCGGCGCCGGCTCTCTGGCGGCAACGGAGCCCGTGCCGCCGGGGAGGGGCACGCGTCGGAGCGGGCGATGAGCGTTCTGTCCGGCCTCGCACGGCTCCCGTGGGCCGCGGTCGAGACGGCGAACATCCTGCTGACGACCGATGACGCCCGCATCGCCGTCACGCCTCGCGACCCCGTCTGGACCCATCGCAAGACGACTCTCTACCGCTACCGGTCGGCCGACCGTCGCCATGCCGTGCCGCTGCTGCTTGTCTTCGCGCTGATCAACCGGCCCCATATCTTCGACCTGCGGCCCGGCCACTCGCTCGTCGAGTTCCTGCTCTCCGAGGGGTTTGACGTCTACCTGCTCGACTGGGGCGTCCCCGACGACGAGGACGCCGACACCGGGCTCGAGCACTACGTCTGCGATGCGCTTCCCTGGGCGATGCGCGAGGTCCTGCGCTCGTCCGGCGCCGAGGAGCTGACGCTCGTCGGCTGGTGCATCGGCGGCACGCTGTGCGCGATGCACGCGGCGCTCGCAGGCGCCGACAGCCCGGCACGCAACCTCGTGCTGCTGACGACGCCGATCGACACGAGCGACTCGCTGTACGCGCGCTGGGTCGGCATCGATGCGTTCGACGTCGATGCGGTCGCCGACGCGTGGCCGTCCGTCCCGGGGCGCGCGATCGACTTCGCGAACAAGACGATGAAGCCCGTGACGAACTTCTGGACCGTCTACCGACGGCTGGCCGAGGGGGTGTACGACGGCACCGCGAGCCGCGAGGCCTATCAGGCGATGGCCAAGTGGGTGGCCGACAACCCACCGTTCCCGGCGCGCGCCTACCGCGAGTGGATCACATGGATGTACAAGGAGAACCGGCTCGTCCACGGCCTGCTGAGGATGCGCGGCCGGCCCGTCGACCTCGGTCGCCTGGAGCAGAACCTGCTGGTCATCACGGCCGGCGCGGATCACATCGCACCGCGCTCGAACACGGTCCCGCTGCTCGACCTGGTCGGCAGCGAGGACATCACGCACTTCGATCGTCCGGGCGGACACATCGGGCTGATCGCGGGCTCCCGCGCCCGTCTGGAGATCTGGCCCGAGCTCGCGGGATGGCTCGCCGAGCGCTCGGAGCGCTGATCCTCGGAATCGGAGGAGAGAATGGTCACTCAGACAGAGCACGAAGCCGGACCGACGGGTGACAAGCTCGACGGCCGCGTCGCGTTCGTGACGGGCGGCAGCCGCGGCATCGGCGCGGCGATCTGTCACAGCCTTGCCGCCCAGGGGGCCGTGGTCGCCGCCGGCTATCACGCCGGGCGCGAGGAGGCGGAGCGGATCTGCCGCGAGCTCGAGCGGCTCGGCGTCGCCGCCTCTGCCCACCAGGGCAACGTCGGGTCGGCAGATGACTGCCGGCGCACCATCGGTGAGGTCATCGAGCGCCACGGACGGCTCGACATCCTCGTCAACAACGCCGGCATCACCGCCGACAAGACCGTGCTGAACCTGACCGACGAGGACTGGTACAAGGTGATTGCGGTGAACCTATCGGGCGCCTTCTTCATGTCGCAGGCGGTGCTGCCGCACATGCTCGAGCGCGGATCGGGCCGGATCGTCAACATCTCCTCGATCATCGGTCAGCGCGGCAACATCGGGCAGGTCAACTACGCGGCGTCGAAGTCGGGCCTGTTCGGGCTGACGAAGTCGTTCGCCCGCGAAGCGGCCTTCGCGCTCAAGCGCGCGGGAAAGGATCAGAGCGGGCTGGGCGTGACCGTCAACACCGTGGCGCCGGGCTACGTCGAGACGGAGATGGTGCAGTCGGTTCCCGAGAAGGCGCTCGACCGGATTCGTGCGCAGATCCCGCTTGGGCGGCTCGGGCAGCCTGAGGAGATCGCTCGGGTGGTCCACTTCCTGTGCGCCGACGGCTCCTCCTACATCACCGGACAGGTGTGGGGGGTCAACGGCGGGATGGACATGTGAGCGACTCGTCGTGACCGATCCTGCGTCCCCGCTGGGGGACTTCATCCGCCGGCAGCGAGAGCTCCAGGAGCTCTCGCTGCGGCAGCTCGCCGATCTGGCCGGCATATCGAATCCCTATCTCTCGCAGATCGAGCGCGGCTTGCGCGAGCCGTCCGAGCGCGTCGTCGACGCGCTCGCCCGGACGCTCGAGGTCTCGGCGGACACGCTCTACGAGCAGGCCGGCCGTACGCGCCGCGCACAGGGCGACGAGAACGAGGGGGAGCCGCAGGTCGTCACCGCGATCAAGGCCGACGGCGCGCTCACTGCGCGCCAGCGGCAGGCGCTGCTCGAGGTCTACGAGGCCTTCACGGCCCGCGGGCGCCGGGGCCGAAGCTGAGAGCGCTCGGCGACCTGAGCCATCAACGGCGTCCAGTGATCGCGTAGCGAGGCGTGTCCCATGAACAGGCCGAGATGGCCGCCGGGGGCGATTCGCCTGGTCACCTGTGCGGGCGGGGTCGAAGCATGCTCGGCGAGCTCGAAGACCTGCGCAGGCGGCGTGATGTGGTCGGTCTCTCCGGCCAGCAGGTAGAGCGGCACCGCGATCTCCGAGAGCCTCAGCCGCCGCCCGTCGACCTCGATTCGCTCCTTGATCAGCAGGTTGTCGCGAAACAGCTTCTCGACGATCCACAGGTAGAAGCGCCCCGGGATGTCCTGGGTGTGCTTGAACCAGTCCTCGAACTCGCGGTAGCGCCGGACGTGCTCCTCGTCGTGGATGTTCGCGAGCAGCGTGATCTGGCGCTCCACCTCGTTCTGTGGGCGCAGCGCGATGAAGCCGCGGATCATCTCCTCGCCGCGCAGCACCCCGCCCCCCGCGGCGACGAGCGTCTCATACAGGGCGAGCGACCCGCCCGGTGTGCAGCTCTCCACCCAGCGGTGGATCACCGGCTCCCCGGCATGGAAATCGATGGGCGCTCCGGCGATCGTCAGCGTGTTCACGGCGTCAGGCGCCAGCGCCGCGAACATCGTGGCCAGCCAGCCGCCCTGGCAGTCGCCGACGAGGTTGACGTGGCCGCCGAGGTCGTCGACCGCGCGTCCGACGACGGCGAGGTAGTCGGCGATCCCCGCATCCTTCGTCTCGGTGCGGGCGCCGATCCAGTCGAGCGTGAAGACTCGAGGCAGCCCTGCCGCGCGGATCGTCTGCATCTGGCTCTGCTGCGCGTTGTAGTCGACGATGCACGAGTCGTGGCCGGCCTGCGGCGGCAACACGAGCGTGGGCACGACCCGCGCACGCGACCCCTGGCTGAAGTCGCGCAGGCGTGCGACGCCGGCCTCCCAGACGACCTCGTTCGGCGTCGACCACGACGGGCGCTCGCGCCGGGTCGCCGTCCGCCACCAGCGGCACGCGTCGACCACGACCTCCACCGGCGTGGCGTGACGGCGCAAGGCGCCGGCCCAGTACTCGGTCAGCCCGGTGAGCGCGCTCTCCCATGAGCCGGCCATGTCATCGACGATGATGGGCCCGACGGGAGCCGACGCGCAGGTCATGACGGATATCTGATCACGGGAGGATGACGGCATGTTCACGAATCGGCGGGCCGCGCTCGTCACCGGAGCCGCATCCGGCATCGGACGGGCGATCGCGGAGCGCCTGGAAGCCGACGGGATCGATGTCCTGGCGGTCGATCTACGGCCCGACCCGGATGGGCCCGGCGTGCCCTGCGCCGCTGATCTCACGACGCGCGAGGGCAACGGCGACGCGGTCCGCGAAGCGCTGGAGCGCTTCGGGCGGCTCGATGCGATCATTCCCAGCGCCGGCTTCCAGCACGTCTCGCCGATCGGCGAGTTCGACGAGGACCGCTGGGACGAGCTCGTGGCGCTGCTGCTCACCTCGCCCTTCCTGCTGGCGCGCTACGGCTGGGATGCGCTCGCGGCGTCCGGTGCGGGGCGGTTCGTCGCGATCGCGTCGGTTCACGGCGTCGTCGCCTCGCCGTTCAAGGCCGGCTACGTCTCGGCCAAGCACGGCGTGATCGGGCTTGTACGCACGCTCGCCCTGGAGGGCGCCGCGCACGGCATCTCGGCGACGGCGCTGTGCCCCGGCTATGTGCGAACGCCGCTGATCGAGCGACAGATCAGCGCGCAGGCCCGCGCTCACGGGCTGCCGGAGGATCGGGTGCTCGAAGAGGTGATCCTCGAGCCACACGCGGTCAAGCGGCTCATCGAGCCGCAACAGGTCGCCGACGTCGTGGCGTTCCTCCTCGGCCCGAGCGGGGCGCCCTTCACGGGCGCCCCGCTCGTCATGGACCAGGGCTGGACGGCGCGCTGAGGCGCCGCCGGGCTACTTGATCAGCTCGCGGGCGGCGCTCGTGTAGGCGCCGGTGAGCTCGCGCGTCAGGCCGGCGTGGGCGGACGCGGTGGAGGCGACCCAGTCGATCTTCGTCGCGCCGGCGACCTTCTCCTCGAAGTCGGCGTAGCGGGCGGCGGCCGTGTCGACGGCGTCGAGGTAGGCGGCGCTCAGCTTGCGGCCGGCGTCTGCGACCTTCTCGTTGAAGTCGAGCACGCGCTCGGCGGCCTCGGCGACCGGCTCGGCGAACGGGCTCTCGGGCTTGACGGCGGTGGCCATATCGGGCTCCTTTGGGGAGGGATCTACGAACCTGCTGCTTGCAGATTAGCAGCGATCTGGCAAGCAGCAAGCACCGTGGGGCCGGTGGGGCGGCCGGCTGCGGGCTCAGGTCGCCGTGCGCCCGATCACGCCGCGCGCCCGATCACGCCGTGCGCCCGATCACGCCGTGCGCCCGATCACACCGTGCGCCCGATCACACCGTGCGCCCGATCACACCGTGCGTCCGATCACACCGTGCGTCCGATCACACCGTGCACGAGACCTCGACCAGGCGGCCTACCTCGACCTCGTAGACGAAGCCGCGCACGTTCTTGTGCAGGATGAACGGGCTGGCCTCGATGCGCGCCATCGAATGGCGCACGTCGTCGGCGGCGTCGCCGACCCAGTCGACGCTCCACTGCGGCTCGAAGCCGGTCTCCGCGCGCAGCATCAGCCGCAGCTCGGGGTCGCTCATCTTCAGCATCCCGCAGTCGGTGTGGTGGATCAGCATGATCTCGCGGGTGCCGAGCAGCCGCTGGGAGATCGCCAGCGAGCGCTCCACGTCGGGGGTGATGATGCCGCCGGCGTTGCGCAGGATGTGCGCCTCGCCCTTGCGCAGGCCGAGCATCGCGAAGAGCGAGAGCCGCGAGTCCATGCAGGCGACGATCGTGAGCTGCTTGGTCGGGCGCAGCGCGAGGCCGCCCTTGTCGAAGCCCTGCGCCCAGGCAGTCGCGTTCTCGACCAGCTCGTCGATGGCGGACATCCGTGCTTCCTCCTCCTCGCTCCGCCGACCGGCGGGGCGACGTCAGCGGTTGGCGTAGTAGTCGGCGTTCACCTGCGCGAAGCGCTGCCACTCGTCCGGCAGCTGGTCCTCGGCGAAGCAGGCGTCGACCGGGCAGGCCTCGACGCATGCATCGCAATCGATGCACTCCTCCGGATCGATGAAGAGCTGATCGACCTTGTCGTAGTCGGGCTCGTCCGGCGTCGGATGGATGCAGTCGACGGGGCAGACCTCGACGCAGGAGTTGTCCTTGACGCCGATGCAGGGCTCAGCGATGACGTAGGCCATGTGGGAACTCGTTCCTGGTGGTGCGCGGGGCGGGTGAAAGCGGCTCGCAAGATTACCGGCCGTCGTGCTCGCGCGCGGTACGCTGGCCGACGCGATGCTGCTGCTCACCGGCGCCACCGGCATGCTCGGCTCGACGCTCCTGCCCAGGCTGACAGCCGCTGGGATCCCGGTCCGCTGTCTGGTGCGCGACCCGCGGCGGCTGGGACCCGAGCGGGTGCGGGTGCAGATCGCGCTGGGCGATCTCGCCGACCCCCCGTCGTTCCGGCACGCGCTGCGCGGCGTGCAGACCGTCGTGCACCTCGCCGCAACCGTCCGCGATCAGCCGGGCGGCTCGATCGAGGAGCTTGGTGGGATCGCGACCTGGCGGATGGTCGAGGCGGCCGAGCGCGCGGGCGCCGAGCGCTTCGTCTTCAGCTCGGCGCTCGGCGCGACGGCACACGATCGCACGCGCCTGCTGCGCTCCAAGGCACTGGCCGAGGACGCCGTCGCCGGGTCGCGTCTGACGACGACGATCATCGCGTGCTCGCTGCTCCACGCGCCGGGAGCCGGCCTTGTCAGGATGCTCGAGCGGCTGTCGCTGCTGCCGGTGGTGCCGCTCGTCGGTCACGGGCGGGCGCTCGTGCAGCCGCTCTGGGCCCAGGACGCCGCCGACTGCATCGCGGAGTGCCTGCGCCGCGAGCCGCGAGTCCGTCACGAGCGCTTCGAGCTCGCCGGCCCCGAGACGCTCAGCTACGCGGCGCTGACCCGCATCGTGACGGGCGCCCTGGGACGCCGGCGCCCGCTCGTGCCGGTTCCGGAGGGGCTCGTACGCGGCGCGCTGCGCACGAGCGAGCTGCTGCTCGACGGTCGTGCCCCGGTCACCTGGGACGAGGCGGAGATGGCGACGGTCTCGCTCACGACGCCGCGCGGCGCCGCCGATGCGCGCATGCTCGGGGTCGAGCCGCGTCGTCTCGTGAGCGTGCTCGGAGCGGGCTGAGCCCCGGGCTCGCCGGGCTCGCGGGCCGGCCCATAGCGCGGCGCGGCGGGCGATCCACCGCGGCGCGGGCGCGCCCCGAGCCGAGCGGCGCGCCTGCAGCCGAGCGGCGCGCCTGCAGCCGAGCGGCGCGCCTGCAGGAGTTGTGGCTGCAGAAGCTCAGGTATGGGTTGTGTTTCTGCAGCCACGTTCCCGTCGCGGCGGCGACGGCACGGAGGCGGCGCGCTTCTGTCGCAGAGCGTGCGCGATCCGCAGGCGTAGCGGGTCTCGCTGGAGGTCGGACGATGAGACGTGGAGACGATCGGAACGCCGCTCTGCTGAGCGGCGGCCTTCATCACCCGGAAGCTGGTCCAGTTAGGTCGCCGGCGACGCCGGCGACGCCAGCGACGCCCGCGGCGGCTAGGCGACCGCCACCGGTGCGCGGCGCTCCGCCCAGGGACGCGCCTCCTCGAGCTGCGTCGCGAGCGCCAGCAGCGCGCCCTCGCCCTCCGGCTGGCCGATCAGCTGGACCCCGATCGGCAAACCGTGCAGCTCCTCGTGGAACAGCGGCACGCTGATCGCCGGCGAGCCGGTGAGGTTCGAGATCGGCGTGAACGGCGTGAAGAGCGACGAGCGGTCGAAGGCGGACATCGGCTGGCCCTCGTCGCAGGTGTCGATCGTTCCCAGCGGCACCGGCAGCTCCGCGAGCGACGGGCAGAGAACCGCGTCGAAGCGGGCCGTCCAGTCGACCATCCCGCGAGCGACCGCCTGCAGCATCATCTCGACTCCGAGGTACGTCACCGCGTCGATCTCCTTGGCCATCCGCCACAGCGCCATCGTCAGCGGCTCGAGGTCCTCGTCGGTCGGCTGGCGACCGGTGAGCTGCACCCCGAACGCGGTCTGCGTGGAGATCATCGGCGCCCAGAGCACCGCGAACTGCTCGATCAGACCGGGGATCGCCCACGGCGGGTCCTCCTCGACGACCTCGTGGCCGAGCTCGCGAAGCAGGCTCGCGGCCCCGTTCAGCGCCTCGAGCACCGGCCCGTGGACCTGTGCGCCCTCGACCGGTGGGAGCGATGTCATGGCGATGCGCAGCCGCGCCGGCGGCGTCCGCGCCTGGTCGGCGAACGGCGCGCTCGGCGGGGCGGCCCAGGCGACGTCGCCGAGCTGGTGGCCGGCGAGCACGTCGAGCGCCAGCGCGGTGTCCTGCGTCGTGCGCGAGAGGACGCCGTCGACGCCGAGGAAGGAGTAGCCGACGAACGGCCCCTGGGTGATCCGCCCGCGCTGCACCTTGAGGCCGACCAGGCCGCAGCAGGCCGCCGGGATCCGGATCGACCCGCCGCCGTCGTTCGCGTGTGCCAGCGGCACCATCCCGGCGGCGACCGCTGCCGCCGAGCCGCCGGACGAGCCGCCGGTCGTGCGCTGCGGGTCCCACGGGTTGCGGCTCGCGCCGAAGCGCCGCGGCTCGGTCGTCGCGACGATCCCGAGCTCCGGCAGGTTCGTGCTGCCGACGACGATCGCGCCGGCCCGGCGCAGTCGCGTCACGAGCGTCGCCTCGGCCGGCGCCGCGAAGTCGCCGAAGAACGACGAGCCGAACGTCCAGCGCCTGCCTGCCACGGGCCGGTTGTTCTTGATCGCTATGGGGACGCCGGCGAGGGGCCGCTCGTCGCCGGGCGCGATCGCGTCGGCCTCGGCGAGCGCGTCGTCCGGGTACACGTCGATGAACGCGTTGTACGTCGGGTTCAGCAGCTCGATCCTCCGCAGCGAGGCCTCGACGAGCTCGCGTGCGGACAGCTCGCCTCGACGGACCAGCCCGGCGAGCTCGCCCGCCGGGCGGAGCATCAGGTCGGCGTCGGCTGCTGCTCGGGGCATCGTCGTCTCCTATCGCTGGTCGGGCCCCAGCCTATCCACGACGACGAGGCGCGCATGATGCGTACCTGACAACCTTCGTCGCTGTCGATCCCACCCGTGCAGGGAGCATCACGTGAGCGACGTCCAGTCCGGACTCGAGGGCGTAGTCGCCTTCGCCACAGAGATCGCCGAGCCCGACAAGGCAGGCGGCGCGCTGCGCTATCGCGGCGTCGACATCGAGGACCTGGTCGGCACGGTGCCGTACGAGAAGGTGTGGGGTCTGCTCGTCGACGGCAGCTTCGACCCGGGCCTGCTTCCGGCTGAGCCGCACCCGCTGCAGATCCGATCGGGCGATCCGCGTGTCGACGTCCAGTCGGCGCTGGCGATGCTCGCGCCGGCGTGGGGGATGGGCCAGCTCCTCGACATCACCGACGAGCAGGCGCGGATCGACCTGGCCCGGTCCTCGGTGATGGCGCTGAGCTTCGTCGCGCAGTCGGCGCGCGGGCTCGGCCGGCCGTGGGTGCCGCAGAGCCTGATCGACACCGGGACCACGATCGCCGAGCGCTTTCTGCTGCGCTGGCGCGGCGAGGCGGACCCGCGACACGTACGCGCGGTCGACGCGTACTGGATCTCCGCCGCCGAGCACGGGATGAACGCCTCGACGTTCACGGCGCGTGTCGTCGCGTCGACCGGCGCCGATGTCGCGGCGGCGCTGTCGAGCGCCGTCGGAGCGCTCAGCGGCCCGTTGCACGGCGGTGCTCCCCTGCGCGTGCTGCAGATGCTGGACGAGGTCGAGGCGAGCGGCGACGCCGAGGGCTGGGTGCGCGCCGCACTCGACCGCGGTGAGCGGCTGATGGGCTTCGGCCACCGCGTCTACCGCGCGGAAGACCCGCGCGCGCGGGTGCTGCGCCGCACCGCCCGCGATCTCGGCTCGGAGCGCTACGAGGTCGCCGAGGCGCTGGAGAAGGCGGCCCTCGCCGAGCTTCGCGCGCGCCGTCCCGACCGTGTGCTGGCGACGAACGTCGAGTTCTGGTCGGCCGTCGTGCTCGACATGGCGCAGGTGCCGGCGGAGCTGTTCACGAGCATGTTCACCTGTGCGCGGGTCGCCGGCTGGTCGGCGCACATCCTCGAGCAGAAGCGCGAGGGGCGGCTGATCCGGCCGACCGCGAAGTACGTGGGCCCCGGGCCGCGGCCGGTCTCCGCCGTCGGCTCCGCGGCGTCCGGCGTCGCGCAGACGTAGCCCGGGGCCGCGCCGCGGAGCGCGGCGCTCCCTCGCGTGAGCCTCGAGCGGCTTCCCCTGCCACGCGCGGCTCCATGTCACGCACCCGGCTCCACGTCACGCATCCGGCTCCACGTCACGCGCGCGGCTCTACGCCACGCGCGCGGCTCCACGCCACGCACCCGGCTCCACGCCACGCCGCCCGGCTCCACGTCACGCGCGCGGCCTCACCTGCGCCCGGCGCGGCCCACGCGCCCCTGCCCGCGAAAGCGCGAGGGCCCGGCGCGTCGGCGCCGGGCCCTCGTCGAGACGACTCGTCCGGGGACGAGCGTCCCTACATCATCCCGCCCATGTCGGGCATGCCGCCGCCGGGGCCGCCCGAGTCCTTGTCGGGCATCTCGGCGATGATCGCCTCGGTCGTGAGGATGTTCTTCGCGATCGACGCGGCGTTCTGCAGCGCCGAGCGAGTCACCATCGCCGGATCGATGACGCCGGCGTCGACCAGGTCGACGATCTCGCCGGTGGCCGCGTTGAGGCCGTAGCCCTTCTTGGCCTTCGCCACGTCGGCGACGACGACCGAGCCCTCGAGGCCCGCGTTCTCGGCGATCTGACGGAGCGGCTCCTCGACGGCGCGCAGGACGATGCGGGCGCCGGTGCGCTCGTCGTCGTCCTCGATCCCGTCGAGGTCCACGCTCTTCGAGGCCTGCAGCAGCGCGACGCCGCCGCCGGGCACGATGCCCTCCTCGAGCGCGGCGCGGGTCGCCTGCAGCGCGTCCTCGACGCGGTGCTTCTTCTCCTTCATCTCCGTCTCGGTGGCTGCGCCGACCTTGACGACCGCGACGCCGCCGGACAGCTTGGCGAGGCGCTCCTGGAGCTTCTCGCGGTCGAAGTCCGAGTCGGTGTTCTCGATCTCGATCTTGATCTGGTTGATGCGGCCCTTGATCGCGTCGAGCTCACCGGCGCCGTCGACGATCGTCGTCGTGTCCTTCGCGACGACGATGCGGCGGGCGCGACCGAGCTGCGAGACCTGCGTGTTCTCGAGCTTGAGGCCCATCTCCTCGGTGATGACCTCGGCGCCCGTCAGGATCGCGATGTCCTCGAGCATCCGCTTGCGGCGGTCGCCGAAGCCCGGCGCCTTGACGGCCACGCCGGTGAACGTCCCGCGCAGCTTGTTCACGACGAGCGTCGCGAGCGACTCGCCCTCGACGTCCTCGGCGATGATCAGCAGCGGCTTGCCGGACTGGATGACCTGCTCGAGCACCGGCAGGACGTCGCGGACCGAGCCGATCTTCTGGTTCGCGATGAGGATGTACGGATCCTCGAGAACGGCCTCCATGCGGTCCTGGTCGGTGACCATGTAGGGCGAGATGTAGCCCTTGTCGAACTGCATGCCCTCGGTGAACTCGAGGTCCATGCCGAACGTCTGGCCCTCCTCGACGTTGACGACGCCGTCCTTGCCGACCTTCTCGATCGCGTCGGCGATCACGTCGCCGATCTCGTCGTCGCCGGCGGAGATCGACGCGACGCGGGCGATCTGGTCCTTGCCCGTGATCTCCTTGGACTGCTTCTCGATGCCCTCGACGATGCTGCCGACGGCGCGCTCGATGCCGCGCTTGAGCGAGAGCGGGCTGGCCCCGGCGGTGACGTTCTTCAGGCCCTGGCGCACGATCGCCTGGGCGAGGACCGTCGCGGTCGTCGTGCCGTCGCCGGCGACGTCGTTGGTCGCCGTGGCGACCTCGCGGACGAGCTGAGCGCCCTGGTTCTGGAACGGGTCTTCGACGTCGATCTCACGGGCGATGGTCACGCCGTCGTTCGTGATCGTCGGGGCGCCGAACTTCTTGTCGATGACGACGTAGCGGCCCTTCGGGCCGAGCGTCACCTTGACGGCGTTGGCGACTGCGTCGACGCCGGCCTCGAGGGCCTTGCGCGCCTCGGAGTCGTACTTGAGCTCCTTGTGTGCCATGTCTTCTCTGGTTTCTCCTGGTGGGCCTAGGACTCGACGACCGCGAGCACGTCGCTCTCGCGCAGGACCAGCAGGTCCTCGCCGTCGACCTTGATCTCGGTGCCGCCGTACTTGCTGTAGAGGACGACGTCGCCGGTGGCGACGTCGAGCGGGATCCGCTTCTCGCCGTCCTCGTCCCAGCGGCCTTCGCCCGCGGCGACGACCTCGCCCTTCTGCGGCTTCTCCTTCGCGGTGTCGGGGAGCACGAGGCCGCTGGCCGTCGTCTCCTCCTCGTCGATCGCCCGCACGATCAGCCGATCGCCAAGGGGCTTGAGCTTCATCTGGTGAACCTCCGTCAGAGGGTTCGTGGGTGAACGTCCAATGTGCCGAGCATGTTGGCACTCGCAGGGGGGGAGTGCCAGGCCAGCGGGCCGGATGATAGCGGCACGGTGAGGCCGCTGTCCAGCGTCTTGCTCGGCACTCGCCACGCGAGAGTGCCGAGCGGTGCGAGAGTCGGCGCCCCGGAGGCAGGCTGTGCCCGGGGATGCCCGCCGCGGCCGCCCTGCCCGCCGCGCCGCACGCGCGCGCCGATCAGTTCTGCGCGCCGCCGATTCCGAGCCGCGCGTCGGTGTACGACTGAGGGTTCTCGATGATCTGCGAGAAGCGCACGACGGTGACGATGTCGTCCATCGTCACCGGCCGGCCGTAGATCTGCTCCAGGAAGTGGATCATCTCGTCGTGACGGCGGAACTCGGGGTTGTCGTGCTCGATGTCGCGCGGGCTGAGGTCGCGGACGCGCTTGACCTCGACCTGGTCGATGACCGCCTCGAAGATCTTCTCGCGCGGCGAGTACTGGTAGCCGATCGTGACGAGGACCGCCTGGTTCTTGCGGTACTTGTGCGACTTGTCGCCGAGTCGGATCGTGGCCGACTTGCGCCCGCGACGGAGCTGGTCGGCGAAGATCGTCGAGTAGAAGTTGAGGACCTGCATCGGCGCGCCCACCCTACCGGCCCGCGTGCCGCAGCGACAGCTCGAGCGCGACCATCTCGCGCTCCCCGGCGTAGCTCAGCTCGTCGCCGGCTCGCTCGAGGTCGAGCCAGCGCGCCTCCTCGATCTCGGCGTCGCGATGGCTCGCCGGATCGCCGGCGCGGGGCGTGAAGCGGAAGAAGACGACCCGCTTCGCAACCCGGCGCCCGCCCCGTCGATACCAGTAGCGCACCTCACCCAGGCGCCCCCGCGGCTCGGCGTCGACGCCGGTCTCCTCGCGAACCTCCCGCCGTGCCGCCTGCTCGGGGCTCTCGCCCGGCTCGGGGTGGCCCTTGGGGAGCGTCAGCACGCGCCGGCCGGCGGCATCGCGGCGCGTCGGCACGATCACGAGGCACTCCGGGCCGGCGGGCGCCTCGCGAACGACGACGCCGCCGGCCGACAGCTCGCGCTCGACGGCGCCGACTGCGACCTCGCCGCCGGTCTCCACGTCAGTAGACGTAGCCGGAGAGCGCCCCGGGGTCGTGGACGAGGATCCTGCCGCGCCCCTGGCGCACGACGCCGGCGCGCTCCAGCGTCTTGAGGAAGCGGCTGGCCGACTCGCGCGAGGAGCCTGCCAGCTTGGCGACGTCGGCCTGCGTGATGCGCAGCAGAACGTCGCGCTCGCCCACCCGCGGGTCGGCCTCTCGCTCACGCTCGACGAGGTCGGCGATCGCCGTGGCGACGCGGCTCTGCACCGTCTGGAAGGACTGGCGCGCGAGCCGCTCGTTCGCCAGCCGCAGCCGCCGTCCCAGCGAGATGACGAGCTTTGTCGCTATCTCGCTGTGGTCGCGCATCAGCCGCCGCATGTCGCGCCCGAGAATCGCGATCGCCTCCACGTCGTCGAGCGTCTCGACCGTCGCCGAGCGCTTCTCGTCGTCGAACATCGCCAGCTCGCCGAACGTGTCCCCGGGGCCGAACTGGGCGAGCGTGATCGTCCTGCCGTCGGGGTGCTCGCGCACCGCGCGAGCGTTGCCGACCCGCACGATGTAGCAGGTGTCGCTGGGGTCGCCCTCGTGGAAGATCCGCTGGCCCGGCGCGAACGAGCGCCGCACCGCCACCTCCGCTACGCGAAGCAGGTCTTCCTCGCCGAGCGCCTCGAAGACCGGGATCCGCCCGAGCAGCCGCGCGGTCTCTTCGTCGGCCGTCGACATGGCCGGGCCAATCTAGCGGCGCGGCGTCGCGTCGAACAGGCGTGGATCGTTGGTGATGATCCCGGTCACGCCGAGCTGCTCGAGCGCGGCGATCCGCTCGGCATCGTCGACCGTCCAGACGTAGAGCTCGCCGCCGGCGGAGCTGACCGCCGTCGCGAGCGCGGGCGTGACGAACGCCCAGTGGGCCATCAGCGCATCGACCTCGCCGGCGCGCAGCTGGGAGCCGATCGCCGCCGGCAGGCGCCGGCGCCACCAGGCGATCACCGCGTACGCCGGCCAGCGATAGACCGGGTGCCGGGTCAGGTCCCTGCGCACGCGCGGGAACGAGCGGCCCAGACGGAGCTCCGGGGCGACCCGCCGCACCACGCGCAGGGACTCGGGCTCCATCGTCGAGATCAGCGAGCGGTCCGCCAAACCGTGCGCGCGCAGCGCGGCGACGACCCGCTCCTCGTAGCCGGGGAGCTTGAGGTCGACGTCCAGCTCGACACCGTTGTAGGCCTCGTGGGCGAAGTGCTCGAGCCCCTCGGCGAGCGTCATCGGGCGGCGCGCCGAGGCGTCGAGGTAGTCGTGCGCCAGCAGCAGCTCGCCGCTGCCGTCGAGCCGCTGGGGCAGGACGTCGAACTCGATCATGTCGACGCCGTGAGCGAGCGCGGCGCGGAAGCTCTCAGCGGTGTTGCCCGGTGCGATGTGGTCGGCGCCCTTGTGCCCGACGCGCTTCGGACGCGCTCGGTCGCCGACGTCGTCGAGCCCGCTCAGCTCTGGCAGCCCGGGCATCGCTGAGCTCTCCGACCGCGGCCGCCCGCAGGCAGTGTCGTCCTTGCCGGCATGGCCTGACTGTACGCCGCGGGCTAGGCGCTGAGCGTCAGCCGCCGCGGCCCCTGGCGGAAGCCGGCCTCGACGAGCCGCGGCTCCCAGTCCGAGCCGACGACCGGCTCGCCGTCGACGCGCTCTATCGAGAGTCGCAGCCGCGCCGGCCCGTCGGTGACGAATCTCGCCAGCGCTTCGAGCGCCGCACCCGCTCGCGGGTCGCCACCGGCGACCAGCAGCGTCAGCCCGCGCCCGCCGCGCTCGACGTACAGGACCGGCTCGGCTCCGATCAGCACGACGTACGCCCCGGCAACCCGCTGCGGTCGGCGGGCCCGCTGCCCGTCCTCGGTCTCGCCGCGGGGCTCCGGCCAGCGCAGCGCCGCGCCGTACGGCTGGGCGGGGTCGGTTGCCGCGATGACGAGCGCCGTCGCCCCGTGGTCGCCGTCCGGCGCGCCGGCGACGCCCTGGGCGCGGAGGCGCTCGACCGCCCCGGGCAGCGCGAACTGCGCGCCGCCGAGCCCCTCCACGAAGTAGCCGCGCCGGCAGATGCCGAGAGTCTCCAGGTCGCAGAGCGCGTCGTAGAGCGCGGCGAAGCCGCCGGTGACGCCCTCGGCAAGCACCTGCTCGCGCGTCACGACGCCGTAGCGCTCGAGCAGCAGCTCCGCGAGCGCGCGGCGCCGCCCGGCGGGCTCGGGCCCCGGCTCGAACAGCGCCGCGCTCAGCGACCAGCGGCCCTGCGCCGTTGCCTGGGCGCCTGGGCGGCGTCCCGCGAAGCGTCGTGCGGCTCGCGACCTGCGGTCGACCGGACCCCGGGCCCGCGCCAGTGCCAGCCGCGGGGCACGCAGCGGCGCGAACGCGTCGTTGGTCGCCTCACCCGCCCAGACGAGATCCCACAGGCCCTCGTGCAGCTCGTCGGGCGAGAACTCCGCGAGCTGCGCGATCAGGTCGGTGAAGAAGCACGACGCGGAGCCGAGCGCCTCGCGGATGGCCTGGTGCACGGGATCGCCGGGCGGCTCGGGGGCGGGGCCGCGCGCGCCTGGCCGGCCGATCAGCGCGGCGTCCTCGCGAAACAGCAGCGCGACCCGCCCGCTCGCCCGGCCGAGTGCGCCCGCACCGACCCAGACGAGCTCCCCGCTCGCCGTGAGCTGGTCCAGCCACGTCGGCGAGTACGCCCCAAGGCGTCGCGGCAGGACGTCGCGCTCCCAGACCTCGACCGGAAGGGCCAGGCCCTGCAGCGCGACGAGCACCTCGCGCAGGCGGTCGACGCCGGCGCCCGCCGGCGGGTGGCGATCGACGCCCTGCCAGCTCGGCAGGAAGGCCGCGAGCGCCCGTGCGTCGACGGCCTCGATCTCGCGGCGAAGCACCGCCAGCGAGGCTCGCCGCAGACGGCGCAGCACGTCCGGGTCGCACCACTCGCGCTCGCTGCCGCCGGGGCGCAGCTCGCCGCGCACGAGCTCGCCGCGGCTCTCGAGCGCGGCCAGCGCGCTCGACGGGTCGACCGCCCAGCGCCTGTGGGCCTGCGCCGTCGTGAACGGGCCGTGGGTGCGCGCCCAGCGCGCGAGCAGCGCCTCCAGCGGCCGCTCGCTCTCGACCAGGAACGCCGCGGGCAGCCCGCCCGGCGGCACGGCGCCGAGCGCGTCGCGGTAGAGGCCGGCGTCGTCGGCGGCGATCCATCGCGGCTCGCCGGCGAGCCGCACCGGGATCGCTCGGCGCTCGCGCCGCAGTCGCTCGAGCAGCCCTCCGGCATCGATCCCCGCGAGCACGCGGCCCGCGGCCTCCTCTGCGGTCAGGTCGCCGACGCGCCGCAGCACCTCGTGCAGGGCGTCGCTCGAGCCGGCGCGGGTGCGAGCGGAGCGGTGCTGGAGGTCCGCCTCGAGCTCGTCGAGCGCACCGGGGTCGATGAGCTCGCGCAGCTCCTCCTGGCCAAGCAGCTCGCGCAGCAGCTCGCGGTCGAGCGAGAGCGCCGCCGCGCGCCGCTCCGCGCTCGGCGTGTCGCCCTCGTACATGTACGTCGCGACGTAGTCGAACAGCAGCGAGGAGGCCAGCGGCGAGGCGGTGGGGGTCTCGACCTCGACCAGCGACAGCTCGCGGCGCTCCAGCGCCGTCAGGATCTCGCGCAGCCCGGGGACGTCGAGCACGTCGCGCAGGCATTCGCGGTAGGTCTCGAGGACGATCGGGAAGTCCGGGTAGCGCCGTGCGACCTCGAGCAGCGACTGGGCCTTGAGCCGCTGCTGCCAGAGCGGCGTGCGCCGACCCGGATAGGCGCGCGGGATCAGCAGCGCGCGGGCGGCGTTCTCGCGGAAGCGGGCGCCGAACAGCGCGGAGGACCCCAGCTCGGCGACGACCTGGTCCTCGACGGTCTGCGGGTCGAGCCGCACGAGCTCGGCGCCCGGCGGCTCGTCGGCATCGGGGAGGTGGACGATCACGCCGTCGTCGGACCAGATCGCGTCGGCCTGCAGGCCGAGCTCGTCGCGCAGCCGAGCGCCGAGCGCCAGCGCCCAGGCGGCATGGACGCGCCCGCCGTAGGGGGAGAGCACGCAGAGCCGCCAGTCGCCGATCTCGTCGCGGAAGCGCTCGACGACGATCGTCCGGTCCGAGGGGATCACGCCGGTGGCGTCCTGCTGCTCGCGCAGCAGCTCGAGCAGGTTGCGCGTTGCGCGCTCGTCGAGGTCGTACTCGGCCCGCAGCCGCTCGGCGCCGAGGTCGAGCGCGGTGCGGGCGAAGGCGCCGATCTCGCGGCCGAGCTCCTTCGGGCGTCCGACGCCGTCGCCACGCCAGAACGGCACGGCGCCCGGAAGCCCCGGAGCGGGGGTGACGATCACGCGGTCGCGGCCGATCTCCTCGATCCGCCACGTCGAGGCGCCGAGCAGGAACGTCTGCCCGGGCCGCGCCTCGTAGACCATCTCCTCGTCGAGCTCGCCGACGCGCCTGCCGTCGGGCAGCACTACGGCGTAGAGGCCGCGGTCGGGGATCGTGCCCGCGTTGGTCATCGCCAGCCGGCCGGCGCCCCTGCGCGGCCGGATCGTGCCCGACACGCGATCCCAGACGATCCGCGGGCGCAGCTCCGCGAACTCCGACGACGGGTAGCGCCCGTCGAGCATGTCGAGCACGTTCTCCAGCAGCTCGCGGCTCAGCTCGGCGTACGAGTGCGTGGCGCCGACCAGGCGCGCCAGCTCGTCGACCGCCATCGGCTCGTCCTCGCCGGCCGCCGCGGCGATCGCCACGATCTGCTGCGCGAGCACGTCGAGCGCGTTGCGCGGCACGACCGTCGACTCGATCCGTCCCTCGCGCATCAGCCGCGCGACGACCGCGCACTCGAGCAGGTCGGCGCGGAACTTGGGGAAGATCCGCCCGGAGCTGCGCTCGCCGACTCCGTGCCCGGCGCGGCCGATCCGCTGCAGCCCGCGCGAGACCGACTTCGGCGACTCGACCTGGATCACGAGGTCGACGGCGCCCATGTCGATGCCCAGCTCGAGCGACGAGGTGGCCACCAGGCACGGCAGCCGTCCGGCCTTCAGCAGCTCCTCGACGACCTCGCGCTCCTCGCGAGCGAGCGAGCCGTGGTGGGCGCGGGCCACCTCGCGCGGGGGCTCCTCGGGCGCGAGCTCGGCGTTCGCCAGCTCGTTGAGCCGCAGCGCGAGGCGCTCGGCGCCGCGGCGGTTGTTGACGAACACGATCGTCGACGCGTGCCGCTCGACGAGCCGCAGGATCTCGGGGTAGATCGCGGGCCAGATCGAGCGGCGCGTCGGCTCGCCGCCCGGCACGTGCTCCAGTGCGATCACGTCGCCCGTGGCCTGCTCGGGCTGGGTCATCGACTCGACCGGCACGTGGATGCGCAGGTCGAGGTCCTTGCGTACGCCGGCGTCGACGATCCGCGCCGTGCGCCGGGGACCGACCAGGAACCGGCCGATCTCCTCGAGCGGGCTCTGGGTCGCCGACAGGCCGATCCGCTGCGGGTCGCGTCCATCGTCCTGCAGCGCGGCGAGGCGCTCCAGGCTCAACGCCAGGTGGCTGCCGCGCTTGGTCCCGGCGACGGCGTGGATCTCGTCGACGATCAGCGCCTCGACCCCGGTCAGCGTCTCGCGCGCGCCGCTCGTCAGCAGGAGGTAGAGCGACTCGGGCGTCGTGATCAGGATGTCCGGCGGCCGGCGGCGCATGGCGGCGCGCTCGCGCTGCGGCGTGTCGCCGGTTCGCACGCCGATCCGCACGTCGGCGCCGATGCCCCGGACCGGCGCGACGAGGTTGCGGTCGACGTCGTAGGCGAGTGCCTTGAGCGGCGAGACGTAGACGATTCTCGTGCGGCGCTCCCCGTCGGCGAGCGGCTCCGCGACGAGCCGGTCGATGCCCCAGAGAAACGCCGCGAGCGTCTTGCCCGATCCGGTGGGCGCGCTGATCAGCACGTGCTCACCGGCGGCGATCCGCGGCCACGCCTGCGCCTGGGCGGGCGTCGGCGCCGCGAACGCGCGCTCGAACCAGTCGCGTGCCTGCGGGGTGAAGGGCGATAGCGGCATGGGGCCCGCGGTCGAGACTACCCCTGCGCCTGCGCGCCGCCCGCGGAGCCTCCGCGAGTCAGCTCGCGTCTGCGGCGGCCAGCGCCTTGGCGCGTCGCAGCAGCGCGTCGAGCATCGCCGGCGTGAGCCTTCCGGTGAACGTGTTCTGCTGGCTGGGGTGGTAGCAGCCGAGCAGTGTCGGCCCGCCGTCCGCGCCGGGCTGCCAGAGCGCGTCGTGGCCGAAGCGCGGCCTTGGCCGCGGCACGGCGAGCCCCGCGAGCGTGCGAAGACGGAGCGCGGCGTCCCACGCGAAGCCGCCAAGGCACACGATGACGCTCACCCGCTCGAGCAGCGGGAGCTCCGCCGCCGTCCAGGGCAGGCAGTTGTCGCGCTCGCCGGCGGTGGGGCGGTTGCCGGGCGGAGCGCAGCGCACCGCCGAGGCGATCCACACGTCGCGCAGGCGCAGGCCGTCGTCGGCGCCGACGCTGTGGGCCTGGCTCGCGAGCCCTGCGCGGTGCAGCGCGGCGACCAGCACGTCGCCGGAGCGGTCGCCGGTGAAGATCCGTCCCGTGCGGTTCGCCCCGTGCGCCGCCGGCGCGAGCCCGAGCAGCAGAAGGCGCGCGGCCGGGTCGCCGAAGCCGGCGACCGGACGGCCCCAGTAGGTCTCGTCCGCGAACGCGGCGCGCCGCTCGCGCGCGACCTGCTCGCGCCAGGCGACCAGTCGCGGACAGCGCCGGCAGGTGACGATCCGCCGCTCGAGCGCCGCGAGCGCGGGCGGAAGCTCGGTGAGGTCCACGCCGGGCGGATCGGGCGTCGGCACACGCTCGATCCTATGCGTGCGCCGCGACCACCGCGGGCGCGCCTTGCGCGGCGCGGTTGTCGCACGCGCGGCACCCCGCCGCGGCACCCCGCCGCGTGTGCTCGCGCCGCGCCCGCTACGCTCCGTCGCCGATGCGTCGCGCCGCCACGATCGTCCTGCTCGCCGTACCGCTCGCCGCCGCCGGATGCGCCGGCCAGCAGACGACGAGCGTCGACTCCACGAAGGACTTCTCGGGCGCCGAGAAGCAGGTCGCGACGACGATCGAGCAGCTCCAGTCCTCGACGAAGGACCGCGACGGCTCGCGGATCTGTCGCGATCTGCTGACCGCGAAGCTGCAGCAGAGCATCGCCGCCCACGCGGGCGCGCGGGGCTGCGCGCAGGCGGTGAAGGACGCGATACGCGACACCGACCAGGTCGACCTGATCGTCAAGAAGATCGAGCTGTCCGGCTCGACCGCGCGAGCCACCGTCGCCGAGGAGACGAGCAAGGACCGCACCCGCACGCGCACCGTCCTGCTGGAGAAGCAGGGCCCGCGCTGGCGGATCTCCGAGCTGCCGGCCGCCTAGGCGCGGCTGCCCGCGGTCGCGGCCCGCCGACGCCGCCGGCAATCGTCCTACGCCTGCTTGTCGTCCTACGCCTGCTTGTCGCCCTACGCCGGCTCGTCGTCCTACGCCGGCTCGTCGTCCTACGCCGGCGGCCGTCCTACGCCGGCTCGTCGTCCTACGCCGGCGGCCGTCCTACGCCGGCGGCCGTCCTACGCCGACGGCCGTCCTACGCCAGCGGCCGTCCGTACTGGCGCTCGTAGTACTCGCGATACGCGCCCGAGCGGATCGGCTCCCACCAGTCGCGGCTGTCGCGGTACCAGGCGACGGTATCGGCCAGCCCCTGTGCGAAGCGCACCCCCGGCTCCCAGCCGAGCGCGCGCACCTTGTCCGAGGAGAGCGAGTAGCGCCGGTCGTGGCCGGGGCGGTCGGTGACGTGCTCGATCAGGCTCTCGTCGGCGCCGGTCAGCTCGACGATCCGCCGCACGACGTCGATGTTCGCGCACTCGTCGGGACCGCCGGCGTTGTAGACCTCGCCCGGCTTGCCGTGGGCCAGCACGTGCGAGATCGCCGCGCAGAAGTCGCTGACGTGGATCCAGTTGCGCACCTGCAGCCCATCGCCGTAGACAGGCAGCGGATCGCCGTGCAGCGCGTTCAGCACCATCAACGGGATCAGCTTCTCGGGATACTGGCGCGGCCCGTAGTTGTTCGAGCCGCGGCAGATGACGGCGGCCATCCCGTACGTCAGCGCGTAGGACTGGACGAGCAGGTCGGCGCCGGTCTTCGTCGCGCTGTACGGCGAGGAGGGCTCGAGCGGGCTCTCCTCGGTGAACGAGCCCTCCTCAATCGAGCCGTACACCTCGTCGGTCGAGACCTGCAGGTAGCGCAGGCCTCGCTCGCGCGCGGCCTCGAGTAGCACGAACGTGCCCAGCGCATGGGTGCGCACGAATGCGTCCGGCTCGGCGATCGAGCGGTCCACGTGCGTCTCGGCGGCGAAGTTCACGACCGCCTCGCAGCCGTCGATTGCCCGCGCCACGCTCTCCTGGTCCTCGATCGCGCCGTGCACGAACACGTGCTCGACGTTCTCGAGGTTCTCGCGCCGGCCCGCGTAGGTGAGCTTGTCGAGGACGACGACCTCGTCGCCTCGCTCGGCGCGCTGACGGACGAACGTGGAGCCGATGAAGCCGGCGCCGCCGCAGACGAGGAGCCTCACGGAGTACCTCCCGGAGTCGGTGATCGGATGTCGGCGAGGTGGCCGCGCAGACCCTCGCGCCAGTCGGGCAGGCACACGGCGTCGGCGCCGCGCTCGCTCGCCAGGACGCTGAACGCGGGGCGGGCCGCCGGGCGCGGAAACTCGGCGGTCGTCGTGGACTCGACCCGGCAGTGCGATCCCGCGAGCGAGAGCGCCTCGCGGGCGAGCTCGAACCACGTCGCGCGGCCGCCGCCGGCGGCGTGGAAGACGCCGCGGGCCCCGCCTGCGGCCAGCGCGACGAGCGCCGGCGCGAGGTGTCCGGTCCAGGTGGGGCAGCCGATCTGGTCGTCGACGACGCGCAGCTCGTCGCGCTCCGCGCCGAGGCGCAGCATCGTGTCGACGAAGTTCGCCCCGCCTGCGCCGAACAGCCACGCCGTACGTGCGATCGCGTGGTCGGCGCCGGCCGCCGCGACGGCGACCTCGCCGGCGAGCTTCGAGCGTCCGTAGGCAGTGCGCGGCCCGACCGCGTCGGACTCGACATAGGGATCGCGTCCGTCGCCCGGGAAGACGTAGTCGGTCGAGACGTGCACGATCCGCGCCCTCGCGACGGCGGCGCCGGCCGCGACGTTGCCGGCGCCCGCGCCGTTGACCGCGGTCGCCTGCGCCTCCTCGGTCTCCGCCCCGTCGACGTCGGTCCAGGCCGCGCAGTTGACGACCGCATCGGGCCGCGCAGCGACCAGCCGCTCGCGGCAGGCAGCCGCGTCGGTGACGTCGAGCGCCACGCGGTCGAGTGCCAGCACCTCGTGCCCGGCGGCGCGGGCGGCGGCGCAGACCGCGCCGCCCAGCATGCCGCCGGCGCCGGTCACGACCAGGCGCATCAGACGATCCCGATCTCCGACCGGTCGCCGACGAGGAAGCGGAAGGCGCGCGGCTGGCCGAGCGATCGCCGGATGGCAACGTCGCGGCCGAGCAGCGAGGACTCCATCCGGGCCGGCAGATCCCGCACCGAGGAGCCTTCGAGCAGGATCGAGTGCTCGACCTCGGCGCGCTCGACCCGGCAGCCCGCTCCGACGGCCGTGTAGGGGCCGACGTAGGCATCCACGAGTCGCGCGCCGGCACCGACGATCGCCGGCCCGCGGACGGTCGAGCGCTCCAGCACGGCGCCCGGCTCGATCACGACGCGCCCCTCGACCTGCGAGTCCGTCAGCTCGCCCTGGACCCGGCGCTCGATCGTGTCGAGCACCAGCCGGTTGGCCTCGAGCATGTCCTCCAGACGCCCCGTGTCCTTCCACCAGCCGCGCACGACGTGCGGCTCGACGCGCCGGTCCTGGTCGACCAGCCACTGGATCGCGTCGGTGATCTCGAGCTCGCCGCGAGCCGATGGCGAGATCGCCCGGGCGGCCTCGTGGATGCCGGGGGTGAACATGTAGACGCCGACGAGCGCGAGGTCGGTCTTCGGCTCGGCGGGCTTCTCCTGCAGACGCGTGACGCGGCCGTCGTTCAGCTCGGCGACGCCGTAGTGCTCCGGGTCCGGAACCGGGGTCAGCAGGATCAGCGCGTCCGGCGAGCCGGTCCGGAACGCCTCGACCAGCTCGGTGATCCCGCCCTGCAGCAGGTTGTCGCCGAGGTACATGACGAACGGGTCGACGCCGAGGAAGGGCTCCGCCGTCAGAACCGCGTGCGCAAGCCCTGCCGGCTCGTCCTGCACGATGTAGGTGATCCGGACGCCGAAATCGGAGCCGTCGCCGGCGGCCGCACGGATCTCCTCGCCGGTCTCGGGCGCGATGATGATCCCGACCTCGTCGATGCCGGCTTCGGCCATCGCCTGGATGCCGTAGAACAGCACCGGCCGGTTGGCGACCGGTACGAGCTGCTTGGCGCTCGTGAACGTGATCGGGCGCAGCCGCGTGCCGCGGCCGCCCGAGAGGATCAGGCCCTTCATCGCGTGGGACGGTATCCGGTCGGCCGAGCCGCGGTCAGTACGCGCCGGCGAGCTTGCGGTGATCCCAGCTCACGCGCCGGCGCTCGACGAACTGGAGGGCGATGCGCTTCGCCGCCTGCGATTCGACCATCGCGATCGTGCCGTCGTCGAGCTCGCCGGAAGCGGTCCCCGCATAGCGGCGGAAGACGTCGAGGCCGACACCGCGCACCGTCTCGACGTCTCGATGGATCACCGCCTCCGTCTCGAGCATCACGCCGCGCAGCTCCGCGTAGTGCTCGCCGGCATCGACCTGCAGCGTGACGCGCCGGTCGCGCTCGACGTTGCGCGCCTTCTGCGACTTGGCGAAGGTCCAGGCCCAGACCTCGCCGGCGGCGCCGGGTCCGGTCGGGCGGCGGACGTACCACAGCGGCATCAGGTGCGGCCAGCCCCCGACCCCGTTGGATGCGCAGATCACCGTCCGCTCGCCGTCGAGGAACGCGTCGGATTCCTCGCGGCTCATCCTGATCTGCTCGCGGCGGCTCGGCATCGGCGCGGGCAGGTCCGGCTCGCTCAGGCGGGCGCCGGCTGACGCAGGCGGCGCGCGGCGGCGAGGACCGCGGCGCGGGCGTCGGTCGGCTCCAGGATCGCGGCGTCGCCGGCCTCCTCCAGAACCTTGCGCACGAGCCAGTCCTCGCCGGCGAAGCTCAGCTGGACGACGATCGAGCCGTCGCCCAGCTCCTCGGCGACCGGTCGCTCCTCGCGCACCCAGCGCGCCCGCTCGGACGAGAACCAGACCCGCGCGGTCCGCGACGCCGGCACCTCGCCGGTCCGCGGCCAACCCTCGACGTCCGCGGCGGGATCGACCTCCGGACGGCGCTTGAACCGCGTGCGGCTCGCCTCGGCGTGGCGGATGCGGTCGAGGCGGAAGTGGCGGACGCCGTCGCGCTCGGGGTCGAACGACGCGACGTACCAGCCCTCGCGGCCGTTGACCAGCGCGTAAGGCTCTACGACGCGCTCCACGAACTCGTCCTCGTTGGCCTTGTAGTAGTCCAGGCGCAGCAGTCGCCGGTCGGCGATCGCCTTGGAGACGACCCGCGCGATGCCCGAGTCGTCGGCGCCGGAGTCCGCGACCTGCAGGCCCTGCTCCATCGGATCCGCGCCGAGCGCGGCGACGATCTTCTCTCTCGCGCTCGTCAGCGAGCCCTCCGGCAGGTGGTCGCCGATCAGGTCGATCGCCGCCACGAGCGCCTTCGCCTCGACCGGCAGCAGCCGCGCCGGGCGGTCGAAGTTGTCGGCGTACGGCTCTGGGTCGACCTCGATCGTGCCGTCGTCGCGGATCTCGGCGTAGAGGACGTACGAGCCGCCGCCGAAGTTGACGACGTTAAGGACGTCGACGTCCTCGCGCAGCTCGGCCTCGCTGACCTGGATCGCCTCGCGCACCTCCTCGACGGCGAGCAGTCGACCCTCGCGGCCGGCGTCGATCAGGATCGACGCGAGCGTCACGAGACGGGCGAAGCGCTCGGGCCTGATGCCGGGGTCGCGCCGCCCGCGCTCCTCGGCGGCCTCGCGGGCCGCGCTCTCCTCGTCGCGCCGGGCCGGGCGGTCGACGACCGCGGCAAGCTGCAGCTCGCCCTCGTGGCGGCGCTCCAGCAGGCCGATCCGCTGCTCGGCCTCGGCGACCAGCTCCGGCGGCCCGGCCAGCCGCGCGTGCTCACCGAGCCCGAGGACCCAGGAGACGATCTGGCGCGCGGAGGCGTACGGCGTCGAGAGGACGATGTCGCCCGAGTCGTTCTGCCGGCGAACCTCGCCGAAGCGACCGAAGTGCCGCTCGACATGCCACGCCAGGCGCTCGCCGACGACGATCTCCGCCACGCCCCGCTCGTCGCCGAACTGCCAGTCGGCGCGGTGTGCGTACGAGCGCGGGTCGAAGTCCTCGGGCCGCTTGAAGTCGTGCTCGGCCTTCGTCGCGTAGGCGACCTTGCCGCGCATCCGCGAGAGGCGGAACACGCGGACGGCGTCGCGCTCGTGCGAGTGGCCGAGGAGGTAGAACTGGCCGCCGCGGAACAGCAGGTGGTAAGGGTCGACCCTGCGCGGCTCGGTCTCGTCGCGCTCGATCGTGTGGTACTCGAAGGTGATCGTCTTCTGGCGGAAGATCGCCGTCTCGACCTTGGCGAGTCGCTGCGAGAGCTCGTGGCCGCCCGCCGAGGCCGTGACGCCGAGCGCGAGCGAGCGCTGGTCGGGCGAGTCGAGCGGGCTCGGCCGGCCCCAGGAGATCTGCTGCAGCGCGAGCCGCAGCGGCTCCGCGTAGGCGAACTCGCCGTCCAGCAGGCCGAGCGCGAACTGCAGCGCCGCGAGCTCCTCGTCGGTGAACGCGATCGCCGGCAGATGGAAGTTCTCGCGGCGCAGCGAGTAGTTCTCCTGCTCGGCCGCCCCGTCGGACGGGCGGTCGACGGTGAGCTGGATCCCGAGCGCGTCGAGCTCGGCGCGGTCCGCGTAGAAGCGCCGTGCGAACGCGTCCTCGTTCATCCCGCTGTACCCCTCGACGTCACGGCGGATCTCGAGCGCAGTGACCGGCCGGCGCTCGGCCATGAGGTAGGAGATCAGCGAGAGCTGACGGATCAGCTTCTCGGTGTCCTTCGCCATCCCCCCAACCGTAGCCGTGGGCCGCGGTCGCTGGGACGCATCGAGCCCAGTCCGGCGTGGTTTGCGTCGATTTTCCGATGTTCCGGGGGGTGCTCGCGTGTTCCGAGGGCCGCTCAGGTCGTGCCCGCGTGCGTCCCGGAGCGCCGCTCAGGCGGCGTGTCCGGCGTCGATCGGCGGCCCTTGCGTGTCGTTCAGGCGGCGTGCCCGGCGTCGCTCGACGGCCCTTGCGTGTCGTTCGGGCGGCGTGCCCGAGCGATCGCGCGGCCGCTCAGGCGGCGGCCGGCCGCGCGTCGTCCTCGGCCGGGGGCGACGCGGCGCCGAAGTACGCCCCGCCGCCGATCGCGCGGTCGAAGGTCGACCAGCTCGCGCCCGGCGCCAGCTCCTTCTCCAGGCGGTCGAAGCTGCCCAGGCGGCCGCCCAGGTTGTCGATCATGTGCACGAGCGTCGCCTCGCGCGTCGCGGGAACGATCGGGCTGCCGTGCTCGAGCGTGCCGTGGTGGCTGAGGATGATGTGCAGCACGGCCTGGGCGAGCGACGCGGGGAACCCGGGCAGATCCTCGATCGCGCGTCGCACCTGGTAGTAGCCGAGCGGGATCTCGCCCTGCAGGCGGCCGGCGTCCGTGAGGTCGATGACCTCGCCCTGCTCGCCGTACGCCTCGAGCTTGCCGATGTCGTGGAGCAGCGCGCCGGTGATCGCGACGTCGCGATCGATTCCGGGGAACGTCGCACTGATCGCGCTGACCGACTGGGCGACCGTCAGCGCGTGCTCCAGCAGCCCGTGGCGGTAGGCCTGGTGGAAGTGCTTGGCGGCCGGGGCCTCCCGGAACCGCGCCCACGTGGCCGAGCCCTCGCCGAGCAGCAGGTCGAGCAGCCGGCGCAGGTGCGGCTGGCGGACCGTTGCCACGAGCTCGCGCAGGTCCGACTCCATCGCCGCGGCCGAGCGCGGCGGCCCGTCCCGCAGATCGGCCTCGTCGTAGCTGCCGGGCTCGGCGGGGCTGAGCCGGCAGCGCGCCTGCGCGCCCCACTTCGGATGCAGCTCGAACACCCCGCGGGCGTGCACGACGGCGCCGGCGGCGCACACCTCGAGGTGCGTCTCGACGTCGTCCCAGAAGTTGACCGTGAACGCGCCTGTGCGATCGCCGAGCACCAGGCGCAGGAACCGGCCGCCGTCCTTCTTCTGGCGCAGCTCCGCCGCGCGGACGACGAAGGCCTGATCGATCTGCTGGCCGTCGGTGAAGTCGCGGACGAGCACGCGGCGAACCGTAGGCCCGCAGTCGGACGGGATCGGCGCGTGCTCGGAGTCGGTCGATGAGATTCGCCTGGCAGAGGTTCGCGTCCGGCATTGACGGAAACATCGCCGGCCGACCGATGCCCGGCGGGGCGACGGCCCGGCGGGGCGGCCCAGGTGCAGGCGCGACGCTCGCGCGCCGGGGCGACGGCTAGCCTCGACCCACATGTCAGCCCGAGTCGCTCGCCGGACCGTCGCCCTCGGCCTCCTGCTCGCGGCGCTGCCGTCGGCCGCGCGCGCGCAGGATCCGCCGCCGCTCGTCGCACCGGGCGTCGTGGCGGCGGGCGTCGACCTGTCGGGCCTGACGGCGCAGCAGGCCGCCGCGCGACTGCAGGAGCAGCTCGCGTCGCGGCTGGCGGCCCCGGTCGTGGTCCGCGTGGCGGGTCGGCGGTTCGAGCTCGGCTCCGGGCGCTCGCAGCTCCAGCTCGACGCGACGGCGACGGCGCTCGCCGCGCTCGCCGCCGAGCCTCCGGCGCCGGGCCTGGAGGGTGGCGGGGTCCCGCTCGTCCTGCGCCACTCGGCGTCGGCCGTGCGGGCCTTCGCCGCCGATGTCGCCGTGCACGTTCGCCGCTCCCCGCGCAACGCGACCCTGCGGATCGGGCTCAAGCGCATGCAGGTTCGCCGCGCGGTCGTCGGCCTGAGGGTCGACGCCGGTGCGCTCGCGACACGGATCGACGCGATGCTCGACGGCGATCCCCGGCTTTCGCGGCTCGTCGCGCTGCGTGCCCGCAAGGTCTATCCACCGGTCAACGCGAACGACCTGCGCCGCATGTACCCGACGGTGCTGACCGTCAGCAAGAGCGAGCTGCGACTGCGGCTGTTCAAGCGTCTGAAGTGGGTGAAGACCTATCGGGTCGCGATCGGGCAGCCCGCCTATCCGACGCCGAGCGGGCGCTTCCGGATCACGAGCAAGCAGGTCAACCCCGTCTGGTCGGTGCCGAACAGCCCGTGGGCCGGCGAGCTCGGCGGGTCGACGGTGCCCGGCGGCTCTCCCGCCAACCCCCTGAAGGCGCGCTGGATGGGGATCGTCGACGGCGTCGGGATCCACGGCACCGGCGCCGACTGGTCGATCGGCACGCGCGCGTCGCACGGCTGCATCAGGATGCACGTCGGCGACGTCGTCGAGCTCTACCCGCGGGTCCCGATCGGTACGCCGATCGTCATCCGCTGACGGTCTCGGCACGCGTCATCCGGCGGCGCCCTCTGACCATCCGTAATTCGCCGGGGCTTGCGCGACGGCGCCGTTCTGGTATCCCATGAGGCAACACCATGAGCGTGCTCGACGGCCTCAAGGATCCACCGCGGCCGGACCCGGCGTCCATGCCTCGCCAGGAGTACCTGCGCGCCTCGCCGCCGATGTTCGCCTCCCCGGTCGTCGATCGGCTGACGCGGGTTCCGGTCTGGGTGGTGCCGGCGATCTACGTGCCGGCGATCCTGGCCGCGCTGGTCCTGGCACTGCGCGGCCAGCCGGTCTGGGCGGCGCTCCTGTGGATCGCCGGCGGCTATCTGACGTGGACGCTCGCCGAGTACTGGCTGCACCGGATCGTCTTCCACTTCGAGCCCGACGAGGGCATCGGCCTGCGGCTGCACTGGATCGTCCACGGCGTCCACCACGACCACCCGAACGATCCGCTCCGGCTCGTGATGCCGCCGTCGGCGTCGATCCCGCTCGCCGCGGCGTTCGTCGCCCTGTTCCACCTGCTGCTCGGGGCGCCTGAGGCGTGGGCGCTGGCAGTCGGCTTCCTCGGCGGGTATCTCGCCTACGACCTCACGCACTACTACCTCCATCACCGTCGCCCGCGAGGCCCGCTCGGCCGGCGGCTGCGCGAGCTGCACATGCGCCACCACTTCCAGGACCACACTCGCGGATACGGCGTCAGCGCGCCGTGGTGGGACCGCGTGTTCGGCACGACGCCGAGCGCGCGGCACGACTGATCCACCGCGTCCGAGGATCGTCACGCGATCCTCACCTGGGCTTCACCTCACGTTGAGGGAGTCGCTCGATGATCTGCGGCGTGAGCGACGAGAGGATCCGCAGATGCATCTGAGCCTTGTCACGTGGGAGGTCCGCAGGCTCGAGTCCGAGCGCGCGGCCCGGCCGAGGCGCTGCCCGCGCTGCCGCGGCTCGGCGGAGTGGACGGCGGTCCAGGAGCGTCGGCGGCTGCAGTTGCTCGGCACCGGCGTCGGGCCGGTTCGCCGCCGCGACCTCGTCTCCTGCCGGACCTGCGGCTGTGCGCTGCCGGCCGGCTGGCGCGACGCGTCTTCGCCGCCGCTGGCGCCGCTGGCGGCCTGAGCCTGCCCCGGCCGGGTCGCCGGCTCCCTCCGCGCGCTCCCCCGCGCGAGCTCGCGCAGGCGGCGATCGAGATCCACGCGCTCCTCACGACCGGCGACCGGCCGCGGCGCGCAGCAACCGGTCGTGAACAGCGAGCCCGATACCGCGTGGATCGGGTGCGATCGCCAGGACCACGTCGAGGTCGAGCTCGTCCGCGCGATGCAGCGCCTCGTAGAGCTCGCGCGCATACGCGTCGGAGGTCGATGGCCGCGATAGGACGACGGCGCCGTGCGGCGGCCCGGCGGCGAGCTCGGGGACGATCGCGCCGACGCGCTCGCCGCGGGCTGCGGCCGCGCCGGCGAGGGCGGCGAGCTCGTCGGCGTCGCGGGCCAGCACGACCCGTGCGCGCGGCGCGTAGTGCGCGGCGAGCATGCCCGGCGCGCGAGCAGGCCCGCGATCCGTCTCGGGCAGGGCGCCGAGCGTCTCGGCGAGCGCCTCGGCCGGTACGCCTCCGGCGCGCAGCAGGCGCGGCACGGTCGGGTCGCTGAGGTCGACGATCGTCGACTCGACGCCGATCCGGCACGGCCCACCGTCGAGCAAGAGGTCGACGTCGGGTCCCAGGCCCGCTCGGACGTGGGCGGCCGTCGTCGGCGACACCTGTCCGAAGCGGTTCGCGCTCGGCGCGGCGATGCCACCGCCGAATGCCGCGAGCAGGGCCAGCGCGACGGGCTGGTCGGGAACGCGCAGGCCGACGGTCGCCCGGCCGCCGGTGACTGCGTCCGGCACCGACGCGGCGCGGTCGAGGACGAGCGTCAGCGGTCCCGGCCAGAAGCGCTCGGCGAGTGCCGCGGCCGCTGGCGGCACCGTGGCGGCCCAGTCGCCGAGGCGGTCGGCGCCGGCCAGGTGGACGATCACCGGATGGTCGACCGGGCGGCCCTTGACCGCGTAGAGCCGCGCGAGCGCCGCCGGGTCGCGCGCCGCGGCGCCGAGGCCGTAGACGGTCTCGGTCGGGAAGGCGACCAGCCCGCCGGCGCGGAGGACTCGTACCGCGCGCTCGATGTCGGCTCGCGTCACGGCGGGCATCGCCGGGCGAGCCTACGCGGCACGGGCGCGCCCGCGCCCGCGCACCGACCAGAGCAGCAGCGCCGCGGCCTGCGCCAGCACGAGCGCCGCGAGCGCGCCGGCCGCCCAGCTCCAGAAGGCGTCGGGGTAGAGGCTGCGCAGCGTGTCGCCGCTGGCGAATCGCCACGAGTCGCCGCTGAAGAAGAGCTCGTGGAAAGCCGTGAAGGCGCCGCTGAAGTCGGCCAGCATCGCGAGGCCGACGGCGCCGAACGCCCCGAGGGTGAGCAGCGCCCCGGCTCGTGTGCCGCGCCGCAGCGCCCCCGCGCGACGCGACGCCGCCAGCGCCGTGCCGGCGAGCAGCGCCGCCGCCAGCAGCCAGGCGACGAGCAAGCCGCGCACCAGTCGCCTGACGTCCTCCATGTGGCTCACCTCGCGCGCGTCGAACGCCTGCCCTCCGGAGGGCAGGCGCGCCCCGCGCAGCTGCTCGACGCCGTCCCCCGCCCACGGCTGGATCGAGCGGACCCCGGTGACGCCGAGCGCCCGGCGCTCCTCGCCGCTGATGTCGATGCTCGGCCCGGGAACTCCGGGCGCCGCGTAGACGGCGCCGACCAGCCACGGCTGGGCGACGGCCAGCAGCGCGTTTCCGAGCAGCACCGGCGGGATCGCGAAGGCGAGCAGCGCCACGAGCAGCGGGGCGGCGCGTCGGCGCACCGGCGCTCAGCCGCCCGATGCGCGCGAGACGTACTCGGCGACCCTTCGGATCTCGGCGTCTGTCAGCTGGTCGTCGTACGACGGCATCCGGCCGCGACCGGCCTGCACCGTCCGCGCAACCGTGTCGACGCTGAGCTTCTTGCCGTCGAGGCTCGGGCCGACGTGGCCGACCGCCCCGGCCTGGGAGAGCCGGTGGCAGCCCGCGCAGCCGGTCTGCTGGAAGAGCTGCTCTCCGCTGAGACCCGGCTTGGGCGGGGCCATCGCCTGGTCGCTGCCGGGGCCGTCCCCGCCGCAGCCGGCGAGCAGACCCAGAGCCGCGCATGTCAGCGCGGCGGCGATCGTCGCTCGGCTCATGTCGCCAGCACCTCCGGCTCGCGCTCGTCGCGATCGGCGGTCCCGTCGTCACGCGTGCCCCACGCGGCGACCAGCAGCACCGCGATCGTCGCGAAGGCGCTCAGCGCGAGCATCGGGATCGTCACGTAGCCGAACTCGTCGATCCACTTCGTCGAGCACGGTGCGCCGATCTTGCAGCTCGCGCTCTCGGCGCCGGGATTGGCCTCGATGTAGAGGTGCCAGATCGACACGGCGCCGCCCACGAGCGGAAAGGCGATCGCGTAGAGCAGCGCCTCGCGCGAGCTGCGCCGCAGCGCTGCGATCAGCAGGATCACGGCCAGCGGGTACATCGCGATCCGCTGGTACCAGCAGAGCCGGCAGGGGATGAAGTGCGAGACCTCGGAGAAGAAGAGGCTGCCGAGCGTCGCCGTCAGCGCGAGCGCCCAGGCGAGCCAGATCGCCCTCGTGCCGAGCAGGTCGCGCATGTCGGCTAGGAAGTCGCGCGCCGGGCGCCAGGCCAGCGAGAGGAGCGCGAGCACGAGCAGCGCGCCGAGCGTGACCTGCAGCACGACGGCGCCGGCCGCGAGGAGGGTCGAGACGAGGTCGGTCCAGTCGCTGCGGCTCACGCTGGGGCGGGACGGTAGCGGTCCAGCGGGCCGTATCGGAACCGCCCCGGTCGCAGCGGGTGCGGGTCGTCGCTCGGCTGCGTGCCGCTGAGCAGCTCGGCGACGATCCGGCCGGTGACCGGCGCGAGCTGCAGCCCCCACATGCCGTGGCCGGTCGCCAGCGTGACGTTGTCGAGCGACGGGCTGCGTCCGACGATCGGGAGCCCGTCCGGGCTGCACGGCCGTAGGCCCCGCCACACCTCCAGGACCGGGCGGCGGTCGAGGCCGGTTAGCAGCTCTCGCGCCTGCCGGTCGATCGCGTCGACGCGCCGCTGGTCGACCCGCAGGTCGGTGCCCGCGATCTGCAGTCCGCCGGTGAGGCGCAGCCGGTCGGCCAGCGGCGTGACGACCACGCGCCGGTCCAGGAACCAGGTCGGGATCTCGAGGTCGCCTGCCGCCGGTGCGAGGTCGACGTGGTAGCCCTTGCCGCCCTGGACGGGGAGGCCCGGGATCAGCTCCGGCGCCCACGCTCCGGTGGCGAGCACGAGCTCGCCGACGGCCAGCTCGCCGGCGCTCGTCGCGAGGGAGGCCACGCGTCGCCCGCCGCCGCGGCGCAGCGCGTGGACCTCGACGCCGGTGCGGAACGTCACCCCGGCCCGGCGCGCCTCGTCGGCGAGCGCCGTCACGAAGCGCTGTGGGTCGCAGTGCGCGTCGCCCGGCGTGAACAGGGCGCCGGCGGGCGTCGCGGCGATCTGCGGGCAGGCGGAGCGCACCGCTTCGCCGTCGAGGACCTCGACGCACACGGCCGGGGAGATCTGCTCGCGCGCCGCGTCGAACGACTCGTGGGACCCGTAGACGCTGAGGAAGCCCCGCTGCGCGAACCCGGTGTCCAGGCGCTCGCCGAGCTCGCGGTGCATCGCGAGGCTCCTCATGGCGAGCGAGCCGAGGGTGGCCGCGGCGGCGCGCTCGCGCGCCGGCGAGGTGGCGGCGAGGAAGCGGGCCAGCCAGGGGAGGACCGATGGCCGAGGCGCGATCGAGAACGCTCCGGCTCGGTCGAGCATCGACCGCAGGCCGAAGCGCACCGCCGCTCGGCTCGCCAGCGGCGTGACGTGGGTGGCGCCGACGATGCCCGCGTTCCCCTGCGAGCAGGCGGCGCCGACCTCCGCCATGCGCTCCACCACCGTGACGGTGGCGCCGCGGCCGGCGAGCTCGAGCGCCGTCGCCACGCCGATGACGCCGCCACCGACGACGACGACGTCGCTCGCCGCCGTCTCAGCCATCACGTGGGTCCGTGCGCCCCACCGGATCCGCGCTCAGCGGTCGGCTATGTCGACGTACCGGCGCGTGCGCGGGCCGGTGTAGATCTGGCGCGGGCGCGCGATCTTGAGGTCCGGGTCGTCGACCATCTCGAGCCACTGGGCGATCCAGCCGCTCGTGCGCCCGATCGCGAACATCACCGGGAACATCTCGACCGGCAGCCCGAGCGCCTCGTAGATCAGGCCGGAGTAGAAGTCCACGTTCGGGTACAGCCGGCGCGAGACGAAGTACTCGTCCTCGAGCGCGATCTGCTCGAGCTCGACCGCGATGTCGAGCAGCGGGTTGCGTCCGGTGACCTCGAAGACGTCCTCGGTCGCCTTCTTGATGATCTTCGCCCGCGGGTCGTAGTTCTTGTAGACGCGGTGGCCGAAGCCCATCAGCAGCTCGGTGCCGTTCTTCACGCCGGCGATGAACGCGGGGATGTTCTCGCGCGACTCGATCCTGCGCAGCATCCGCAGCACCGCCTCGTTTGCCCCGCCGTGCAGTGGCCCGTAGAGCGCGCCGATCCCCGCGGCGACCGCCGAATAGGGGTCCACGCCGGACGAGCCGACGCTGCGCACGGCGCTCGTCGAGCAGTTCTGCTCGTGGTCGGCGTGCAGGATGAAGAGGATGTCGAGCGCCCGCTCGAGCCGCGGATCCGGCTCGTAGCGCAGCTCGGTCATCTTGTACATCATCGAGAGGAAGTTGCCCGCGTACGACAGGTCGTTCACGGGGTAGACGTACGGCTGGCCGCGCATGTGGCGGAAGGAGAAGGCCGCCAGGGTCGGCAGCTTCGCGATCAGCCGGATCGTCTGGATGTGGCGGCTGAGCGGGTCCCTGATCTCCTTGGCGTCCGGGTAGAACGTGGAGAGCGCGCCGACCGCGCCGAGCAGCATCCCCATCGGGTGCGCGTCGTGGCGGAAGCCCTGCATGAAGCGCTTGACGTTCTCGTGGACGAACGTGTGGATCGTGATCTCGTGCGACCAGGCGTCGAGCTGCTCGCGGCTCGGCAGCTCGCCGTGGATCAGGAGGTAGGCGACCTCGAGGTAGCTCGAGTGCTCGGCGAGCTGCTCGATCGGATACCCGCGGTACTCGAGGATCCCCTTGTCGCCGTCGATGAACGTGATCGCCGAGCGACAGGAGGCCGTGTTCATGAACGCCGGGTCGTAGGACATGAGACCGAAGTCGTCCTCGGAGACCTTGATCTGGCGCAGGTCGATCCCACGGATCGTCCCGTCGGTGATCGGCAACTCGTAGCTGCGACCGGTGCGGTTGTCGGTGACCGTGAGTGTCTGCCCGTCGGCGCCTACCGCGCCTGCCTCACCCTGCTCTGTGCCGCTGCTCATGCTGTCTCGTGCCACTCCACGTCGTCGAAATGTCGTCGCGTCCATCCTAGGCGCCGTTTCGTACCGGCGCCCTCTGGGCGCTCACCGGCTTGTGCCCATCGGCATATGATCGCGGCGCCCGACCGCGGAGCGCGCTGCGCCGCGTCGCGCGTATCCGACCGACGTCGATCCGGCAGGAAGGGGAAGGGAGAAGCGATGAGAGTCGAGGAGGTCATGTCGCACGAGGTCACCACCGTGGGTCCTGACACGTCGCTGAAGGAGGCGGCGCGCCTGCTCGCCGGGCGCCGCGTGTCCGGGATGCCCGTCGTCGACGGCGACGGTGCGGTGGTCGGCGTCATCTCCGAAGCCGACGTGCTGGCCAAGGAGCGCGCACGGCCGCGGGAGCACGCCAGCATGCTCGCGCGGCTGCTCCAGCGCCCCGACCCGCAGGAGGAGGAGAAGCTGGAGGCGCGGCTGGTCGGCGAGGCGATGACGTCGCCGGCGATCACGATCGAGCCCTTCTGGTCGGTCTCGGCAGCCGCCGAGCGGATGCTCGACGAGGAGGTCAACCGCCTGCCGGTCGTCTCGCTCGACGGCCGGCTGCTCGGCATCGTCACGCGCGCCGACATCGTCCGCGCGTTCGCCCGCAAGGACGCGGACATCGAGCGCGAGATCCGCGAGCAGCTCGAGCTTCAGCAGGCGCTGGCCGGCGATCGCCAGCCGCTCGACGTGCGGATCGCCGCGGGTGAGGTGACGCTCAAGGGTCGCGTACGCAGGCGGATGGACGCCGAGGCGCTGCCGCAGGTGATCGCCCGGGTGACCGGGGTCGTCGGGGTGCGCAGCGAGATCGACTGGGACGAGGACCTCTAGCGGGCGGCGGGAGCGGCGCCGAGCCCGGCGGCGCCGCCTACTCGGCGACGATGACGGCGAGCGCCATCGCCGCTACGGCGAGCAGCAGCGACACCGCGTAGATCGCGATGCCCGCCCCGCGCCCCCCCGGAAAGGCCGGCAAGCGCATGCCGGCGATGCCGATGAAGACCGCCCACGCCCCGAACGCGACGCCGACGAGGTAGAACGGCGTGTGGTCTCGGCCGCCCTCGGCCGCCAGGACGAGCAGCGCCTGCGCGAGCTCCATCCCGCGACGGTACCCGACCGGCCGGGCCGTGGGCAAGCGCCGGCCGCGCACTCGACGGGGGCGACCTCGACCGGCGGTGGCGCGCGCCGCAGCGTGCGCCGAGGCCGCGTGCTACCCGATCGACTCGTCCAGGGGAAGGCGCGCCGCGGGACCGCCCTCGTAGCGCGACTCGGTCGCCTCGACCTGGCCGTGGTAGTGGCTGCCGAGCTCTGGGTGGCCGTAGGGGCGCTCGGCCGGGCGGTCGAGCGTCATGAAGCTGAGCTGGGCGACCGGCAGCCCGGGCCAGAGCTTGATCGGCACGCGCGTCAGGTTGTTCAGCTCCAGCGTCAGCGTGCCCTTCCAGCCGGGGTCGCAGAAGCCCGCCGTGGCGTGGACGATCAGCCCGAGTCGGCCGAGCGAGCTCTTGCCCTCGATCCGGGCGACGATGTCGTCGGGCAGCTCGACCCACTCCTCGGTGCGCCCGAGGCAGAACTCGCCGGGATGGATGACGAACGGTTCGTCCTGCTCGACGACGACCTGCTCGGTCAGGTCGCGCGGCGGGTCGCGAAGGTCGATCGCCGTGACCCGGTGGTTGTGGAAGACGCGGAACGACCGCCCGAGCCGTACGTCGACGCTTGCCGGCTGGACCATGCCGGGGTCCCACGGCTCGATCCGCAGGCGCCCGTCTTCGACCAGGCGGCGGATCGTCGCGTCGGATAGGACCGAGCTGACCTCCATGGGCGCCAGTCTGCCACCTGGCGGCGACGCGCCGCCTGCTCGCCCGGCTCGACGGCGCGAGGCTCTGGCGGCTCTCGGCCGCGGCGCCGTGCCGGCTCGCCCGGCGCTCAGCGCTCGCCGCCCGCCTCCGGCTCGCGCTCGCCGTGGTGGGCGAGCGCCCCCGCGGGCCGCGTGCGCGGCGGCGCCGGCGGGCGCG
>JANJTP010000046.1 GCA_024711025.1 Solirubrobacteraceae bacterium
GCGGGGGGGGCGGTGGCGGGGGGCGCCCCCGGGGCCGCGCCGGGGGGGCGGGCGCGGGCGCCGGGCGTTGGCGCGGGTGGTCACCCCGCCCCCCCCCCGCGCCCGGGGGCCCCGCCGGGGCGCGCGGCCCACGCCGTGGAGGGGGATTGCCGGACCAGGTCCGTGAGGTCCGTGGAGGGGGATGGCCGGACGAGGTCCGTGAGGTCCCGGGAGGGGGATGGCCGGACCAAGTCCGTGAGGTCCGGGAGGCCCGCAGGCGGTGGCCCGGAGGGGTCGCTCAGGGAGCTGAGCGGGCGAGCCGCTGCGCAACCTCCGCGGCGGCCTCCGCGGCGTCGCGCTCGGCCCGGGCGAGCGCCTCGCCGAGGCGGCGCAGCTCCTCGGCGTCGAGCGCCGACTCGACGCGTGGGAAGAGGACGCGCTCCTCGTGGCGGACGTGGTCGTGCAGTCGACGTCCCAGCGCGTGCAGCGCGGCGGGGTCGACCTCGCCGTCGGCCGCCAGGTCGCCGGCGCGACGGTGGAGCTCGACGTGCTCGACCAGCACGCGGACGACCTCGGGGTCGCTGGGGTCCACGTGGCGGGCGAAGGCCGGCAGCACGAGCTCCTCCTCCGCGCGGAAGTGGGGCACCATCTCGGCCACGTAGAAGGCGAGGAACGCCTGGCGCAGCTCAGCCGCGTCGGCGGCGCTCGCGCGGGCGAGGCGCTGCGCGACGCGCAGCGCCTGATGGTGCTCGCGCGAAAGCGGCGCGATCTCCTCGGCTCGCTTCATCCCATCCAGCCTACGCCCTTCTCTACCGTTGCGCGTGGCGCGGATCAACGAGCAGGAGGAGCAGATGGCCACCACCCTGACCGGCCCGGACGAGCTGAAGGGAGCCGTCGGACGCGAGCTCGGCGTGAGCGAGTGGCTCGAGGTGACACAGGACGTCGTCGACCGGTTCGCCGAGGCGACCGGCGATCGCCAATGGATCCACGTCGATCCCGCCCGTGCCTCGCAGACGCCGTTCGGCGGCACGATCGCGCACGGCCTGCTGACGCTGTCGCTGGGCCCGAGGTTCATGTACGAGATCCTCGAGGTGCGCGGCTTCGACTTCGCCGTCAACTACGGCTACGGCAGGGTTCGCTTCCCCGCGCCGCTGCCGGTCGGCCGGAGGGTCCGGATGCGCGGGGTGCTGGCGGGCGTCGACGACGTTCCCGGCGGCGTCCAGGTCGAGGTGACTCAGACGTTCGAGCTCGAGGGCGCCGACAGGCCGGTCTGCGTCGCCCAGTCGCTCTTCCGGCTGCTCGTCGCCGGCTGACCCCCGGGGCCGGCCGGCGGACGACCCGCCTACTCGGCGCGCACGGCCGGGCCGGTCAGTCCTCCGTAGGCGAGCCGATAGCGCCCCGCTCCGGGAAGCGTCGCCCGGACGGCGCCGCTGCGGCCGATCCGCACGACGCGCGCGCGGTGCCAGCGGCCGTCGGCGCCGCGCCGCTGGATGGTCGCTCGCGCGCCGCGCGTCGCGGGGGCGATCCGCCCGGTGAGCACGAGCCTGCCCGTCGCCGTCGCCGTCGCCGTCGCCGTCCCGGGGCGCCGGGCCGCGACGCGGGGGACCGCCGTCGACGGCGCGGACCGCGAGACGTCGGTGCTGAACGTGCGCAGGCGGATCCACGTGTCGCGCAGGCCGAGCGCCCGCCGGAGCTGCGGGCCGGTGACCTGGGTCGTGCCGCGGCTGCCCACGATCTGCGCAGCCACGATTCGCGGCGAGACGCCACGCCGCGTGACGCGGATCAGCCGCAGCCGACCCTTCACCAGCGAGCCGAGCTTCGCGGTCGCGGCGCTCAGCGAGAGCCGCACCGGCCCCCATCGGTGGTATGGCGAGACCGTGTCGTACCGGTCGCGCACGCTCCGCAGCCAGGGCTTCGGCGTCGCTCCGAGAAACGAGTTCTCGACGTTCTCGGTGCGCCCGCCGGACGTCGAGAAGAAGAAGGTCGGCACGGGAGCGCCGTCGTAGGTCACGACCTGCCCGGCGGTCGCGCGTGCTGCCGCGTTCGTCGCGGCGGTCTCTGCCGCCACGCCGCGGTACATCTGCGAGCGCGTGTCCGCCCACTGGGTGAACCCATTGCCGCCGGCGTTCGTCGTGATCGCGTACGTCCGCGCGGCTATCGCCTGGGCGCGCAGCGTCTCGGCCGGCCACGAGGCCGGCACCTCGGCGGAGATCACGCCGGCGACGTAGTCCTCCAGCGTGACGGCGTTCACCGCGTTGAGCCCGCCGGCTGCCGAGCGGACCTCGAGCGCTCCCCGGTAGCGACCGCCGCTCGTGCCGTTCTGCGCCGGGCCGTCGAGCTGCAGCGCAGCGCTGCCGGGAGGGCTCAGGCGCAGCGTTCCCGCGGTCGTCCACGAGCGTCCGTCCCCGCGCAGGACAAGCCCCTTCTCGCCGGCGCTCACCGTGTATGCGACCGCCGGGTCGAGCAGCTCGCCGTTCGCGCTCGACGCCCCGCGCACGACGTACGACGCGCGTGCGCTCTGCAGCAGCACGCGCACCGTGGGCGAAGAGGGGAGCCGATCGAGCTTCGTCCCGCGGTAGTAGTGGCGCAGGATCCGATCGGCGGTCCACCCGTGGCGGGCGTACCCCAGGGCCCCGTACTGGCTCATGCCGATCCCGTGTCCGTAGCCGCGGCCGTCCAGGACCAGCTGGGAGGCAGCATCGGCGGCGGGTGCCACGGCCAGGACGACGACGACCGCGGCGGCGACTGTCAATGGCTCACGGCGCACGCGCCCCAGGGTAGGAGAACGGTGCGGTGAGTGCACCCGATGGGAGTGATGAGGGTGGCGAGATTGGCCGTCCGGAATCGAGCGACCACGGCTATTCTCGCGTAATGACGACGATCAGCCCGAGTGCCGAGCGCACGGCGCTCGACGCGGTTCCAACACAGCTCTTCATCGGCGGCGAATGGCGCGAGGCAAGCGGCGGGGGGACGCTCCCGGTCGAGGATCCGTCGACCGGCGAGACGCTGGCCGAGGTGCCCGACGCGACGGTCGAGGACGGCAAGGCCGCCCTGGCCGCGGCCGACGAGGCGTTCAACGACTTCCGCCACATGCCCCCGCGCGATCGCGGCGAGATCCTCAGGCGCGCCTACGAGCTGATGATCGAGCGAGTCGACGAGCTGGCGCTCGTCATGACCCTCGAGATGGGCAAGCCGCTGCCCGAGGCGCGCGGCGAGGTCCTCTACGCCGCCTCCTACTTCCGCTGGTACGCCGAGGAGGCCGTCCGCATCAACGGCCGCTTCCAGGTGGCGGAGAACGGGGCCAGCCGGGTCCTGACGATGGAGCAGCCGGTCGGCCCGTGCCTCTTCATCACGCCCTGGAACTTCCCCCTGGCGATGGGCACCCGCAAGGTCGGTCCCGCGATCGCCGCAGGCTGCACCTCGGTCGTCAAGCCGGCCAAGCAGACGCCGCTCTCGATGCTCTCGATGGCGCGCATCCTCGAGGAGGCCGGCCTTCCGGGCGGCGTCGTGAACGTGATCACCGCGCGCAGCTCGGGTGAGCTGATGGAGCCGCTGATCCGCGATGCCCGGGCGCGCAAGCTGTCCTTCACGGGGTCGACCGCGGTCGGCAAGAAGCTCGTCGAGCAGGCATCCGACCAGCTTCTGAGGATGTCGATGGAGCTCGGCGGCAACGCGCCGTTCGTCGTCTTCGAGGACGCCGACCTCGACCTCGCCGTCGAGGGGGCGCTGCTCGCCAAGATGCGCAACGGCGGTGAGGCCTGCACGAGCGCCAACCGCTTCGTCGTCCACGAGTCCGTCGCGGGCGAGTTCTCCCGCCGGCTGGCCGAGCGGATGGGGGCGCTGCGAGTCGCCCGCGGGACCGAGCCGGGCTCCCAGGTGGGACCGCTCATCGATCAGGCGGCGATCGACAAGGTCAAGGAGCTGGTCGACGACGCGGTCGGCAAGGGCGCCGCGGTGCTGACGGGCGGCGAGCCCCTCGGCGAGCGGGGCTACTTCTTCAGCCCGACCGTCCTGGGCGACGTCCCGGAGGGCGCCGACCTGGTCCGCGAGGAGATCTTCGGGCCGGTTGCGCCGATCACGACGTTCTCCGGCGAGGATCAGGCCATCGCCATGGCCAACGACACCGAGTACGGTCTCGTCGCCTACCTCTTCACCGAGAACGTCAGCCGGGCCTTCCGCGTCATGGAGGCGCTCGAGACCGGGATGATCGGCTTCAACCAGGGGATGGTCTCGAACGCCGGGGCCCCGTTCGGCGGCGTCAAGCAGTCGGGCTACGGCCGCGAGGGGGGGCCCGAGGGCCTGCGCGAGTACCTCGAGACGAAGTACGTCGCGCTGAACCTGAGCGGCAGGCCGGCCGCCCTGTAGCGCGGCGGCCCATGGGCGGCCGCCGCGCCGTCGGTGTTGCGGCGGCCGGTCGCAGGGCGCGGACGGGAGCCGTGCGCGCCCTGCGAGGTACCCGGCGTCAGGCGGCCTCGTTGCCCGCGGCGATCCGCCGCAGGTCGATCGCATCGTCGAAAAGCTCGGCGTCGACGCCCTCCTCGAGCGCGACGTCGCGCAGCGGCCGGCCGGAGTCGGCGGCCTTCTTGACGATCGCGGCGGCGCGGTCGTAGCCGATCACGGGGTTCAGCGCCGTCGCGACGGCGAGCGTCGCGCCCGCCGAGCGGTCGGTGCCGGCGCGGTTCGCCTTGATCCCGTCGACGCACTTCTCCGCGAAGACGACGGACGTCGTCGAGAGGAGGCTGATCGACTGGAGCAGGTTGCGGGCCATCAGCGGAATCCGCACGTTCAGCTCGAACTGGCCCTGCATGCCGCCGATCGTGATCGCCGTGTCGTTGCCGATCACCTGCGCGGCCACCTGCAGCACGACCTCGGGGATCACCGGGTTGACCTTCCCCGGCATGATCGACGAGCCCTTCTGCAGCTCGGGCAGGAACAGCTCGCCGATGCCGGCGCGCGGGCCCGAGCCCATCAGGGCGAGATCGCCCGCGATCTTCGTCAGCGAGACCGCGACGACCTTCAGCGCGCCCGACAGCTCGACGAGCGAGTCGCGGTTGCCCTGCGCCTCGAACGGATGTGCCGGAGCGTCGATCTTCAGCTTCGACTCCTTGGCGAGCACGCGGCGCACGCCCTGGGCGAACTTCGGGTGCGTGTTCAGGCCCGTTCCCGTCGCCGTGCCGCCGAGCGGGATCTGGCGCACGTGGACGAGCGCCGCCTCGATCCGCTCGCGGCCCAGCGCGACCTGCGCCTGGTAGCCGGCGAACTCCTGGCCGAGCGTCACAGGCACCGCGTCCATGAGGTGCGTGCGACCGGCCTTGACGATGTCGTCGAAGCTCTTCGCCTTGCGGCCGAACGAGCGCTCGAGGCGCCTGAGCGCCGGCAGCAGCCGGTTCGTCGCCATGTCGACGGCGGCGAGGTGGACGGCCGACGGGAAGACGTCGTTCGACGACTGGCCCATGTTCACGTGGTCGTTCGGGTGCGCCCCACCGCCTGCGAGGCTCGCGATCACCTCGTTGGCGTTCATGTTGGAAGACGTGCCCGATCCGGTCTGGAAGACGTCGATCGGGAACTGCTCGTCGTGTGCGCCGGATGCGACCGCGTCCCCCGCGGCCGAGATCGCCTCGGCCAGCTTCGGGTCGAGCAGGCCGAGCTCACCGTTCACGCGCGCCGCCGCGCCCTTGATCCGGCCGAGCCAGTGGATGACCTCGGCGGGCACCCGCTCGCCGGAGATCGGGAAGTTCTCTACCGCCTTCGCGGTCTCACCGCCGTAGAGGCGCTTCTTGGGGGGCATGCGTCTGGAGCTCCTACTCTTGCTCGCGTCTAGGGAAAACTGGTCCGACACCCTACGCCTCGACCGCAGAACGCCGCGATCTCGCGCGCGGCCCCGATCGGGTCGTCGTAGGCGATCAGGTAGCCGGTCCGAGGCAGCACCCGGAGCGAGCCGTGCGGCAGCAGGTCGAGCGCCTCGAGCGCGCAGTCGACCGGGTAGCGGCGGTCCGCGTCGGCCCAGAGCAGAAGCACCGGGGCGTCGATCGTGCCGTACGCATCGAGCAGGTCGCGTCTCGGCCCGCGCGGCCAGCTGCGCGCGAGCATCGCCCAGGAGCGCGCAAGGTCGGCGTTGCCGCCTACGTCGGCCAGCGCGTGGCGCGCCACGTCCGCCGCCTGCGGGTTGGCGGTGGCACTCAGGCGCAACCCGCGCCCCGGGCGCAGCGCGGCGCGCGCACCGTGCATCAGCAGGCGGTCGAGGCCGGGGGCTGATCCGGCGCGAGCGACGCGTAGCCACAGATCCCAGCCGGGATCGGAGCCGGGCCGGTGCATCCGGTTCGGCATGACGACGAGCGCGCCCGGGTGCAGCACGCCGAGCTGCACCGCTCGGAGCACCAGCTCGACGCCGAGGCCGTGGCCGCCGACCAGCGGCCGCGGGCCGCCCACGTCGTGGCAGAAGCCCGCGACGAGCTCGCCGAGCCAGTCGAGCGTGTAGGGGTGGCGGGGGCGGTCCTCGGAGTCGCCGTGCAGCGGAAGGTCGGGGAGCACCACGCGGTGGCGGTGAGCGAGCCCCTCGACGAGCGGCACAAGCTCGCGGTGGCTCAGGAGCGCGGAGTGCCAGAGGACGAGCGCCGGTCCGGTGCCCTCCTCGCGGTAGGCGACTCGGGCTCCGTCGGGGTGGTGGTAAAGGCGGAGCTTCACGGGCCGGGCGAGCGTAGACCGGGCGGACCGAGCCGGATCAGGCGGGGTCCGGCCTCGCCGGATCCGGCGGAAGCGGGAAGCCGGCGAGCAGGCAGCCGCGCTCGATCGCGTCGATGACGGCGTCGATGACCGCGACCCGGGCGAACTTCTTGCTGTTTGCGGGGATCACGTGCCACGGAGCCCACGCGGTGTCGGTGCGCTCGAGCATCTCCTCGACGGCGCTCGCGTAGGCATCCCGGCGCTCGCGGTTGCGCCAGTCCTCGTCGGTCAGCTTCCAGCGCTTGAGCGGATCGCGCTCACGGGCCCGGAACCGGCGCAGCTGCTCGTCCGAGGAGATGTGCAGCCACAGCTTCACGACGATGATCCCCTCGAGGTGCAGCGAGCGCTCGAAGTCGATGATCTCCGCGTACGCGCGTTGCCACTGCTCGGTCGTCGCCAGTCCGTCGACCCGCTCGACGAGCACCCGCCCGTACCACGAGCGATCGAAGACGGCCATGCCGCCATGGCCGGGAAGCCGGTCGACGAAGCGCTGCAGGTAGAAATGGCGCTTCTCGTCGGGGGTCGGCGTGCCGTACTGCACGACGCGCACGTGGCGAGCGTCGAGCGGTGCGACCAGTCGCTTGATCGCGCCTCCCTTGCCGGAGGCGTCCCAGCCCTCGAACAGCACCAGGAGCCCCGGACCGGGACCCACGTTCCCGAGCTTGCCTCCGAGCGCCAGGCGAAGCTGCGCCAATCGCCAGCCGCGGTCAAGGAGCAGTCGCTCGTACTCCTTGGCGCCGTACGAGCTCTCGAGCTCGATTCCGTCGAGACGCGCCATCGGCCGCAAGCCTACGCGCCCGAAGCCGTGCAAAGGCGCGGCGGTGCTGCAGAGGGCCGGCCGTCTCGCCGTACACGGGCTCGTGACCATCGCAACCGAGCCGACGCGTCTCGCGCTGAACGTCTCACAGGCGGCCGACAGGCTCGGCGTGTCGATCGCGACCGTGCGCCGCTGGTCCGATGCCGGCCATCTGCCTGGCTACCGGACCCCCGGCGGCCAGCGCCGTTTCACGGTCGAGCAGCTCGACGGCTTCATCGACTCCCTGCGCCCGGCGCCCCCGGCGCGCATCCCCACCGGACGCTGACGGCCGCGGCCCGTCCGCGGGCCGGCTGAGCCGGGCTCAGCTCGGGCTCGCCGCTTCGCTCATGCGACGCTCCATGTCGAGCTCGCGATCGAAGTCGGCCTCGTCCTGGTGGCGGTAGTCGGTCCCGCGGCCGGCGAGGAGCTCGGCGAGCACCTCGACGAGATGCCCGTCGAGCTGGCTGCCGGACACGCGGCGCAGCTCGTTCAACGCCTCGAACGAGGTCATCGGCGTGCGGTACGTGTCCGGTGCGGTCAGCGTGTCGTAGACCTCGGCGATGGCGACGATCCTCGCGATCTCGGGGATCTGCTCGCCGCGCAGCCCGCGCGGGTAGCCGCGGCCGTCGATCCGCTCGTGGTGGCAGCGCACGATCTCGCCGACCGGGCCAAAGACCCCGATGTCGCTCAGCAGGTCGGCGCCGATGTCGGGGTGGCGGCGGATGCCGCGCCAGTCGGACTCGCTGAGCTGCGCGCCGCGTTCCATCACGCGGTCGGACAGCACGAACTTCCCGATGTCGTGCAGCAGCCCGGCGGTGTGCGCGAGCTCCTGGTCGCGTTCGGCCAGCCCGGCGGCGCGCGCGACGTCGCGTGAGAACATCGCGACCGCCGCGCAGTGGCGCGCGGCCCGATGGTCGCGCTCGTCGAGCGTGCGCACGAGCGCCGACAGGACCCCCCAGGAGAGGCTCGCGTACTGGCGCGTCTGCTCGCGCGACTGGACGACGAGCCGCGCCATGTAGGCGACGGCCGCGATCAGGACCAGCAGCAGCGCGAGCGCAGAGGTGCCGAGCTCGACGTACGCTGCCGCGACTGCGACCGTGAGCGCGACGCTGATCAGGACCGTCGGCGTGAGCTCGACGAACGCTCGCAGCACGCGCGCCGCACTCGTGCCGTCCAGCAGTGCCATCAGTGGCGCGACGACGCCGACGTTCAGCACGAAGACGCCGACCGTCACGACGCCCAGGAGCACGTAGAAGCCCATGCCGCCGACCGGGGGGCTCAGAGCTGCGACGAGCATCGCCGCGAGCAGCGTCGGGGTCGCGGCGCCGGCGAGGTTGATCAAGAGCGCCCGCCAGCGGTAGCGCTGCACCCCCCAGGCCGCGAGCTCCGAGACGACCGGTACCGCGAACGCGCTCGCCGGGCCGAGGAACGCCACGGCGATCATGCCGCACGTGAACGCCGGTGAGAACGAGAGCCTCCCCGAGTAGCTCGCGTCGATCAGGTTCGCTCCGAGACCGACCACCAGCAGCACGAGCAGCGTGGGCTCGAGCAGGTCGCTGTGATCGGTGAACGCGAAGCCGGCCACGCCCGAGGCGAGCAGCAGGCCGGCGATCCCGACCGCGAGGCCCGGTCGCGGTCGGACGAGTGCGTCCGTCACGCGGGGGAAGCTATCGCCCCCGCGTGACGGCGCACGTCTCGGATCACTTACCGCGGACGTACAAGGTCGCGCCTCCTGCGATCAGTGGACCGGGACCGACCCCGTCGATGCTACTTGGATTGCACGTTCTTGCACAGGTTGCGACGCAGGAACCTGTGCAAAGTCGTCGACGGCCGCGCGGACCTTGCTCTCTTCTGGCCCAATTCCGCAACACGTGCGCACGCTCAAGACCTCGGAGGCGGCATCGGAGCTGAACGTCAGCCCCAACACGCTGCGCGCTTGGGAGCGGCGGTTCGGCTACCCGCGCCCGATGCGCACCGAGGGTCGCCACCGCCTCTACACGCACGGGGAGATCGCGTCGCTTCGCGACGCCCTCAAGGAGGGGCTGTCGATCTCCTCCGCGATCTCCCGCGCACGCGAGAACCTGCGTGCCGACACGCCGGTGCTCGTCGGCGCGCTCAGCGCCTGCGAGCTCGACCGCGCCGACGCGGCGATGGAGGCCGCGCTCGCGCTGCGCTCCGTCGAGCGCGCCGTCGAGGAGATCCTGCTCCCGTCGCTGCACGAGATCGCCGACCGCAGCGGTGAGGCGAGCGCCCCGTGGGCCTTCGCGGTCCAGTGGGCGTCCGACTGGCTGAACCGCGCGCGCCGCCTGGCTCCCTCCGGCGTCCGGCCGCTCACCGTGCTCGTCGGCGACGCCACGCGCGACGAGCAGGACCCCGACGCCCTCGACACGTGGGCGCTCGAGCTGTTCGCCCAGCGCGCGGGGGCGGAGGTGCTGACGCTGCCGGTCACCGGCCTCGTCGGCCTCGGCGACGTGCTCGCGAACTTCCACCCGAGGGCCATCGTGATCGCCGGCTCGCACGCCGGCGACGACGACGTCGCCCGCTGGGCGTACGCCGTGCGCGCGGCCAGCGGTCCGCTGCCGGTCGCGCTGTACCGGCGCGGCAGCCGACGCCCCGCGGGACGCACCACCGGCACGCTCGTCCTCCCGCACTCCCCGAGCGCCGCGCAGCACGAGCTGATGGCCCTCGTCGAGGGACGCCCGGCGGCTCCCGTGCCCGCCTCCGAGCCCTCGGTGGAGCGGAGCGCGTCGATCGCGCCCGTCCAGCTACGCCGGAGCGCATCGGCATGACGCGCCCCCAGCTCCAGGTCCTCCCGGGCTACGGCGAGACCGATGTCGAGCCGTACGTCGACTTCTGCGGCCACTGCGGCAAGCGCCAGGAAGCCGCCGCGCCGGCGAGCCGCGTGTGCGGCAACTGCCACCTCGGCCTGATCGTCTCCGCGCCGGGGAGCCTCGCCCCCGGTGCGAAGGAGCCCTTCCTGATCGTCGACGGACGGCTCCAGGTCTGCGCGGTCTCGCGACGCGCCGAGCGGCTGCTCGGGATCGCCGAGGCGGACGTCGTCGATCGGCAGCTCACCGACGTGCTGCTCCCCGCCGACGCCGAGGCGGTCGGCGTCGAGGGCTTCGTCTCGACGATCGTGCACGCTGCCCGCGGCGACGGGATCGTGCGCGACCTTGTGGTGCGGCCGGCCGGCGAATGGGGGATCCGCTGGTTCACGCGGATCGGCCCGTGTGCCACGCCGAGCGCCGTGCTCATCGTTCTTGCGCCCAACGGCTGACCGGGACCGACAACCTCACAGCCAGCAGGCGTTGCGAAGACGGCCGGGCCTCGTGCCCGGCCGTTCGCTGTCCGCAGGTCCCTCGGGTGCGGTCTCGTCGGCGCCGCAGCCTGCGATCCTTCCCGTGCAAGAGCCCTGCCGGAACGCAAAAGCCCTTGCGCGACTTGCCGAAAGCTCCTCAAACCTCGACAAATCCACCATGGGCGTCATCCGCACGAACGCCGCCGCCGCCATGCTCGGCGTCAGCCCTAACACGCTCCGCTCCTGGGAGCGCCGTTTCGGCTTTCCCGAGCCGCGCCGGACGCAGGGCGGGCATCGGCAGTTCGACCTCGCCCAGATCGAGGCGCTGCGCGCGGCCTTCGGCGAGACCCACAACGTCTCCTCGGCGATCGCCGTCGCCCGCCAGCGCGGCACCGGGCCCGCGTCCGACTCGCGGCTGCGCTCCGCCTTCGTACGCTTCGAGGAGATCGAAGCCGGCCGGATCCTCGAGGAGAGCCTCGCCGTGCGCTCCGTCGAGCGCACCGTCGAAGAGGTCCTGCTCCCGGCGGTCGAGGCGATCGGTGCCGAGCAGCCCGGCGGCCCCGAGCACGGCTTCGCATGGCGCTGGTCGACCAGCTGGCTCGCCGCCGCGATGCGCGTCACGCCGGCATCCATCCGCGACGAAGCCGTCGTCGTCTTCGACGCCAGCGCCGCACGCGACGACGAAGCGCTCTGGGCGCAGGCGCTCGAGCTCGCGCTGCGCCGACGCGGCCTGCGAACCCTGACGATCGCGGCATCGCTCGACCCCGCGCGAATGACCCGCGCGCTGCACACGCTCGACCCCCGGGCGATCGTGCTCACCGGCCACGGCGCCGACCTCGACGCCCTCGGACGGCTCGTCTTCAACGCGCGGCGCATCAGCGGCGACAGCCTCACCGTATGCGACTTCCGCGGCGCGCTCCCCGACAGCGGCGCCAGCGTCGTCACCCGGCTGGGCAGGCTGCCGCTCGAAGCGGCCGACCGGCTCGTCGCCGTGCTCGACGGACGCGAGCTCTGGCCCGTCGAGCCCGCACGGCTCGAGCCGGTCGCGACGCTCGCGAGCTGACCGCGAGCGACGAAGCGGCGCGCCGGGCGGCGTGCCGCTCCGTCCGGCCAGGGCGCGATGCTCCGCGTCCAGGATGACGCTCGTTCCCGGCGACCCGCTCGCCCACCGCGCCCTCGAATCCCTACTTAGAGCCGAGGCGAACGTCCGACGCCGGCTGGCCCTCGATCTCGACCGCGAGGGACTCTCTCCCACCGGCTTCTTCGTCCTCGTCGTCCTCGAGACCGCCGGTGGAGAGCTCGAGCTGCGAGCGCTCCGCCGCCGGCTGCAGACCTCGAAGGCCAACGCGACCGAGGTCGTCGACACGCTCGTCGCGCGCGGGCTCGCCACCCGCCGGCGCCTCGCCGACGACCGGCGCCTCGTCGCCGTCGCGCTGACCGATCAAGGCCGCGAGCTGGTCGGGCGCCTGTTTCCCGAGCACACCGCACGGGTCCAGCACGCATTCGCCGCGCTGGACGAGCAGGAGAAGCGGTCGCTGGCGCAGATCTGCCGCAAGCTCGCCGCTTGACCCGGCGGCGGCTGCGGGCGGCGGGGTTCTGCGGGCGCCTCGCGCCATCCGTGGCGCCACGCCTGAGGGGTCTTGATACCCATCGATGATGGTCGATGACCGCATCGACGCACGTCGATGGCGCTGCTATTCTCTCGGGTTGCACTGAACTAGCGGACCCGCCGGTCTGTCGGCCGGCTCGCCCGCCCGGACATGAGAGGAGCGCGACGATGCGCACCAACTTCATCTCCCGGCTGGCCCTGCTGGCTCTAGCCGGATTCCTGGTCGCCGCGACCCAGGTGTGGGTAGGCGCGACGCTCGGGTGGATCGCGTTCGGGGCAGGGATCGCCATGATCGTGCTGGCTTGCGCCGACGGTACGGCCCCCTCGATCGCACAGCGGGGCATCGACGCGGTGATCGTCGCGCTCGGCGCGTGGATCATCGTCGCCGGGCTCGTGTTCGACGGCCGCGTGCTCGAGTGGACCACCTTCGGCGGAGCCATGCAGCTCGCAGCGCTCGCGCTGACCGGCCTCGTCGTGCACGAGCTCGCCAGCGAGCGCGTCGTGCACGAGCTGAGCGTCGCTCCGGTCGAGCGCCGGACCGAGGCGCCGATCGCCGCCTGATCGGCACCCGCGGGGCACCGGATCGGCCGGGGCCCCGCGCCGCCCCGCGACCTGCCGACTCGGGGGCATGCCCCGCCGGTGGCGGCGCTTGGAGGGCGGGGGTATCGTTCGCTCGTGGAGGGCAGGGGTGTCCACCCCTACGGCAGTGGAGGGCGGGGACTGAGGCAAGCCGCGCTTGCGGTCGGAGCCTTGGCGGGCGTGGCGATGACGGCGGTCGCCGGCGCCGTCGCGCTGTCGGGCTCCATCGGAGGCGGGTGGCCGGTCGCGCTCGGTCGGGCGCTGATGGTCGCGGTTCCCGTCGCGGTCGGGCTGTTCGTGTGGCAGCGCAGCTCGTACCAGCGCTTCGGGGTCCTCATGGTGGCGACCGGCGCGGTCCTGTTCCTCTCCACCCTGGCGGAATCCGAGCAGCAGCTCCCGTACAGCATCGGCCGCGTCGGCGGATTCATCCCGGTCTGGCTCTTCACCTACCTGCACCTCGCGTTCCCGGCCGGACGGCTTGGAACGCGCGCCGACATGCTCCTCACGTGGACGGCCGGTGCGCTGCTCGTCGCGCTGTTCATCGCGCCGCTCCCGGTCGAGGAGGCGTTTCCCGATCCGAGCCCCTTCTCCAGCTGTGACCGCGACTGCCCGCGAAACGCCTTCTTCGTCGCCGGCGGCGAGCCCCCGCTGCTCGACGGCGTCATCCGACCACTGCGCGAGACGTTGACGATCCTCCTGATATGCGCGGTGGTCGTCCGGCTCGCCCAGCGGAGCGCGACGGCCACGCCGCTCATGCGTCGCACGCTCTTCCCGGCGCTCGTCGCATCCGCCGTCTGGCTGGCCGCGGTGACCGCGATGAACGTGATCCGCCTCGCCAACGGCGGCGATCCGCCGATGTTCGACATCTTCGCCTGGCTCCTGGCGCTGACGGGGCCGTTGCTCGCGCTGGGCTTCCTGCTCGGGCTGCTTCGCCGTCGCCTGTCCATCGCGGGCGCGCTGCAGCGCCTCGCGGTGCGGCTGGGCGAGCGGCCGGATCCCGAGGGTCTGCGCCTCGCGTTCGCGGACGCGTTCGTCGACCCCGACGTCGCGGTGCTCTTCCCCGTCAACGGGGGATGGATCGACGCCGCGGGCGCGCCTGTGCGCCTGCCGGTCGCGGACAGCGGGCGCTGCGTGACGCGGGTCCTCGAGGACGGCGCGGTCCTGGCGGCGCTCGTGCACGACTGCGCCCTGCGGGACGAGGACGAGCTGGTCGGCGCGGCGAGCTCGCTGGCGACGATGGCGCTCGGAAACCAGCGCCTGGCTGCGGAGGTCGAGGCGTCCGCTCGCGAGCTTCGCCACTCTCGGGCGCGGATCGCCCAGGCGGCCGATCGCGAGCGGCGCCGCATCGAGCGCGACCTTCACGACAGCGCGCAGCAGCGGCTCGTCGCGCTGCGCATCCAGCTCGAGCTCGCCGAGGATCTCGTACGCGGCGATCCCGAGCAGGGAGCGGCGCGGCTGCACGAGCTCGTGCCGGTGGTCGACGAGGCGCTCGAGGAGATCCGCCGCCTCGCGCGCGGCATCTATCCGCCGCTGCTCGCCGACCTCGGGCTGGCGGACGCGTTGCGCGCCGCGACCGCTGACGGCCCGGTGGAGGTGCGGTTCCAGGTCGAGGAGCTCGGGCGCTACCCGGCCGACGTGGAGAGCGCCGTCTACTTCTCCGTGCTCGAGGCGCTGCAGAACGTCGCCAAGCACGCCGGGACGGGTCGCGCGACCGTCCTGCTCTCAGGAGGTGACGGCCCGCGGTTCGCGGTCAGCGACGAAGGAGCCGGCTTCCCCGACGATGAACGCGAGATCGGCGTCGGCATCGCGAACATGCGCGACCGGCTCGCCGCGATCGACGGCGACCTGTGGATCGACTCCTCGCCCGGACGAGGCACGAAGGTTCGGGGTCGCGTGCCCGCCGGCCGATGCGAGGGGGGACCACCGGGTGGGCGTGCGACCCCGCCTCAGGCGGGTAGTCCGTGATCTCGCGCATCCCAAACGGACCGCAGCACGCGCGGCGAGAGCTCCTGCTTGGGGATGCAGGTGGCCGCGCCCGACGCGACGACCAGGGGCTCCAGCTCGCGGGCCGAGTCCATCGAGACGAGCACGACCATCGAGTCGGGTGCGTGGAGCGCCAGCCGACGGGCCGTCTCGACTCCGTCCATGCCCGGCATCCGGACGTCGAGCAGCACGACATCGGCCTGCAGGTCGCTCGCAAGCGCCAGCGCCTCGATGCCCGACGACGCCTCGCCGACCTGCTCGAACCCGGGTGTCGCGGCGATCAGCATTCGCGCCGCCGCCCGGAAGACGGGACGATCGTCGGCGACGAGCACCGTGATCGGCCGCCCGTCGTCCGACGAACGGGCCGGGGAGCCGGCGTCTCGGCCCGCGGAAGCGATCGGCGTGGGCGGCGGGCACGACTCGTATCGCACCCGCCACCCATTCGTGCCGCCTGTTGACCGAGCCGCGCTCGGCCGGTCGGGGGCCTCGCCCCTTAAGCGACCGTCCCGCCGGGTCCCCCCCGGGGCGATCGTTGAGATGTCGTCGTCGCGCATCACGGCGATGAGGTCCCTTTGACCGCTGCTCCTCGGTCGGGTCGGTGCGGGTTCACACGGTGCCCGAGAACGGGCTCGCTGCCAAGGGGGATCCCCCACCCGATCGCTTGCGTGCGCGCACGACGGTCGGGTGACGTGCGCGCCGCGGACACGATCCCCGAACGTGTCGGAGCAGAGTGGACCTGCCCGGGTCGGCGTACGGATAATGGCGTCGTGATCTCCGTATGACGACGCCCGCACGCGACGCAGCCGAGCGCCCGATCCGGGTCGTCGTCGGCGAGGACAGCTACCTCGTGCGCCAGGCCATCGAGCATGTGCTCGCCGGCTCTCCGGGAATCGAGCTGGTCCAGTCGTGCGACGGGCGCGACTCACTGCTGCGCGCCGTCGACGCGCTCGCCCCGGACGTCGTCGTCACCGACATCCGCATGCCGCCGTCGCACACCGACGAGGGGATTCAGGTGGCGGCGGCCCTGCGGGCGACCCATCCGCGGATCGGGGTCGTCGTGCTCAGCCAGTTCGCCGAGCCGGCCTACGGCCTGGCGCTGCTCGAGGGCGGCTCCGATGGGCGCGCCTATCTGCTCAAGGAGCGCATCCAGCATCGAGCGCAGCTCGTGTCCGCGATCAGGGCGGTGGCCGAGGGCGGGTCGGTGGTCGACTCCAAGGTCGTCGAGGCCCTGATCGCCGCACGTACGCGCGACGCGAGCTCGGCGCTGGCGCAGCTGACGCCGCGCGAGCTCGAGATCCTGGGATTCGTCGCCCGCGGCTACAGCAACCAGGCGATCGCGGACGAGCTCGTGGTCACGAAGCGGGCCGTCGAGAAGAACATCAACGCGATCTTCCTCAAGCTCGACCTGCCCGAGGCGCCGGACGTCAGCCGGCGGGTCAAGGCGGCGCTGATCTACCTCGCCGAGCGAGAAGACGCCTGACCGTCGAGGAGCGCCTGACGTCGCTCGTCGGCGGCTCGCCGGCGACAGGTGTGGGCGCGGTGTTGCGCACACCACCACGGGAGGCCGGTGCACCGGCTTGCGGGTCCGCGCCCCCTGCGCGACAGTTCGCACCATCGAGCTGTGGGATCCAGCGATGGCACAGACGCGGACCGACGACGAGTCGCGGCCGAAGGCCGGCTTCGCGCTCGCGCGGCGGGTCGCCCTCGCCGGTTTCGGGGGGTCGTCATGAGGGGACAGCCGGTCCTGGACGGCCGTGCCGTCGCGAGGCGCCTGTCGGGCTCGCTGCGGCTCCACGGCGCCGGCACCGCTCCCGCCGCGCGTTTCGAGCGGCGGGTCCGCGATGCGTTCAAGCTGCTGGAGCAGCGTCCGGAGCTCGGGCGGGCGCTGCCGCGGTCCCGCTCGCCGCGGCACCCGAGCGGGGTCGACGCGGCTCGCCGGACCACCCGGATGGGCCGGCCCGCCATCCCGGGGGCCTGACGGCGCCGTCGATCCGCGCGGCGCGCGAGCCGGTCGCGGCGGCGATCCCTGGCCCGGCCGACGGTGGCGGCTCAGCCGGCCGCGACGCCCCGATCCGCTCGTTGCGGCGTGGCCGGCGCCGCCGCCGCGACGCGGATCGGGCGCCCGCGGGCGCGTGTTGCCACAATGAGCGGTCGCGCCATGACCCTGCAGCCCGTCGATCCCAATGCCTCGTTCCCGCGGATCGAGGAGCGCGTGCTCGAGCGCTGGCGCGAGCGCGACGTCTTCCACGAGTCGATCCGACGGCGCGCCGACGGGGAGCCGTGGGTCTTCTACGAGGGCCCGCCGACCGCCAACGGCCGGCCCGGCTCGCATCACGTCCTTGCACGCGTCTTCAAGGACCTCTTCCCGCGCTTCCAGACGATGCGCGGGAGGCTCGTCGAGCGCCGCGCCGGCTGGGACTGCCACGGGCTGCCGGTTGAGATCGCCGTCGAGCGGGAGCTCGGGATCTCGTCGAAGGACGAGATCGAGGCGTACGGCATCGCCGAGTTCAACGCGAAGTGCCGCGAGTCGGTCTTCACCTTCCTCGAGGACTGGACGCGGCTGACCGAGCGGATCGGCTTCTGGGTCGACCTGGACGACGCATACCGCACGCTCGACTCGACGTACGTCGAGTCGGTCTGGTGGGCGCTGCGGCAGATCTGGGACAAGGACCTGCTGTACGAGGGCCACAAGGTCGTGCCGTACTGCCCTCGCTGCGGGACCGCTCTCTCGAGCCACGAGCTCGCGCTCGGCTATCGCGACGTCGTCGACCCGAGCGTCTTCGTGCGCTTCCCGGTCGACGGCGGGCCGCTGGGGCCGTTGAGCGAGGGCGACGCGCTCGTCGTCTGGACGACGACCCCCTGGACGCTCGTCTCCAACGCGGCGGTCGCCGTGGATCCCGGGCTGACGTACGTGCGCGCCCGCCTGCCGGGCTCGGACGGCGCGCTGGTCGTCGCCGAGAGCCTCGCGGCCCGCGTCCTCGGCGAGGGGGTCGAGATCCTCGATCGCTTCCCCGGCGCCGCGCTCGAGGGCATCCGCTACCACGCGCCGTTCGACTTCATCGCCGGGGAGGAGTTCGGTCCCCGAGGGCACACGGTCGTGCCGGCGGACTTCGTCACGGCCCAGGACGGATCCGGTCTCGTGCACACCGCGGTCGCGTTCGGCGAGGACGACTTCCGGCTCGGTGAGCAGGTCGGCCTGACCGTCGTGAACCCGGTCAGGCTCGACGGCACGTTCGACGAGCGCATCGGCCGGTACGCCGGTCGCTTCGTCAAGGACGCCGACCGCGACCTCGTCGCGGACCTGCGAGAGCGCGGCGTGCTGCTGCGCGCCGAGGACTACGAGCACGCATACCCGCACTGCTGGCGCTGCTCGACCCCGCTGATCTACTACGCCAAGCCCTCCTGGTACATCGCGACGTCCCGGATCCGCGACCGGCTGCTCGCGTCCAACGAGCAGGTCGACTGGCACCCGGCGCACATCAAGGAGGGGCGCTTCGGCGACTGGCTGCGCAACAACGTCGACTGGGCGCTCTCGCGCGAGCGCTACTGGGGCACGCCGCTGCCGATCTGGCGCTGCGAGCTGGGCCACGTCCACTGCGTCGGCTCGTTCGACGAGCTCGAGGAGCTCAGCGGCGTGCGGCTCGCCGACCCCCACCGCCCGTATGTCGACGACGTCCGCTTCCCGTGCCCGCAGTGCGCCGCCGCCATGACGCGCGTGCCGGAGGTCGTCGACGTCTGGTTCGACTCGGGCGCGATGCCGTTCGCCCAGCAGCACGCGCCGTTCGAGAACGAGGAGCGCTTCGAGCGGAACTTCCCCGCGGACTTCATCTGCGAGGCGATCGACCAGACGCGCGGCTGGTTCTACTCGCTGATCGCGGTCTCGACGCTGCTCTTCGACCGCTCCTCGTACCGCTCGGTGGTCTGCCTCGGCCACATCCGCGACGAGCACGATCGCAAGATGAGCAAGTCGCTCGGCAACATCGTCGACCCGTGGGACGTGCTCGACCGCTTCGGCGCCGACGCGCTGCGCTGGTACTTCTTCACGAGCAAGCAACCTTGGGACGGCTACCGCTTCTCGCTGGGAGCAGTCGGCGAGGGTGTGCGGCTGTTCCTCAAGCAGCTCTGGAACACGTACGCGTTCCTGGCGCTCTACGAGAACGCGGCGGCGCAGCAGGCGGAGCGGCCGGCGGGCGAGCGGACCGAGCTCGATCGCTGGATCGGCTCGCGGATGACGGCCACCGTCATCGAGGTCACCGACCGGCTGGAGGCGTTCGACGCGACCGGCGGCGGCCGCGCGGTCCAGGCGTTCGTCGACGACCTGTCCAACTGGTACGTGCGGCGCTCACGCCGGCGCTTCTGGGAGGGCGACCCGGTCGCCTTCGCGACCCTGCGCGAGTGCCTGGTCACGGTGGCCAAGCTGCTGGCGCCGTTCACGCCCTTCGTGGCCGACGAGATCTACGAGAACCTTGACGGTGCGGAGCCGTCGGTCCATCTCTGCGACTGGCCGTCGCCGGGCGAGCGCGACCTCCCGCTCGAGGTCGCGATGGCGACGGCGCGCGAGACCGTGCGGCTCGGACTCGCGGCGCGCGGCCAGGCGAAGGTGAAGGTGCGCCAGCCGCTGCGCGAGGCGGTCGTCGTGGCGGCGGGGAGCGAGCGGGAGGCGATCGAGCGCCTCTCCGAGATCGTGCGCGACGAGCTGAACGTGCTCGAGCTGCGCTTCGTCGACGATGCCGACGACCTGGGCTCCTACCAGCTGAGGCCGAACTACCGCACGCTCGGCCCGCGGTTCGGCAAGCGGATGCCGATGGTCGCCGCGGCGATCGCCGCGCTCGACCCGGCGCATGTCGCCGCGGCGCTGCGCGACGGCCGGACCGTCGGCGTCGTCATCGACGGCGACGAGCAGCCGCTCGGTGCCGACGACCTGCAGCTCGCGATGGCCCCGATCGACGGCTACCAGCTGGAGCGGGAGGGCTCGCACGCCGTCGCCCTCGACCTGCACCTGGACGAGGGTCTGCGCCGTCGCGGGCTTGCGCGCGAGGTGGCGCACGCCGTCCAGGGGGCACGAAAGGCGGCGGGGCTCGCCGTCGAGGACCGCATCGTGCTGACGCTCGCGGGTGACGCCGACGTGCTGACCGCGGTCCGCGAGCACGAGCGCTTCGTCGCCGGGGAGACGCTCGCGACGACGCTGCTGATCGCCGACGGCGCGCTCGACGGCGCGCAGCCGGCGACCGTCGAGGGTCGCGAGCTGCTGATCGCCGTCGAGCGGGTCTGAGCGCGGGCCGACGGCGCTCAGGCCACGAGCGCCGCGTCCAGCTGCTGCTCGATCCGCGGCTTGGGGGCTGCGCCGACGATCTGGTGGACGGCCTGGCCGTCCTTGAAGAGGATCATCGTCGGGATCGACATCACGCCGAACTTCGCGGCGGTCTGCTGGTTCTCGTCGACGTTGAGCTTGACGACGCGCAGGTCCTCACGCTCTGCGTCGATCTGCTCCAGGACGGGCCCGACCATGCGGCACGGGCCGCACCAGGGCGCCCAGAAGTCGACCAGCGTCGGAGTCGTGGACTCGACTACCTCGGCCTGGAAGCTCGCATCGGTGATCTCGGGGAGTGCCATATCTCGCTGCTCCTTGGTGGTGGCGACCTGACTCACTATACAAAGTGTAGTGAGGTCGCGGCGATGCGCTCAGCGCGGCGGCGGAGTCCGGCGCGGCGGCGCCTGCAGTCGCATCGCAGGCACCAGCCAGACGGCCTCGGCGGCGATCCGCCATGACATCTTGGAGCTGCCGGCACGCCGGTCGCGGAAGGTGATCGGCAGCTCGACCACGCGGAAGCCGGCGCGGATTGCGCGGAAGGTGAGCTCCACCTGGAACGCGTAGCCGCGCGAGCGCACGCTCGACAGGTCCAGGGCCTCCAGGGCCTCGGCGCTCAGGCACTTGAACCCCCCGGTCAGGTCGCGCACCGGCAGGCCGAGGACGCCCTGCGCGTAACGTGAGCCGCCGCGCGAGACGATCCGCCGCAGCCGGCCCCAGTCCTCGATCCTCCCGCCCTCGACGTAGCGCGAGCCGAGCGCGACGTCGGCCCCGCCGTCGCGCACCGCCGCCAGCAGGCGGCCGAGGTCGCGTGGGTCGTGCGAGAGGTCGCTGTCCATCTGCAGGACCTGGCCGGCGCCGGCATCGAGCGCGCGGCGGAAGCCGGCCAGGTACGCGGGGCCCAGGCCCTCTCGCTCCGGGCGATGCAGCACCTCGACGTGCGAGCCGTCGGCGGCCGCCAGGCGATCGGCGATCGCGCCGGTGCCGTCGGGCGAGTCGTCGTCGACGATCAGGATCGTGTGGCCGGCCGGGCTCGCGAGCGTGAGCGCGGCATCGGCGGCGCGAACGACGGCTTCGACGTTCTGGGCCTCGTTGAAGGTGGGCAGCACGAGCCACGGTCGACCGGGCATGAGGCCGCGTAGGCTAGTGCCGAGCACCGTTGGCGGATCCCACGAACAGCGAGCTGGCCGCGATCCTCGACGAGCTCGGCGACCTCTACGAGCTCGACGGCGCGATCGTCCACCGCGTCGTGGCCTACCGCAACGCCGCCAAGGCCGTCCGAGAGGCGCCGGTCTCGGTCGCGCGGCTCGTGCGCGACGGTCGCGTCACCGAGCTGCCGGGCATCGGGGCGACCCTGGAGGAGAAGCTGGCCACGTACCTCGCGACCGGCGCCGTCCCGGCGCTCGAGCGGCTGCGCACGGCTCACCCCGCCGGCGTCGTCGCGATGACGAAGCTCCCCGGCATCGGCCCCAGACGTGCCCGGCGGCTGCACGACGAGCTCGGGATCGACACCCTCGATGCCCTGCGCGCCGCCTGCGAGAGCGGCCGGGTGCGCGGGCTGGCCGGCTTCGGCGAGCGGGCGGAGGCGAGGATCCTGGCAGGCCTGGACGCAGAGGACGAGCGCCCGCGCTCCGTTCGGGTCACGCTGCCCGCGGCGCTCGACGTCGCGGAGCGGATCGTCGCCGGGCTGCGCCGTGAGCCCGCCGTCGCGCGTGCCGAGATCGCCGGCTCGGCCCGGCGCGGCGTCGACGCCGTCAAGGACGTGGACGTGGTCGTCGCCTCGGAGGATCCCGGCGCCGTCGTCGCCGCCTTCGCGGCGCTCGACGTCATCGCCGCAACCGAGGCCTCGGGCGACGGGGGCGCCCGCGGGCTGGCTCATACCGGCCTGCCGGTCGACCTGCGCATCGTCGCGCCGGAGGCGTTCGGCAACCTCCTCCAGCACCTCACGGGCTCCAAGGAGCACAACGTGCGCCTGCGCGAGATGGCCGTCCGGCGCGGGCTTCACGTCAGCGAGCACGGCATCCTCGACGACGCCACCGGCGAGACGACGCTCTGCGCTGACGAGCCGGAGGTCTACGCGCGGCTCGGGCTCGCCTACGTCCCCGCGGAGCTGCGCGAGGACCGCGGCGAGCTCGACGCGGGCTTCGCGGCGCCGGCGCTCGTCGAGCTCGCGGACCTGCGAGGCGACCTGCACTGTCACACCGTCGCCAGCGACGGGCGAGGGACCATCGAGGAGATGGCGGTCGCGGCTCGCGAGCTCGGCCGCGAGTACCTGGCGATCACCGACCACTCGGCGAGCCACGGCTTCGGGAACGAGGTCTCGCCCGAGGCGCTCGTCCGCCACATGGCGGCGGTCCGCGCCGCCGACGAGCGCGTCGAGGGGATCCGGCTGCTCGCCGGCAGCGAGGTCAACATCCTGCCCGACGGGTCGCTCGACTACGACGACGACCTGCTGGCACAGCTCGACTGGGTCGTGGCGAGTGTCCACAGCTCGCTGCGAATGGAGTCCGAGCCGATGACCGCGCGGCTCCTGCGAGCCGTCCGGCACCCGCTCGTCGACGCGATCGGCCATCCGACCGGCCGCCTGATCGGAAGGCGGCGCCCGTCCGCGGTCGACGTCGAGGCGCTGATCGACGCGGCCGCGCAGACCGGCACGTTCCTGGAGATCAACGGCGCTCCCGACCGGCGGGACCTCGACGACGTGCACGCCCGATCGGCTGCCGCGCGGGGCGTGCGCCTGGTGATCGTCTCCGACGCGCATCGCCCGGCCACGCTGGTCAACCAGCGTTGGGCGGTGCTCAGCGCGCGACGGGCATGGCTCGGTCCGGCCGACGTCGCCAACACGCTCGGCTGGGAGGCGCTCGAGCCCGCGCGCCCTCGCCACCGCGTGGGCTGAGCGCACGCTCGGCCCGTGGCCGGCCGGCGGTCGGGGGAGACGCCCTTCAGCCCGCGCCGAGCAGCGCGTCGAGCAGCTCGTCCGCGACGACGCGGTCCACCGCGGACCTCGTGAACGGCGCGAGCAGCGGGATCGCGCGCTCCTGGTAGCGCGGGGCCGGGTCGTCCAGCGCGGCGCGGATCGCCGGGACGAGGTCGTCGGTCACGAGCCGCCGGTCGAGCGCCCGGGCGATCGGCAGCGCGACGTACGGCCCCGGCGCGGGGGTCGTCACGAGGACGCAGCCGTCGGCGAGCGCCTCGAGCTGCGCGACGCCATGGTCCTCGCGACGGGGAGCGATGACGAACAGCCGCGCGCGCAGCAGCAGCGCGCGGTAGTCGTCCCGGGCCAGCCGGCCGGCGACGAGCACGCCGGGCGGCGGCTCGGGAAGGCGGTCGTGGTCCAGTCCGGCGACGACGAGGACCTCGTCGTCGCGGCGCGCCATCGACCATGCCGCGAGCACGCGGTCGAGCCCCTTCTTCTCCGGATCGGCCGCGTACGTCACGGCGGCGACGTCGCGGAGCGCCCACGGCTCCCCGAGGCCCGCCGGCTCGACGGGGACCGGCACGGCGATCGACGGCGTCGCGAGTCCGGCCGGGGCTCCCTCCAGCGAGCCCGCGTCCTGCGGCACGAGGAGCGGCGCCCGACGCAGGCGCCTGCGCTCCAGCGGGCGCTGCCAGACGCCATGGCGCCCGGGACGGGTGCGCGCGGCGAGCGCGTCGAAGCGGATCGCACCGGGTCGCGGCCAGAGCAGCGCGGCCGTGGTCGTCGAGTAGACGATGGTCCGCGGCCTGTGGTCCGCCAGGCCCCGCTCGGCGGCGCGCCGCGCGGCGAGGGCCCAGCGCAGATCGGTGTACGCCAGCGTGCGGACCGCCGGCTGCGGCGCTGCGCGGACGCACGCGACGCGTGCGCCGGCGCGCTCGAGCGACGCGGCCAGCTCGTCGTCGACGGCCCGCAGCCCGGCCGTCGAGCCGAGCGAGACGAGCAGCACGTCGGCGCGATCCATGGGCCGGATCGTGTCACGAGCCGTGGCGGGAGCGGCTAGCCGACCGGCTCGGCCGGCAGCTCGCGCCTCAGCCCCGGCGTGCGCACGAGACGCAGCGGTCCGAGCGGGGATCCGCTGGCGACGTGGAACGTGACTCCGTCACGCTCCTCGATCGCGCTCACAGCGGCGTCCTGGTGGCGCCAGGAGAGCGCCCAGATCGCGGCGAAGCCTGCGGCGATCGAGGCCACCTGCGGGAACGCGACCGACAGCGCGGCGGCGCCGATCGTCGCCGCCAGCAGCGGCCAGAGCCGCGCCAGCAGCACGCGACCCGGACGCAGGTCGGGAAGCGTCGTCGCCGTGCGGGCGTCGCGCAGAGCCCGGGCGACGGGCGCGGCCGGCCGTCGCCGTCGGCCCAGCCAGCCGCCGAGCAGCATCGCCACCAGCCACCAGCCCGCCGACACCGGGACGAGCAGGTCGTACCCGAGCTCCTGCGCCTCGAGGACGGCGATCACCGCGAGGGCGGTCGCCGCTCCGGCGCTCAGCAGCACCGCGCTCTTCAGGAGGTCGACGAACCGCACGGCGCCTCACGCCAGCAGCAGCTCGAGCAGATCTCGCACCCCGGCGGTTCCGATGACCACGGCGTCCGCGGCGTCGAGCAGCGCGCGCGGAGTCTCGTCGGAGGCGACCGCGACGCAGACCGCCGTCTCCAGGCGCCCGTCGGCGACCAGCTCGCGGAGCCCCGCGAACGCGTCCGCGTCGGTCCGGTCGTCGCCCACGTAGAGCGCCGAACGGGCTCCCGACCCGTCGAGCAGCCGGCGGACGGCACGGTCCTTGCCGATCTGCACCGGCGCGCGCAGCTCGAGCACGCGGCGGCCCTCGTGGACGTCGAGGCCGCGCGCTCGCGCGGCCTGGCCGACCAGGCGGGCGGCGTCCTCGGCCGCGGCCTCGTCCTCGGCGCCGCGCCAGTGGAGTGCGACGATCGGGCCCTTGTCCTCCTCGCGGACGCCGGCCTCGCGCAGCCGCTCGACCGTCTCGAAGTCGAGCACGGCGCGCACGCGCTCGGCCCAGCGGGCCGCGTCCGGGTCGATCTCGGCGACCGGCGCGCCGCGGACGAGGAGCTCGGCTCCGTGGTTGCCGGCGTAGGGGATCGTGCCGATCCCGAGCATCTGCCGCGCGGCCGTCGCCCGCCGGCCGGTGACGCAGCCGACCAGCGCGTAGCGGCCGGTCAGCCCGTGGACCAGCCGCCGAGTTCGCTCCGGCACCGTCGCGGCGAGCGGGTCGCGAACGATCGGCGCGAGCGTGCCGTCGACATCCAGCAGGATCGCCGCGCGCCCGGGATCGGCCCGCAGCGGGGCGACGACGTCGGCGAGCGGCGCGGGCGGCGGCACGCGATCTAGTATGCCGTGAGTGCCACGGCGCCGATTGCTCGAGCTCACGGCGATAGGTCTCGCCGCCGGGCTCTTCAGCGGCCTGTTCGGCGTGGGCGGCGGTGTGGTCATCGTTCCGCTGCTCGTCCTCTGGCTCGCCTTCGGCGATCGCGAGGCGACCGGCACCTCGCTCGTCGCGATCGTGATCATCGCGCTGGTCGCCGCGATCGCGCAGGCCGGCTACGGCAACGTCCGCGTCGGCGACGCGCTGCTCGTCGGCCTGCCGGCGACCGGCGGGGTGATCGGCGGCACGTGGCTCCAGCAGCGGATCCCGGCGGCCGGCGTGCGTCTCCTGTTCGCGCTCTTCCTCGCCGTCACGGCGGTGCTGCTCGTCGTGCGGGCGCTGTGATCACCGCGATCCTGATCGGCGTCGTCGCGGGGCTGCTCTCGGGCCTGCTCGGAGTCGGCGGCGGCGCGCTGTTCGTCCCCGCGCTCGTCCTGGTGCTGGGCCTCTCCCAGATCGAGGCGCAGGCCACCTCGCTGCTGGCGATCGTCCCCGTGGCGCTCGTCGGCGCCTGGCGCCAGCACCGCTACGGCAACATGCGTCTGCGCGAGGGCGTGCTGATCGGGGTCGTGGCCGCGCCGTCGGCGGCGCTCGGCGTGGTCGTCGTGAACGCGCTGCCCGAGCACCTCGTCCAGATCGCGTTCGCCTGCCTGCTGATGTGGATCGCGTGGTCGCTGGCGCGCGGAGCGCTGCGCGAGCTGCGCGGCGGCCGGGCGCCTACGGAGTCGCTCAGCCCTTGAGCCTGCGGCGCAGCGCCGCCACGGAGCGTCGCGCGACCGGAACCCGAGAGCCGTCTCGCAGCTCGATGACCGCGGTCCCGTTCGGCTGCGAGCGCAGCTCGATCGCATGGTTGAGATTCACGAGATGCGCTCTGTGAACGCGCGCGAAGCCCGCGCCGCCCCAGTCCTCCTCGAGCTGGGCGAGCGACGCGCGCAGCACGAAGTCGCCGTCCTCGCTGTGGATCTGCGCGTAGTCGCCGTCCGCGTCGATGCGGCTGATGCGGTCCAGGCGCACCAGGCGCTTGCCCTCGGCGCCCGGGTTGTCGAGCGCGACCACCCCCGTGGCGCCCGACGCCTGCGCCGATCCGGTGCCCGAGCGCGCACGTGCCGCCTCGATCCGCGCCAGCGCGGCGTCGAGCCGCTCACGGCTGACGGGCTTGACCAGGAAGTCCATCGCCTCGACCTCGAAGGCCTCGACCGCGGCTTCGGCGTGGCCGGTGAGGAAGACGACCTCCGGCGGGTCGTCGAACCGGCGTAGCAGCCGCGCGAGCTCGAGCCCCTCGATCTCGGGCATGCGGACGTCGAGCAGGAGCGCGTCGTAGTGGCCGCTCACGAGCCGCGACAGGGCCTCGCGGCCACCGCCCGCCGTGTCGACGCGCTCGACGCGCGGCGAGCGCTCGAGGAGGCGCTGCACGTCGGCGAGCGCGCGCGGCTCGTCGTCCACCGCAAGCACGACGAGCGCGCTCATGCCGGCACTCCTTCCATCAGGGTGATGTCGAGCCGTTGGGGCGGAGCTTCGCCGCCGCGCAGCTCGAGCGCGAGCCCCGCGGGCGCCGGGCGCAGCACGACCGAGCACGGGCCCGGAAGTTCGCGCAGGCGTCGATCGAGCGCCTCGGAGACAGGCCGCTGGATGGCGAGCGGGGCGACGGGCCCGATCGTCGCGAGCGCGGCGACGGGCGGAAGCTCGAGCGCGAGGCGATCGGGAAAGCGCGCCTGCTGGAGCCGCAGGTACGCCGCGGTGTGCGCGAGCTCGTCGGCGACGTCGACGCGATCGGGCTGCTCGCGCAGCCGATAGCTGAGGAACTGGCCCAGCTCGGCGAGCACTTCGCGCGCCCGGTCGGGGTCGTCCTCGATGTAGCTCGCCGTCACCGCGAGCACGTTGTTGACGAAGTGGGCCGATACGGGCGCGAGGCTCGCTCTCGCGGAATCGTGGTCGCTTGCGCTCATCGGCCCGCCGAGGCTACCGGGCCGCGTGGCCCGGCGCGCAGGCCGGGATGCGCCGTCGTGCCACTCGGCGCGGCTTCTGGGCCGCTCGTCCTCGAATACGGGGTCCGCGGCTCGCCGCGGTTGCCGCTCCGGGGCTCGGCGCGTAGTCTCGCCGGCGGCCCGCAGGTGCCGCGCCCCCTTCGTGCAGCAACCCCCCGACAGCCCTCAGGGCGCCCTCGAGCAGCGCCTCTTCGAGATCGCCACGGACGCCCTCGTGGTCGCGGCGAGCGATGGCACCATCCGCCTCGCCAACCCCGCCGCGGGACGGCTGCTGGGACGGGTCGCCGCCGAGCTGTCCGGAGGCTCGCTGTGGGATGCCGTCCATCCCGACGACCTCGGGCATGCCCGAGGGCTGCTCGCCGCGCCGACGGCCGGCGAATCCGGCCCCGACGAGGAGCTCCGCTTCAGGGTCGTCCGACCCGACGGCGAGTCGCGCTGGGTCGAGGCGCGTGCCGTGGCCGATCCCCGAAGCGGGCTATGGCATCTGGTCGCGCGCGACGTGACGCAGCGCAGCGAGGCCGACTCGGAGCGTCTCGCACAGGCGTTCCACGACTCGCCGATGGGCATGGCGTTCATCGATCCCGACGGCACCCTGCGCCGCGTCAACCCGGCCCTCTGCCGCCTGCTCGTCCGGTCCGAGCAGGAGCTGATCGGCGCCCAGGCACTCGATCTCGCCTCCAGTCGCGACGCGGCCGAGCGCTGGGCTCGCAGGCACTGGGCCGACGGTGCGCCGGAGTCGCTGGAGCTCGAGGCCAGGCTGAGCACCGGCGGCGGGCGGCCCGTCGTCGCGCTGGTCAGCGCGACGCTCGTCCGCGACCGGGCCGGGGAGCCCCTCTACTACCTCAGCCAGTTCCAGGACGTCACCGCGCGGATCGCGGCGCAGGAGGCACTTGCGGCGAACGAGGCGAAGCTCGCCGAGGCCCAGCAGGTCGCCCGCCTGGGAAGCTGGGAGTGGCTCGTCGAGGACGATCGCGTCAGCTGGTCGGACGAGCTCTACCGCATCCACGGGCTGCGTCCCGACCCCGGGGCGGCACGGGCCTATGCGGACCATCTCCAGCGCGTGCACGAGGACGACCGCGGCCGTGTGGCCCGCGCGGTCGAGCGCGCCGTCGCCGAGCTGTCCCCGTGGAGCATCGACTACCGGATCGTCCGTCCCGACGGCGACGTGCGCATGGTGCACGCCCGTGGCGAGGTCGCCGCGGGGGACTCCGGCCGCGTGATCGTCCACGGGACCTGCCAGGACGTCACGGAGTCGCGCCGCGTCGAGGACGCGCTGCGGGCGGCCGAGCAGCTCTTCCGTCGCGCGTTCGACGACGCGCCGATCGGGATGGCGCTGCTCGACCTCGAGGGCGGCTGGCTGCGCATGAACCCCGCACTCGCGCAGATGGTCGGGTATAGCGAGGCGGAGCTGCGTGCGATGACCCTCGAGGGGCTTGCCCACCCGGAGGACGTCGGGCTCGACCGACCGCTCGTGCGCGAGCTGCTGGCCGGTCGCCGGCGCAGCTACGCGGTCGAGAAGCGCCTCGTGCACTCGGACGGGCGGATCATCCACGTCCTCGCGCACGTCTCGCTGATGCACGGCGACGGTGAGCGGCCGCTGTACTTCCTCGTCCAGCTCGTCGACCTCAGCGAGCGCCGCCGCGCCGAGGCCGAGCGACGCGCCGGCGAGCAGCGCCTGCAGGCGATCGTCGACAACGCGCCGGCGCTCATCTCGGTCAAGGACGCCCAGCGGCGATTCGTGCTCGTGAACCGCCGATGGGAGGTGGTCATGGGCGTCGCGGCCGATGTCGCGCTCGGCCGGACGGCGGCCGAGATCCTGCCGCGGGCGCTCGCCGACACCGAGCGCGACGATCTGGACGAGGAGGTCGTGGAGACGGCGACGCCTCGCGAGACGCAGGTCCTGGTGGTCAGCGGCAACGGCGACGGCGACCGCGAGTTCCTGACCGTGAAGTTCCCGCTGTTCGACACCGACGGGCGGATCAGCGGCGTCTGCTCGATCTCCACCGACCTCACCGAGCGCCACCGCGCGGAGCGCGAGCGAGCCGAGCTGGAGCAGCGCCTGGCGCAGGCCCAGCGCCTCGAGTCGGTCGGCCAGCTCGCCGGTGGCGTCGCCCACGACTTCAACAACCTGCTGTCGGTGATCCTGAGCTGCGTCGGCTTCGCCGAGCACCAGCTCGACGAGAGCAGCCCGGTGCGAGCCGAGGTCGAGGAGATCGGCCGCGCGGCCGAGTGCGCGGCGGCGCTCACCCGTCAGCTCCTCATGTTCAGCCGGCGGGAGGTCGTGCAGCCCGAGGTGCTCGACGTCGGCGCGCTGGTCGGCGGGCTCGAGTCGCTGCTCTCGCGCTCACTCGGGGAGCGGGTGACGCTGCGGATCGCCCGCGACGGGCATCTTCCGGCGGTGCTCGCCGACCGCTCGCGTCTGGAGCAGGTGCTGGTGAACCTCGCCGTCAACGCGCGCGACGCGATGCCGGAGGGCGGGATCCTCGCGATCGAGGTGCGGGCCGTTCCCGGAGGCGTGACCGTGTCGGTGACCGACGAGGGCGTGGGCATGGCGGCGAACGTCGTCGATCGGGCCTTCGAGCCTTTCTTCACGACGAAGGCGCCCGGCGAGGGGACCGGCCTCGGCCTTGCGACCGTTCACGGCATCGTGACCGACTCGGGTGGCGAGGTCGAGATCGAGTCGCGCCCCGGGGTCGGCACGACCGTGCGCTTCACGCTGCCGGCCGCCGGGGAGGGCGAGCCGGTCGCGCGCCTCGACCAGGGCGAGGGCCCGGCGATGCCGCGCCTGCCGGGCGCACGCGTGCTCGTCGTGGAGGACCAGGACCCCGTTCGCCGCCAGGCGGTGCGGATCCTCGAGGCCCACGGCTACGAGGTGCTGCAGTCGGGGAGCGCCGCGGAGGCGCTCGAGTGCTGGCAGCCGGTCGACCTCCTGCTCACCGACGTCGTCATGCCCGGCATGAGCGGCCACGAGCTCGCGCGGCGGGCGATCGAGCGCAGCCCCGAGCTACGGGTCGTCTTCATGTCAGGGCACACCGAGGACGCCCTCGTACGGGACGGTGCGCGCGAGCGGCAGCTCGCGCTCGTGCAGAAGCCGTTCACGCGCGACTCGCTGCTCGCCGCGGTCGCCGGGGCGCTCGTCGCTGGGCCGGTCGGGGACTAGCCCAGGCGGGTGCCGCGGGTCGCCCGATGTCTCGGGAGCCGGAGTGCGGGGCGCCGGGAACTCGCCTGTTCTGCTGCTCGCCCGTCGGGCCGACGCCCAAGGGCGAGGAGAAGAGGCTCGGCAGGCCGCCCGGCCTCCGATATGGTCGAGCGGCGGTGTCCTCCGTGACTCCCTTCGCGCTCGGCGATCTACTCGACCAGCACGAGCTGGGCCTCGAGCAGCTCACAGGGTCGGCGGACGACCGGGCGCGCCGCGTCTCCGGCGTCCACAGCATCGAGATCGAGTACCCGACGCGCTGGCTCGCCCCGGACTGGGTGATGCTCACGACCGGGGTTCGCCTGCGCGGGCGGCCGGAGGATCAGCGCCTGCTGGTGCGCGAGCTGGCGGCTCGCGGCACGGCGGCGCTCGGCTTCGCTCGCGACGTCGTCTTCAAGAGGGCTCCGGAGGCGCTGCTCGACGAGGCTCGAGCGACGGGGCTGCCCGTCTTCACGGTGCCGCTCGAGACGCCGTTCCGCGACATCGTCGCGTTCGTCCAGCGCTCGCTGCTCTCGTCGGACATGCGCGCGCTGCAGCGACTCTCGTCGATGCAGCGCTACCTGATCGACGCTCTCCACTCGCGCGATCCCCAGACCGCCGTCGTGGAGCGGCTGGCGACGCTGCTCGACAGCTCGGTCGCCGTCCTCGGGCCGCGCGGCGAGCTGGAGAAGGCGATCGGCGAGCTGCCGGGCGAGCTGGCCGGCGTCCTCGACCTGGAGACGAGCGGGGTTCAGCAGATCGAGCTGGCCGATGGCTGGGTCGCGATCGCGACGCCGGTCGCCGGTGAGCAGCCGCTTTCCGGGAGGTGGCTCGTGGCCGCGTTTCGCTCGCGGCGCGCGGTGAACCGCCTCACGAAGCCGATCGTGCAGGCCGCGGCGCCGCTCGTCTCCGCGATCGGCCACTTGGAGGACGCGCTCGTCGCGCAGGACCACGCCCTGCGGGCGACGCTGGTGGGCGAGCTGCTGCGCCCGACCGGGCGGGACGAGCCGGCCCTCGTCGCTCGTGCCAAGGGACTGGGCGTCTCGCTCGAGGGGCCGCACCAGGTCGCGGTCGTCAGCCCGACCGATCCCGCCGTTTCGCTCGACGCCGCCGACGAGGCACTGGCGGAGCGCCTCTCGCGGAGCGCTGTGCCACATTTGGTCGGCCGTGACCGGGGGTTCGTTGCGCTCGTGCTGCCGCCGGTGAGCACCCAGGTCGCCGAGCTGCTGGCCGATGCGCTCGACGCGGTGGGCGGTTCGGCGTGCGGGGTCGGCCGCGTCGCCGCGGAGCTCGCCGAGCTGCCGAGCAGCGCCGCCGACGCGCATGTCGCCAGCAGGCTGGCGCGGGAGCGCGGTCTGCGCGTCCAGCGCTTCGAGGACCTGGACCTGCCGACGCTCGTCGTCGGGCATGTGGCGATCGACCGCGTCGCGCCGGCGGTCGATGAGATCCTGAGCGTGATCAACGCGCGCCCGAGCGTGCGCGAGGGGCTCGATGCATGGTTCGCCAGCGACCTGGACGTGGCCGCCGCCGCTGCCGCGCTGCGCCTGCACCCGAACTCGCTGCGCTACCGGCTGCAGCGTCTGGCGGACGGGCTGGGGCTGCCGCTGCGCGCGCCGGGCACGATCGTGACTCTGTACCTGGCGCTCGCGCTGGAGCGTCGGCGCGGCGCGGGCGGCTGAGCGGCTCCGCCGTTCGCGGCCGCGGCCCCGCCCCCGGCGGCCGCCGTTTCGGCTCGGCTGCCGGCCGGCGCGGAGGTGTGCGAGGAATGCGTCCTCGAATGTCTCGGCGGCCGCCGTCTGGGCTCGGCCGCCGGGCAGCCCTGGGGGGGGCTCCGGCGGCCGAGCGGGCCGCTCAGCTGACGGCAGCCGGCGGCGGCGACGGGTGATCTGCGTGGGCCTCACGATGCGCGGCGGCGTAGAACGCCGGGCCGGCGGCGCAGCTCGCGCAGATCGGCTGGTGGCCGTGCGACGGGTCGCGGTCCACCTCGCGTGCCAGGTACATCTTGGAGCAGTGGTAGCAGCGCACGCGGTCCTCCCACGGATCGGAGACCTCGTCGAGCGGGTCGTGAGGGCGGCGCAGGACGAACCAACGCTCAGGAGCGATGCGCAGCGCAGCCGCGTAGAGGATCGCCCCCACGGCGAAGACCACAGGGAGCCCCCAGGTGCCGAAGAACGCCTCGTCGGTCAGCTTGAGGATCACGCCGACCGCCGTCGCGACGATCACCGAGCCGATGCCGCCGGGGTTGAGCGCCGGCACGCGCCCCGGGCGGAACTCCATGCTCGCGAGCCCGACCGTGCGGCGGACGTAAGCGATGTGGACGAGCGCGATCGACACCCAAGCGACGATTGCGATCCCCTGGTAGGCCAGCGCGTCGAGGATGAACGAGAAGACGTTCGTCAGCATGATCAGGTAGGTGATCGCGCCCGCGATCAGTACCCACACGGTCCTTGGGAAGTGGAGCTGCAGCGCCCGCGAGCCGAAGCTCTGCAGGTTCGTCGAGGCGAGGTACAGGTTCGCGGTGTTGATCCGCGACTGCGTGACGAAGATGAGCCCTAGGCCGACGAGGCCGGTGACGCCGACCATCGCGGTGGCCAGCTCGCCCTCGCCGAGCTGCTCGATCGAGAGCTGGTCGACGAGGTAGATGCCGACCAGGCCGTTGACGAAGAAAGTGAAGAAGTAGAAGACGGGGCCGAACGTGACGACCGACGAGTACCCGAGGTCCTGCCGGCGCCCCAGCCGGGCGTAGTCCATCGTGTACATCATCAGCACCCAGACGCCCATGTAGACGCTGACGGCCCAGATCCAGCCCGGTCCCGTGACGTCCGCCGTCGCCGGAAGGTGCGCCCAGCCGCCGTCGTACCCGCCGGCGTCGGAGGTGACCCAGATCAGCACGGCGATCAGGCCGATCGCATAGACCGGCAGCAGCCAGGCGTTGAAGCGGTCGAGCCAGACGCGCACGCCGCGCATGACGAGCGGCATCGTGTACAGGACGATCAGCAGGTACCAGATCTTGATGTCGAGATCGAGGCCCTGGTCGGCGAAGAACTGCTGCGCGGCGACCGCGACGATCGAGCCCTCGAAGACGAAGTAGTAGATCGCCGTTGCCGCGAAGACGATCGTCGCGAAGGCGGCGCCGACGAAGCCGAACATGGCACGGCTGAAGAGCGCGACGGTGAGGCCGCTCTCGGCCGCCGCCCGGTTGATGATGATGTTGATGACGGAGTAGATCGCGCAGGTGACCGCCAGGCCGACGATGGCGGCACCGGTGCCGATGGTGATCGCGACGAGCGCGGCGACGTACATGTAGAAGATCGCCGTGATCAGCGCCCACCAGGCCATCTGCAGCCCACCGCGGGTCAGCCGCCAGGTCTTCGGGACGACGTGCAGCGAGTAGTCCTCGGTTGCGGCCTCCTGGACCACGCGGGGGTCGTCCTCACGGCTGATCTCGAGGGTCGGCAGCACCGCCTCTGACGTGGACATCGCTCTTCTCTTCTCCTTTCGGCCTCTCCGATCGGGAGGCGCCGTGTGACGGGCCGATCCGGACGGGGCCGGGTCGTGCTGTCGTGTGGCCTAGTGCCAGTGCCGGGCCGCGCGGCGGGCGAGCATCTCGCGGAACTTGGCCGTCGTCCGCGGCAGCAGCGTGCCGTCGCCCCATTCGACGATCACCCCGTACTGGCGCACGAGGTCGTGGACGTCGAGCTCCCCGGAGCGGTAGCGCGCCGCGACGCCCTCGGGCTCCTCTTCGAGCCATCCTCGGCGCTCGGCGCCGATGCGCTCGCGCTCGGCGTGGGTGGCCGCCTGGTCGACCTCGTACTCGTCCATGTCGGCGTCGACGACGCGCAGCACGACGCCGTAGTCCCGGCGGGCGCGCTCGAGGCTGACGTATCCGTCGGCGACGTCCTCGCAGACCGCACGCGGCTCGCGCTCGAGCGGGTCGCCGAGCCCGCCGCCTCCGGCCGACGGGCGGGTGAAGACGTCGCCCTCCTTGACCGGCACGTTCGAGAACACCGCACCGAGGAAGCGCTCGTCGCTGGTGCCGGGGTTCAGCCACGCGCCGTGCGGGATCGACGGCAGGCCGCCGTCGATCCCCCAGGTGACGGCCCTCGCGCGATCGCAGCAGTAGCTCATCACCGCGCTGCGCGCCTGCGTCAGCCGACCGCCCTTCTCAACGCCGACGCCGCCGCGGAAGCGGCCCGGGCCGGCGGAGTCGGTGACGATGTGGTGACCGGTCGTGACGACCGGTGCCAAGCGCTCCTGGCCCTCGAGCGGCTGGACGGCGAGGCCGACGCCGAAAACCGGTGACGAGCAGTTCGAGCCGTCCTTGCCGTTGCGCGCGCCCCAGCCGCCGACCATCCAGTCGTACCACATGAAGTAGGGGTTGTCCGCAACGCGGGCGTCGCGGCCGCCGACGAGCAGGTACTCGAGGTTGAACGAGGCCGCCATCGCCCGCTCGGGCATGATCCGCGACCACAGCTCGAAGATCCCGTTCATGATCTTCTCGTAGGGACCCGAGCAGTAGCCCGTCACGGCGACCGGCCAGGGGGCGTTGACAACCGTCCCGAGCTCGCCGAGGTCGACCTCGATCGCGCGGTAGAAGCCGCTGTTGAGCGGGATGTCGGGGAAGAACGTCTTCGTCCCAGCCATGACCCCGGACGTGGAGGCGCCGAAGCACGAGTTGAGGAACGTGCCGACCGCCGGGTGCGAGCCCGAGAGGTCGTAGTGCAGGTGGTCGTCGTGGATCGTCAGCTTGATCTTGATCGGGACCAGCCCCTCGCCCTCGTTGGGGTCGAAGTCGATGTGGTCCTCGGTTTCCCAGGTGCCGTTCGGGAGCTGCGTGATGCGGTGGCGTGTCAGGCGCTCGACGTAGTCCTGAACGGCCTCGAAGGCCGTCAGCACGATGTCCTTGCCGTACTTGCCGACGAGCCGGTGGATCTCGCGCTCGCAGACGCGGGTCGCCTCGGCCTGCGCCTGCAGGTCGCCCTCGGTGCTGTCGGGGGCACGTGTGTTGGAGAGGATCATCCGCGCGACGTCGCGCAGGTAGCGGCCGCGATCGAAGACCCGCGTCGGCGGGATCCGTATGCCCTCGCCGAAGTGCTCCTTGGCGTTGACGTCGAACGAGCCCGGCACGGTCCCGCCCATGTCGGCCCAGTGGCCGTTGGACTGCGAGTAGGCGATGATCTCGCCCCCCGTGAAGATCGGGCGGATGACGCTCACGTCGTTGAAGTGCGTGCCGCCGAGGTAGGGGTCGTTGATCAGGAAGACATCGCCCTCGTGGATGTCCTCGCCGAACTGGGCGATCACCGCCTGGGCCTTGTAGTGCAGCGTCCCGACGTGGACGGCGATGTCCTGGCTGCCCTGCATGATCGTGTTGCCGTCGCGATCGCACAGCGCCGAGCTGAAGTCGCGGGCGTAGATGACGAACGAGTGACAGGTCCGCAGGATCTGCTCCGCCATCAGGTCGACGGAGGTCGTGAACGCGTTCTTGAGGACCTCGAACGTGACGGGGTCCAGTCGCTCATCGCGCTCGATGGTCGGCTGGCTCATCGTGTCTCCTCCGTCGGGATGCTCATGATGATCAGCAGGTGCTCGTCGACCTCCGCCTTGACGCCGGGCGGGACGACGGTCGTGGAGTCGAGCTGCTCGATGATTGCCGGGCCGATGATCTCAGCGCCGGCGTGCAGCTCCTCGCGGCGGTAGAGCCCGGTCGCGACGGGTCCGTCGTCGAAGACGACCTCGCGGCTGTCGTACGCGACAGGCCGGTGCCACCTGGGCTCCTCGCGGGCCAGGTTCGGCTTCCGGGTGACGCCGATCGCCTCGACCTGGAGCTGGTAGATCTCGACCGGCGCGTCGTGACGGCTGTAGGTGAACTCGCGCTCGTGCTGCTCGTGGAAGCGCTCGACCGCCTCGTCGAGCGAGCCCAGGTCGTCGGCCACCTCGACCGCCAGTGAGCGCCACTGCCCGAGGTAGCGCATCGAGATGCGCCGCTGCAGGCTGGTGTCCTCCTCGGCGACGCCCTCGGACGCCATCCGCTCGCGTGCCTCGCCCTCGAGCGCGCGGAACTCGGCGTCGATCTCGTCGAGCCGCGCGTTCTCGACGCGCCGCAGATACATCGTCTCCAGATCGTGGCGGACGTCGACGAGCAGGCAGCCGAGCGCGCTGGTGATTCCGGGGTTGGGCGGGACGATGACGGTCGGGATCGACAGCTCCCTCGCCAGGTCGGCGCCGTGCAGCGGTCCGGCTCCGCCGAATGCGACGAGCGCGAACTCGCGCGGGTCGTAGCCGCGGCGGATCGAGACGAGCCGCACGGCATCGGCCATGTTCGCGTTGGCGACCTTCAGCACGGCCTGAGCAGCCTCGTCTGTCTCGAGCCCGAGCGGCACCGCCACGTCGCGGCGGACGACCTCGACGGCGGACTGGCGGTCGAGTGTCATCTTGCCGTCGAGCAGCTCCGTGCCGAGCCGGCCGAGCGTGACGTTGGCGTCGGTGTTGGTCGGGCTGTCGCCGCCGGTGCGATAGCACGCAGGGCCGGGATCGGCGCCGGCCGACTGGGGGCCGTTGCGCAGGCTCCCGGCCTCGTCGATCCAGGCGAGCGAGCCACCGCCGGCGCCGATCGTCAGGATCTCGATCGACGGGAAGATGATCGGGTAGCCGTACTCGACGAACCATTCCTTGGTGACGCGCATCTCGCCGTCGTGGACGAGCGAGATGTCGGTGCTGGTGCCGCCCATGTCGAGGCCGATCGCGTTGCGGTGGCCGCAGAGCATCGCCACGTGGCGGCAGGCGATCGCTCCGGCGGCGATGCCGGAGCCGGCCAGCCGCACCGAGAAGCGGCGCACGGTCGCGGGGGTCATGACGCCGCCGCCGGAGTGCAGCAGCAGCAGGTCGCCCCGGTAGCCGTCCCGCGCCAGCGCCTTGCCGAGGCGGTCGACGTAGCCGGAGACGAGCGGCGTCAGCACCGCGTTGGCGACGGTCGTCGAGAAGCGCTCGTGCTCGAAGATCTCCGGAAGCACGTCGCTGGAGGTTGAGACGTCGATGCCCGGGATCTCCTCGGCGAGGATCTCCTTCATCCGGCGCTCGTTGGCGCTGTTGGCGTACGAATTGATGAAGCAGACGGCGATCGTCTGGACGCCGCGGCGCCCGAGCCGCTTGGCGACGGCGCGCGCCTCCTCCTCGTCGAGCGGCTCGATGACGTCGCCGTCGTAGTCGACGCGCTCGGAGACCTCGAGCCGGTCGCGGCGGCGGATGTAGGGAGGCGCGACGTCCTTGTAGGCGTCCCACAGGTCGTCGCGCGTGCCGCGGCGGATCTCGATGACGTCGCGAAAGCCCTTGGTCGTGACCATCGCCGCGGGCGGGAACCGGCGGGTGATCAGGGCGTTTGTCGCGATCGTCGTGCCGTGTGAGAACAACTTCACCTGGTGGAGGTCGACGCCGGCGGCGGCGACGCCGTCGAGGATCGCCCGCATCGGGTCGGCGGGCGTCGACGGCACCTTCGCGACGGATGTCGCCGTCGTCTCCTCGTCCAGGACGAGCACGTCGGTGAAGGTCCCTCCGACGTCGACCGCAACCCGCAGGCTCGACATGCATCCTCTCCTTGCTCGGTCGGTCGATCCTCTGCCAGCCGTGCTTCCCGTGCTAATGGTGTGATCCACGAATTGGCATCCCTGATGTTCGTCGGATGCACGAGGTTCACGGCTCTCGGATTGGCGCACGCGAACCGCGGCGGGCTTTTTCGAGGCCGGTCAGCAGTGATTCCCGATCATCTGGAGATGGAGGGATTCGGATTCGACCGGAGGCCGCCGGTCGGCCGCATCGGGCTCAGGCCGCCGCGTCGGCGCCCAGCCCGTGCTCGATCGCGCCCTTCACCGCCGCGTCGAGCACGTTGATCCGGTGGAGCGCCAGCGCCTCGGGCAGCGCGAATCGCCGTTGCGGCGCGGCGTCGGGCCCGTGGTGCGTCAACACGCAGTGCTCGAGGGCGAGCAGCCGCGGGCCGTCGAGCCCGGCCCGCCCGGCCCGCGAGCCGATCATCCGCAGCCCGAGCTCGACGTGGCCGAGCATCCGCCCCTCTTCGCTGATCGCGATCTCGGCGCCGAGCGCCAGCTCGCGGGTGCGCCCGAGGTCGTGGACGATCGCCGCGCTCAGCAGCAGGTCCTGGTCCAGCCGCGGGTGCAGCTCGCAGGCCTGCACGGCGAGCTGGGCGACCGCAACCGTGTGCTCGAGCAGGCCGCCGAGGTAGGCGTGGTGCGCCGCGCGCGTCGCCGGAAAGCGGCGCATCGCGCCGCGCAGCTCACAGTCGCCGAGCACGTCGTCGAGCAGCGCTCGGTACGCGGGCTGACGCACCTCCCCGCCGAGCGCCTCGAGGAAGCCGTCGAGCTCGTCGAGGTCGCGATAGGCGACGGGCAGGAAGGCGGCCGGGTCGGCCTCACCCTCCCGCACGCGCCTGGCCGAGGCGAGCTCCGCCTGCAGCTCGCCCCGGAAGCGGCTGATCCGCCCGCTGACGTGGACCAGGTCGCCGCGCTCGAAGCGCGCCCCGTGGAGGTCGGCGTCGCGGAACAGCCGAGCGGTGAGCGCTCCCGTGCGGTCGCGCAGCTCCAGCGCCAGGTACGGCGAGCCCGTCCGGGCGAGCATGCGGTCCTTGCGCGTGCAGGCGTACACGCCGTCGATCGCGTCGTTCTCGCGCAGGGTCGCGATCGCGCCTCGCCGGTCGGCGCCGGAGGTCCGCGCGTCCCGCCGCGCGCCTGAGCCGCCGGTTGCCACGCGCCCATGATGTACGGTGGAGCGGATGCCGCCCCTCATCTGGGAGAGCCGCCCGGACGGCCTGCGGGCGCCCGCGCTGATCGCCGCTTTCGGCGGTTGGAACGACGCCGGCGAGGCGGCTTCCTCGGCGCTCAACTTCCTCGGCTCGCAGCTCGGCGCCACGCGGTTCGCCCGACTGGACCCGGAGGAGTTCTACGACTTCCAGTCCAACCGGCCGACGGTGAACCTCGTCGAAGGGCGCACGCGGGGCGTGGATTGGCCGGCGGTGGAGGTGTGGGCGGCACGCGCCCCGCGCGCCCCGCGCGACCTCGTTCTCGTCTCCGGTCCCGAGCCGTCGATGCGCTGGCAGACGCTGTGCGCGGCGCTCGTCGAGCTCTCCGAGGCGCTCGACGTCCAGCTCGCCGTGACGCTCGGCGCGCTGCTCGCCGACGTGCCCCACTCGCGGCCGGTGCCACTCGTCGGCCTGGCGAGCGACGAGTCGCTGGTCGAGCGCCATGCGCTCGCGCCGACCTCGTACGAGGGCCCGACCGGCATCACGGGGATCCTGTTCGCGGCCTTCGAGGACTCCGGGCTGCCGACCGCGTCGGTGTGGGCGAGCGTTCCCCATTACGTCGCCGCGGCGCCGAACCCGAAGGCGACGCTGGCGCTCGTACGCAAGCTCGAGTCGATCGTCGGGATCGCGGTCGACGCCGAGGAGCTCGAGAAGGCGGCCGTCGAGTACGAGCGCCGCGTCGGCGTCGCGGTGGCCGCCGACGACGAGGTGCGCCGCTTCGTCGAGCGGCTCGAGCGAGCTGCGGATGCCGAGATACCGCCGGCCGACGAGCAGGACGTGCCCTCGGGCGACGTCCTCGCTCGCGAGTTCCAGCGCTTCCTCAACCAGCGCGGGGGCGACGGCGCGCCGGGCTCCGGGCGCTGAGCGCCAGGCCTCGCGCAGGCCCGCGCAGGCCACTTGGCGCGGGAACGCGCGGCAGCCCGGGTCGCGTGCGCGGGCGCGCCATGCTTGACTGACGAGCGACATGAGCTCCATCACCCCCGCGGCCGCGGACATCAAGGACTCGCTCCTCGACGCGGTCGGAGGCACCCCGATCGTGCGGCTGTCCCGCCTCGGAGCGGGCCTCGTCCCGCAGATCGTCGCGAAGGTCGAGTACATGAATCCCGGCGGGTCGATCAAGGACCGCCCGGCGATCGCGATGATCGACGCGGCCGAGCGCGACGGCCTGCTGCGCCCCGGGGGGACGATCGTCGAGCCGACATCGGGCAACACGGGCACCGGCCTGGCGATCGCCGCGCGGCTGCGCGGCTACCGCGTGATCGCGGTGATGCCGGACAAGATGAGCAAGGAGAAGATCGACCTGCTGCGCGCCTATGGCGCCGAGGTCGTGATCGCTCCCACGGCCGTGCCGCCGGACTCCCCGGAGTCCTACTACCGCGTGGCCGACCGGCTGACGGCGGAGATCCCGGGCGCCTTCCAGCCGAACCAGTACTTCAACCCGGCGAACCCCGCGGCGCACTACGCGACGACCGGCCCCGAGATCTGGGAGCAGACCGGCGGGCGGATCACGCACCTCGTCGCCGGCGTCGGCACCGGCGGCACGATCGGCGGCGTCGGGCGCTACCTCAAGGAGCGCCGACCCGGCATCCAGGTGATCGGGGCGGACCCCGTCGGCTCGATCTACTCCGGCGGCGAGGAGAACGTTCGGCCGTACCTCGTCGAGGGCGTCGGCGAGGACTTCTGGCCGGGGACGTTCGACCCGAAAGTGGTCGACCGCTACGTCGCCGTCAGCGACAAGGAGTCGTTCCTCGCCACGCGGCGGATGGCCCAGGTCGAGGGCATCCTCGCCGGCGGCTCGAGCGGAATGGCGGTCCACGCGGCGCTGGTCGTCGCGGCCGAGCTCGACGACCCCGAGGCCCTGATCTGCGTCCTGCTGCCCGACGGCGGGCGCAGCTACCTGTCGAAGATCTACAACGACGCCTGGATGACCCAGCACGGCTTCCTCGAGCGCGAGGGCGCGAAGGTCGTCGGCGAGGTCCTGCGCCGCAAGCAGGACGAGGGCGCGATGCCGCCGCTCGTCAGCGTCCGGGCGCACGACCGCGTGCGGGACGCGATCGCGCTGCTGCACGAGCACCGCGTCTCGCAGTTGCCGGTGGTCAGCGAGAACGATCCCTCGGCGATCGTCGGCTCGGTCGGCGAGCGTGGCCTGCTGCGCCGCGCCGTCGACTCCCCCGAGCTGCTCGGCGCGGCGATCGTCGACGTCATGGAGCCGCCGTTCCCCGCCGTCTCCGTCGACGACGAGGTGCGCGAGGCGGTCGAGCTGCTCAGCGGCGAGCGCCAGGCGCTGCTCGTCATGCAGGGGGGGCGGCCCGCCGGTGTCGTCACGCGCACCGACCTGCTCGAGGCGCTCGCCCGATGAGCGCCCGGCGGCTGCCGGAGGACGCGCGCTTCGCGACGCGCGCGGTCCACGCCGGCCTCGAGCCCGACCCGCACTTCCGCTCGGTCGTCCCGGCGATCCACCAGACCTCCACGTTCGCGCAGCCCGCTCCCGGCGAGTATCTCGAGGAGTACGACTACGCGCGCACCGCCAACCCGACGCGCCGCGCGCTCGAGGACGCGCTCGGCCAGCTGGAGGGCGGCCTGGCCACGACGTTCGGCTCCGGTCTGGCGGCAGAGCACGCGCTGATCAGCGCGACCTGCGAGGCGGGCTCGCACATCGTCCTCCCGCGCGACCTCTACGGTGGCACCTACCGCCTGGTCGACAAGATCCTCACGCGCTGGGGCCTGCGCTACACCATGGTCGACCAGACCGACCTCCACGCGCTCGCCGTCGCGATCGAGCCGGACACACGGCTGGTCTGGGTCGAGACGCCGACGAACCCGCGTCTCGACGTCGTCGATGTCGCCGCGCTCGTCGAGCTCGCGCACGCGCGAGGCGTGCTCGCCGCCGTCGACAACACCTTCGCCACGCCCGTCAATCAGCGGCCGCTCGAGCACGGGGCCGACGCCGTCGTGCACTCGGCCACCAAGTACCTCGGCGGCCACTCCGACGTCGTGCTCGGCGCCGTCGTCGTCGCCGACGAGCAGCTCCACGAGCGCGTGCGCTTCGTGCAGAATGCCGCGGGGGCGATCCCCGGGCCGATGGACTGCTTCCTCGTCCACCGCGGCCTGCGAACCCTCCACCTGCGCATGGCGGCGCATGCCGCGAGCGCGGGGGCCGTCGTCGAGCTGCTGCTCGGCACGCCGGGTGTCAGCGACGTCGCGTGGCCCGGCTTCAGCGGCATGGTCTCGTTCCGCCATCGCGACGCGCACGGCATCTGCACCCGCACCCGCGTCTTCACGCTCGCCGAGTCGCTCGGCGGCGTCGAGTCGCTGATCGAGGTCCCGCAGGCGATGACCCACGGCTCGGTCGAGGGCTCCGACGCGGCCGTCCCCGCGGACCTCGTGCGCCTCTCGTGTGGCATCGAGGACCCGGTGGATCTGGTCAACGATCTCCACCAGGCGATCCTGGGCGGGTCTCGCGGCGCCTGACGCCACCCGTCGCCGGCCACCGTGCTGGCGCACTATCGGCCGCCGACGTGCGTCGTCATCCATCCGCGAGCCCTCGCCCAGGGGGTGGGGGGGGACTACGTGGCGGCAGAGCGCACCCGCCGCCGCACACCGAGCAGGGGCTCTATCAGCCGCG
>JANJTP010000022.1 GCA_024711025.1 Solirubrobacteraceae bacterium
GCGGGGCTGGCGGCGGCCGGGCTGGTCGCGGCGCGCGCGGCACGGCGCCGCTGAGCAGCGGGCGAGGCGCGGCGCGCGCCTGCACGGTGCCGCCGAGCGGCGGGCGAGGCGCGACGTGCGCCTGCACGACGTGCCGCCGCCTCACGCTGCCGGTACGGCACGTGCCGGTAGACCTAACCTCAGGCCGCCGCGCGGACACCGCCGCGCAGCGCGCCGCGCAGCGCCTCTCGCAGCGTCGGCGCGGTGTCCGGCGAGACGAGCGCGCCGAGCCCGAACTTGGCGGCCTCCTCGGCTCGGCGGTCGTGGTGGGCGACGGAGCGCAGCTCGCCGGTCAGGCCGATCTCGCCGAACGCGGCGAGCGGTGCCCGCGAGCTCTCTCCTCCCAGCACGACGCCCCGGGCGGCGCTCGCCACCGCGAGCGCGACCGCGAGGTCCGCCCCCGGCTCGTCGACCCTCACGCCGCCCACGACGTTGACGAACACGTCGGCGGTGCCGACCGCCACGCCGGCATGGCGCGCCAGCACGGCGAGCACCAGGGCGAGCCGATTGCGGTCGATGCCGGTGCAGACCCGTCGGGGCGGGACCAGCTCGCTCGGCGACACGAGCGCCTGGACCTCGACGAGCAGCGGCCTGGAGCCCTCCATCGCCGCCAGGACGACGCTCCCGGGCGCGCGCGTCGCCTCGGAGACGAATCGGGCGCTTGCGTCGAGCACCTCGACGAGGCCGCCGTCGCGCATCTCGAAGACACCGACGTCGTTCGTCGAGCCGAAGCGGTTCTTCAGCGCGCGCAGCGTGCGGTACGTCCGCTCGCGCTCGCCCTCGAACTGAAGCACGCAGTCGACGAGGTGCTCGAGCACGCGCGGGCCCGCGAGCGTCCCGTCCTTGGTCACGTGACCCACCAGCAGCACCGCGATGCCGCGGGTCTTGGCGACCTCCATGATGCGCGCGGCGACCTCGCGGACCTGGCCGACGGTACCCGGCGCCCCACTGAGATCGCCGGCGGCGAGCGTCTGGACGGAGTCGATCACGCAGACCTCCGGCCGCTCCGCCTCGAGCGTCGCGAGCACCGTGTCGAGATCGGTCTCGGCAAGCACGGGCACGTCGAGCGCGCCCGGTGCGGCACCGACGTGCAGCCGCTCGGCGCGCAGCCGGATCTGCGCCGCGGACTCCTCGCCGGAGACGTAGAGCGTGGCCCGGCCCGCGCCCTCGAGCAGCCCGAGCGCCATCGTCGTCAGCGTCGACTTGCCGATTCCCGGTGAGCCGCCGAGCAGCACGAGCGAGCCGGGGACGAGGCCGCCGCCGAGCAGGCGGTCGAGCTCGCCGATACCGGTCGGCAGGCGCGGTGCGCGGTCGGCGCGCACGTCGCGCAGTCGCGCCGGGCGGGCCGCGGGCGACGCGACGCGCGCGCTGCGCGAGGCGCCGCGTGCCCCTGTGCGGGTGCCGGCGGGCGAGCGCTCCTCGGTGAGCGTGTTCCACTCCTCGCACGCCGGGCACTGGCCGTGCCACTTCGCGCTGACGTGGCCGCAGGCGGAGCAGACGTGGACGGTGGCGGCGCGGGCCATGGCCTGGCGACGATACGACGGGCGCCGGTCGGCTTCGCCGGCGTCCCACGCCGCCTCGACGCCCGGCCGCGTCGCTCGACGCCCGGCCGCGTCGCCCGGGGCCCGGCCGCGTCGCCTGCTCAGCGCCGAGCCGAGTCGAGCGCCGAGGCGACGTCGGCCACGAGATCGCTCGTGTCCTCGATCCCCACGCTCAGGCGGACGAGCCCCTCGGCGACCGCGTCGCCACCCCAGCGGGCGCGACGCTCGGCGCTGCTGTGCACGCCGCCGAAGCTCGTCGCCTCGGCGACGAGCCGGCAGGCGGCGAGGAACGCCTTGGCCCGGGCAGCGTCGCCCAGGTCGAACGAGACGACGCAGCCGAAGCCCGGCCAGCGCACGTCGAGGACGTCGCCGCGCTCGCGCAGCAGCTCGCAGACCGCCCGTGCGGTGGCCTCCTGGCGCTCGACCCGAACGCCGAGCGTCGCCAGCGAGCGGTGGGCGAGCCAGACCTCGAACGGCCCGGGAATGCCGCCGGTCGTCGTGCGATGCTCGCGCAGCGCTCGGGCCCTCTCGGGGTCGGCGGCCGCGACGTGGCCGAGCAGGAGGTCCGAGTGGCCGGTGAGCTGCTTCGTCGCGCTGGCGACCGAGAGGTCGGCGCCGAGCTCGAGCGGCCGCTGCCGCAGCGGCGTGGCGAGCGTGTTGTCGACGGCGACGAGCGCTCCAAGCTCGTGAGCGGCGGCGGTGAGCGCCTCGACGTCGACGACGTCGAGCAGCGGGTTCGAGGGGGACTCGATCCAGAGCAGCCGGGCGCCCGGGAGCGCCTCGCGGATCGCGACATCGTCGGTCGGCACGAGGCGCGTCGTCACGCCGCGGGGGCCGAGCAGGCGCTCGGCCAGCGTGCGCACCGTGTAGTAGCCGTCGGTCGGCGCGACGAGGACGTCGCCGGCCTGGAGCTCGGTCAGCAGGACGGCTGCGATCGCCGCCATCCCGGAGGCGAACGAGACGACCTCGCCCCCCTCCAGCTCCGCGACCGCGGTCTCCCACCGCCTCCAGGTCGCGTTGTCGTAGCGGCCGTAGAGCGGCTGCCGTCCATCAAGATCGCCGGCGCAGTGCAGCGGCGCGCCGAAGACCGGGCCGGGAAGGAACGGCTCGCCGTCCCGGGCCGGCGGCAGCCCGGCGTGGACGGCG
>JANJTP010000027.1 GCA_024711025.1 Solirubrobacteraceae bacterium
TCCTTCGCCGCGCCGACCACCGCGTCCTCGAGGTCGACGATCAGCTCGTCCGCCCCCAGGCTCGGTGCCTTGGCCAGCATGCGCTCCGAAGATCCGGGAACCGCCAGGCAGGAGCGCCGCGATCGCTGCGAGTCCCTCACGCGCGTAAGCCTACGCAGTGCGTACGAGCCGGACGCGAGCCTGCCGGGCCACGAACCCCCCATCCGGGGCGTCGGGACGCGGAGGGCCGCGGCCCACCCCGAACACGTCCCATCCCGGCCCACACCCATCTGGTTGTATTGGCCGATCTCGAGCAACCCCGTCAGCATCGCCGCGTTCCTCGCGCATCACCCGCCGTTCGACGGGCTCGAGCCTGACGAGCTGGCGTCCGTCGCACAGGTGGCGGTGGCACGCCGCTACCGGGCCGGGGAGTCTGCGCTCATCGAGGACGGCGAGCCCTCCCACGCGCTGTACGTGGTTCTCGACGGCGCGATGGAGCTGGCGCACGGCGAGCACATGGTCGACGTGCTCGAGCCGGGCCAGTGCTTCGGGCACCCCTCGCTGCTTGCCGGCATGGCGCCGGCCTTCACCGTCCGTGCCCGCATCGACACGACCTGCCTCCTGCTCCCGCAGGAGGTGGCGCTGGGCGTGCTCGCCCATCCCGCGGGCCTGCGCTACCTCGCTCGTAGCCTGCGACACAGGCTCGTCTCCACCGGACACGTGGCACATGCCCTGCCGCAGCTGAGCATGACGCGCCTCAGCACGCTCGTCGACGAGGCGCCCCTGTTCCTCCCCCTGGACGCCACGGTCCGCGAGGCGGCGGAGGCGATGACGGCCCACCGGGTGAGCGCCGCGCTCGTCGAGACGCGCGACGGGATCGGGATCGTCGCTGACGGCGACCTGCGCGAGCGGGTGCTCGCGCACGGATACGGCCCGGACGAGGGCGTCATGACCGCTGTGCGGCTGCCCGCGCTCTGCGTACCGGGCGATCGGACCGTGAGCGAGGTGCTGATGGAGTTGCTCGACGGGGAGCAGCGCGAGCTGTGCGTGACCGACCCCGGCGGACGGATCGTCGGCCTGCTGTCGGTCGAGGATCTGGCGAGCGGGCAGCACTCGCCGTTCGCGCTGCGGCGCGCCCTCGCCCACGCCCCGGACGAGGCTTCGCTGGTCGCAGCCGCCTCTACCGGCCTGCCACGGCTGCTCGCCTCCCTGTTGTCGGCCGGCCTCCGGCCCGCCGACGTCACGCGGGCGCTCACCGCGCAGAGCGATGCGGCAACGACGCGCCTCGTCGAGCTCGCGCTCGACCGCCACGGGCCCGCACCCGTTCCCTGGGCATGGATGGCACTGGGCAGCGTGGCCCGTCGCGAGATGACCCTGGCATCCGACCAGGACAACGCGTTCGCCTACGCCGATGACGGCAGCCCCGACGTCGACGACTACTTCGCGCGACTCACCGCCGACGTGAACGGCGGGCTCGAGCGCTGTGGACTGGGCGAGGACAACGCCGAGGTGCTCGCCCGCAACCCCCTCTGGCGGATGCCTATCGGCCGCTGGGCCGACGTTTTCCGAGCATGCCTCGACTTCCCCGACAGCTCTCACCTCGTTCGCGCGAGCGTCGCCTTCGACTTCCGCCAGGTCGCAGGCTCGCTCGACGTCGTGCCGCCGCTGACGGAGATCGTTCGCGAGGCGCGACATCATCGGCCGTTCATCGCCCGGCTCGCGCGGACGGCGACCGACTGCACGATCCCGCTCGGACGGCGCGGCCGCCTCGCGGTCGACCGCGACGGGCGCATCGACCTGAAGACCGGCGGCGCACTCCCGATCGCCAACATCGCGCGACTGCACGCCCTCGCCGCGGGGATCACGATCTCCGGCACCGTCGACCGTCTCGTCGCGGCCGAGGACACCGGCCGGCTCGACGGGGAGACGGCGGCCGCACTTCGCGAGGCGTTCGCCGCGGTATCGCGCATCCGGCTCGAGCACCACGCCGCCTGCGCGGCCGCCGGGCAGCCGGCGGACAACCGCATCGACCCCCATGTGCTGCCGCCGCTCAGGAGGCTTGGACTGCGCGAGGCGCTGCGCGCGGTCGCCGCGGCCCAGCGCCAACTCTCGATCTACCTGCCGCTGGGGACCTGAGCCCCGACGGGCGTGCTCGCGGCACCGTAAGCGGTGATCGCGTCACCCTGGCCGGCCGGCTGGGGACCTGAGCCCCGACGGGCGCGCTCGCGGCGGCTCGCGGCGCGACCGTCGCGCGCGCCGCGTCGCGCTAGCCGTCCCGGCCGACGAGGTAGACGGGGACCCTCGCGCGCCGGCGCACGCGGTAGGGCTCCTGGCTCCACATGAAGTCGCCCACCAGCCACGTGCGGCGAGCGTCGGCGCCCATGACGATCGCCTCGCACTCTTGGCGCTCAGCCTCGCCGAGGATGCTCTTCGTCGGCTTGCGAGTGGAGATGATGTGGCCGTCGGCGCTGACGCCGGCGCGCTTCAGCGCGCGAACCGCCTTGGCGACGTTGCTCTCGTACTCAGCCATCTCGCGCTTGTTCGGCAGCAGACCGGGATGCGGCAGGCCGAAGCTGGTCCCCCACATCCGCGCGATGCTCAGCACGCGCACGTGACCGCGTCGCCCTCTCGCCAGCCGCGCGGCGAGCCGCACCGCCTCCTCGTCGAAGGGCCGTCCCTCCGATGCGAGGAGCACGCTCGAAGCGCTCGCCGATCCGACCGGTGCCGCCGTCCGACTACGCGCCGTCATCCGAAGTCGCACGTCCATCGCGATCAGAGCCTCGGTCTCGCGCCGACATCGTCCGCCAGTCCCTCGGTGCCGACGACGAGACCCGGCTCCATCGCGTTCAGAGCCGGGATCGGAACACCGACCGAAGGCCCGCCGAGGCGTCGATCCTCACGCTTTCGCATCCAGTACAGCGGCAGGTAGAGGGCCGCGACGGCCCAGCCGATGAAGTAGTAGATCGCCTGACCTCCGATGACCGAGTAGATGATCCCGCCACCGAGCCAGACGATGAAGTAGAGGATCGCCATCGACAAGGCGATGTACTTGAAGTACTCCGGAAGCCTGAACGGGCGCTTGACCTTCGGCCGGAAGCGACGCAGCAGGTAGTAGCCGAACAGCACCGGGATGAACGATCCGAGGTAGCCGACGTTCGAGAACGAGTAGATCTCGATCGCCCCACCCATGAACGCGATGACGAAGCTGGCCCCGATGTTCGTCATCATCGCCCGGTCGGGAACGCTGTGCTTGTTGAGGTGCTGGTAGAAACGCGGGAACTGACCGTCCAGCGACATCTGGTAGAGCGACCGCGAGCAGCCCATCACCGAGTTCAGCGCCGAGAGGACGAGGGCGATTATGAGCATGATCGCCATCAGCCAGTTCAGTAGCTCGCCGGCCGCGCCGGGGAAGACCTTGCTGGCGAACGTGACGAACATCGTCTTCGGATCGACGAGGTTGGGGTCGGCGAGCGCCGTCGCTCCGAGGACGACCACGAACGAGATCGGCAGCATCGTGTAGACGAACATCCCGTAGCCGGCCTCGAGGCTCATCGCGATCTTGGCGTCGCGAGCCGGGTTCTTGCACTCGCCGATGTAGCACGCTGCGGCCTCGTAGGCGATGACCGTCCATGTCAGCGGAAACGCAAAGGCCAGATATACGAGCCATGCGGCGTGGCCGTCGATCGGGCTGAGCCAGCTCGACCCGTCCAGTTGGCGAAAGCCGGCGAGCTCGCTCCAGTTCGCGGCGTCGAGGTTGAAGATGAAGCCGATCGAGAGGAACGTCAGCGGGATCATCGAGAGCACCGCGAGCACGGTCGCCATCGCGGTGCCGAAGCGGATCCCCAGGTATGCCGGGATGAACAGCAGGAGCAGGCCGACGAGCGTGATCCCAAGCGTCCACCACGAGATGAACGTGCTGATCGGAGTGATCCCGCTCGTGGCGTCGAGCCCGAGGCGATCGGTGATGTAGAACGACGCCAGGATCATGTTGAGCGGGGCGACCGGCATCCAGCCCACCCAGTACATCCATGAGGTGAGGCCGTTGATGTGCGGGGCGAGGCGAGGCCAGCGGTCCTTGTATGCGGGATAGGCGTACGACGGCGAGCCGCCGGTACGCCCCGGCATCATCGCCGACAGCTCGGCGAGCAGGAGGACCAGGAAGACTCCGGTAAGGGTGAAGAAGATTATGATCGGGATGTAAGCTGCGCCGAACTCTGTCAGGAAGGCGGGCGCCGCACCGGTGACGAGGATCGTCCCGGCGAGTCCGATGACGAACGCTCCCCACCAGTTCGTGCCTGCTGAGAGACTGCCCTCGTTGTATGCCAGGACGTCACTGTCCGCGTCGCTCGGCGAGATCCCCGTGTCCGTCATGCGGGTGTGTCCTCTCGGATCCTTTTTCCCGTGGGCTGCGAGTCGGGGCGCGAACTCGCGGACGGCCGCCCTGGCCGGAGCCAGGTTGCCGCCGCCCACATCCCGCCTGTGACAAATCGCACGTGCGGACACTACCCCCCAGATGGGTCACGCACGCAATAGGCACCCGGCCCACATTTGCTTACTGCGCGGTGGGCACCGGACACACGGTTTGACCACACCAAACGTACCTCAAATGCGGTAGTCACAATCGTGTGCCGGCGGCAAGGCGGCACGTCGGCCGCCGGGTGCGCTGATGGTTGCCGGGGCCACGTCAGCGACACGAGACGCAGAACCTGCGTCACGACCCTCTCGACGAGAGCTCGCAGGTGGATGACGGCGTCAGGCGCCGCGAGAGCCGCCCAGGCCCCTGGGCGAGAGCTCGCGGATGGATGACGACGCGAGCGGCGACCCGATAGTGCGGATAGCACGGTGGGTCACCGGTCGCGGCGTCAGGCGCCGCGAGAGCCGCCAACGCCCCTGGGCGAGAGCTCGCGGATGGATGACGACGCGAGCGGCGACCCGATAGTGCGATAGCACGGTGGGTCACCGGTCGCGGCGTCAGGCGCCGCGAGAGCCGCCCAGGCGGTCAGGACTGGTTGAAGAACCCCTTCTCGATCAGTTGCGCCCGCTCCTCCGCACTGATCTCGACGTCGCGCGGCGTCAGCATGAAGACCTTGTCGGCAATCCGCTGCATGCCGCCGTCGAGCGCGTACGTGAGGCCGCTGGCGAAGTCGATCAGGCGCTTGCTGAGGTCGGTGTCGGTCGATTGCAGGTTGAGGACGACGGGAATGCCGTCCTTGAACTTGTCGGCGACCTGCTGCGCGTCGTTGAAGCTCTTGGGGATGACGAGGTGGACGCGGCCGGCGGCACGACCGTTCGCGCCGCGGCCGCCGACCGGGCGCAGGACCGTCGTCGGCCGGGCGGGCTCGTCATCGGAGAAGATGTCGTCGAAGTCGTCGCGGCGGCGGCGCGTGGCGAGCCGCCGGACGTTCGGGCGCTCGCGGTAGCGATCCTCGAGCTCGGCCTCGGGCTCGTAGGGCTCCTCGTCGGTGTACGGGTCACGTTCTTCGGCCAGGCCGAAGTAGACGAGGGCGCGATGCCAGGAGTCGCGAAAGGCCATTGTCCTGGAAATGTACCCCGTCGGGGCACGTATCCCATCACTGCAAGGCGCCGTACAGCGCCTTCGACGGCTCAGCGGTAGAGCCGGGTGCCGACCCGGACGATGGTGGCACCCTCCTCGACGGCGATCGCGAAGTCCTGTGTGGTGCCCATCGAGAGCTGCTCGAGCCCGCGCGCGTGGGCGAGCTCACGGAGCGCCGAGAACCAGCGGCGGCTCTGCTCGGGATCGTCGGCGAGCGGCGGCATCGTCATGAGGCCGACGACCCGGCACGGGCAGCGCTCCATGAAGGCATCGAGGTCCTCCGGCGCGACGCCGCTCTTCGCCTCCTCGCCGGCGATGTTCACCTCGACCAGCACCTCGGTCGACTCGGTTGCGTGGCGTTCGAGCTGGGCGAGCGTCGAGTCGCTGGAGACCGAGTGGATCCAGCGGACGTACGGCAGGATCTGCTTGACCTTTCGGCTCTGCAGATGCCCGATGAAGTCGAACGTCAGCCGATCGCCCCAGCGCTCGGCCTTCGCGACGAGGTCCTGCGCACGGTTCTCGCCGACGAGCGCGAGCCCCGCCTCGGCGAGCACGCCGACCTCCCCGAGCGGGACGTACTTGACCGCGGCGAGCAGCTCGACGTCGGCTGGGTCGCGGCCGGCGCGGGCGCATGCCGCGGCGATCTCCGCACGCACCTGCTCCGCATTGGCGCGTACGCGTGCGGAGTCGAGGCCGTGGATCAGCTCCGCCATGCGATCAGCGCCTGTCGTCCCGTGGCTCCGTGGTCACGCCGGTGGGAGTAGAGCAGCTCCGGGTCGGCGCAGATCGTGCAGATCCCTGCGGCGTGGATCTCGTCGACGCCGGCTCTCACGAGCAGTGCGCGCGCCGCCGCGAGGAGGTCGGCGTAGTCGCCGTGCCGCACGCCCGCCCCGAGCGGCGCGAGCGCGGCGTGGACCCCGGCGCCCGCCTGGTAGCAGCAGACGCCCGCGCCGGGTCCGATCGCTGCCCGGATCTCGCTCGCCCCCAGCCGGCGCAGGGCGGCGACGCCGACGTCGACGATCCCGGCAGCGAGCGAGCGCCAGCCTCCGTGGAGCGCGGCGACGCCCTCGGGCGCGATCAGCGCGATCGGCAGGCAGTCGGCCACGCGAACGACGCAGGCGACCTCGCGCAGAGCCGTGGCCTGCCCGTCGGCGTCGGCGCTCATCGGCCGCAGTGCCTCCGCGATCGCGGCGACGCGCACGTGAGCACCGTGGACCTGGTTGTCCTGGGCCCACCGCTCGACCGGTATCCCGATCGCCTGTGCGAGCCGCTCCGCGACACGGGCGGCGTCGGGGTCGCCCGGCGCGAGGCTGCCGTCGCGGGCGGTCGTGAAGCGCGCCTGGCCGCCGGGCAGGTCGATCGCGATCTGCCCGTCCCTGACGACGAACGGATCGGCTAGCAGCGTCGCGAGGTCGCTCATGCGCCGATGTGCGTCGTCATGCCGGGGATCGGGCTCCGCTGGGCGTACTCGAAGCAGGCGCGTCCCGGCGCGCTCAGGGTCTCGCGCAGCCGCCAGGATCCGGGGCGCCCGCCGGAGCGGTCGCGCACCTGGCAGCGCAGCGAGGCGATCTCGCTGTTCCAGCAGTGCAGCCGCTCGCCGTCGGGATCCTCGTAGACGACGCCGACGAGCGCCTCGCGCGGCGCGCTGACATCGATGTCCAGGCGCCGTGCGCCGTCCTGAGCGCGGACGCGGTAGCTCGTCAGGGCGCACTGCGCGCGGCTGCGCACGACCTGCAGCGGGCCGGTGGCGGCGAACGGCTCCCCGAGCAGCCGCCCGACGACGGCGCTGCTGGGCCCGATCTCGCGCCCCAGGCGCGGCGTCGTGACGGATATCGCGTCGATCCAGTCGCCGGGACACGGCTCGCCGGTGGCCTGTACCTGCAGGTCGGCGGCGTGGGCCCAGCCCCAGCGGCTCGCGTGCCGCGCTCCCCACAGGTGCGCCTGCGCGCCGTGCGCGCCGTGCAGCTCGAGCCGGCGCCCACCCCATTCCACGAACCCCTCGATCGCGAGGCACGGCTCGGGGATCACGAGCATCGTCTTCGCCAGGCGCGCCCGCTCGACCAGCGGGTGGACCGGCAGCCCCCTGTCCGGGCCGGGCTCCCAACGCAGCTCCCAGGCGATGTCGCCGAAGGCGCCCGTGCTGCCGAGGTCGGACAGCTGGCCCCCCGCGAGCGACAGGCGAAACGGGGCTGACGCCGCGTCGAGCCGCTCGATCGCGAACTTCTCGCGCGCGCCGTGGCGCTCGCCGTCGGGGCTCATCGCGGCAAACCACAGCGAGCAGTCGGCGGGGCCCTCGAGGGGAGCGTGGATCGCGAAGCGAAGCCAGATCCCGGCGCCGGAGCCGCGATCGGCCAGTGTGATGAACCAGACCTCGTAGTGGCCCGGACGACCGTCCCATCGCAAGGTGTTGAGGTCCGGCATCGTGGGAAATCTACAGCCGTGCCGGCGGGCCGCTCACCGCTCGCCGAGCGCGACGGCGAGCTCCTCGGCCCGGCCCGCCGCGCGCCCGTCGAGCTTCGCGTCGAGGGCGCGGCGCAGGCCGGCCCCGATCGGCGGGCCCTGCGGCATGCCCGCGGCCAGCAAATCGTCGCCGGTGATCTCGAGCCGCACGTGGCGCAGCTCGTCGAGCCAGCGTCGCGCGTTGGGGCCGCCGGCCAGAGCCACCGCCTCGACCGGGGCTCCGCTCGCCGCGCGTCCGATCTGCGACGGCGTGTTGGCCGCACGCAGGGGCGCTCCGGTCACCCAGCGCGAGGCCGCGAGCACGAGGTCGCGGTCGGCCGCGGGGAACTGCAGGTGGTCGAGCCAGCGCTGCAGCAGGTCCAGTGACATGCGGGCGCAGCACGCGGCGAGCACGACCAGATCCCTCCGACCGTCGTCGGGCAGCAGCGAGAGCGCCTCGGCGACGCCGTCGGGGCGCGGGTCGAAGCCCTCCGGGAGGGCCATCGGCTGGAGCTCGCGCAGCCGCTCGAAGATCGCGCAGGGATCGTCCTCGCCGAGCGACAGGCGCAGCTCGTGCCCGAAGCGCTCGCCGCTCACCGCGCCGGGACGGGCGTGGGCGGCGAGCCGTGCGGTCGCGGGCTCGACCGCGAAGCCGAGCCGTACCGCGTACCGCGCGATTCGCCAGACCCGGGTCGGGTCGTCCTCGAACGAGCGGTCGTGCAGCACGCGTAGGACTCGGCCGTGAAGGTCCTCCAGCGCGCCCGGCACGGCCTCGACGCCGCCGTCGCTCAGCGAGACGGCGATCGCGTTGACCGTCACGTCGCGGCGGCGCAGATCCTCGGCGAGCGGCGCGGGGCGCACGTCCGGCAGCGCGCCCGGCACGGGGTAGTGCTCGCTGCGCGTGCGCGCGACGTCGTAGCGGCAGTCGCCGGCGCTGACGGTCGCGGTCCCGAACCGCTCGTGGAGCGCGTCGACGTCGCCCAGCCTGCGGGCCAGGGCCTCGACGTCGCCTTCGACGGCAACATCGAGCTCGCGCGGCTCGCGGCCGAGGAGGATGTCGCGGACCGCTCCGCCGACGAGCCAGACGCCCGTCTGGCCCTCGGCCGCGACGATCAGTCGGCGTCCGCAAAGTCCGGCCCTGAGCGCGTCGAGCACGCGGGTTGCCACCATAGGGGGTGCATGATCCCGCGAACGCGCAAGGGCCGCCTGCTCGTTGCGGCCGCGATCGCGGCGATCGTCATCGCCGCCGCGGCCGGCGCCTGGGTGCTGAGCCATGATCGCCCGGGCGACGTGACGAACGCCGACGTCGCCTTCGAGGAGCCCGCCACGACCACGCCACCGGCTCCGCCGACCGGCGACGAGGGGCACTTCGAGTGGCCCTTCTACGGCTTCGACGCCGCCCGAACGAACGACTTCCCGCTGCGCCGCAACGTGCGCCCGCCGTTCAAGCTGCGCTGGGCTGTGCGCGGACGGGTGCTGCTGGAGTTCGGCCCCGTCGCGGGCGCCAGCTCGCTCTACCTGCTGAAGAACAACGGGGCGCTGTATGCAATCAAGCGACGGACCGGGGTCGTCGCCTGGAAGGAGAAGCTCGGCCACCTGGCAGCCTCCTCCCCCGCGTATCACCGCGGCCGCCTCTACGTGACGATCCTGCAGCGGGGCAAGCGCATCCGCAAGGGGAGCATCGTGGCCATGGCCGCCCGGCGAGGCACGGTCCTCTGGACGCGCCTGCTGCCGAGCAGAACGGAGTCCTCTCCCCTGGTCATCGGGCGCACGCTGTACGCCGGCAGCGAGAACGGGACGGTCTACGCGCTGAGGATCTCCGACGGAGCGGTCCGCTGGACGTACCGTGCCGGCGGCGCCGTAAAGGGGGGCCTGGCGTACTCCGACGGCAAGCTCTACTTCGGCGACTACCGCGGCGGCGTCCACGCCGTCTGGGCACGCTCAGGCCGACGCGCCTGGCGCGTCTCCGCCGCCGGGGGCGCATTCGGACTCGGCGCCGGGCGCTTCTACGCAACGCCGGCCGTGCGCTTCGGGCGCGTCTACCTCGGCAACACGAACGGCACCGTGTCGTCGTTCTCGACGCGCGACGGCAAGCTCGCCTGGCGCAAGGGGACCGGCGACTACGTCTACTCGTCGGCGGCCGTCGGAGCGCCGCCGGGGATCGGTCCGACCGTCTACGTGGGGTCGTACGACGGCACGCTCTACGCGCTCGACGCACGCAACGGCCGCGTCCGCTGGACGCATCGCGCAGAGGGCCGGATCTCCGGAGCCGTGCAGATCGTCGGCGACCTCGTCTTCTACTCGACCCTCAACCACTTCACGACCGCTCTCGGCGCCGCGACGGGACGGCGAATCTGGACCGTCGGCCGCGGAATGTTCAACCCGGTGATCTCCGACGGGCGATACCTCTTCCTGAACGGCTCGACGAGCATCTTCGCCTACGACATGCGCCCCGGCGACCGGCCGGTGCGCGCGCGTCCCGGCGACCGGCCGGACATCCGTCGCAAGCGGCTCGCCCGCGAGCGGGCCCGTCAGCGGGCCCGTCAGCATCCGCGTGCCGAGCCGGCGCGCTGAGCCGCGTGCCGGCGGAGCGCCCGCTGCCGACGGGCGGCGCCCAGCCCGAGCCAGGCCCCCGCGGCCCCTCCCGGTCGACGCCCGCCGCCGCGGCGGCGCGCGTCGTCAGGCGACCGGGCGCACCGCGATGCCCGCGGCGGCGAGGTGCGACTTGGCGTCGGCCACCGTGTAGCGCCCGTAGTGGAAGATCGAGGCGCAGAGCACCGCGTCGGCACCAGCCTCGAGCGCCTCGACGAGGTGGTCGAGCGTTCCCGCGCCGCCTGAGGCGATGACCGGGACCGGAACGGCGCGGGCGACCGCGGCGGTCAGCTCCAGGTCGTAGCCGTCGTTCGTGCCGTCGCGGTCCATGCTCGTCAGCAGGATCTC
>JANJTP010000069.1 GCA_024711025.1 Solirubrobacteraceae bacterium
GCCGGCGAGCCGCCGGCGCCGGCGGCTCGCCCCGCTCGTCGCCGTGCTCGTGGCCGCGGCTCTCGGCGCCGGCGCGATCGTCGTCGCCGGCGGCTCCGGCGACACCGTGCGCCTGCGCCAGGTCGTCTACGACCACGTCGACCGCACGGTCGGCGAGATGCAGCAGCTCATCCGCCAGAACACGCGCTGAGCCCGAAGGCCGGGCGCCGCGCCGTGCCGCGTCGCGGGACCCCGCCCGCTCGGGCGCCGCCTTCCCCTAGGATCGGCTCAGGATCGGGATCGTCGAGCGGGTCCGTTTCGGCCTGCCGAGAGAGCCACGATGAATCGACACCAGACCCGGTACGCGCGAACCGGCGGCGTCTCGATCGCCTACCAGGTGGTGGGCGACGGACCCGGCGACCTCGTCCTCGTCCCCGGGTTCGCCACCCACCTGGAGATCGAGTGGGAGTCGCCCGCGTACGCGCGGTTCGTCGAGCAGCTCGCTTCGTTCTCGCGCCTGATCGTCTTCGACAAGCGCGGAACGGGGCTCTCGGACCCGGTCGCCGACGTGCCGACGCTCGAGCAGCGGATCGACGACGTCCGCGCGGTGATGGATGCCGCAGGGTCGGAGCGGGCTGCGCTCTTCGGCATCTCCGAAGGTGCGCCGATGAGCATCCTGTTCGCGGCGACGCACCCCGAACGCGTCTCGGCGCTGGCGCTCCACGGTGCGATGGCGCGGACGACCGCGGCGCCCGACTACCCCTGGGCCGCGCCGGCCGACGCGCTACGCGAGTCCGCCGCCGAGCTGATCGCCCCCTACTGGGGGCAGGGGCAGGTGATGCTCGAGATCTTCGCCCCGAGCCTGGCGGACGACCCGCAGGCCATCGAGTTCGCCGGGCGTCTGCAGCGCTCCGCGGCCAGCCCCGCGATGGCCATGCAGATCTTCGAGATGTTCCTCGACATCGACGTGCGAGCGGCGCTGCCCGCGATCAACGTCCCGACGCTGGTTCTCCACCGCCACGGGGACCGCGTCGTCAACCGGCGCGCCGGCGAGTGGCTGGCTTCGAAGATCCGCGGGAGTCGCTACGTCGAGCTGCCGGGCGCCGACCACCTGCCGTGGGCCGGCGACATGGAGAGCGTCGTCGGGGAGATCCAGGAGCTCCTGACCGGCGCTCGGGCCGTTCCCGAGCCCGATCGCGTCCTCGCGACCGTCATGTTCACGGACATCGTGCGCTCGACCGAGCGCGCCGCCGAGCTGGGTGACGCGCGATGGCGCGAGCTGCTGTCAGCGCAGCAGTCCGCGACGCGCCGCGAGCTGACGCGGTTCCGCGGCCGCGAGATCAAGACGCTCGGCGACGGCTGTCTGGCGACATTCGACGGCCCCGCGCGCGCCATCCGATGCGGGCTCGCGATCGACGAGGCCACCCGCCCGCTCGGCCTGGAAGTGCGGGTCGGCCTGCACTGCGGCGAGGTCGAGCTGATCGGCGACGATGTCGGCGGGATCGCCGTCCACATCGCCGCCCGCGTCGGCGCGCTCGCGGCGGCCGGCGAGGTGCTCGTCTCGAGCACCGTCAAGGACCTCGTCGCCGGGTCGGGGCTCAGGTTCGCGGACCGCGGCGCGCGGCACCTCAAGGGGATCTCCGACGACTGGCGGCTGTTCGCCGCGAGCGTATGACGCCGCTATCGCTGCCCGGTGCGCCAGTAGTCGTTGGCGGCCGCGATCGTCGCGAACTCGACGGCGACCGCGTGGGCGGCGGCGGTGAGGGAGTCCGCGTCCTCGGCGTACGTCGGACGGAGCCGGGTGCGAACCTCGCCGTCCGGCTGGATCGCCTTGACCGTCAGCCTCGCGAGCTTGATCGCCAAGGCGCGACCTTCGCCGGGTGTGGCCGTGATGAGGGTGTTGCCTGGCACGAGCTCGTCCATGAGGGCCTCCGATCGGCGCGCTGCGGATGACGCGGGAACATACCCGGGCGACTGGACGGCGCCGGGAACGTGGCTGCAGAAACACACTCCATACGTGAGCTTCTGCAGCCACAACTTTCGCAGGCGTACTGCTCTCGACTCGGGGCGTGCCGCATGGCTCGGGGCGGGCCGAGCGGCTCGTGCCGAGCGGCTCATCGAGCGCATGCCAATCGACGCACCGCAGCCGGACCCGGAGCCCGGCACGAACGATCCGGCCCTCCTCTGGCAGTCGAACACCGTCTCCTGGAGCGAGGGCGCGGGAGGGTGGTTCAGCGTGTTCGCCGCGCGTGTGAGACCAGAGATCACCGCGGTCACGATCACTCCCGAAGGCGCCGAGGAGTTGACGATCGCTCCGGCTCGGTCCGGGCTCATCGCGGGCATGGCATCCGGCCCCGGGACGAGGCCCAGCTACTTCGTGACGGCCGTCGAAGGCGAGCGCGAGGTGATGAGGCGCTACTACACGACGCCTGACTGGTGAGAGGCCTCCGGGCAAGAATGCTTGTCCCGTGGTGTCCGGCGGGAGCGTCACACGGCGCCTGCTGAGGGCGAGAGGCACTCGCGGCGCCTCCACCGCGACGGCTGCGATCGGGCGGCTCGGACCGATCCGCGACGACGCGGGATCGCCGGCCCCCTACGGCGCCGCCCCCGCCAGCAGCGCGTCCGCCGCGGCGCGGAACGTGCCGGCGTGGATCGCCTCGCGCAGGCGGCGCACGGCGCGCTCGACGAACGCGAGGTTGTGCAGCGTCAGCATCCGCATCGCGGTCAGCTCGCGGTTGCGCGTCATGTAGCGCCAGTAGCTGCGCGTCCAGCCGATCGCGCACGCCGGGCAGGGGCAGCCGTCCATCAGCGGCTCGTCCGACTCGCGCTGTGCGGACTTCGTCAGGTCGACGCGCCAGCGCGCGCCCGGATCGGGGACCAGCGCCATGCCGTGCCGCCCGAGGCGCGTCGGCATCGCGCAGTCGAAGCTGTCGACGCCGCGCTCGACGCCGGCGACGAGGTCGTCGATCTCGCCGATGCCGAGCAGGTGGCGCGGGCGTGGGTCGTCCCCGAGCGCCGCCGTCGCCCAGCCGACGACCTCGTACATCTGCTGCTTGTGGGCGCCGAGCGAGCCGCCGATCGCGATTCCGTCGCAGCCCCGCGCGGCGACCGCCTGCGTGCTCTCGACGCGCAGGTCCTCGTGGACGCCGCCCTGGACGATCCCGAAGACGAGCTGCTCGCGCGGGGCGTGCTCGGCGTGCCAGGAGAGACAGCGGTCGAGCCAGCGGTGCGTGCGCTCCGTCGAGCGCGCCGTGTAGTCGCGCGTCGCGTGGAACGGCGTGCACTCGTCGAAGACGAGGGCGAGGTCGGCGCCCAGGTTGGCCTGGATCTCCATCGAGGTCTCCGGGCCCATGAACCGCTCGGCACCGTCGACGTAGGAGCGGTAGCGCACACCCTCCTCGGCGATCGCGAGGATCCGCCCGGCGCGCTGCTGCCCGCTCGGCGCGCGGCCCTTGATCTCGTCGGCGACGGTGCCGTGACCCATCGAGAAGACCTGGAAGCCGCCCGAGTCGGTGACGATCGGCCCGTCCCAGGCCATGAAGCGGTGCAGACCGCCGCGCCGCGCGACGAGCTCGTCGCCGGGGTCCAGGTGCAGGTGGAACGTGTTCCCCAGGACGATGTCGTAGCCGAGCTGCGCGACCTCCGCCGGCAGCAGCCCGCGGACGGTCGCCTTCGTCGCCAGCGGCACGAAGGCGGGGGTGCGCACGTCGCCGTGCGCGGTCCGCAGGATCCCGGCGCGCGCCTGCGAGCCGGGGTCGGTCGCGAGGACCTCGAGGGGCGAGCCGCCGGGGCTCAGTTGCGGTTCCCCAGGAAGACCATCGCGAAGTAGACGAGCTGCGACAGCGCGGCGAGCGCGCCGGCGACGTACGTCAGGGCGGCGGCCCTCAGAACCTTGCGCACGCCGGTCGACTCGTCCGCGTTCGCGATCCCGAGCGCCTTCAGCTGCGCCGCCGCGCGGCGCGAGGCGTCGAACTCGACCGGCAGCGTCACGAACTGGAACAGCACGACCGCCGCGTACAGCGCGATCGCGACGACGACGAGGTTCAGCGCGCCGAGCACCGCGCCGGCGAGCAGCAGGATCATCCACGTGCTCGACGCGAACGCCGTCACCGGCCACAGCGCGGAGCGGACCGTCATCGGGGCGTACGCCTTGGCGTGCTGGATCGCGTGACCGACCTCGTGCGCGGCGACCGCGGTCGAGCTGATGGAGCGCCCGCCGTAGACCGGCTCCGAGAGGTTCACGGTGCGGGTCCGCGGGTCGTAGTGGTCGGTCAGCGCTCCGGGCGCCGCGTTGATCGGCACGCCGTGGAGGCCGTTGGCGTCGAGGATCCGGCGCGCCACGTCGGCGCCGCTGAGGCCCGTGTCCTCCGGGACCTCGGAGTAGCGCGCGAACGTGCTCTTGACCTTGTGCTGCGCGTACAGGCCGACCGCGAGCGGGATCAGGAGGAATACGAGATACAGGCCGAGGTTGCTCATCGCGGAGGGGTGGCGGGTCGAGTGCGGGAACTGCGGATGATGCTAGGGGGAGCGACGGCCGACCGGCGGCGGGCAGCCGGCCACCGCTCGCGCCCAGCGGCGCTCAGCTCCCTCCGAGGGGCGTCTCGACATCCTCGACGGGCTCCGGCCGCGGTCCGCCGGCCTCACGGCCTTCGACGTCGTCCGGCGCCGATCCGACGGCGATCCGGACCTTCTGCGGAGAGGTCTCGACCGGCTTCGGCACGCGGACCTCGAGCACGCCCTTCTCGAATCGCGCGCCGACCTTCGAGATGTCGACGCCCTCGGGGAGCGTGATCGCGCGACGGAAGCTCCCGAACGAGCGCTCGATGCGGTAGTAGCCCTCCTTGCGCTCCTCGTGCTCGGCCTTGCGCTCGCCGGAGATCGTCAGGACGTCGCCCTCGACCTCGACGTGGACATCCTCCTCCGACACGCCGGGCAGGTCGGCCCTGACGACGTACTCGGTGTCGACCTCGACGAGATCCATCGCCGGCGTCCAGCGACGTGCGGCGCCCGGCTCCGCAGGCGTCTCGAAGAACGAGCTGAAGAGCCTGTTCATCTCGCTCTGCAGGGATGAGAGCTCGCGTGCGGGCTCCCAGCGGACCAATGCCATGTCGTCACCTCCGTTAGTGCTCATGGCGGCGGGGGTCTATATCTTGACGAAGTATGAAATCTCAGTAGGGTCGTGTCAAGTCTTGGGCTCAGCCGCAGGACGGCCGCTCGGACGCGCAGCTCACGCCGTGTGCCGCGAGCACCCGGTCCCAGAAGGCGCCGAGCAGCTGCTGCTCGTCGGCGCTGAGATGGGCGAGGAACCGCCGCCGGACGCCGTCGAGATGGGTCCGGCGGGCGGCGTCAAGCTGCTTCCGGCCGGACGGCGTCAGCCGCGCGAATGCGCCACGCGCGTCGCTCGGGCAGGACTCGCGGGCGATCAGCCCGTCGCGCTCGAGTCGGTCGGCGAGCCGGGTCAGCCCGCTGCGGCTGAGGACGACCCGATCGGCGAGGTCGGACATCCGCATCCGCTCCCCCTCGGCGTCCGCCAGGTGCAGCAGCACCTCGTACGACGTGAGTGGCAGGCCGTGCGCGGCCTCGAGCTCCGCGTCGAGCGCCTTCGTCAGGGCGGCATGCGCACGGAGCAGCCCGCGCCAGGCGCGCAGCTCGACCGGGTCGAGGCGCTCGAGCGGGAGATCGTCGCTGGGGGTCGTGGCCATCGGATCGGGGGTCGGGGCGCGGCGACCGTAGCATCAGGGGCACCGCATGCTCCCATTGTAGTTGCCCGTGCAATGACCGTCGCGGATCGCGGTCGCGGCGCGGGCACAGGGCGCGTAGGCTCGACGCACAGGCGGGTGAGCGAGGCGACGAGAGGATCACGATGGCGATCGAGGGGCTGCACCACATCACGGCGATAACCGCCGATGCTCCCGGCAACCTCGACTTCTACGTGGGCGTGCTCGGACTGCGGCTCGTCAAGAAGACGGTCAACTTCGACGAGCCGTCCGTCTACCACCTCTACTACGGCGACGAGGTCGGCGCACCGGGCTCGATCCTGACGTTCTTCGAGTTCCCCGGCGCGGCGCCCGGGCGGGCCGGCGACGGGATGGTCCACACGATCCGCTGGCGCGTCGGCTCGGACGCCGCGATCGGCTTCTGGCACGAGCGGCTGACCGCGACAGGCGTGCCCGTCGACCGCGACGGCGGCGTCCTGCTGTTCCGCGACCCCGAGGGGCTCTCCCACGAGCTGCTGGTGGCCGGCGGCCGCGACGCGCCGCTCGCCGCCCACGCGCCCGACGTGCCCGACGAGCACGCGCTGCAGGGCTTCCACGGGGTACGCGCCTATGCGGCGCTCCCGGACCGCGGTCGTCCGCTGCTCTCGGCGCTGGGAATGCGGCCCGAGGACGACCGCGGCGAGGACTGGACGGCCGCCGGCGCCGAGCGGCGGGCCCACCTGCGCTACGACCGTCCGCCGACCGAGCGCGGCGTACAGGGCGCCGGAACGGTGCACCACATCGCCTGGTCGGTCGCCGACGACGCCGAGCTGCTGGCGCTGCGCGAGCGCGCCGGCGCGGCCGGCGCACGGGCGACGCCGATCGTCGATCGCCAGTACTTCCACTCCGTCTACTTCCGCGAGCCCAGCGGAGTGCTGTTCGAGCTCGCCTCGCGCGACATCGGCTTCACCTTCGACGAGCCGGTCGCATCGCTCGGCTCGACGCTCAAGCTCCCGCCGCAGCACGAGCACCTGCGCGCCGCCGTCGAGCAGAGCCTGACGCCGCTCCCCGATCCACGGCGCCGATCGGACGCCCCGGCCCGATGAGCGACGCCGAGCACCCGCACGCGCCCTCCCCGACGGGTGCGAGGTGACCGGCGCCCTGGGCGACACCGCGTGCCGAAGCGCTCCCGAGCTCGCCCCCCGAGCCGAGCCGAGCGGGCTGCTGTCCGGGCGGGCGCGGACGCAGTGGACGCTCGACGCGCTCTCCTGGGCGCTGCCGCTGCTGATCGCGGCACTGGTGGCGTCGCGTGCCTGGGACGGTCCCGGCTGGGCGCGAGCGCTGATCGTCGCGGCCGCGATCGCGATCGCCACGGGCGGCGCGATCGCCGGCCCGCAGCTTCGCTGGCGGCGCTGGCGCTACGACGTGCGTGACGAGGAGGTCGACCTGCGCCACGGGATGGTCACGGTCGTGCGGACCGTCGTACCGATGGCGCGGATCCAGCACGTCGAGGTCCGCCGGACCTTCCTCTCCCAGACGCTGTCGACGGCGACGCTGGTCCTGCACACGGCCGCGGGCGCCGTCGAGATCCCGGCGCTCGACGAGCACGTCGCCGCGGCGCTGCGCGATCGCATCGCCGAGCTGGCGCGCACGCCGGACGCCGACGATGACCGCTGACGCCGAACCTGAGCGCCGGCGGCTGATGGACGAGCCGGCCCGCCGCCTCCATCCCGCCGGGGTGGTGCTGGAGGCCGCGGGCTCGATCGGCGGGCTCGTCGTTCCCATCGTCGCCGTCGTCCTCCTCGGCGCGAGCGGGGGCGGGCTCGCCCGCTCGCTCGTCTACGGGCTCGTCGCGCTCGCCGGCGCCGTCGTGCTCGGCATCGCGCGCTGGGCGACGACGACGTTCCACGTCTCGCCCGACGGCATCGCGCTGCGAGCCGGGATCCTCTCGCCGGACGAGCGGCTCGTCCCACGCGCGCGGATCCAGGGGGTCGACGTCGTCCAGGGGCCGCTGCATCGACTGCTCGGGCTGGTCGAGCTGAGGGTTCAGGCGGCCGGCGGCGGGAAGAGCGCCGAGATCGTCCTGCGGGCGCTCGATCCGCGGCAGGCGCGCGAGCTCGGCGCGCTGCTCGGCCATCCCGTCCACGAGGCCGAGCCGGACGCCCGCTGGCGGATGGGCGCCGGGGACCTGCTCGTCGCGGCGCTCACCGCCCCGCAGGCCGGGATCCTGCTGCCGCTGCTCGCCGGCGCCGGGGCCCTCGCCCAGGAGACCGTCCGCGACGGCGGCGGACGGAAGGTGCTCGACCTCGCGCCGGGTGGCCTCGGGCCGCTGGCGCTGCTGATCGCCGGGCTCGCACTCGCCGCGCTGCTGCTGAGCATCGGCGCCGCGCTCGTCGCGTTCGGCGGCTTCGAAGCGCGGCGCGAGGGTGGTCTGCTGCGCATCCGCCGCGGGCTCCTGCAGCGCAGCTCCGTGACCGTGCCGCTGGCCCGCGTCCACGCCGTGCGGATAGTCGAAAGCCCCCTGCGCCAGCCGCTCGGCCTCGCGGCCGTGCGAATCGAGACCGTCGCGCAGGGGGAGGAGCCCGCCGCGGCGCGGACGCTGCTGCCGCTCGTGCGCCGCGCCGATCTGACGCACGTGCTGGGGAGCCTGGTGCCCGGACTGGAGCCGCCCGCCGCGCCGCTCGCCGGCCCTCCGCCGCGCGCGCGGCGTCGTTACACCCTCGCGCCGGCGCTCGCCGGCGCGGCGCTCGGCGGGGCGGCGACGCTCGTCGCGAGCGCCGCGTGGCCCGCGATCGCGCTGCTGACGCTGGGCGGCGTCGCGTACGGCCTGCGGGCTTACGCGGATGCCGGCTGGCTGCTCGACGGGACGCATGTGACGATTCGCTCACGCCGCGTCGGGCGGGCGACGCTTGTCGCTCGTGCGCGTCGCCTGCAGGCCGAGAGCCTCACCCGCACGCCGCTGCAGGCGCGGGCAGGGCTCGCGACGCTGGAGATAGCCGTCGGCGCCGGGCGGCGCGCCCGCCTGCGCCACGTGGAGGCGGACGTCGCGGCGGGGCTGTTCGCCCGCCTGCGGGACCTGGCGATCGGCGTCCGCTGAGAGCGATCAGCGCTCGATGAGCGAGCAACCGGTCATGCCGGCCGGCTGCTCGATCCCCAGCAGCTCGAGGATCGTCGGCGCGACGTCCGCGAGGACCCCGCCGTCGCGCAGGCGAAGGCCGTCGGCCGTGACGATGCACGGCACCGGGCTCAGCGAGTGGGCCGTGTTCGGTGAGCCGTCGTCGTTGAGCATGTGGTCGGCGTTGCCGTGGTCGGCGGTGATCAGCAGCACCCCGCCGCTCTCGCGCACCGCGCGCACGACGTCGTCCAGACACGAGTCGACGGTCTCGATCGCCTGCACCGCCGCGGGGATCACCCCGGTGTGGCCGACCATGTCGGCGTTGGCGAAGTTGATGATCCCGAAGCGCGGGCGCTCCTCGCGCCAGGCGCTCACGAAGGCGTCGGTGGCCTCGCGGGCGCTCATCTGCGGCTTGTGGTCGTAGGTCGGCACATCGCGCGGCGAGGCGACCAGCTCGCGCCGCTCACCCTCTTCGGGCGCCTCCTCCCCGCCACCGAAGAAGTACGTCACGTGCGGGTACTTCTCCGTCTCGGCGACGTGCAGCTGGCGGCCGCCGGCCTGCGCGATCACGCGTGGCAGGGTGATCGACGGGCGCTCCGGCCGGAAGGCGACCGGATAGGGCCAGCCCTCCTCGTACTCGGTCAGGCAGGCGTAGCGCCGAATCGGGTCGGCGCCGCCGCGGTCGACCTCGTCGAAGCCCGGCTCGGCCAGCGCGCGCGAGATCTCCCGCATCCGGTCCGGCCGGAAGTTGAACGCGACGACGCTGTCGCCCGGCCGGATCCGAGCCTCGGCGCCGACCGTCGTCGGAACGATGAACTCGTCGGTCTCGCCGCGCTCGTAGGCGTCGCGTGCCGCCGCGGGAGCGACGTCCACATGGTGCTCCGCGCGGCCGTGGACGAGCAGGTCGTAGGCCCGCTGCACGCGCTCCCAGCGCCGGTCGCGGTCCATCGCGAAGTAGCGGCCGACGACCGTCCCGATGCGCGCGTTGCCGGCGGTAGCGCACCAGTCCTCGAGCTGCGCGAGGTACGCCTCCCCCCCGGTCGGCGAGGTGTCGCGCCCGTCGGTGAAGGCGTGGACGACGAGGTCCGCGACGGCGAGGTCGCGTCCGAGGCGGATCAGCGCCTCGATGTGCCGCCAGCCGGAGTGCACGCCACCGTCGCTGACCAGGCCGATCAGATGCACGCGCTGCGCGCCGCGAAGCGCGTCGCGCAGCACCGGGCTCTCGTCGAGCACGCCGTCGGCGACGGCGTCGTCGATCCGCGTCAGGTCCTGGCGCACGACCGAGCCGGCGCCGAGGTTGAGGTGGCCGACCTCGCTGTTGCCCATCTGGCCGTCGGGCAGGCCGACGGCGCGCCCGCAGGCGGTCAGCCGCGCATGCGGGTGGCGTTGCCAGAGCTCGTCGAAGACCGGCGTCGCGGCGAGCGAGACCGCGTTGCCCGGGCCGGGCGGCGCGAGCCCCCAGCCGTCGAGCACGACGAGCGCCGCGCTCGGCGCCGGCAGGCCCGCGGCGCCCGACATCAGGCGCGCGCCGCCTCGACGATCGCCGCGAACGACGCCGGCTCGAGCGAGGCGCCGCCGACGAGCGCGCCGTCGACGTCCTCCAGCGCGAGCAGCTCGGCGGCGTTGTCGGGCTTGACGCTGCCGCCGTACTGGATGCGGATCGCGGCGCCGGCGTCGGCGTCGATGCCGGCGACGAGCGAGCGGACGAACGCGCAGGCCTCCTGGGCCTGCTCCGGCGTCGCGACCTTGCCGGTGCCGATCGCCCAGATCGGCTCGTAGGCGATGACGACCTCGGCGAGCCGCTCACGGGGCACCTCGGCGAGATCGGTCTCGACCTGCCGACGGAGCTTCGCCTCGGTCTCGCCGCCGTCGCGCTCGGCCTCGGTCTCACCGACGCAGAGGATCGGGATCAACCCCGCCTCGAGCGCGGCCGGCACCTTCTCGGCCAGCGCGGCGTCGCTCTCGCCGAACAGCTCGCGGCGCTCGGAGTGGCCGAGCACGACGCCGTGGACGTCCAGCTCGGTCAGCATCGCCGCGCTCACCTCGCCGGTGAACGCGCCGCTCGGCGCCTGATGCATGTTCTGGGCGAAGACCTGAGCCCGGGAGCCGCGGGTCGAGTCGACCATCGCGCCGAGCGCCGTGAACGGCACGCAGATCGCGACGTCGACCCCGTCGGCAGACGAGACGCGCGGCAACAGCCCGGAGATGAACATCTCGGCCTCCGCGACGGTCTTGTGCATCTTCCAGTTGCCCGCTACGAACGGGATTCGTCCCTGACTCACGACAACGCCTCCACACCCGGCAGGGTCTTGCCTTCGACGAGCTCGAGCGTGGCACCCCCGCCGGTCGAGAGGTGCGTCACCCGGTCCTCGAGCCCGAAGAGCGTGAGCGCGGCGGCGCTGTCGCCGCCGCCCACGACCGTCGTGCCGGGGCAGTCCGCGACCGCCTCGGCGACCGCGCGGGTGCCCCCGCTGAACGGCTCCAGCTCGAACGCGCCCATCGGCCCGTTCCAGAACACCGAGCCGGCGGCGCGGATCTCGGCGCCGTAGGCCTGCGCCGTGCGCGGGCCCACGTCGAGGCCCATCCAGCCGTCGGGCACGTCGACGCCGTCCAGCTCGCGGCGCCGCGCGTCGGCCGCGAAGCGCTCGCCGAGCACGAGATCGCTCGGCAGCAGCAGATGCCGGCCACGCGCCTGCGCGTCGGCGAGCACGCGGCGCGCGGGCTCCATGTCCTCCTCCGCGCACAGCGAGTCGCCGACCGCGTGTCCCTGGGCCTTGAGGAACGGGAAGCACATCGCACCGCCGACCAGCACGACGTCGGCGCGCTCGAGGAACGCGTCCAGCACGCCGATCTTGTCGCTCACCTTCGCGCCGCCGACGATCGCCACCAGCGGGCGCGGCGGGTCGGCGAGGATCGCCCCGATCGTCTCGACCTCGCGCTGCAGCAGCAGCCCCGCGGCGCTCGGCGAGAGATGCGCGACGATGCCGACGTTCGAGGCATGGGCTCGGTGGGCGACGCCGAACGCGTCGTCGACGTACGCCTCCGCGAGCCGCCCGTAGGCGGTCGCCAGGTCGGGGTCGTTCTTCGTCTCCCCCGGCTCGAAGCGCACGTTCTCGAGCATCAGCACGTCGCCCGGCGAAAGGTTGCGAGCGTACGCCTCGACCTGCTCGCCGACGACGCCCGGAGCGAGCGTCACGTCCCAGCCGGTCAGCTCCGCCAGACGGTCGGCGGCCGGACGCAGCGAGAACGCCGCGTCCACCCCCTTCGGCCGGCCGAGGTGCGCCGCCAGCACCAGCGCGCAGCCCTCGCCGCGCAGCCGCTCGAGCGTCGGCAGGGCCGCGCGGATCCGCGTGTCGTCGGTGATCCGGCGCTCGGCGTCGAGCGGGACGTTGAAGTCCACGCGGACGAAGACGCGCCGACCCGCCAGGTCGACGTCGGCGAGGGTGCGCATCGCGGTGCTCGCTCCTAGAGCAGCCGCTGGACGACGTCCACGACGCGGTTCGAGTAGCCCCACTCGTTGTCGTACCAGCTCACGACCTTGACCAGCGTGTCGTCGAGGACGCTGGTCAGCAGCCCGTCGACGATCGAGCTGTGCGGGTTCGTGATGATGTCGGTCGAGACGATCGGGTCCTCGGTGTACTCGAGGATCCCCTTCATCGCACCCTCGGAGGCCGCCTTGAACGCCGCGTTGAGCTCTTCGACGCTCGTCGCGCGGCTCGCCTCGAACGTCAGGTCGACGCACGAGCCGGTGATGACCGGGGCGCGCATCGCGAAGCCGTGCAGCTTGCCGTTGAGCTCGGGCAGCACGAGGCCGACGGCCTTCGCGGCGCCGGTCGACGTGGGCACGAGGTTGACCGCGGCGGCGCGGGCACGGCGCAGGTCCTTGTGCGGCGCGTCCTGCAGGGCCTGGTCGCCGGTGTAGGCGTGGATCGTCGTCATCAGGCCGTGCTTGATCCCGACCGTGTCGTGGGCGACCTTGGCGAACGGCGCCAGGCAGTTCGTCGTGCACGACGCGTTGGAGATGACGTGGTGGACGTCCTTGTCGTACTCGTCGAAGTTCACGCCGAGCACGAACGTCTTGTCCTCGCCCTTCGCGGGCGCCGAGATCAGGACCTTCTTCGCGCCGCCCGCGATGTGCTTGGAGGCGTCCTCGTGGCTCGTGAAGAAGCCGGTCGACTCGATCACCACGTCGGCGCCCAGCTCGCCCCAGGGGAGCTTCGCGGGATCGCGCTCGGCGAGCACCTTCATCTCGTCGCCGTCGATCACGATCGAGCCCTCGCCGGCCTCGACCGTGCCCTGGTAGGGGCCGAGGATCGAGTCGTACTTGAAGAGGTGGGCGAGCGTCTTGGGATCGGTGAGGTCGTTGACGGCGACGACGTCGATGTCGGCGCCCGAGGCCTTCGCGGCGCGAAGCACGTTGCGGCCGATGCGGCCGAAGCCGTTGATGCCGACGCGTACGGACATGCGGTTCAGGTCCTTCCTGGGGATTAGGGAAGCCGCGCAGGAGGCGCGGGAGAGCGCTTCGCGCCCGCGGGCGCGCCGCTCGTCAGAGGCTATCCGAGCCCCGCCGGATGCGGCGGCCGGGTGATCTTGCGCGATGCGCCCACCGTGGGCCCGCCTCAGGGGCCGTGGCGCTCCATGTCGCGGTGCGCCACGGCAACGACGACGTCCTCGCCCTCGCCGTAGCGCGACGCGAGGTGCTCCGCGATCGCCACCGACCGGTGCCGCCCACCGGTGCAGCCGATCGCCACCGTGAGGTGCGCCTTGCCCTCCGCCACGTACTGCGGCAGCAGGAAGTCGAGCAGCGGCAGCAGCCGCGCGTAGAGGGCCTCGAGCTGGCCGTTCCTGGCGATGTGCGCGACGACGCGTGGGTCGCGGCCCGTGAGCGGCTTCAGATCGGGCTCGTAGTACGGGTTGGGCAGGAAGCGCACGTCGATCACGAGGTCGGCGGCGGGGGCCGGCCCGTGCTTGAAGCCGAAGCTCTCGAAGGTCACGGCCATCCTCGCCTGCGAGGCGCGCGGCAGCATCTCGTCGACCAGGCGGCGTCGCAGCTCGTGGGCCTTGAGCCCGGTCGAGTCGACGATCAGCTCGGCGCGTGCGCGCAGCGGCTCGACGAGCCGGCGCTCGGCGGCGATCCCCTTCTCGACGCTGCCCGCCCGGCTCAGCGGGTGGCGCCGGCGGGTCTCCTTGTAGCGCGTCACCACCGCCTCGTCGCTGGCGTCGAGGAAGAGCACCCGCGGCTCCACGCCGGCGGCACGAAGCTCGTCGAGCACCGCGCGCGTCTGCGCGAAGTACGCGCCGCCGCGCACGTCGGAGACGATCGCGGCCCGTCGCACGCTCGACCCCTCGTGCAGGAACAGCTCGATCAGGCCGCGCAGCATCTCCGGCGGCAGGTTGTCGACGCAGAAGTAGCCGGCGTCCTCGAAGACCTGCATCGCCGTCGACTTGCCCGCCCCCGAGATGCCGGTGATCACGACGAGGTCCTCGAGGCTCGGACGCTCGGCCTCGGGCTCCACGGGGAGCTCCGCTCCCTGCCGCCCCCGCTTGGCCCGCGCCCCCGGACCGCTCGCGCGCCCGCGCTCGGCGGCGGCCTGCCGCGATCTGTCGTGCCTGGTCGTCATCGCTCTCTGAGTATCGGACCTATGGACGCGGACGGCGAAGGAAGGCGTGCAGGTCGCGGGCGACCTTCCCGGGCAGGCCCGGAACGCCCTCGAGCTCCTCGCGGCTGGCGGCGAGCACCGCGTCCGGCGAGCCGAAGCGCTGCAGCAGCGCCCGCTTGCGCGCCGGCCCGATGCCGGGGAAGCCGTCGAGCACCGAGGCGGTGAGCGCCTTGTCGCGTCGTGCGCGGTGGTGCGAGACGGCGAAGCGGTGGGCCTCGTCGCGCACCCGCTGGAGGAGCTGCAGCGCCGGCCTGTCGTGCCCGATCACGATCGGCGCGGCGCGCTCGGGCACGAAGACCTCCTCGATCCGCTTCGCCAACGAGACGACGGCGACCCCGTGCTCGAGCGCGTCGCGCAGCTCGCCGAGGCCGGCGGCGAGCTGCCCCTTGCCGCCGTCGATCACGATCAGGTTCGGCAGCGTCGCGAACGACTCGTCGTAGGCGGGGTCGTGCGGGCTCAGCTCGCGCTGGGCGTCCCAGCTGCGCATCCGCCGCCCGAGCACCTCCCGCATCGCCGCGAAGTCGTCGGGCACCCCGTCCTCGAGCCCGCGGATCGTGAACTTGCGGTAGTCGCCGCGCTTCGGAGCGCCGCCCTCGAAGACGACCATCGACGCGACGGTGTTCGTCCCCATCAGGTTCGAGATGTCGTAGCACTCGATCCGCAGCGGCAGCGCGTCGAGGCGGAGCTCCTCCTGGAGCTCGTCAAGCGCCTCCACGCGCTGCTGACGGGTGCGCTCGGCCTTGAGCCGCTCGGTGTCGAGCGCGAGCGCGGCGTTGCGCTCGGCGAGCTCGAGGATCCGCCGCTTGTCGCCCCGCTCCGGCGCCCTGACCTCGACCGCGGTGCCGCGCCGCTCGCCGAGCGCGAGCCCGAGCGTCTCGCGCTCGTGCTCCGCGATCTCGCCCTGGACCACGACCTGCGGCGGTATCGACGCGCGGTCCGCGTAGTACTGCGCGACGAACTCGAGCGCAACCTCGCCGACGTCGAGCTCGCCCTCGTTGCGCAGGTAGAACGACTGGCGGTCGGCAAGCACGCCGTCGCGGACCTGGAGCACCTGGGCGTTGGCGTCCGCGCCGTCGACCGCGACCGCGACGACGTCGACGCTGCCGACGGCCTCGTTGGCGATCCGCTGGCGCTGCAGCAGCGAGCGGATCGCCCGCAGTCGATTGCGCTCGCGCGCGGCCTGCTCGTACTCCTGTGCCTGCGCGGCGGCGCGCATCCGCGCCTCGATGTCGTGCTCGATCTCTCGGTAGCGGCCGGAGAGGAACGCGATCGCCCCCTCGACGCCCTCGCGGTACTCCTCGACGCTGACGTAGCCGACGCACGGGGCTCCGCAGCGATCGATGTGGTAGTCGAGGCACGGCGATCCAGACCGCCGTCCGGGCTCCGCGCCCTGGCACGAGCGGAGCTGGAAGACCTTGCCGAGCACGTCGAGCGTCTGGCGGGTGCGCTTGGCGTTCGAGTAGGGGCCGAAATAGCGCCGCCCGCGGCGGTGGCGCTCGCGGGTGAAGTAGGCGCGCGGAAACGGCTCGTCGGTCGAGATCGCGATGTAGGGGTAGCTCTTGTCGTCGCGCAGCCGGATGTTGAAACGCGGCTGGTGGCGCTTGATCAGGTTCTGCTCGGCCAGCAGCGCCTCGGCCTCGCTGGCGAGCAGCAGGAAGTCGATCGAGTCGGCGAGCGCGACCATCTCGGTGTCGCCGCGGGTGACGGGATTCGAGAAGTGGCTGGCGACGCGCTGGCGTAGCGAGCGGGCCTTGCCGACGTAGAGCACCTCGCCGTCGATGCCGCGGAACAGGTAGACGCCCGGCCCGTTCGGCAGCGCCCGCCGCTGCGCTCGCAGGCGCTGATCCCGGCTCTCGGCGAGGCTGCTGTCGGGCTCGACGGCCACGCGGTCGAGGATAGGCGCGGGCGGGGTGGGCCGAGCGGAGGGGGCGGGCGATCGCGGGCGGGCGATCGCGGGCGGGGGCTGTCAGGCAGCGGTGGCGTAGGGCTCGAGAGCGGCGCGGATCGCGGCCGGGATCGGCGTCTTGCGCCAGGTCTTGGCGTCGACGAAGACATGGCGAAGCTCGCCCTCGACGAGCAGCTCGCCGGCGCGCAGCGCTCGCAGCGTCGTCGTCATCGCGGTGTTGCCGAGCCGTTCGACGCGTGCCTCCAGCGTGAGCCGCTCGTCGAAGCGGGCCGGGGCACGGAAGCGAACCGTCGCCTCGCCGACGACGAAGTCGACGCGGTGCGTGTCCGGCAGGTCGCGATACGCGTTCTCCCCGAGCGCATCACGCAGCAGCTCGACCATCGTCATGTCGAAGTACGCGAGCCAGTGGGCGTTGAAGACGATGCCCTGCGGGTCGCACTCGTGGTAGCGCACGCGGAACGACCATGTGAAGGGGGCCATGGCAGCAGTCTGCCGGGCGGCGCGCGGGAGGGCGGCCTCATCGCACGAGCCTCACAGGCGGTCCCGTGCCGACGAGCCCGCCGACGCCGCGCGCGAGGGCGATGACGCGCTGGACGTAGGCCTGTGTCTCGGCAAGCGGCGGCACGCACCAGCACGCCGCCACCCGGCCCGGCCCGGCGTTGTACGCGGCAAGCGCGAGGGGCACGGAGCCGAAGCGCCTCAGGAGCGCGCTCATCATGCGCGCCTGCGCGTCGATCGCGGCCTCGGGATCGAACGGATCGCGCAGGCCGTACGCACGCGCCGTGGCGGGCATGAACTGTGCGATCCCCCGCGCGCCGGCCGCGGAGACCGCGCCGGGGTCGAAGCCCGACTCCTGCTGCAGCTGCGCCGCGAGCAGCGCGGCGCCGACGCTCCAGCGGATCGCGGCGCGACGGATCGGCTCGGCATAGCGAGCCGGCACGAACGCGGGCACAGCGGCGTCCGACGGCTGCGGCCCGAAGCCGACCGAGCGTGTGCCGGCCGAGCCGCCCAGGCCCAGATGCCACGGCTCCCACGAGTAGCGACGGACGAAGCCGAAGCGACCGGCGTTGACCGCAAGCCAGCCGTAAGCCGAGGGCGGCCCGAGGTCGAGCTCGGTGCCGAGCCGGTGGAGCGAGCGCCCGGGCGGCGCGACCCAGCGTGGATCGGGGCGGGCGGCGAACAGCCTCCCCTGCTCGGCGTCGGTGCGAAAGGCGCTGACCACGACGAGCGCGTGGCCGGCTCGGCGTGCGGCCGCCGCGAGTCGATCGAACGCGAGCGCGACGTCGGGGCGCATCGGCTTGCCCTGGCGCTCGGCGAACGGCCCCGGGTACTCGCCGTCGCCGATCGGCATCGCCAGCGGCGCGATCTGCGCCTGCGCGTTGGCGCGCCCGCGCAGCCATCGCCCGCCCGGAACGGGGATCGGGTCGCTGACCGTGACCGTCACCCGATCGGGAAGCTCGCCGCCCGAGAGCCGTACGACGACGCGTTGCGCGCCGTTGCGCAGCGCGGCCCGCCGCGCGACGCTCCGCGCCAGATCGAGGTAGTCCGCGGGCGCGATGTGGCGAGGCGAGCGAGGGGTCTCGAGCGCTCGCGGGCGCGCGTCGAGCAGCGCCTTCGCGCCGGCCAGGGCGGCGAGGTCGGCCGCCCGCTGACGGTTGGAGTGGGCGCCGAGCGCCGCGGCCAGCAGTGCCAGTGCGATGGCTCCGGCGAGAATCACGAGCGCTCCGCCGAGCAGCGCGACGAGCGCCTGGCCGCTCTCGGCGTCTCGGCGACGTATGGAGCCCGACCCGTGGGGAGCTTGCGCCCGGACGCAACCGCCGCGACCGAAGCGACGGCGCATGCAGAGGCGACCGGCGCGACCGCAAACCCGGACGCAACCGCCGCGACCGAAGCGACGGCGCATGCAGAAGCGACCGCCGCGACCGCAGACCCAGAAGCGACCGCCGCGACCGCATGAGCCGACCCCGCAGCGCGCTGCGCGCCGTCCCGTCACGGCCTGCTCAGGACGCCGTCGAGTCGGCGGCCGAGCTCGCCGGGAATGCCGGCCCCCGCACGGGCGAGCAGCGATCCGGCGGGGCCCGGCACCGCGATCGCGCTCGCCCGCAGTCCGCGCTCGCGCAGGCCGTCGAGCGCAAGCTCGACCATGAGATCGCTCTCGTCGCCGGCCACGAGCACGTCCGTCGACGAGCCGATCAGCGGCTCGATGGCCGCTGCGCGCGGGGCCAGCACGACGAGCACGGCGGGACTTCCCGCCGCCCCCGCGACGGCGGCCGAGCGCCCGGCGTCCCGGGCGCCGGCCGCGCTCGGGGGCAGTGCGAGCCACGCCAGCCGCCCGCGCGCGAGCGCCGGCATCTCGTGGGCGGCGAGCCTGGCCGCCAGCCCGCGCGCCGCGACGGCGCCCGGAATCGGCAGGACGCCGGCTCGCGTCGGCGTGCCCCAGCAGGCGACCAGCGCGGCGTGCCCGCCGACCGCGCGCGCGAGAGCCAGCCCGGCCGCTGCGCCGAGGGTCTGCGCCGCTCTCGCCTCGCCGAGGACGGTGAGCACGCTCACGCCTGCGGCCCCGCATCGGCGCGCGATCGGGCGGCCAGCCGCCCGGCGATGCCCGGCAGCACGGCCGGCGGCCGCAGCGTGACCAGCACGACACGCCCCCGCACCCTCACGTCGAGGCGCGTGCGCGACCAGCCCGGCACGGCGGCGCGCGCCGCGCGAGCGGGGTCGTCGTCCTGGAGGATCGCGGCGGCGCCGGCGGCGGCTGCGTGCGCGGCCAGCTCGCGGCACAGTCCAGCGGCCAGGAGCTGACCGCAGGCGAGCGCCACGGCGAGCAGCAGCGGCAGGCCGGCGATCGCCTCCAGAGCGGCCTGACCCCGCTCGCTCATCGGCCTGCCTCCGGCGTCACCGGCTCCACGCCAGTCGGAACGCCCGCGCGCGCCGTCACCCACCCGATCGAGCGCGGACCGGAGAGCACGCCCGGGATCGCGACGCGCACGACGACCTGGACGCCGTCGACGACCCGCACGTCCAGACCCCGGGCGAAGCGCCCGGGCAGCATTCGGCGTGCCGCCGTACGCGCGTCGGAGCCGACTAGCTGCGCGCGAGCGGCCGCACGCGCCGCGCCGCCCGCAAGCCACCACGCCTCGCCGGCCAGCACCCCCTGCCAGCCGGCGAGCACGAGCGCCGCGAGCAGCGGCAACAGCGCCACCAGCTCGACGCTCGCCTGCCCGCGCTCGGTGCCCGATCCGCGTCTTCTCCGAGCCGAAAGCACCGGCCGCAGGCTGGCCGCGATCGCGTTCCGCCGCCAGGACGCAACCGTCGCCGAAGCGCATCGAGATCACGCCGTAGGACGCATCGTCGCTGAGCGCCGCCGAGCTCGTGACATCGCGACCGTTGTCCACGCCGGCCGCGATCAGCAGCATCGAGCCGGTGAACGCCACCGCATCGCACAACGCCGCGCCCCCTCCGGCCGGACCGACGTACTGGCTCGAGCAGGCGCTTGCCGCAGAGAGCCCCGGAGGATGCCCGCCGGTCACCGGGACGGTCCGTGCGGACGTCTGCATCGTCGGCGGCGGCTACACGGGCCTGTGGACGGCGCTCGAGCTGAAGCGCGCCTCCCCGGACCTGGAGATCGTCGTCACCGAGGCGCAGTCGTGCGGGCTCGGCGCCAGCGGCCGCAACGGCGGGTGGATGACCAGCTGGTACGACGAGCTCGACCGGCTCGTCGAGCGCTTCGGCCTCGAGCAGGGCCTCTGGCTCGCAGACGAGTCGAGCGCCGCGATCGACCGGATCGAGACATTCGTCGGTGAGCACGAGATCGACTGCCAGCTGCGTCGCCGTGGGTCGCTGTGGATCTCGACCACACCGGGGCAGGACGAGGTGATCGAGGGCCCGCTGAACGCCTGTCGGGAGCTCGATCGCGGCGCGTTCGTCGAGCGCCTGGGCTCGAGCGAAGTCGAGCGCCGCACCGGGTCGAGGATCTCCCGGGGCGGGGTCCTGATCCGGGACAGCGCGGCCGTCCAGCCGGCACTGCTCGCGCGTGGCCTGCGCCGCGTTGCGCTGCGCCAGGGCATCAGGATCTTCGAGGGCTCGCCGATGCTGCAGCTCGTTCGCAGCGCTCCCGCCGCCGTCCTCACGCCCGCGGGGCGGATCGAGGCCGACCAGGTCGTCCTGGCGACGAACGCCTGGGCTGCGCGGATCCGCGAGCTGCGCAACGCGATCTTCGTCGTCGGTACCCAGATCGTGCTCACCGAGCCGATCCCGGAGCGGCTCGCCCACCTCGACTGGCGCGAGGGTCTGCTGCTCGGGGACGCCCGTCTCTTCGTCCATTACGCGCAGGTCACCCCGGACGGCCGGATCGCCTTCGGCAGGGGCGGCGGCGCGATCGGGCCGTTCGGCCGGGTCGTCCCGAAGCACTTCATCGACCCCCGGACGGCAGCGACGGTCGCGGCGGACTTCCGCGAGTGGTTCCCCGAGCTGCGCGACGTGCGACTCACCCACGCCTGGGGAGGGCCGGTCGATCGAGCGCCCGGCCACCTGCCCTTCGTCGGCTCCCTCGGCGAGCACGGCAACGTCCACTACGGGATCGGGTACTCCGGCAACGGCGTGGGCCCGAGCGCGCTCGTCGGTCGCATCCTCGCCAGCCGCACGCTGGGCCTGGACGATGCGTACGGTCGGTGCGCCCTCGTCTCCGGACCGCCCGGCCACCTCCCCCCGGAGCCCCTCTGCTCGGCCGGCGCCGCGATCGTGCGCAGCGTCGTCCAGAGGACCGAGGAGCGCGAGCAGCACGGCATCGCCCCGGGGCCGGTCGGGCGCCTCTCCAAGCGGCTGGTCGGCTTCTCGATCCCCCCGCTGCGCCGGCGCCGCCTCCCGTAGCCGCTTCGCCGGCTTCGCGGGGGCCACCGCCGCGGCGGCGCCGCCTCCCGTAGCGCGGCTTCGCCGGCTTCCCGCCGGCTACCGCTGCGCCGGCGCCCTCCCGTAGCGAGCGAGGCGACGGCCCCTCCGCCGCGGTGCGTCAGCCGCGGCGGAGGCGCTCCACCGCCGCGGCGACGGCGTCGCCGACCTCGGTCGTCGTCGCGTCGCCCCCGAGGTCGCGGGTGCGCGGCCCGCCGGCGCAGGTCTCCTCGATCGCGAGCAGGATCTGCTCCGCCGCCCGCGTCTCACCGAGACGCTCGAGCATCAGCTGCGCGCTCCAGATGCAGCCGAGCGGATTGGCGATCCCCAAGCCCACGATGTCGGGCGCCGAGCCGTGCACCGGCTCGAACAGGCCCGGAGCGCCGCTCCCCGGCGCGACGTTCGCGCTCGCCGCCACTCCCATCCCGCCCTGCAGCGCGGCGGCCAGGTCGGTGAGGATGTCACCGAACAGGTTCGAGGCGACGACCACGTCGACGGACGCCGGGTCGCGGACCATCCGCGCCGCCAGCGCGTCGACGAGGACGCGTTCGAGGCGCACCTGCGGGAAGTCGGCCGCGACCTCCTCGGCGACCTCGTCCCACAGCACGTAACCGAATCGCGACGCGTTGGACTTGGTGGCGCTGACGAGCGAGCCGCGGCGCTTCGCGGCGAGCTCGAACGCATAACGCATCAGCCGCTTCACCGCGGCCCGCGTGAACACGCTGACCTCGATGCCGACCTCGTGGCCCTGACCCTCGTGGACGCGGCCGCCGACGCCGGAGTACTCCCCCTCGGTGTTCTCCCGGAGGAACAGCATGTCGACATCGGCGGGCGAGCGTCCGGCGAGCGGTCCGGGAACCCCTTCGAGCAGCCGCACCGGCCGCTCGTTGGCCCACAGATCGAGCCCCTGGCGCAGGGCGAGGAGCAGGCCCCACAGCGAGAGGTGATCCGGGACGCTCGGGTCCCCGACCGCGCCGAGCAGCAGCGCGTCGTGCTCGCGGACTCGATCCAGCGCATCGGTCGGCATCATGCGACCGGTGGCGTGGAAGTACGCCGACCCCCAGTCCAGATGGGTCCACGCGACCTCCACGCCGGTCGCCTCCACGACCTTCCGCGCCTCGGCCACGACCTCGGGGCCGATGCCGTCGCCGGGAAGCAGGGCTATGCGATGGCCGGTCACGGCGACGAGTCGCGTCCGGCGCCGGCGCTCGGGCCGAGGCCGAAGGCGGCCTGGGCGATCGTGCTCATCGCGCGACGAGGAAGCGATCCGTGCCGGGCGTCAGCAGCTCGGCGCCGGTCTCGGTGATGACGATGCTCTCGCTGAAGCCGACACCGAAGTCACCGGGGTAGCAGGAGATGATCGGCAGATGGAACGTCATTCCCGGCCGCAGCTCGCGCTCGGCGCCGATGGCGATGTAGACGGCCTGCTCGCACCAGCTCGGCTGGACGCCCATGCCGATCGCGTACCCGTAGCCGCCGTGGAAGTGGACGCCCGGCACGGCATCCCACTGCCGCTCGGCGATCGTCGCCACGTCGTGACCGGTGCGTCCCGGGCGGGCCTCGGCGACCAGCGTCTCGAGCACCGCGATGCTGGCATCGGCCAGACGACGCTGGCGGTCGCTCGGCTCGCCGATCGTCCACGAGCGCATCATCGGGGCGTTGTAGCGCCAGTAGGTGCCGCTCATCTCGAGGTAGACGACGTCGCCGCGCTCGACGACGTGCCGGCGATACGGGATGTGCGGGATCAGGCCGGTCTGCGCGCCGGTCATCAGCATCGGATCGATCGTCATGAGCTCGCTGCCGGCGCCCACCGCGCCCGCGTACGAGGCGGCGGCGATCACGTTCTCGTTGACGCCCTCGTGCGTGGCCTCGATCGCCGCGTGGATGCCGGCCCAGGTCAGCTCGCCGGCTCGCCGCATGTAGGCGAGCTCGTCCTCGCTCTTGATCAGTCGCTGGGCGAGCACGATGTGCGTGGCGTCGACGAGCTCCGCGTCCGGCAGCGCCTCGCGCAGCGTGAGGTACGAGAAGGCGTCGTAGGCGCTGCTCGTGAAGTTCTCGTCGTTGCGCAGCTCGATCCCGATCCGTCCGCGGGCGACACCGAGATCGCCGAGAACCCGGGCGAGGTCCGCGGCGGTGCTCGAGGCGTTCGTCCAGTCGAAGATGCGGACGTCCTCGACCACCGAGTGCAGCAGCGCGACCGGCGACTCGAGCTCCGCGCAGTGCATGAGCGGATCGCCGGAGGTCGGCACGACGGTGACCGCGTACGACGGCGGCATGTGGGAGTCGTAGCCGGTCAGGTAGCACTGGTTGGCGTTGTGCACGAGGACCAGCGCGTCGAGGCCCTCGTCCGCCATCGCCCGTTGCGTGGTGGCGATCCGTCGCCGGTACTCCTCGGCCGGGAAGGCGAGCTCCTTCTCGACGCCCTGCTCCTTCAGGGTCGTGTACAGCGGGACGATCGTCATGCGGCGTCTCCTCGGTGTTGTGTTTCCTGATGATCAGTCGGCGAGCAGGACGGCGCGGCCCGGCTCGATCTCGAGCGCGACGGCGTCTCCGGCGCGGATCGACGACGTGTCGCCCGCCTCGCGAACGACGAGCAGCTCGTGCCCGATGCGGATGCGATGCATCCAGAAGAACCCGTGGAAGGTGCTGGAGACGAGCTCGCCGACGAGCTCGCCGGCGTCGTCGCCGCTCGCGACGCGCGCCTTCAGGTCCTCGGGGCGCACCATCGCCCGGACCTCGCCCGAGCGCCCGGCCGGGTCAAGGCCGGGCAGCGGCCTGCCCGCGTACACGACCGCGGACCGGCCCGCGTGTTGCTCGACCCGGCAGCGCAGGAGGTTCGCGTCGCCGACGAAGCCGGCGGCGAAGACCGACCCCGGGCGCCGATAGAGCTCGCCCGGCGGCGCGAGCTGGACAATCCGCCCCTCGCTCATCAGCGCGATCCGGGAGGACATGGCCATCGCCTCCTCCTGATCGTGCGTGACGTAGACGAAGGTCGTGCCGATCTCCGCCTGGATCCGCTTGAGCTCCTGCTGCATGTCGCCGCGCACGGCCCTGTCGAGCGCGGTGAGGGGCTCGTCGAGCAGGAGGACGGTCGGATCGTTGGCCAGCGCCCGTGCCAGCGCGACGCGCTGCGCCTGACCGCCGCTGATCTGGTTGGGGTGGCGCCCGGCGCAGTGCGTGAGCTGCACCAACTCCAGCATCTCCGCGACGCGCGCCGCGATCTCCCGTCGCGGGAGCCTGCGCAGACGCATGCCGAACGCCACGTTGTCCCGGACGGTGAGGTGCGGGAACAGCGCATAGCGCTGGAACACCATGTTCAGCGGACGCCTGTTCGGCGGTAGGGCGGTGATGTCGCGTCCTGCCACCTCGACGGAGCCGGCATCGGGCCGCTCGAAGCCGGCGATGATGCGAAGCAGCGTCGTCTTGCCGCAGCCGCTCGGACCCAGGAACGAGAGGAACTCCCCCGTGCGCACGTCGAGGTCGACCCCGGCGACGGCGTCGACTCCGCCGAACGTCTTGCGCACGCCCCGAACGCGGACGATCGGCGCCCCGCCGGCGTCCGCCGCCGTGTCGACGGCCTCCGTGCGGACCCCGGACGTCGTGCCGTCTGCGACGGCGGCTACCTCAGACATGGACGGACTCCTCCTCGCGCCGCTCGGCGCGTTGCAGGCTCGGGACGAGCGAGCCGGGATCACCGGGCGTGGCCTGCTCCTCGCCCAAGCCCCCCTTTCGCGTGCGCAGGAGCAGCCAGGCGAGGAACGCGCTGGCCAGCACGACGATGAGCAGGATCGTCGCGATGGCGTTTATCGACGGGTCGATGCTGCGTCGCAGGCGGCTCCAGACGAGCACCGGCAGCGTGTCGTCGGGTCCCACCACGAACAGCGTGACGACGAACTCGTCGACCGAGAACGCGAAGACGATCATCGCCGCGCCGACCAGCGCTCGCCACGTCAGGGGCAGGGTCACGCGCCAGAAGGTCATGAGGACGCCCGCTCCCAGATCGCGAGCCGCCTCCTCGACCGAGAAGTCGAAGCGGCTGAAGCGTGCCTGCAGGACCGCCCACGCGAGGGGGGTCGTGACCAGGACGTGCGCGAGGTAGACCGTCAGCAGCGACGGCGTCCAGCCGATCTCGCCGAACGTCAGCAGCAGCGAGAAGCCGATGAAGACGGGTGGGACGACGAGCGGCGCCAGGCCGGCCGTGCGGGCGAGACCGGGGCGCCGCACCATCCCCCGCGCCGTCGCGAGCGTTCCGAGCAGCGCGATCGTCGTCGCCGTGACCGCCGCCCCGAAGGCCACCTTCAGCGTCGAGGTGAGCGCCGAGCGGAAGCTCTCGTCGCTCACGATGAGATCGAACCAGCGGAGCGACGGCCCCTCGAACGGGAGCCCCGTTCGCTTGGCCTGCTGGAGGGAGAACAGCACGACGACCGCCACCGGGACGAGCAGGTAGATGACGGCCACCCCGACGAGGCCGTGCTGGGCGGCGCGAAGACCCCGTCTCATCGACGAACCGCCTCCTTGGGCAGCATGCCGACCACGCGAAGCGCCGCCCAGACGAGCGTGACGACGAAGGCCAGGACGAGCAGCGTCGTGAAGCCGAACGCGGCGCCCATCGGCGTGTCCCCGGTGGCGAGGAACTGGTTCGCGACGAAGACGCCGGCCATCTGGGTCCGCGGGCCGCCGACCAGCGGCGGGATGACGTAGTCGGCGGCCGACAGCAGGAAGACGAGCGAGAAGGCGAGCAGGACGGACCGCCCGATCAGCGGCAGCACCACGAGCTTGTAGGCCCGTACCGGCCCCGCCCCGAGGTCTCGGGCGGCCTCGACCTCGTCGTCCCCGATGTTGTCGAGGCCGGACAGGATCACGAGCGTCGCGTACGGCGCGTAGATGCTGACGAGCGTCGCGATCACGGCGCCGGGCGAGAAGAGCAGCGAACGCAGCGGCGAGTCGATGACGCCGGCTTCGATCAGTCCGCTGTTGATGACGCCGCCGTCGGACAGCAGCGTCCGCCAGGCGTAGATGCGCACCAGGTAGCCGCCCATGATCGCGAGCAGCGCGGCGCCGACGATCAGGCGCGCGTATCGGGGGCGCTCGAACCGCACATAGCGAGCGATGAAGAACCCGAACAGCACCGCCGTGAGCGCCGTGGCCGCGCCGTAGAGGACCGACGTCCGGACCGCGACCCAGAACGAGTCGCGGCCCAGGACGTCACGGTAGTTGTCGAGCGTGAGGCTCGAGCCGATCCCGAGGATCGATCCCTCGCGGAACGAGTACCAGAGCCCGATGCCGAGCGGGACGACGAGGAGCAGGCCGAGCAGCGCGCCGAGCGGCGCGAGCAGTGCCCAACCCCCGAGGCGCGTTCGCAGCGCCTGCGTCACGTCGCCTTCACGTCCTCCCACGCGGCGACCCAGTCCTCGTGGGTCGCGATGTCGCCCGAGCTCTCGATCGGGGCATCGAGCGCGAAGACGAGCTTCGTCTCGAACAGCTCCTTGAGGTTGTCGTAGTCGAAGACCTGCGCGCCCAGCCCCTTCACCTCGGAGGCGGCATCCAGGCGCACGAGCCCCGAGCCGAGCTCGTTGCCGACGTAGGCCTGCATCTCCGTCGAGAGCATCTGGTCGATGAACGCGACGGCGCTGCGCTTGTTGTCGGCGTCCTTCGGGACGATGTAGCAGTCGACGAAGCCGACGGTTCCCTCCTTGGGGTACGCGGTCTTGACGACGCCGTCCTTTGCGGCGGCGAAGATCTCGACCGCGTTCCAGCCCTGGAACGACGCCCACACGTCACCGGCGACGATCAGGTCGCCGATGTCGGCGTAGCCCGCGGCGACGGTGCGCGCGTTCGCCTTGACCTTGACCAGGAACTCCTTGACCTGCTCGAGCTGGTCGCGGGTCATCTTGCTCGGCTCGCGGATGCCGACCGCGAGCGCGCCGGTCTGGACCGTCGAGACCGGATCGTCGATCATCGCCACGCGCCCCTTGAGCTTCGGATCGGCCAGCTCCTGCCAGCTTTCGATCGCGCCCATGCGCTTGGGGTCGTAGTTGCAGCCCAGCGAGCCCCAGACGAACGGCACGGCGGTGAGCGCGCCGTTCGCGTCCATCGTCAGGTCGAGGAAGTACTTGTCGACCTTGGCGCTGTTGGAGAGCCATTCCGGCTGGATCGGGTACGCGAGTCCGAGCTGGCGGTACTGCTCCACCTGCGCGACGCCGAGCTGGGCCGCATCCGCGGTGCGGCCGGCGGGGCTGCGGAGCTTCGTCGTGACGTCGTCCTGGTTGTTGATCGGCGTCACCTTCTGCGCGACGCCCGCCTGCTTCAGCCAGGGCTTGATCGCGTCGCCGCCCTCGTAGCCGGCGTACGTGAGGATCTGGATCGCGCCTCCGACCGCGCCGAGGTCCTCGAGCTTCACGTCACCGGTCGGCTCGGCTGCCTTGCCTGCGTCGTCGCCGCCGCAGGCCGCGAGCAGCGGCAGCGCGGAGGCCGACAGGCCGACCGCGGCGGCGCGGCGCAGGAACGCCGCGCGCGTCAGCTCCTGCGGACGAAGCGGCGGGAAGGGGTTGTGCGATGGCATCTCTCTCCTCGGTCCGGATGACGGGTCAAGCGTCGAGGAACCCGTAGGTCCCTTCAAACGACAAGACGACAGGTGAAACGGCCCTTCAACTGACATCGAGTGACATTGGGCGCTCCCTCGGGGGGGAGTCCGGAGCGGCGGCGGCGTCGAACCGGTAGACGTCGCGTGCGACCCGGACGCTGACCTTCCCCTCCTGGACGTCGCGCGCGACCGATCTGCGATCCCGGCGGGCGGGATCGCCGTAGCCGCCCCCGCCACCGGTGGTCGTGACGAGGCGGTCCCCCGGCCGCATCGTCAGGCGCTCCTTCGTGAAGTCCAGGCGCGTGCCGTCGGCACGCTCCACGACGAGCCGCGCGGCGGTCCCCGGATGCCCGCCGTGGATCCCTCGCGGCGCGAACTGTTCGCGGGCCTGCTCGGTGTAGAAGACGCCGTCCGCATCGTCGAGGAACTCGTAGACGCGCCGGAGCGCCAGGCCACCGCGGAACTCCCCGGGCCCTCCGGTATCGGGAACGAGCTCGGTCGACGCGATGCGGACCGGGTACTGGAGCTCGCAGATCTCGGCCGGGAGCATCGTGACGTTGCCGAGGTAGACGTCGACCGCGTCGAGCCCGTCGCCGAGCGGATGGCCTCCCATCCCCCCGCCGAGGTCGTCCTGGATCACGACCTCGTTGCCGAGCCGCGGGTGCCTGCACGATGCCGCGAGGCTCGAGAAGCCGACGAAGGCCCCGGCGGTCGCGAGATCGGGGAAGCGCTCCCCGAGCGCGCGGATCAGCGTGTCGGCCAGGCGCTGAACGCCGAGGTGGCGCAGGCTCACCGCGGCGGGGAAGCGCGGATTCACGAACGACCCCTCCGGGAGGACGATCTCGATCGCTCGCATCGCACCGCCGTTCTGCGGCCCGGTGGGGTCGAACATCGCCTTGACGGCGAAGATGACCGCCGCGCGAGCGGCCGTCGCCGACACGTTGAGGCCGCCGCCCATCTGCGGATCGGTGCCCGTCATGTCGACCAGGACCGTGTCGTCGCGGATCTCGACGGATGCGACCATCCGCACCGGATCGGAGCCGAGCCCGTCGTCGTCGAGCCAGCCCTCCGCTCGAGCCACGCCGTCGGGGCGCTCCGAGATCGCCGCCCGGATGCGCCGCTCCGACTGGTCGAGGACGACGTCCATCGCGGCGAGCAGCGTCTCGACGCCGTAGCGCGCGACGAGCTCGCCCATCCGGCGCTGGCCGAGCTTGGCCGCCGCGAGCTGGGCGCGCAGGTCGCCCGCCGTCGACTCGGGGTCGCGGATGTTGTTCTTGATCAGGTCGAGCAGGGCATCGTTCAGGCGCCCGTCGTCGACGAGCCGGATCGGCGGGATCCGCAGTCCCTCCTCGAAGATCGACGCGTTCGCGTACCCCTCGGTGCCCGGGTTCGTGCCGCCGACGTCGCTGTGGTGGGCGATGTTGCCGCACCACGCGATGACGCTGCCGTCGTGCACCACCGGGACGAAGATCTGGATGTCCGGCGTGTGGGTGCCGCCCCGGTAGGGGTCGTTCGTCATCCAGGCGTCGCCGGCTCGCGAGGTGTCGCCGGCGGCCTCGATGACATAGGGCATCGTCGACGCCATCGTCCCCAGGAACGCCGGGATCAGGTCGTCCTGCGCGACCGTCTCCCCGCCCGGCGTGAACACCGCGCAGGAGTAGTCGAGCATCTCGCGGATGATCGGCGAGTGCGAGCTCCGGCGAAGCGCCTCCGACATCTCCCAGGCGGTGGCGCGCAGGGCGCTCGAGATCACTGCCGCGGTGACCGGGTCCGTGGTCATCGCTCCTCCTCGTCGATCGTGATGATGAGTGCCCCGGTCGCGTGGACGACCGCCCGGCAGCCGGGCGGCACGAGCGTCGTCGTGTCGAGCTGCTCGACGATCGCGGGACCTTCGAGCCGCTGGCCGACCCCGAGCTCCCCTCGGCGGTACACCGCCGTCGAGAGGCGACCCTCGCCGCTCTCGAAGAGCACCTCGCGATGCTCGAACGGCTGCGCGTCCTCCTCGGCCAGATCGTGATGCACGTCCGGCGTCTCGCGGACCCCGATGCCGACGAGGCGCGCCGCGACGACCTCGGTCGTCACGCCCTCCGCCGAGTGGCCGAAGGTCCTCTCGTGCTGGCGGTGGAAGCGCGCGATCACCTCGCGCAGCGGCTCGTCGTCGCTCGTCGGGACGCGCAGCGCGTACTCCTGTCCGACGTAGCGCAGGTCCAGCGACGACTCGAAGCGCTGATCGGCGATCGCGACGCCGTCCTCGCCGAGCGACTTGGCCGCCTCGGCCCGCAGCGACGCGAACGCGTCCTCGACGGCCGAGTCGTCGAGCCGGCCCTCGACGCCGAGCAGCGGTGTCGCGTGGTCGTGGCGCAGATGGGCGGAGAGCAGGCCCAGCGCGCTCAGCAGGCCGGGGTGCGCGGGGATGACGGCGGCCTGCATGCCGAGCGCCCGCATGACGCTCGCGGCGTGCAGCGGACCGGCCCCACCGCCGGCGACCAGCGCGAACTCGCGAAGATCGTCGCCGTGGCGAGCCGCGGCCTGGCGGATCGCCCCGGCCATGTTCTCCTCGAGCAGCGCGAGCACGCCGAGGGCGGCATCCTCGGTGCCGAGGCCGATAGCGTCGGCGAGGCTCCCCAGGGCCTTCTCGGCCAGGCCGACGTCGAGCTTCAGCCCACCGCCGATCAGGCCGCGCGACGAGAGGCGTCCGAGCAGGAGGTGGGCGTCGGTCACCGTCGGCTCGCTGCCGGCCCGCCCGTAGCAGGCCGGGCCCGGATCGGCACCGGCGCTCTGCGGCCCCACGTTGAGCGCCCCGCCGGCGTCGACCCATGCCAGGCTGCCGCCCCCCGCGCCGATCGCCTCGACCTCGATGTGCGGCAGCTTGCAGGGAACGCCGTTGGGGAGGGTCATCTCGATCCCGGTTCGGGGATCGCCGTCGGTGACCACGCCGATGTCGGCGCTCGTCCCGCCGACGTCGAAGGTCACGCAGTTGCCGAAGCCGCATGCCACGCCCTCGCGGGCACCGCCGATGACGCCGGCCGCCGGGCCGGACAGGATCAGCTGATGGACGTGCTCGCCCACCGAGCGGTCGGCGGTCCCGATCCCGCCGTTGCTCTGCATGATGTACAGCCGTGAGCGCAGCTCGCTCTCGGCGAGGCGCGCCTCGAGCCCGCGCACGTAGGGATCGATCTTCGGCGCGAGCGCCGCGTTCACGGCGGCGGTGGCAAAGCGCGGGTACTCCCTGGGCTCTTGGCTGATCCGGGACGAGCGGCCCACGTAGAGGCTCGGCGCGCGCTCGGCGACGATCGCCTGGATGCGCTCCTCGTGCTCGGCGTTGGCGAACGAGAACAGCGTCCCGATCGCGATCGCCTCGACCCCCCGCTCGAGCAGGCGCTCGGTGGCCGCCTCGACCTCGGCGGGGTCGAGCGGCTCGATCTCCTCCCCGTCGGCGGCGATGCGCCCGCCGACCTCGCAGCGCAGGTCCCGAGGAATCATCACCGGCCTGGGCGATTGCCGCAGGTCGTAGAGATGGGGGCGCATCTGCGTCCCGATCTCCAGGACGTCGCGGAAGCCCGCGGTCGTGATCAGCCCGACCCGTGCGAAGTCGCCCGTGATCACCGCGTTCGTCGCGATCGTCGTCCCGTGCGTCACCGACTCGACCGGATCGAGCGGCGCGTCTGCGCCTCCGTCGCCGAGCAGCTCGCCGATGCCCTCCATGATCGCCGCCTGCGGCTCGCCGGGCCGCGACGGCACCTTCGCGACGATCACCTCATGTCGCTCGTAGTCGATCAGGACGCAGTCGGTGAACGTCCCACCGGTGTCCACTCCGATGCGGCGAAGAGCAGTCATCGATCCTCAATGTCGGGGCTGTCGCGGTGCAAGGTGGCGGCATTCTGATCGGCCGTCACGAGCGCGCACAGGACTCAACACGTCGGAACGAGGTCGCCCAGCCGTTACGAAACGTCCTCGGCGGGGCGGCTATTCGGAAGCGGGGCGGGTGTCGTCCGCCCCGCCCAGCAGCCGCTGAGCGCGGACCGCGAGATGCGCGCCGAGGCGCGTGTCCGGATCGTCGAGCGACTCGCCGAGCAGCGCCTCGATGCGGCTGATCCGGTGGTACAGGGACTGGCGCTCGAGGTGGAGCGCACGTGCCGTGTCGGTCTTGCGCCCGCCGCACTCCAGGTACTTCTCGAGCGTCGGCAGCAGCTTGGACCTGCGGGCGTCGTCGTGCTGGATCAGCGGACCCAGGCGCCGTTCGACGAACGAGCGGACGTCAGGCGACTCGCGCAGGGCCCACAGCAGCCGGTGCAGGTCGGGGCGCGTCGCGTCGTACCAGCCGCGAACGTCCGGACGCGGCGACGAGGTCGCCTCGACGACCTCGCGCAGCGAGCGGATCGCACCGGTCCAGGAGCGCGACGCGTCGCCGACGTAGCGCAGCCCCGCATCGGTGGACCCGACCTGCTTCTCGAGCGCGCGCGCGCAGCGCGCGGCCAGCGCATCGGCCCGGCTCTCCCGGTGCCCCGCGCCGGGCAGCCCGACGACCATCGCGACGCGCCCCTCCCCCGGCATGAGCCCGCCGAGGACCGGCACGGCGTTGGCCTCGAGCTCCTGCCGGACCTCCCGCCAGACCATCGTCCAGACCGTCGCCTGGGCGCTCTGCGGAACCCGCGCGGGACCGGCGAGCACGCAGGGAAGCAGATGCGGCACGCGCCGCGGGAAGCCCACGGCCTCGACCTGCCGAACGATCTCGTTCTCGCTCAGGTCGCCGTCCATGAAGCCGGCGAGCAGGTTCCCGCGGTCCCTTGCGACAAGGACCTCCTCCTGGTGCGTCTGCCGCGTGACCACCGCCACCAGCGCTCCCGCGCGCTCCATCGCAAGCCGGGTGATCTCGTCGAACGGACGGTCCAGGGCGAGCGCGACGAGGCTGCCGCGCTGCGATCCGCGACCGCTGGGAAGGGGGACGCTGAGGGCCGGCACGCTGCCCGGGAGCCCGCGGCGAAAGCCGTCCCATGCGTTGAGGACCTCGCTGGAGTCCGCCTCGTGGACCGCGTGGAACAGCAGGTCGCCGTCGTCGCGCTGCAGGACGACCGGGTTGCGCATCTCGGCGGCGAGCGCGCCGAGGACCTCCGGTATGCCGGCGCCGTCGAGCATGAGGGTCGTGAACCGCTCCTGCAGCAGGTCCAGCCGGCGGACCTGCAGCAGCCGGCGACTCAGGAGCTCGTGGTTGACGGCCTCGGTGACCTCGACGAACGCCACCTCCCGGTGCAGCGCGATCAACGGCAGGTCGTGCTCGGCCGCGCCGTCGACGAGCGCCGCCGGCACCGCGTTGAACACCGAGCCCAGCTCGAGCACGAGCCCGGCGATGCCGCGCTCGGCCAGCTCGGCGGCGAAGCGACGCGCCGCCCTGGCGTCGCCGTCGAGCGCGATCCCCGTCGTCAGCACGAGCTCGCCGCCGCGCAGCAGCGCGGCCAGGTTGCGAACCTCGCCCGCGTGGGCCCAGCGGATCGGGCGCGAGAGGCTCCCGTGACCGGCGACGACCTCGGGAGAGCCGCGCTTGAGGCTCTCCAGCTCGAGGGCCTCCGCGACCGTGATCGACCCAGCGACCGTTTCGGGCTCGAGCTTCGGAGCGTCGGCCATGCGAGCCTCGCTACCCCAGCGAGCGATGCCGGCGCCAGACGTGCATGAGCGCGGCGATCGCCGCGAGCACGACGACGATCAGGACGACCGCTCCGGTACCGGTCGCGGTCAGCTTTCCGGCACCGGCGAGCACCAGCACGATCGCAGCGATCGCGCCATAGAGCAGCGCGCGATCGCGGGCTCTGAGCGCGTCGAGGTCGAAGCCGAAGCGTCGGTAGGCATAGGCGAGCGACCAGGCGATCACGGCGATGAAGGCCAGCGAGAGCGTGCGGGAGACGAGCGCCGCGGCGTCACCGCCGCCCGGGACGAACGCCACCGCCGCGGCGAGCGCGACGAGGATCGCGACGTTGCGGGCCGTTGTCACGCGCCCATCGTACGGGGCCGCGCCCGGCGGCTCCCCCGCCGGGGTGCCTCGCGCTACTCCGTCAGCCCGATTGCCGTCGGCGCCGCCGCATCGGCGTGCGGCGGGTCCGGGGCCTCGCCGCCGCGGTTGACCGGCTCGGCGGCGAACCTGTAGCCCACGCCGAAGTGCGTGTGGATGTAGCACCAGCCGGGCGAGGCCTTCTCCAGCTTCTGGCGGAGCTTGCGCACGAACACGTCGACCGAGCGGTCGCCGCGGGCCATCGCGTAGCCCCAGACCCGCTGGTAGATCTCCTCGCGCTCGAGGACACGCCCCTCGGCGCCGGCCAACAGCTCGATCAGCTCGAACTCGCGGCGCGTGAGGTCGACCGAGTCCCCGTCGACGAACACCTGGAAGCGGTCGGAGCGGATCTCTATCCGTCCCGCGCGCAGCGGATCGACGTCCCGGCGGGACTGCGCCTGGCGCCCACGGCGAACAGCGGCCTCGATGCGAGCGATCAGCTCCTCGGGATGGCACGGCTTGGTCAGCCAGTCGTCGGCGCCGAGCCGCAGCCCGCGCACGCGCTGGGCGACGCTCGAGCGCGCCGTGCAGACGACCACGACCAGGCTCGGGAGCTCGCGCCCGAGCCGCTCGATGTACTCCCACGCCTGCGGCCCGAGGATCGCCACGTCGACGACCAGGGCGCCGAGGCGCATCGCGACGAGGTCCTCGACGGGCACGGGGCTCGCGAGCGCGCGGGGCGCCCATCCCAGGCGCTCCATGCGCTTGCCGAGGACCTGCAGGAACCCGGAGTCGGTGTCGATCACAGCGACGCGCAGCTGCGCGCCGGTTCCCGATGCGCCCGAGCGCGAGGCGTCTGGGCGAGCGGTGGTCAACGTGCTCATGACGCCCCGGAGTCTAAGGGCACGGCCGGCCGGCCGACATCGGGGCGACGACGTTTTCACCGGATGTTCACAGGACGATCCGGCGCCCGATCGCGGCCGCTAGCCGGCCGGCTCCGCCCTGTCGCCCCCCAGATCCTCGATCGGAAGCTCCCGGAACAGCCCGGTCTCGACGAAGATCACCTGCTCGCCGACGCCGACCGCGTTGTCGCCGATCCGCTCGAGCGCGCGGGCGACCATGGTCATCACCATCGCCCACTCGCGCCGATCCGCGTCGTCGCCGACGCTGACCGCGAGCCGGAAGACCTCCTTGTTGAGCCGGTTCACGCCGCTGTCCTGACGCGACAGATCGGCCGCCAGCCCGACGTTGCGCTCCCTGAAGGCGAGCCGCGCCTCGACGACCTCGGCCCGTGCCGCGGTGCCCATCCGCAGCACCTTCTCGAGCAGCTCGGGGACGACCGGCGGCTCGCTGCCGACCAGCGGGATCAGCTTGGCGACGTTGACGCACTGGTCGCCCATCCGCTCGGCGTGCTTGATCACGTGGAGCAGCGCCGCGACGAGCCGCAGGTCGCCGGCGACGGGAGCCTGGCGGGCGAGCAGCGACAGGATCCCCTGGTGGACCTCGAGGTAGCGCCCGTCGATCCGGTCGTCGTCGGCGATGACGAACGTCGCGAGCTCGACGTCACGCTGTTCGAGCGCCTCCATCGCGCGGTCGAGCTGCTCGACGACGATGTCGAGCGCGCCGAGCGCCTGGCGCTCGAGGTCGGCGAGCTGCTCGCGGTACTGGTGGCGGATCTCCGTCGGGGGCACCTTCATCGTCTGCATGGTCCTAGCCGAACTTCCCCGATACATACTCCTCGGTCCGGGTGTCGTGGGGATTCGTGAAGATCCGCCCGGTCGGGCCGTACTCGACGAGGCGCCCGATCCGCCTGTCCTCGCCCGCGGTCAGGTCGACGATGAAGAACGCGGTGCGGTCGGACACGCGCGCCGCCTGCTGCATGTTGTGGGTGACGATCACGATCGACACCGTCTCCTTGAGCTCGTGCATCAGGTCCTCGATGCGCCCTGTCGAGATCGGGTCGAGCGCGGAGCACGGCTCGTCCATCAGCAGCACGTCGGGGTCGGTCGCGAGCGCGCGGGCGATGCACAGCCGCTGCTGCTGCCCGCCGGACAGCCCGAACGCGTTCTCCTTCAGGCGGTCCTTGACCTCGTCCCAGAGCGAGGCGCGGCTCAGCGCGGTCTCGACGATCTCGTCCATCTCGCCGCCGGCTCCGAGGACCCTCGGCCCGAACGCGACGTTGTCGTAGATCGACTTCGGGAACGGGTTGGGCTTCTGGAAGACCATCCCGATCCGCTTGCGAACCTGGACGGGGTCGACGCCGGGGCCGTACAGGTCGACTCCGTGGTAGAGGATCTCGCCGTCGACCCTCGCGCCCGGGATCAGGTCGTTCATCCGGTCGAAGCAGCGCAGGATCGTCGACTTGCCGCAACCCGACGGGCCGATGAACGCGGTGATCTCCCGCGCCGGGATGCGCATATCGACGCCCAGCACGGCGGGAGCCGAGCCGTAGTGCACGGACAGGCCCCTGGTGGCGAAGACCGGCTCGTCCACCGCGTGGTCGATCGTGTCGTGCGGCGTCGCCGCGGCATCCGGCTCGGGTGCTCGAGCGGACTCGGACAGGCCGCCGTCCGACTCATGCGCTCGAGCGGGCTCGGGGGTCCCGCGCTGCGAGCCGGTGCCGGCGGGATCGAGTGGCTGGGACTCAGGCTCTGTCACGGTCGGTCCGGGGTCGAGCTCGACATGGGTCACGTCGTCTACCACCTCTTCTGGTAGCGGCTTCGCATCCAGATGGCGAAGGCGTTCATCGAGAGCAGGATCACGAGCAGCACGAGGATCGCTCCGGCTGCCAACAGCTTGAACTCGTCCTGTGGGCGGGAGATCCAGTTGAAGATCTGGATCGGCAGCGCGGTGAAGGCGCTGTTCAGCCCCTCCGGGTTGAACGTGACGAACGTCAGCGCGCCGAGCAGGATCAGCGGCGCGGCCTCGCCGATCGCCCGCGAGAGGCCGAGGATGGTCCCCGTCGCGATGCCGGGGATCGCCGCCGGCAGCACCTGGCGCCACGTCGTCTGCCAGGGCGTGGCGCCGAGCGCCAGGGAGCCGTGGCGGATCGAGTCGGGGACCGAGCGCAGCGCCTCGCGCGAGGCGATGATGACGGTCGGCAGGACGAGCAGGCTGAGCGTCAGGGCGCCGGCGAGCAGCGTCTGCCCGAGGCCGACGAAGCCGCGGACGAGGAAGCCGAGCCCGAGGATCCCGTAGACGATCGACGGGACCGCGGCGAGGTTCTGGATGTTGACCTCGATCAGGCGGTTCCACCGGCGACTGCGGTCCGCGTACTCCTCGAGGTAGACCGCCGCGCCGACGCCGACCGGAATCGTGAACAGCGCGACGAGCGCCATCAGCCAGATCGTCCCCATGATCGCCGACTGGGCGCCCGCCCTCGCCGGCAGTCCCGACGGAAAGCTCGTCACGACCTGCCAGACGTGGCCGAGCCCGCGGTCGAGCACGTCGGCGAGCAGCACGACGAGCGCGACGACTCCGAGCAGCAGGCTGAAGAGCAGCAGCCCGCGGAACAGGGCGTTCTTCGCGCGCTCGCGCAGCCGCTGACGGCCGAGCACTTCGGCGGCGCGGGCCGGCTGGGCGTACAGGCCCTCGGGCGCGGGGTTGGGGCCGGCGAGATCGCTCATTCGTAGACCTCGCGGTACCTGCGGACGATGCGGACGCTGAGCATGTTCATGAGGAACGTGATCGCGAACAGCGTCGTCCCGACGGCGAAGATCGTCTGGTAGCCGACGCTGCCGGTCGGCTGGTCCCCGATCCCCGCCGCGGCAATGAACGCCGTCATGGTCTGCATCGCCTCGGCCGGGTCGAAGCTCAGGTTCGGCGTGCCGCCCGAGGCGATCGTGACGATCATCGTCTCGCCGATCGCGCGCGAGACGCCGAGGATGAAGGCGGCGACGATGCCCGACAGCGCCGCGGGCACGACCACGCGCACGGTCGTCGAGAGCTTCGTGGCACCGAGCGCGAACGAGCCGGCGCGCATGTCGTGCGGCACGGCGGCCATCGCGTCCTCGGCAAGCGAGGCGACGGTCGGGATGATCATCACGCCCATCACGAGCCCGGCCGAGAGCGCGTTGAAGACGCCGGGCGGATCGCCCGGCAGGAACCAGACGTCCTGCAGCAGCGGCGTCAGGAAGGTGAGCGCGAAGAAGCCGAAGACGACGGTCGGGATGCCGGCGAGCACCTCCAGCGTCGGCTTGACGAGCCCGCGTGTGCGCGGCGAGGCGTATTCGCTGAGGTAGATCGCCGATCCGAGCCCGAACGGCAGCGCCACGCAGAGCGCGATCGCCGTCAGCACGAGCGTCGCGCTGAGCAGCGGCAGCACGCCGAACTCCGGGTCCGAGAAGAGCGGCGACCACTCGGTCGTGGTGAGGAACTCGATCGGCGAGACGTGGCGGAAGAACGCGATCGTCGGCTCGAGCAGGGCGACGACGATCGCCACGGTCGTCGCGACGCTGAGCAGCGCGCACAGGACCAGCGAGCCCAGCACGGCTCGCTCGCCCCACCGCGGCTTCACGGCGAGGACCGCGCGCACCCGCGCGGTTCCCGCCGTGGCCGCCGCCTCGCCTCCTTGCGAGATGCTCATGGCCCGCGGCTCTCAGCCCTTTGCGAGGCTGTCGACCTTCTGCCGGCTCGCAGCCTCCTGATCGGCGGTCAGCGGCACGAACAGCGCCTGCGCGGCGATCCGCTCGGCGTTGTCGAGGTAGAACTTCGTGAACGCCTGCACCTCGGGGCGCGCAAGCGCCTTGTCGGACGGATAGACGAACAGCGGGCGGCTGAGCGGCTTGTAGCTCCCGTCCTGGACGGTCTCCTTCGACGGCGTCACACAGCCGCTGCCGCCGTCGACCTGGACGACCTTCAGCTTGTCCTGGTTCTGCTCGTAGTAGGAGAGGCCGAAGTAGCCCAGGCCGCCCTCGGAGCCGGCGACGCCCTGGACGGTCACGTTGTCGTCCTCGGTCGCCTGGTAGTCGGTGCGGCTGTTGCCCTCCTCGCCGTTGACGGCGCCCGTGAAGTAGTCGAACGTGCCGGAGTCGGTGCCAGGGCCGAACAGCTCGAGCTCCTTGTCCGGGAACGAGGCGTCGACCTGGTTCCAGTTGTCGAGCTTCGAGCCCTTCTCCCAGATCTTCCTCAGCTGCGGCACGGTCAGGCACGTGACCCAGTCGTTGGCCTTGTTGACGACGACCGACAGGCCGTCATTGGCCACTTGGACCTCCTCGTAGGCGATCCCCGCCTTCTTGCACGCGTCGACCTCGTCGGCCTCGATCTGCCGCGAGGCGTCGGAGATGTCGGTCTCCGCGTTGCAGAACTTCTCGAACCCCCCGCCGGTGCCGGACGTCCCGACCGTCACGCGCACCCCCGGGTTGTCGGCCTGGAACATCTCGGCCGCCGCCTCGCTGAGCGGCGCGACCGTCGACGACCCGTCGAGCTTGATCGTCCCGGAAAGCTTCCCGCCGGCGTCCGACGAGCTCGTCTCCCCATTCGCGCTGCCGCCGCATGCGGCAACGCCCAGCGCGAGCGCCCCGACCGTGAGCGCGGCCAGCCCTCGATGCCTCATCTGTGTTCCTGTCTGGATTCTCATATCGCCGATCAGGCTGCCAACGGTCGCGCGACAGGCTGTTACCGGCCTGTGGCCCCGGTGTGAACCTCCTGTGAAGACCCCCGCTATCGCCGTGGCGATGCCGGTCACGCCGGCGGCCCGTCGGCCGGCCGGCTGCCGCTACGGTGTCGGTGGCGCTCGCCGCGCTCCGCGCGTCACCGCGACGCGGCCTGCAATCGGCCCTGCCGCAGGCAGCAAGGCTCATGCAACGGCTGCGAGACGCCGACGATTGCGGTAGAAGAGCATGCACGCCATGAGGCAAAGAGGGAGAGCAGCGGCCGTCTCGGCGGCCGCCACGGCTGCGCTTGCCGCATTGGCGGCGGGAGCCTCCGCGCAGGAGCCGGGGCAGGCGGCGCAGCCGGCGGCTCCCTCCACGACGACGACACCGGCGAGCACGACGCCGACGCCGGCGCCGCCTGCGAGCCACCCGGCCGACCTCGGCAGCTTCGACCTCCAGGTCGGCGCGAAGCCGGATTCCGGGCGCCCCTCGAAGCCGACGGCAGGCGATCGACGCCGGCGTGGTGCTCGCCGCTTCCTGAGCGAGGAGCGCGCGGCCCGTGGCCGCGACGAGAAGCTCGCGGCCAGGGACGTCGCGGGCGCCCCGTTCGCCGGCCTGCCGGCGCCTGGCGCCGGCTCCGACATGCTCGCCCCACCGGCCGCCGGCGTGCCGAACATGCTGCTCGACGACTTCCGGATCCCACCGTTCCTGCTGCCGATCTACCAGGCTGCCGGGATCGAGTACGGCATCCGCTGGGAGGTCCTCGCCGCGATCAACGAGATCGAGACCGACTACGGGCGCAACCTGAACGTCAGCAACGCCGGCGCGCTCGGCTGGATGCAGTTCATGCCGGCGACGTGGGAGACCTACGGGACCGACGCCAACAAGGACGGGCGCAAGGACCCCTACAACCCCGTCGACGCGATCTTCGCGGCGGCCCGCTATCTGAAGGCGGCCGGTGCGGGCGAGGACCTTCGCGCGGCGATCTGGGCCTACAACCACGCCGACTGGTACGTCGACGACGTGCTCCGGCGGGCGCAGCGGCTCTCGACGCTGCCGGCCGAGCTGGTCGGCGCCCTGACCGGGCTGACCACGGGGCGCTTCCCGGTGCTCGGCGCCGCCAGCTACGCGGGCGGCTACGACCGCAAGGCACGACGCGGCGACGGTGCCGGGGCCTCCGTCGCCGTCGGCGGCAAGACCGGGCGGACGAGCGCGACGATCCATGCCCGGGAGGGCGCGCCGGTCATCGCGGTGCAGGACGCCAGGGTCGTCGCGATCGGCGCGACGAAGCGGCTCGGACGGTTCGTGCGGATCCGCGACGCCTACGGCAACACGTACACCTACGCGGGGCTCGGCGCGGTCGCCGCGCACCACGTCGTGCCGCGCGTGAGCGAGAAGGCTCGCGATGCGAGCGCCGCCGTGGCGCACGCGGAGGACCCGGCGCCGACCGTGGCCGCGAGCGCGGGGGCCCAGCGACCCTCCTCGCGACGCCACAAGAGGCAGCGTAGGCGCGGCCGGTCGGCCGGCGCACCGGCCGCGGGCCCCTCCCAGGTCAAGGAGCGCCTGTTCGCGAACCCCTCGCGCCCCCGTGCGCTGCGCGCCGGCGGCCAGCGCCAGCTCGCCCCGCAGCCGGCCCGTGAGGAGGCGCCGCGCGCACTGGCCTCCGGTGAGCTGGGCCGCTACCTGGCGCCGCCCTACACCCTCAGGCGCGGCCAGGTCGCGCTGCTGCCGCTGCGCAAGGGCTCGCAGGTCATCGCCGGCACGATCCTCGGCCGTGTCGGGCCCGCGACGGGCGGCGGGCGGGCGAACGTCCGCTTCGCGATCCGCCCCGCCGGCTCCGGCGCCCCGCGGATCGACCCGACCCCGATCCTCGACGGCTGGCGCCTGCTGGAGACGACCAACGTGTACGGCGCCGCCAGCCCGCTGCTGTCGGGCCGTCAGGCGGCGACGATCGGCCAGATCCTGCTGATGAGCAAGGAGGCGCTCGAGCGCCGCGTGCTCGCCGACCCGGACGTCGACATCTACGGGTGCGGCCGCGACGACATCCGCTCAGGGGTCATCGACCGCCGCGTGCTGGCACTGCTCGAGTACCTCGCCGCCGGCGGGCTGAAGCCGACGGTGACGAGCCTGCGCTGCGGTCACGGCTACTACACCTCCAGCGGCAACGTCTCGCACCACACGACCGGTACCGCCGTCGACATCGCCGCCGTCAACGGAACGCCCATCCTCGGCCATCAGGGCGCCGGCTCGATCACCGATACGACGGTCCGCCGCATCCTCGCGCTGCAGGGCTCGATGAAGCCGGCGCAGATCATCACGCTCATGCAGTACGCGGGCACCGACAACACGCTCGCGATGGCCGACCACGACGATCACATCCACGTCGGATTCCGCCCCCAGGCCGGCTCGAGCACTCGCGCCGGGCGGGTGCTCACGACGGCGCTGCGCCCCGGCCAGTGGAACCGTCTGATGAGCCGGCTGAGCTCGATCCAGAACCCGACGGTTCCGCTCGAGCCGAGCCGCTACTCGATCAAGGTCAAGGTCAAGGTCAAGAAGGACCGCGCGGGCCGCTGACGCGCCCGGCCTACCCGCCGCGGGTCGGGGCCGCACCGGCGGCCTCGAGCTCCTCGAGCGCCGCGTAGGCCTCCTCGACCGCGCGCTGCGCGGCGGTGTGGCGGGCCTGGGACTTCGCCGTCTCGTACTTGGTCGCCCAGCGCGCCGGGTCGGCGAGCTCGTCCTCGAGCGCCGCGAGCGCAGCCTCGGCGTCGGTGACCATCCCCTCGAGCCGCGCCTGCTCACGCAGGCGGTTCTTCGAGAGCCCCTTCGGCCGCGCGGCGGACGGCTCGCCGGCCGGCTGCGGGCCGGCGCTCGCCGCGGCCGGCGGCCGCTGCGCGGCGCGCGCGGCGCGCCCGCTGCCGTCGGCGGCCATCCCGTCGGGACGGCGCTCGGCTCGACCGGTGCTCGCGATCTCCCCCGTCGGCGGCGGTGGCGGAGACGAAACGACGCCGGCGGCGCGGCGCTCCTCGCGAACGCGCGCGTACTCCGGCCAGCCGCCGACGTACGAGCGCAGCGTGTAGTCCTCGATCGCCACGGTGCGCGAGCCGACCGCGTCGAGCAGCGCGCGATCGTGGGTGACCAGCAGCAGCGAGCCCTCGAACGACCGCAGCGCATCCTCCAGCGCTTCGCGGCTCTCCAGGTCGAGGTGGTTGGTCGGCTCGTCGAGGATCAGGACGTTCGCTCCGCCGCTGACGAGGACCGCCAGGCCCAGGCGCTTGCGCTCCCCGCCGCTGAGCCCGTCGAGCGGCTTCTCAGCCTCCTCGCCGCTGAACAGGAAGCGCCCCAGCAGCGCGCGCGCCTCGTTCGGCGACAGGCCCGTGCGCTTGACCGCCGCCTCGAGAACGGTCCGCGCGCCGCCCCACTCGAGCTCCTCGCCGTGCTGGGAGAGGTAGCCGATCGCGACGTTGTGGCCGCTGCGCAGCTTGCCGGCGGCGAGCGGCGCCTGCCCGGCGAGCGCGCGGATCAGCGTCGTCTTGCCGGTGCCGTTGGGCCCCACGAGCGATACGTGCTCGCCGCGCTCCAGCCACAGCTCGGCGCCGTGCAGCAGCGTGCGACCCGGCACCTCGAGCCGCCCGTCCTCGAGCTCGAAGACGACCCGTCCGGAGCGCTCCGGCGCCTTGAACTTGAAGCCGAGCTCGCGCGTGTCGCGCGGATCGCGGGTCACGCGGTCGCGCTCCAGCCGCGCGATCTGCTTCATGCGCGACTGCGCCTGGCGCGCCTTCGTCGCCTTGTAGCGGAAGCGCTCCACGAAGTGCTCCATCCGCGCGATCTCGGCCTCCTGCCGGGCGATCGCCTTGCCGAGCGCAAGCTCGCGCGCGGCCTGCTCGCGTCGCCAGGCGTGCCACGGGCCGGCGAAGAACCGCGAGCGACCGGCCTCGAGCTCCAGCACGCAGGTGCCGACCGCCTCCAGGAACCAGCGGTCGTGGGCGACCATCACGATCGCCGCGTCGAGACCGACGAGCGCCTGCTCGAGCCATTCGAGCGACTCGATGTCGAGGTGGTTGGTCGGCTCGTCGAGCAGCAGCAGGTCCGGTGAGGCAGCCAGCGCGCGAGCCAGCGAGCCACGCGTCAGCTCGCCGCCGGAGAAGGTCGCCAGCGGCCGGTCGAGGTCCTCGTCGACGAAGCCCAGGCCGTGCACGACGCTCTTCGCGCGATCGCGCCAGGTGTAGCCGCCGACCGCCTCGAAGCGCGCCTGGGCGCTTGCGTAGCGATCGAGCGCACGCTCGTCGCCCTGCGCCATCGCCTCCTCGAGCCGTCGCAGCTCGACCTCCAGCTCCAGCGGCTCGCGGCAGCCGCCGAGCACGTAGTCGCGCAGCGACAGGCCGCGCTCGCGCGGCGGGCGCTGGTCGTGCAGCGCGACCCGCGTCCCCTTCGCAAGCGACAGCTCGCCCTCGTCGATCGAGGTCTCCCCCGCGAGCATCCGCAGCAGCGTCGTCTTGCCGGCACCGTTGCGCCCGGCGATCGTCATCCGCTCACGCCGCTCGAGCTTGAGCGAGACGCCGCGCAGCAGCGGCCTGCCGGCGACGTCCTTGCCGAGGTTGGAGCCCGTGATGACCGCCACGGCTCCCATGCTAGGAAGCCGGGCTTGGAGAGGTCGCCCTCCCGGCCAGGCACGACATGGTGCTCGTCACGAAGCTCGGCCCGTCGAAGGCAAAATAGGGGTCTCCTGACACGCGCCATCGCCACGGGCCGAATTGACAGTCGGAGTCTCCCTCCGTAACCTAAGCAAGCGCTTAGTCAATGTGAGACGGGGAGCGATGGAACGACACCTCTTCGAGGGCGATCACATCTGGTTCCGGGAGTCGGTCCGCGAGTTCGTCAAGAGGTCCGTTCTGCCGGCGCGGGAGCACCACCGGCAGCAGCGGGCGATCGACCGGGCCGTCTGGGCGGAGGCCGGCAGCCACGGGTTCCTCGGGCTGGGTGTGCCGGCCGATCTTGGCGGTAGCGGGGTGTCGGACTTCCGCTTCAACGCCATCCTGGGCGAGGAGCTGGCGCGTGCCGGCATGGCCTACGCGTCGTCGTTCGGCATCCACACGGATGTCGTGGCGCCTTATCTCCTCGAGCTCACAACGGCCGAGCAGCAGTCGCAGTGGCTGCCGCGGTTCTCCAGCGGCGAGATGGTGACCGCTATCGGCATGACAGAACCCGAGGCGGGCTCAGACCTCGCCGCGCTGCGGACGACAGCTACGCGCGACGACAGCGACTGGGTCATCAACGGCACGAAGACGTTCATCACCAACGGCGCAGGCGCTGATCTCGTCATCGTCGCCGCGAGGACGGGAGCCGGGCGGCGCGACATCTCGCTGTTCGTCGTGGAGGCCGGCACGCCCGGCTTCACGCGCGGGGAGCCCCTGCACAAGGTCGGTCAGCCCGAGGCGGACACCGCCGAGCTGTTCTTCCACGACGTCCGCGTGCCCGCAGAGAACCTCATCGGCGACCTCGACCGCGGGTTCACGCACATGATCGACCGGCTTCCGCAGGAACGGCTCAGCGCCGCGGTGGCGAACCTCGCACATGCCCGTGCCACGGTCGAGGACACGCTCGAATACGTCCGCCAGCGTCGTGCCTTCGGACGGCCGGTGGGCGCGTTCCAGCACAGCCGGTTCCTCCTCGCTGAGTTGGTCACGCAGCTCGACGTGGCGCAGGCCTATGTCGATCAGTGCGTCCAGGCTCACGTCGCCTCGCGCCTCTCGCCGATCGACGCGGCGAAGGCGAAGTGGTGGACGGCGGAGGTGCAGAACCGGGCGATCGACGCCTGTCTGCAGCTACACGGCGGCTACGGCTACATGGAGGAGTACGAGGTCGCGCGCGCATGGTGCGACGCGCGCGTGACGAAGATCTGGGCCGGCTCCAACGAGATCATGAAGGAGCTCATCGGGCGCGACCTCGGGCTTGCGGAGGAGCGCTCGTGACGAGCCGCAACGGCACGGCGCCCGAGGCGGTCATCGTCGCCGCCGCCCGCTCACCGATCGGACGAGCGTTCAAAGGCTCGCTCGCCGGGATGCGCCCGGACGACCTCGCGGCCGCCATCGTGCGCGCGGCGCTGGACCAGGTGCCGCACCTGGATCCGCGCGACATTGACGACATCTACGTCGGCTGCGGTGAGCCGTACGACGAGCAGGGCGCCAACCTGGCGCGCCGGATCGTCGTGCATCTAGGGCTGGACACCGTGCCGGGCGCGACGGTCACGCGCTTCTGCGCCTCCAGCCTGCAGACGACGCGGATGGCCTTCCACGCGGTCCGTGCCGGTGAGGGCGACGTGTTCGTTTCGGCCGGCGTGGAGTGCGTCTCGCGCTTCAACGACCCGGCGATCGCCGGGGTCGGCCCCGAGCGCCTCATGCACCCAGCGTATACGGAGGCGAGGGTGCGGAGCGCCCGCTTGGCGGGAGGCGGCGACGGCTGGCGGGACCCTCGTGAGGACGGTCTGCGTCCCGACATCTACATCACGATGGGCCAAACGGCCGAGAACGTCGCGAGCCTTCGCGGGGTCTCGCGGGAGGAGCAGGATCACTTCGCCCTGCGCAGCCAGCAGCGAGCCGAGCGGGCGATCGCCAGCGGCTTCTTCGCCCGCGAGATCACGCCCGTCACGCTGCCGGACGGCCGGGTCGTGGACCGCGACGACGGTCCGCGCCCCGGGACGACGTACGAGAAGCTCGCCGAGCTCAAGCCGGTCTTCCGACCGGAGGGCACCGTCACCGCCGGCAACTGCTGCCCGCTCAACGACGGCGCGGCCGCCCTCGTCATCATGAGTGACACCATGGCGGAGCGGCTCGGGATCCAGCCGCTGGCGCGGATCGTGTCGACCGGTGTCTCGGCCCTGTCGCCGGAGATCATGGGCCTCGGTCCGATCGCAGCCTCACGCCAGGCGCTTGCACGCGCCGGGATGACGATCGCCGATGTCGATCTCGTCGAGATCAACGAGGCCTTCGCGGCCCAGGTGCTGCCGTCCGCGGACGAACTGGGGATCAACCCTGACACGCTCAATGTCCACGGCGGCGCGATCGCGCTCGGCCACCCGTTCGGCATGACGGGAGCGCGCCTCGCCACGACGCTGATCAACGGCCTGAGGGCCCGGGATGAGGAGATCGGTCTCGAGACGATGTGCGTCGGCGGCGGGCAGGGCATGGCGATGGTCCTGGAGCGGCTGTCGTGACGTCCGCGACCCTCGGTGAGCTGCGCGCGAAGGTCGGAGCGCAGCTCGGCACGAGCGCCTGGCACACCGTCGATCAGGAGATGATCGACACGTTCGCCCGTGTCACGCGGGACGAGCAGTGGGTCCATGTCGACCGGGACCGCGCGGCGGCGGGGCCCTTCGGCACCACGATCGCCCATGGCTACCTGAGCCTGTCGTTGTGCTCGCGGTTCCTCGAGGAGTGCCTCGACGTCCGCGGCGTCGGCATGGCGCTCAACTACGGGGTGAACCGCGTGCGGTTCCCCTCACCGGTGCCAGCCGGCGCCCGGGTGCGCGGCCGCGCGGAGCTGCTCTCGCTCGATCCTGTCCCCGGCGGTTCGCAGGCCGTCATCCGGGTGACCGTTGAGACCGATGGCGGTCACAAGCCGGCATGCGTCGCCGACCTCGTCGTCCGCTACCTCGACTGACAAAGGAGCTCGAACTTCATGCCCAACATCACTGCCGACTTCACCGACCGCACAGTCGTCGTGACTGGCGCGGCGCGCGGAATCGGTCATGCGCTGGCCGCCGCCTTCGCGCAGGCGGGTGCGGACGTCGTCGCCGTCGACTACGACGAGGACGAACTCGTCAGCAGCGCCGAACAGATCGGCGCGACGCCCGTCGCCGCCGACGTGGCATCGACCCCCGACGTCGAGCGGGTGGTGGCCGCCGCCACGGCCGAGACTGGTCGCGTCGACGTGGTGGTCAACAACGCGGGCATCCTGCGCGACAAGGTCCTGTGGAAGTTGGACGACGCCGATTGGGACGCGGTGCTCGGAGTGCACCTCGGGGGGACCTTCCGCTTCACGAGAGCGTGCGTTCCCCACTTCCGCGAGCAGGGGTACGGCCGCGTCATCAACGTCACCTCGTACACAGGGCTCCACGGCAATGCCGGTCAATCCGCGTACGCCGCGGCGAAGGCCGGGATCATCGGCTTCACCAAGACCGCCGCCAAGGAACTCGCGCACTTCGGTGTGACGGTCAACGCGATCTCCCCCAACGCCGAGACGCGGATGATCGCCTCCATCCCGGCCGCGAAGCGAGCGGAGCTGGAGGCGCTGATCCCGCTCGGCCGCTTCGCGGACCCGGCGGAGATCGCCTCCGCCGTTCTCTTCCTCGCCTCGGAGGAGGCGGGCTACATCACGGGAACGGTTGTGCCGGTCGACGGCGGCATCGCGATGTGACCGGACACAGGCATGCTGAGAGTGTGACCGCCCACCAGCGTCGAGCGCGGCGCGGCGCGGCACACCACGCCGCGAGCACAAGGAGATCTGATGTTGGAAGGTCACTTCGTGGGACGCACGGCGATCGTCACGGGCTCCGGCGGGAATATCGGGCGAGCCGCTGCACGGCGGCTCGCACAGGAGGGCGCCGCCGTCCTGGCGGTCGACCTCGACGAGGAGAAGGTCGCCGAGACGGCGGCTCTCATCGGTCAAGACGGCGGAACCGCTCGTCACGTCTTCGCGGACGTGACCGATGCGTCGTCGGAGGCCGGGTACGTCGAGGCCGGCCGCGAGCTAGGCGGTGGCGCCGTCCACGGGTTCTTCAACAACGCCGGCATCGAAGGGCCCGTCGCCCCCGTGACGGACGTCGACGATGACGCCTTCGACGCCGTGCTGAGCGTCAACGTCCGCGGGGTCTTCCTGGGCCTCAAGTACGTCGCCCCCGCGCCGCTGCGGCTTGGCGGCGCGGGGGTCAACACCGCGAGCGCCGCCGGGCTCGTCGGGTTCGCCGGCATGTGCGCCTACGTGAGGTCGAAGCACGCGGTGGTCGGGCTCACCCGATCGGCCGCGCTGGATCTCGCGCCGCACGGCATCCGGGTCAACGCCGTCTGCCCCCGGCCGATCGAGGGGCGGATGATGAGCGGCCTCGAGGACCAGGTCGGCGAGCAGGGTGACGCACGTGAGCGCTTAGTCTCCACCGTGCCGCTTAAGCGCTACGGACGGCCCGATGACGTCGCCCGGACTGTCGCCTTCCGGCTGAGTCCCGAGGCATCGTTCGCCACCGGCGCTGCGTTCTCCGTGGACGGCGGGCAGACCGCAGCTTGACACCCCACGCAGGCGAAAATATCGTCGCGCGCCGCAACATGAGCGAACGCTCAGTATCAACGAGAACCCGCCGGCCGGCCGTTAGTACGCGCACCGCCGCCAGCAGGTTCTTCCCGGATGCGGAGACCGACGCTTCACAGCGGCTGCTGGCCTCCGCCCTCGAACAGTTCGCGACCAAGGGCTTCCACGCCGCGACGACCCGGGCGGTCGGCGAGGGCGCCGGCATGAGTCCTGCGGCGGTCTACGTCCACTACGCGTCCAAGACGGATCTCCTGTTCGAGATCACGCGGATCGGCCACCGGTCGTGTCTCGATGCGGTCGAGCAGGCGCTGGCCGACGCGCCGGACGACCCGGGCGAACGGGTACGCCGGTTCATCGAGACGTTCGCGCAGTGGCACGCGGAGCATCAGATGCTCGCCCGGGTGAGCCAGTACGAGCTCAACGCGCTTCCGACACGGCAGCTCAACCGGATCGTGAAGCTGCGCCAGCAGTTCGACGCCCACCTCCAGCAGGAGTTTCAGCGGGGCGTCGACGCCGGAGTCTTCGAGATCGAGGATGTCCAGGGAGCCGTCACCGCGGCGCTGTCGCTGTGCATCGACCTCGCCCGCTGGTATGTGCCGCGGCCGGGACTCGTGCCCGAGCAGGTCGCGCGCCTCTACGCCGGACTGGTCGTCCGCATGGTGAGTCCGATCCGACCTGCGCGGGCCGCCTGACGGCGGCCCGGCGTGATCACGCGGCGCCGGCCTCGGCGCGAGCCACCAGCCGGGCGACCGATCGGCGATCTGCGGCCACTCGAGCTGTGATCTGGTGCGCCAGACCCGGTCGCGGATGAGCTCGGTCTTGAACGTGTCGACGAAGCTTTCGGCGAGTGCGTTGTCAAAGGCGTCGCCGACCGATCCGATCGATCCCAGGACGCGGTGGTCGTCGAGGACCTGCTGGAAGGCGAAGCTCGTGTATTGACCGGACTCAACCGGCCGTTGCAACACCGTGTTCTTGGCTCGCGGACCGTAGCGGTCGCAAGCCCGTGTCGAGGCCGGAGAGCGATCGATCCCGAGGATCGCCCTACACGGCGCATCGCGTCGGCGTAGTCGGCGTTCCAGGCGTCCTGGTCGCCGGATGGATCGGCGCGCGGGTAGCAGTGGGCTAGCGCGTCGATCAGCGCGCGCTCCACCGGCGCCGCAGCCGCGACCCGGCGCTGCGCCTAGGCCACGGCCGCGTGCGCCTTCGCCAGCGAGGCATCGAGGGCGGCGGGATCGAACGCCTCCCAGCCTTTGTTGTAGTTCGGGCCGACAGCGTAGGCGATCCCCCAGTGTGCGAGCGCGAACCCGGGGTCGTGCTCGACGGCGTGCTCAAAGCAGCGAACCGCCCCCTCGTGGTTGAACGCGTAGGCCCAGACGAGGCCGCGGTCGAACCACGCGCGCGCGACGTCCGAGCGGGCCGACGTCTCGCGCGCATAGGTGCCCAGGTCCACCCCGGCGTCCGCCGCGTGCGCGACGCTCACTGGTCATCCTCTCCGGTGCCGCGCAGCCGCCGGGTCTCCTCGACGTCGACCGCGAGCGTCTCGTCCGCGACGAATCCGACCAGCGCGACGCCGTAGACGCTGCGCGCCCGCTCGACCGTCTCGAACCCGCGCAGGACGTCCTGGAGCACGCGCTCCGGGTCGCGCTCGTGGGGCGGCCCGTAGCCGCCGCCGCCGTTGTCGATCGAGCGCACGCGCTCACCCGGCTGGATCACCGTCTGGATCACCCCGGGCAGCGGCCGCTCGCCGCCATCGGAGAGCAGGTACGTCGCGCCCGGGACGCCGGCGTGGCCGCCGTGGACGCCCGCGGGCGGGTTGACCTGGCCGTCGGCCATCACCGCGAGGTCCATCGGGGCGAACCGGGGCCCGAGGATCACCTCCTCGCCGGGCGCGCCCCGGAACCGGCCGGCGCCTCCCGAGCCGGGGACGATCCGGACCGCGTCGACGTGGATCGGGTACTTGCTCTCCAGCACCTCCACGCTGTCGCGCAGGAGCATCGCGTGGCCGCCGGTCGCGCCGGAGTTGACCCACCCGTCGGCGTGCGGGGTCGCCGGCCCGCCGGCGAAGCCCGTAAAGAGCTGGTTGACGTACGGCCTCCCGAAGCGCGGGTCCTGGCCGGCGATCACGCCCCAGGCCGCCGACATGCCGAGCCCCGACTGCGCCAGCCCGTGCCCGTCGCCGAGCTTGGCGAAGGCCCCGTGGACGGCGATCGTCAGCCGGCACAGCAGGTTGGTCGTGGAGACCGAGCAGCTGTGCGGGAACGTCGGCCGGCCGACGGCCGAGCCGTCGCGGAGCTCGACCTCGATGCGCCGGAAGCTGCCCTCGTTGATTGGCACGCGCTCGGGGATGCAGTTGAGCACGCCCTGCACGGCGCCGATCCGCGAGGTCGTCTCCGACAAGTTGAGCCCGCAGTCCAGGCAGTCGCCGTTGTCGGTGAGGTCTACCCGCACCATGGCCGCCGCCGGATCGACCTCCACGCGCGCGCGTACGCGAAAGCCGTCGGGCAGCACCGGGTCGAGCGGGTCGTGCCAGACGTCGCACTCGGCCACCCCCGCGGGCAGGCGCCGGATCGCGTCGGCCATCATCGACTCGCCGTAGCCGGTCCACCACGCGAGATGGCGCAGGACCGTGTCCACGCCGTACTTGGCGCACAGCTCCTTCAGACGGCGCTCGGCCAGCCGCGCCGCGCCGACCTGGGCCAGGTAGTCGCCGTACCACTGGTCCGGGACCCGGATCCGCTTGCGGCACATGCGGATCACGTCGTCGATGTCCTCGTAGCCGCGCTGGATCTGCGTCGCCGTGAAGATCAGCGCGCCCTCGTTGTAGACGTCGCGCGCAGCCGGCATGTAGGTCGACGGGACGCTGTTGCCGATGTCGGCCTGGTGCGCGAGGACGGCGACCGTGAAGCGGTGCGCGCCGTCGACGAACACCGGCACCATCACGACGACGTCCGCGGCGTGGGTGCCGCCCTCGTAGGGGTCGTTGTGGAGGAACGCGTCGCCCTCGCGCAGGTCTGGGTGGTGCTCCAGCAGCGACCGGGCCTGCCGCCCCGAGCCGAGCATGTGCCCCGGCAGCGAGTTGGCCACCGAGAGCAGCGACCCCTCCGCCGTGAGGATGCCGCCGGAGAAGTCGCGGGCGATCGCGATCAGCGCCGACCGTGCCGAGCGCATCAGCGCGTCGTTCATCTCGCGGTTGATCGAGCGGACGCGATTGACGATGACCGCGGCAAGCACGCGGTCGACGTCCTGAGCGTCGCGCGTCGCGTCGGGCTGCTGGAGCATGTATGGGTCCTTTCGTACGCTAAGCCGAGGGTCGGCGTCAGCCGCCGGTCGCCACCGTCACGAGGAAGTTGTCGGCGGCCGTCACGACGGCCGCGCTGTCGGGATCGAGCACCAGCGTGCTCGTCGGTCCGGCGACGATCGCCGGGCCCTGCACCACCGCGCCGGGCTCGAGCGCCGCGTCCTCGTAGACCGGCGTCCGCGTCTCGACGCCGTCGAACCACGCGGGGCGCACCACCGCCGGCTCCGGGGCCGCGGCCGTCGCGCCCGCCCGACCGTTGGCGGACGCCGGCAGCCGACCGCTCACCCGCCCGATCCAGTTCACGAACTCCACGTCGTTCTCCCGGTCGCTGAACGAGAACAGCCGCCGGTGCGCCCCGTGGAACGCCTCGACCACCATCTCCAGCGCTTGGTCGTCGTCGATGCGGTCGCCGGGGAGGCGGAAGTCGACGTCCCAGACCTGCCCGGCGTAGTGGGCCTCGCAGCGGAACTCCTTCGTCCACGTCGCGCCCTGACCGCGAGCCTCGCGCGCGAACGCGTCCAGCTCCGCCTCGAGGCCGTCGAGCACGCCGTTGACCGCCGCACGGTCGAACGCGCCCGAGCGCATGATCAGGCTCGAGCTCTGCTCGAACGCGATGTCGGCGACCTGCATCCCGCACGCGCTGAGCGCGCCGGCCGCCCGCGGGACGAGGACCCGCCCGATGCCCATCTCACGGGCGATCGGGACGATGTTGAGGCCGGCCGCGCCGCCGCCGGCGACCAGGACGTTCTCGCGCGGGTCCAGGCCGACGTTCAGCGTCAGCTCGGTGATCGCGTCGATCATCGCCTCGTTGGCGAGCGTGAGGATCCCCTGCGCGGCGTCCGTGACCGTCGTGCCCAGCCGGTCGGCGATCGTGGTGACCGCCTCCCGCGCGCGCTCTACGTCGAGTGTCATCCGGCCACCCAGGAAGTGGTCCGGCTGGAGGTACCCGAGCACCGCCGCGGCGTCGGTCACCGTCGGCTCGACCCCGCCGCGGCCATAGCACGCGGGCCCGGGGTCGGAGCCCGCGCTGCGGGGACCGACGTGCAGCAGCCCGCCGGCGTCGACCTCGGCGATCGAGCCGCCGCCGGCCCCGATGCTGCGCACGTCGACGCTCGACGTCGCGACGAGCTCGCCGATCCCGACCGGCCCGAACCACGTGTCGCGGGTGAAGACGATCTCGTCGTCGCGGATCAGGCCGACGTCGAACGTCGTCCCGCCCGTGTCGCAAACGATCACATCGCGCCCGAGCTCCTCCTCGCGCACGAACGTGCGGCCGGCAACCGGCGCCATCGCCGGGCCCGACTTCAGGAGGTGCACGGGCCGCTCGGCGGCCTGCTCGATCGGGACGCAGCCGCCGGCGGACGTGCCCACGAGGATCGAGCCCGAGTACCCCCAACCCCGCAGGTCGCCGGCGAGGTCGGCGAGACTGCGCTGGACGAGCGGCTTGAGCGACGCGTCGATCGCCGCCGCGGACGCGCGACGGTACTCGCGGACGATCCGCAGCAGCTCGTGGGAGAGCGTGTACGGGACGCCGGGCAGCTCCTGCCGGATGAGCTCGCCGATGCGCAGCTCGTGCGCGGGGTTGAGCACCGACCACAGCAGCGACACCGCCACCGCCTCGATGCCGCGCTCGCGCAGGTTGCGGAGCGTCCCGGCGACGTCGTCGTCGTCCAGCGCTCGCTCGACGACGCCCTCGGCGTTCACCCGCTCGGCGACCTCGAACGTGCGCCCGCGCGGGATGTACGGGTCAGGGTACTCGACATTGTACTCGAACAGCAGGTCGTCGGGACGCCCACCCTCGCGGAACAGCAGGATGTCCGCGAAGCCCTCGGTGACCAGCAGCGCGGTCTTCGCGGTGCGCCGCTGGACCAGCGCGTTCACGGCATGTGTGGTGCCGAACACGAGGCGGTCGGTCTGCGCGAGCAGCTCGCCGAGCTCGAGGTCGAGCTGCTGCGCGGCGCGCTCGACGGCCGCGCGGAACCCGTCCGCGAGCCGCGCGGGCGTGGTGGGCGCCTTCCCGACCGCGACGATGTCCGGGCCGTGGGCTACCACGGCGTCAGTGAACGTCCCGCCGGTGTCGACGGAGATCCGGTACGCGGCGTTGGCGTCGTTGGGTGCGTGCATGTGATGGGCCTCGGTCATGCCACGTTCTCGCGCGACGTGGCGCGGGTCAACTCCGCCTGCTCCCGGGCGATGGCCTTGAGCGCCTGCTTGTCGGGCTTGCCGATCGGCAGCATCGGCAGCTCGTCGCAGACGGTGATCGTCTTGGGGACCTTGTAGTTCGCGAGCTCACTCCGGCACCAGGCCTCGAGGTCGGCTGGCGAGGCCGCGGTTTCCGACCGGAGGACCACGAAGGCATGTCCGACCTCACCCCAGAGCGGATCCGGCGCGCCGACCACCACGGCGATCAGCACGTCATAATGGCGCTCGAGGCAGAGTTCGACCTCGCGGGGGTACACGTTGTAGCCGCCCGACTTGAACATCTCCTTGAGGCGGCCAACCAGCTCCAGATAGCCGTCGGGGCGCTCGACGGCCAGGTCGCCGGTGCGCAGGAAGCCGTCCTCCGTGAACGCCGTGTCGGTCGCCTCGGGATTGCGGAAGTACCCGAGGAACACGGATCGGTGATGGACTTGGATCTCGCCGGTCTCTCCCGGCGTGCAGACCGACCCATCCGGGCGCGCGAGCCGCACCTCCATCTCCGGGTCCGGGCGCCCGATCGTCGTCGTCAGCTGCTCGACGGTGGCGTCCGGCTCGGAGTACGTGACGGAGGCGGGCGACTCGGTCTGGCCGTACACGACCTGCGTTGTCAGGCCCGGACGGGCGAACGCGTCGAGCACCGCCCGCGGCATGGCCGCGCCGCCCCAGGTGACCGCGCGCAGGCTGGACAGGTCGGCCGTCGCGAAGCCCGGGCGCCCGGCGAGCACCTGGTACTGCGTCGGGACCTGCATGAGCGTGTTGACCCGCTCGTGCGGGATCAGCTCCAGCATCCCGTCGGGGTCGAACTGCTCCATGAGCACGAGCGTGCCCCCCGCCGTGAGGCAGGTCGAGACGGTATCGCCGACACAGCCGCTGTGGTTGATCGGCAGGTTGCAGATGACCCGCATCGGGTCGATCCCCCACCGCTGGGCCTGGCGCACGAACGACCACGCAAGGCTGGTGTGGCTGAGGAGCGCGCCCTTCGGCGCGCCGGTCGTGCCCGACGTGTATACGACGATCGCGGCGTGCCGGCCCCCCGAGCGCGCGCGCGCCGCCTGCCGGCAGTCGTCGTCGAGCGCCCGGCCCTGATCGATCAGGTCTTCGAGCGCCTCCAGCCCCGGCAGGCGGCCGGCGATGGTGACGACGCCGGTCACCGAGTCGACGGCTGCCAGCGCCTCCAGGTCGTCTTGGTAGTGGCGTCCCCGGAACTCGGTCATCCCCAGCAGCAGCGTCGGGGCGCTGTCCTGGACGACGTGCCGCAGCTCGCCGAGCTGGTACTTGGGGCTGAGCCCGACCCAAATCGCCCCGATGTCGACCGTCGCGAGGAACGCGAGCAGGAACTCGGGCCGTGGCGTGCATAGCGTCGCGACGCGATCGCCGGCGCCCACGCCGCGCTCCAGCAGGGCGCGGGAGAGCGCCCGGACGTGCTCGGCGACCTCGCGGTAGGTGAGCCGTACGTCGCCGAGGACGGCGAGCTCGCGCTCGGGGTGGCGCGCGGCGTGGTGGAAGAGGTAGTCGCTGATGCGCGGAAGCTCGGGAACGGTAGTCAGCGCCGTCATGCCGGGCCCTCCAGGGTCCGGTCGACGTACAGAGCGAGCCAATCGGCGACCATCGCGGGGTCCTGGCGCCCCTCGATCTCCATGCGGTTGCGCGTCGACACCAGCACCCGGCCAGGGCCGCGCTCGCGCACCTCCGCGATGTGGCTCACGAGCCGGACGCGGTCGCCGAGGTACACCGGGCTGACGAAGCGCACGCGGTCGAGCCCGTAGTTGAGCGCCCAGGTGCCCTCGTCCCGGAACGGCCAAAGCGACCCGTGGAACCCGAGCATCATGCTCACGAGCAGGAAGCCGTCCACGAGCTCGGCGCCGAGCTCGTTGTTCTCCGAGATCGTGAAGTCCGCGCCGGGCAGCTCCCGGAGGTACGTGGCGTTTCCGAAGTCCTTGAGCTGCTGCGGACGGAGCTCGCTCCAGGCACTGGGCCCGAGTGGCTCGCCGACGCTGTCGAACACCTCACGTAACGGCCGTGCGGGCAGCGCACTGCTCGTCATGGTCTAGCTCCTGGTTCGTGGTCTGGGCAGAGAAGGCGTCGATCCGGGCCGCCCGCAGCAGCGTGATCTCCCGCCCGCCGAGGAGTCCCTGGGGCCGCCTGATGAGGATGAGCAGCATCGTCAGAGCCAGCCCGACGTCGCGGAGGCCGGCCGGGAGGTCGACGACCAGCGGGCCGATCGCCATCCCGGACTCGAGTGCGCCGAGCAGGCGCGCGAGGACTGAGATCAGGATCGTCCCCACCACGGCGCCGCTTAGGCTCGTCGTCCCGCCGACTACGAGCATCGCGATCGCCAGGAACGTCGGCTGGAGGTAGAAGGCGGCCGGCTGGACGGCGCCCTGCGCCTGCGCGAAGCACGCCCCCGCGACGCCGACCATGAACGCCGACAGCACGAAGGCCACCGTGCGCATCCGTGCGACGCCGATGCCGACGGAGCGCGCCGCGGTCTCGTCCTCGCGCACGGCGCGCACCCGCAGGCAGAGGGCGGTCTGCTGGAAGGCCCAGGCGATCGCGACGGTCGCCAGCGCCGCCGCCAGCAGGACTTCGAACCCGACCGTCGGGATGCTGGAGATGCCCGACGACCCGTTGGTCACCTGCTCCCAGTTGCGCGCGACGACGTTGATGATCATCAACACCGCGAACGTGCCGAGCCCGGCGTTGAGCCCGTTGAGCCGCATCAGCGGCCCGCTCAGCGCCAGCGCGAGGAGCGCCGCCGCGAGCCCGCCGGCGAGCGTGGCCGCCGCGCCCGGCAGATGGGCGGACTGGAGCGGGGCCAGCATGTTGGGCAGCAGCAGCTCCTTCGTCTCGGGGCTGAGGAGCAGGATCGCGGCGACGTATCCGCCGACGGCCATGAACGACAGGTGCCCGAACGAGAACACGCCGGAGTTGCCGATGAAAACGTAAAGGCCGACGACGACCATCAGGCTCACGAGCATCGTCAGCGTGTCGCGCTGAAGCGACGCAGAGCCGAGGTTCCCCGCGATGGCGACCGCGGCGACCAGCGCGCACACCGCGACGAGCGTCGACAGCGGGCGGAGGCGGTCGCCCAGCGGAGGGGCGTGGCGTGAGATCTGTGCCATGTCAGATCCTCGTTATGGTCGAGCGGGCGACGATCAGGCCACCGGGCCGCAGCACCAGCACGCCCAGGACGACAGCGAACACGAACGCGTCGCGGTACGGCCGCAGCTCGACGGGCAGCGCGACCTGCAGTACCACGGTCGCGATCCCAATCAGCATTCCGCCTAGGACGGCTCCCTGGAGCGAGCCCATCCCGCCAATCACCGTGGCGATGAACGCGATCAGCACCGGCGTGATCCCCATCGTCGGGGTCACGCTGGCCGTCTGCACGAGCAGCAGGAAGGCCGCGATCGCCGCCAGCAGGCCAGAGAGCGCGAACGAGATAGCGATCACCCGGTTCGCCCGCACGCCCACCAGGCGCGCCATCTGGAAGTCCTCGGCCGCGGCGCGCATCTGCACGCCGATCGACGTACGCGCCAGGAAGAGCGCCAGGCCGACGAGCAGGGCGGCGGTCAGGCCGATCGTCAGCGCGTCGAGCTTGCCGATCTCGATGCCGCCGACCGTGAACGACCCGGTCAGCCCGCCGGCGATGTCCACGGTCCGCGGGGTCGACCCAAAGATTACGACCGCGAGGCTCTGCAGCAGGTAGCTGACAGCGAACGAGGTGACCAGCAGCGTGGCCGGGCTCGCGTCACGCACCGGCCGGAACGCCACCCGCTCGGTGAGCAACGCGAGAGCGACGACGACCACGAGGACGATGCCCAGTAGTGCCACGAACGGGACGCCTACGAGCAGGAACATCGTCATCGCCCCGGCCGTGATCAGCTCGCCGTGCGCGAAGTTGATGAGGCGCATGACACTGAACACCAGCGCTATCCCGAGCGCGTACAGCGCGTAGGTCGAGCCGAGCGACAGCGCGTCGACCCCGTCCTGGACGATCGAATGCAGGGTGGCGACGATCATCGGGCCTCCCCCGTCCCGAGGTACGCGCCGGCCAGCAGCGCGCCGGCGGCGGCCTCGCCGTCAACGGTCTCGGGCAGCGGCTCTATGCGGCCGCCGCACATCAAATGGCTCCGCGTCGCGAACGCGGTCGCCCGGGCGACGTTCTGCTCAACGAGCAGGATCGTCACGCCCCGGCCGCGCAGCTCTCCGAGCACCTCGAAGACGAGGTTGATGACGAGCGGGGCGAGGCCGAGCGAGGGCTCGTCGAGCAGGAGCAGTCGCGGCGAGGCCAGGAGCGCGCGCGCGATCGCGAGCTGCTGCTGTTCGCCGCCCGACAGCCGCGAGGCCTGCGTGTCGTGAAGCACGCGCAGGATGGGGAACCGGTCGAGCGTCGCCGCGAGGTCACGCCGGGCCTGCTCGCGGTCACGGCGGACCGTCATCCCGAGCCGCAGGTTCTCGGCGACCGTCAGGCTGCCGAAGATGTGCCGCCCTTCGGGGACCAGGCCGATCCCCCGGCGCACGATCGCCTCCGGGGAGTTGCCGTGCAGGTTGCGGCCATCGTAGGCGATGCTGCCCGCTGCGGCGGCGACGACCCCGGCAATCGCCGAAAGCAGCGTGGTCTTGCCCGCGCCGTTGGGGCCAACGATGGCCACCGCCTCGCCCTCGTTCACCTCGAGGCTCACCTCGTGGAGCGCAGGCACCCGGCCATAGCGCACGACCAGGTCCCGCACCTCAAGCAGCGACATGGCCGTGCCCCGCTCCCAGATAGGCGTCGAGGACGACGGGGTTCCGCCGGACCTCGTCCGGGGTCCCGATCGCGAGCGTGCGTCCGTGGTCGAGTACTTGGAGCCGCCCGCAAAGCCGCATGATCAGCCGCATGTCGTGCTCGACCACGAGGATCGACACGCCGAACGTGCGGTGGATCTCCCGCAGGGCGGCCAGCAGCTCGTCGGACTCGTCCTCGTTGAGCCCGGCACCGGGCTCGTCGAGCAGCAGGAACCGCGGCTTGACGGCGAGGGCCCGCGCGACGCCCGCGAGGCGCTCCTCGCCGTGGGGCAGGGCTGACGCCACGGCGCCGGCGCGGTGACCCAGCCCGATGGCGCCGAGCAGCTCGATCGCCTGCCGCTGGGCCTGTCGCCGGCTCATCCCAACCCCGACCCCGCCGAGCTGGACGTTCTCCAGGACGGTCAGGGTCGGAAAGAGCCGCACGCTCTGAAACGTGCGGACCAAACCGCGGCGGGCCAGCCGCTCGGCCGGCCAGCCCGTCACGTCGGTGCCGACCAGAACGACCCGCCCGTCCGTCGGCGCCTGGAACCCCGACAGGACGTTGAGCAGCGTCGTCTTGCCGGCGCCGTTGGGACCGATCAGGCCGACGATCTCACCTTCGTCGATCCAGAGGTCGATCCCGTCGAGCGCTCTCAGGCCGTCGAAGTGCACGCCGAGGTCGTGCGCCTCCAGCCGAGGCTGTCGGATCGTGCTCATCGCCGTCGGGGCTCCGTGGCGCTCCGTCGCTCAGCAGGGTGCCTTCGGCACGTTGACCGGGGCGAGCGCCGCCTCGACGACCTTCACCTTGCCCTGCTCCACCTTCGACACCGCCATGGCGCGGGCGATGGGCGTGTGGCACTCGCTGCTATACGTGGTCGGCCCCGTGATCAGCTTCTCGTCCTTGAACGCCTCGACGGCCTTGGCCATCTCGGCCCCGTCGGTTGAGCCGGACGTCTGCACCGCACGGGCGATCGTCTCGATCGCCGCGTAGCCCAGGATCGGCGCGTAGTCCTGGATCTTCGCCAGGCCACCACCGGTGAGCTCGTCGTACTTGCTCCCCAGCTCCCGCAGCTGGGCGTCCGGGCTCTCCTCGCGCAGCGACCCGATGTTGGCGTAGTAGAGGTCGCTCAGCTTGGGTACGCCGCCCGCGACGATGCGCCCGTCGACGCCGGCCTGCCCGACGATGGGCAGGTCGATCCCCGCTGAGCGGATCTGGCGAACCGCCGACGTCGCGCCGGGGAGGAACGAGCACAAGACGATGAAATCGGCGTCCGCGGACTTCATCCGCCCGACCTGCGGGCTGATCGAGCTGTCGGCGTTCTGGAAGGTGTCCTTGCCGGCCACGGCGATGCCGGAGGCCTTGAACGACTGCTCGACGTAGTCGCAGCCGCGCGCGGAGTACTTGATGGTGGTGTCGGCCAGCACGTAGGCGCGCTTCCACCCGTTCTTCTGCGCCAACGCCGACATCACGCCCGCCTCGACCGGCGTGCCCGTCAGCGTGTTGAACGTCAGCGGGCCGATGCCCTGCTTGCCGTAGAGCGGGTCGCCCGCGCAGCCGATCGCGAACTTGCCCTGCTTGTTAGCCTCGCGGGCAGCGGGTGCACCGAAGTCGTAGTCGCACGACGTCACGACGACGTCCGCGCCCTTCTCGAGCACCGAGAGGCCGGCGGACGCAACGCTCGGCAGGTCGGACTTCGTGTCCGCCTTGATGATCTCGATCTTGCGCCCGTCGATGCCGCCCTTGGCGTTGATGTCTTGGATGGCGATCCGGGCGCCGTCGAACACCGGCCCGTCGAACGCGTTGGTCGCCCCGGTGAATCCCATGGCGAAGCCGATCTTGATCGGCTTGCCCGAGTCTCCGCCGTCACCCACGGCGGTTTCGCTCTTGGTGCCACCACAGCCGGCGAAGCCTGCGACGCAAGCGAGGCCCACCGCGACCCCGATGAAGGCACTGCGCTTCATTTCTCTCTCCTCTCCCCGGCCCACTGGCGTGGGCCATTGTGATTACGCTAGAGTCTTGCTGGTCCTGTGTACAGAGCCAGTTTCGATCTATCTGCAGGTACCACACCGCCGGGAAGTCACGCTTGACCGATCCGACTGGTATGTCCGCATTTAGGTGTGCCAGCCGACGTCATAGAGCCAGTCCTGCCAGGCAGCACACGAGCGCCTCGTGCATCTCCGATCTCCGTGAACTCCGCGGGCCCCGCGACCCGCGGCGGGCATCGGCAACCCACCGCGGTCGTCGACAGGCCCGCGTCCTTCAAGCGCACGAGAGAGCTCGCGCACGACCGCCGGGCGCGCTTGTGGCGCGTAGGCGCGCAGGCCTCGCGGTCGCGCACCAGCTCGATCGCGTAGAAGTAGCCCTTCCCGCGCACCTCGCCGACCACCGGAAGGGAGCGCAGCGACTCGATCGTCGACCGGAAGCCGGCCTCGTTGGCGCGGACGTGGTCGCAGAGCCGCTCGCCCCGAGGATCTGCACGTTGCACAGCGCCACCGCGGCGGCGACCGGATGGCCGCCGAACGTGAAGCCGTGGGCGAACGTCGCGTCCCCCCTCGACGAACGGCTCCGCCACCCGATCGGAGATGACCACCGGCCCCCATCGGCGCGTGGACGGACGTCAGTCCCTTCGCGGTCGTGATGAGGTCCGGCACGTAGCCGTAGCGCTGACAGCCGAACCAGTGGCCGAGCCGTCCCCAAGCGCAGATGACCTCGTCGGAGATCAGCAGCACGCCGTGGTGGTTGCAGATCTCGCGGACCCGCTCGAAGTAGCCGTCGGGCGGGACCAGGCAGCCCCCGGCATTCTGGACCGGCTCGAGGATCACCGCCGCGACCGCCTCGGGCCCCTCGGCGACGATCCGCTCGTCGAGGGCGGCCGCGCTCCATCACGCAGCTCGCCTGCCCGCGCCATCGGTGGTAGGCCCGCGCCAGCTTGAGGGCCGTCTCGACCGACTCGGACCCGCCGGAAGTGAAGAAGACCCGGTTGAGGGCGCCCGGCGCGAGGTGCGCGATCCGCTCCGCCAGCTGACCGCGGGCGGATGAGCGAAGCCCCAGGTCTGGAAGAAGGCGAGCCGCGCCGCCTGGTCGCGGGCGGCCGCGGCCAGCTCCCCGCGGCCGTGGCCGACGTTCACGCAGAACAGGGCGGCCAGGCCGTCCAGGTACCTGCGGCCGCGCTTATCGAAGACGTGGCAGCCCTCGCTGCGGACGAACCGGCAGCCGGGTCGGATCGAGCTTCGCCCAGCCGGGTGAAATGCATCCACAGATGCCGCACCGCGGCGTGCGGGATGCGCGACGGCGCCTCGACCGGCTCGGCGCCGGGCATCGTGCGGGGCGACATGGTCAGGCACCCCCGGCGGCGTAGGCCCGCTGGACCTTGCCGCGACCCTCGGTGGGGAAGTCCTCCTTGAGCCAGTACTCCCAGCCCCCGATCATCTCCTTGACCGGGCGGCCGAGAGCGGCCAGGCGGGCCGCGGCCTGCGTCGAGCCGTTGCAGCCCGGCCCCCAGCAGTAGGTCACGATCAGCCCGTCGGGCAGCTGGGCGACGCTCTCCTCGTCGATCTCGTCGAACGGCAGGTTGATCGCGCCGGGAACGTGGGACTTCGCGTAGGCGGCCCGCGCCCGGACGTCGAGGACGACGAGGCCGGCCACGCCCGCCTTCTGGTCCTCGTAGACCTCCGAGGGGTCGGTCTCCAGGCGGCGGCGCGCCTCGAAGTGGCGCCGCGCCTCGTCAGCGGGCGCGGCCGGGACCGCTGCCACCTGGCCGGTGATCTCGCTCATGGTTCCTCCGTGTGGTCGTGGATTGCTGGGGGCTGGGTCAGAACTCGGGCCAGCGGGTCGTGACGACCTGCTGACGGGTGAAGAAACGCACGCCGTCGGGCCCGTACATGTGGGCATCGCCGAACAGCGACGCCTTCCACCCGCCAAACGAGGACCAGGCGACGGGCACCGGGATCGGTACGTTCACGCCCACCATCCCGATGCCGCAGTCGCGCGCGAACCTCCGGGCCGTGCCGCCGTCGCGGGTGAAGAGGGCGACGCCGTTGCCGAACGGGTTGTCGCGGACGAGCCGGACCGCGTCCTCGTACGCGGGCACCCGGACGACCGAGAGCACCGGGCCGAAGATCTCGTCGTCGTAGACCGGGCTCCCGGGCGCGACGCGGTCGACCAGCGACGGCCCGACGAAGAACCCGGGCAGCGCGGCGCACGGAGCCTCGCGACCGTCGAGCACGACCTCGGCGCCATCCGCCGCGGCCTGCCCGAGGTAGCCGGCGACGCGGTCGCGGTGCTCGCGGGAGACGAGCGGCCCCATGTCGACGCCCTCCTGCGCTCCGGGCCCGACGCGCAGCCCTCCGGCGCGCTCGACGATCCGGCCGACGAGCTCGTCGCCGCCGTCGCCGACCGCGACGAGGACCGAGACCGCCATGCAGCGCTCGCCGGCGGCGCCGTACGCGGCCGCGACGGCGGCGTCGGCCGCCGCGTCCATGTCGGCGTCGGGCATCACGACCATGTGGTTCTTCGCGCCGCCCAGCGCCTGCACGCGCTTGCCGGCGGCGGTGCCGCGCCGGTAGACCGCGCGCGCCACGGGCGTCGAACCGACGAAGCTGATCGCCGCGACGCCGGGGTGGTCGACGATCGCCTCGACCGTGTCGCGATCGCCGTGGACGACGGTGACGACGCCCTCCGGCAGGCCCGCCTCCACCAGCACCTCCGCGAGCCGCGCCGGCGCGGACGGCGCCTTCTCGGAGGGCTTGAAGACCACCGCGTTGCCGCAGGCGATCGCGTTCGCGAGCATCCACAGCGGGACCATCACGGGGAAGTTGAACGGTGTGATCGCACCCACCACGCCGAGCGGCCGGCGGACCGAGTGGACGTCGAGGCCGGTCGCCGCGTTCGAGCTGTGCGCGCCCTCAAGGAGCTGCGGGATGCCGCACGCGAACTCGACCGACTCGAGGCCGCGAGCCACCTCGCCTAGCGCGTCCTCGCGGGTCTTGCCGTTCTCGCGCACGATCAGGTCGGCGAGCTCGGTCGCGCGCTCGCGCAGGACGCTGCGGATGTCGAACATCGTGGCCGCGCGGCGGGCGAGCGAGACGTCGGCCCACCGCGTGGCCGCCTCGGCGGCCGCTGCGACGGCCGCGTCGATATCGGCCGCGGAGGCGAACGGCAGCCGGCCGATCTCCTCCCCCGAGGCGGGCTCGAAGATCGGGGCGGACCTGAGGGTCCCAAGCACGGTCACGACAACTCTCCTCCTCGTTGGCGGTGCGATCGTAGGGATCCACGTGGCTGGATGTAAGAGCCAGAAATCCCCAGTTCCATGGGTCCAGAACTGGGCGCCAGTTCCCATTCCTGATACGACTACTTCCATGTCAGAACCGACTGGTTGCCGCGCCTTCCGGTCCACATACTGCGGACTATGCGCAAGTCACTGGCCCCGTCTCGGCCGCGATCCTTCGGAAAGTCTCTGGTACCTGGTCTCGCCGGAGCGGTCGCCGTGCTCGGGGCCCTCGTAGGTGCCGCGTCCGGGCTGGCGCTGCTGGTGCCCACCGTCAGCGTCGTGCTGTGGGCGATGGTGCTCGGCGCCCTCGCCGCGCCGCTCGGCCGCCGGAGCCCCGCGGCGAACGGGGCGGCCCAGGCCGTCGGCCGGCACCTCCTGCGCGCGGGCGTCGCGCTGCTCGGCCTGCGGATCTCGTTCGGCGACCTGGCCGCCGTCGGCATCGACGGAGCGGTCATCGCCGGGACGACCGTGGTCGTGACGATGCTGGTGACGACCGCGGCCGGCCGCCGCCTTGGCGTCGAGCGTAACCTCGCGCTGCTCATCGCCACGGGCACCGCCGTGTGCGGAGCGTCGGCGATCGCCGCGATGGCGAGCGCCGTGCCCACCCGCGAGCAGGACATCGCCTACGCGATGGCGACCGTGACGCTGTTCGGCACGCTCGCGATGGCGATCCTGCCGCTCGCCGGGGGGCGGTTGCTGGGCCTCGACGACCGGACGATGGGCGCCTGGCTCGGGGCCTCGATCCACGAGGTGGCGCAGGTCGCCGGCGCGGGAGCCGCCGTGTCGGTCGTCGCGCTGCAGTTCGCGACGCTGATCAAGCTGGCCCGCGTCGTCCTCCTGGCCCCGGCGGTCGCCATCGCCGCCATCGCCCGCAACGGCACGCGCGCCGGCCGGGTCGGCGAGCGCCGCCCGCCGCTGGTGCCCGGGTTCGTGCTGGCCTTCATGGCGCTGGTCGCGGTTCGGTCGGCGCTGCCCGTTCCGGCGGACGTGGTCGCCGCCGCCACGCTCGTCTCGACGGTGCTGCTGGCCGCCGGGCTCGCGAGCCTCGGCCTGCAGATGGACATCCGCACCCTGCGGCCGGCGGGCGTGCGACCGCTGGCGCTCGGGCTCTGCGCCTCGCTGTGCGCGACCGGGGTCGCGCTGGCGCTGGTGGTGGTGACCAACCCGTGAGCGGCCCGTCGGCCGCCAACCCGCTGGCGGGCCCCGAGCTGGCGGCGTTCGTCGCCGCCGTCGAGGCCGGCAGCGTCCAGGGCGCGGCCGACGCGCTCGGGCTGACCCAGTCCGCCGTGACCAAGCGACTGCAGGGACTCGAGGCCCGCGTCGCCGTCCGGCTGCTGGAGCGCGGGCGCTTCGGGGTCCGGCCCACCGCGGCTGGCAAGGTCCTCTACCCGGACGCCAAGCGCGCGGTCCGGGCGCTCGCCACTGCCCACGACACGCTCGCCGCGCACCGCGACGCGACCGGCGCCGTCCTGCGCCTGAGCGCCAGCCACACCATCGGGGAGGTGCTGCTCCCGGACTGCCTGGCGGCCTTCCGCCGGTCGGCCGCCGACATCCGCGCCCAGCTCGAGGTCACCAACTCCCCGGCCGTGCTGCGCGCGGTCCGCGCGGGCGACGCCGACATCGGCTTCGTCGAGGGCGCCGACCCGCTCGACGGCCTCGAGGCGCTGACGATCGCGCGCGACGCGCTCATGGTCGTCGTGGCGGCCGACCACCCGTGGGCCAGGCGGCCGACCGTGCCGGCAGATGCCCTGCTCGCCGAGACCTACATCGCGCGCGAGTCCGGCTCGGGCACCCGGGCGGTCGCCGCCGCCGCGCTGGCCGCGGTCGGCGTGGAGCTGCAACCGGACCTCGAGCTGGCCAGCAGCCAGAGCGTGAAGCGCGCGCTGCGCGGAGGAGGCTTCGCGGTGATGTCCCGGCTCGCCGTGGACGCCGAGGAGCGCGCCGGTGAGCTGCGCACGCTCTCGATCGACGGCATCGACCTGAGGCGGCGCCTGCTCGCCGTGCGCGACCCAGGCGTCCGCGCGCCGGCGGCGATCGCGTTCTGGAGTTGGCTGGAGCGCTGCCCGGATCCCCCGGCCGCACCCGGCGCCGGCGTCAGGAGTCGATGATCTGCCGGGCGAGGCGGCCGATCACCGTCATCCCCTCCTCGATCCGCTCCTCGCGGATGGCCGCGTAGCCCAGGCGGAAGGTGTTGGTGACGGGCGTGGGGCCGCAGAACAGCGGCTGGCCCTGCTCCAGGAGCACGCCCTCCGTGGCGGCACGGGTCCTGAGCTGGCGGCTGTCGAAGTCCTTGTCCGCCACGACCCAGAGCCCGAGGCCGCCGGTGGGGGCGGCCACCGGCCACGGCAGGTGCTCGGCCGCGGCAGGCACGATCCGCGCCCACTTGCGCTTCATCGTCGCGCGATTGCGGCGCAGCCAGCGGTGGTAGTCGCCGCGGTCGATGAACACGGCCAGTGCCCGCTGCAGCACGCCCGGTGGGTGGCGGATGATGATCCGGCGCCAGCGGCGCATGTGGTCGATGAGCTCGGGTGCGGCGACCACGAAGCCGAGCCGGAGGCCGGGAGCGAGCAGCTTCGACAGGCTGCCGAGATAGATCACGCGATCCTGGGTGTCGATCGCCTTGAGCGCCGGGGTAGGCCGGCCCTGGTAGCGCAGCTCGCTGTCGTAGTCGTCCTCGACGATCAGCGAGTTCGACGCGACGGCGATGTCGAGCAGCTCACGGCGCCGGGCGATGCTGAGCGTGACGCCGGTCGGCAACTGGTGGCTCGGCGTGATGCAGGTCAGCCGCACGTGGCTGAGCGCGCTGGTCATGACGATGCCGCCCGCGTCGACGTCGACCGGGACGATCTCGCCACCGGCCGCGCCGAGGATGGCGCGCGCGTCAGCCCAGCCGGGGTTCTCCACCGCGATGCGGGTCCCGGGGCGCACGAGCGCTCGTCCGAGCAGATAGAACGCCTGCTGCGACCCGCTGGTGATCAGCACGTCCTCAGGGGTGGCGGTGATCCCGCGGGCGGGCAGCACCCGGGAGCACAGCTGCTCGACCAGCCAAGGGTCGTCCTGACCGCGGCTGTCCTGGAGGCTCGCGACCGCGTGGTCGTCGCGCAGCGCCTCGCGCAGCGCACCGGCGAGGGCCTGCCGCGGGAAGTGCTCGACGTCGATCTGCGCGCTGAGGAAGGGATACGGATACTGCGACCAGTCCGCCGGCAGCCTGAGACCCTCAAACGGGTCGCGCGGGCCCGGGACCACGAGCTCGTCCCACGGGGGTCGCCCCCGGCGCGGCGCCTCCGGCCGGGCGGCCGCCGCGCGGACGGGGGCACGCCGCGCCACCTCGGCGTTGACCACGAGCCCGGAGCGCGGCTGCGTCGAGACATAGCCGTCGACCACCAGCTCCTGGTAGGCGAGGTTCACGGTGTTGCGCGAGACGCCGAGCTCGGTTGCGAGCGCCCGCGACGACGGCAGGCGCCCATCGGGGAAGTGGCCGGCGCTGATGCTCTCCTCGAGCGCCGCACGGAGCTGGCGGTACAGCGGCGTCGGTGAGTCCGGGTCCAGTCGCGCGATGACGGTCATCGGTGGCTGGATCCTACCGCCTTGCTAGTTCGTCGATTTCGACGGGTCCAGCGCCTTGCGCCAGCAGCGGCCGAAGCGGTCGGGTCGCAGCGGGGCGAGGTCGTGGGCTGGCGGCGCGCCGGTGAGCAGCGCCGCCACGAGGCGGCCGGTGAGCGGCCCGATCGCCCTTGCCGGCCTCGACCGGCACCCACCCCGGAAGCTCGCGACGAGGCGCGGGCTCCACACGCCCGCCGCGACGACGATCTCGCCGGACCGCACGCGGCAGCCGGCCGCGGTCGCGGACGAAGCGCAGCGGGTCGCAGTGCGCCTCGCCCGGGTAGAAGACCGCCCCGGCCGGCGTGCCCGTGACGACCGGGAAGGCGCGTGCCAGCGCCGCGCCGTCGAGGACCTCGGCGTCGAGCCCGTCGCCGCGGTCGAGCTCGGCGGCCCGCGCCGCCGCGCCCAACGCGCGCCGCGTGCCGTAGACGTTGAGCAGCCCGCGGCGCTCGAAGCCGGTGTCGACGCCCGCCGCCGCCAGCTTGGCGTGGGCGGCGGCGCCGGCGATCGCCAGCTCGCGCAGGATCGCCATCGAGCTGCGGAACCCGGCTCGGCGCCGAGGCGCGGACGAAGCGCGCCAGCCAGGGCGCCAGCCGCGGGCGCGGGCGCATCCCGAACGGGCTGTCTGGGCGCAGCATCCACCGCAGCCCGTCGAGTACCACCTCTGGCGTCGCCAGCGGCAGGACGTGGCTCGCGCCGAGCAGACCGGCGTTCCCGGCCGAGCAGCGCGACGTCCGCTCCGCGCGCCGCCAGCTCGGCGGCCACCGACACGCCGACCGCCACGACGCCGATCACGGCCACGTCGGGAGATCTCGTCACGGCTGCTCCTCCGGGCGGACAGTCATGGTCATCCGCGATACTGGCCTGGGCCCACGGAACGTCAAGCGAGGACGGCTGAGCCTGGGCATCGAGAGTGATAGACGACCGCGACCGTGAGATCCTCAGGCCCGGGTTCCGCAGCTCGTGGGCGAGCGGTTAGCCGGAATCGTCAGGCGGGGCCTGGGTTTTCCGGCGCTTCTGCTGTTCCCGCGGGTGGGGTGACCGTCGTGTTGGGGTGCGCACGCCGCTCCACGTCTAGGGTTTTCGGCTTCTTGAGAGGCTGTCGCGTAGATGCGGGCTCACGACCCCTCAACGCCCGTCCGCGTGCCCATCAACTGCGGAAGTCGGGTCGTACAAGCAGGTCGTGAAGCTCAAGGTCGTAAAGCTCACCTTCGCCCGAGGCGCCTCCCTCCAGGACCCTCAGAAGCTGTTCAACGCCAGTCTCGAAGGGAACACGCGCCGAGCCATCGGCATTCGCGAAGGCGAAAAGCTCAACGAGGCCGCCTTCGAGAAACTGATCCGTTCCGCGGTGGCCGCCAACACCGCGGCGCGAGCCCCACGCGCATCCCCGAAGAGGTAGCCGGATTGCCGGCGACACCCTCGGCGCCGAACGGGCGAATGCAGGGCGCGGACGCGGCGCAGCGGCGCCACCGTCGGCCTGTCAAGGCCTCGGACCCACTCGGCCAGGTCGCTGATCTCGGATCGTTCGAACACGACGCCAGCACTGAAGCCGCCGGTCGTGTCGCGGCCGCGCCACGGGACCGCGGGCGAGTTTCTCCCCGGTCGGGCCGGAGCCGGCTGGGCGCGTCAAGGGCCTGCAGGGGCGATCGCTCGCCGCGAGCAGGCGCTCGAGGACACCTCGCTGATGGAGCGGGCGCGGGCGCGTCGGACGGCTCTCCGCCCTGGCAGCCCGCGCGGCTGGTGCGACGGAAGGCGCTCGGCCTGCGGATCCGCCACCTGCGCGACGTCGACATCCCCTGCTGCGCCTTCCAGACCATGCTGACCGCCGCGCGCGACGGCATCGTGCGCGGCGCGCGGCGCGCGTGTGGTCTTCGCCGAGTGCGCGCGGTTCGTCCCGTACCCATCGACCGGACGCCCCTCCAGGTGGGCGTTTCGTCTACTGCCCGCGAGGAGTGCCGGAGCACTTGACGTTCGCCACATGGCGCCTCGCCGACCGCGACTCGCCCCTGACCCCGCCGCCCCGCGGCGCGCCACCACCCGCCGCGGCGCGAGCCACCCGCAGCCGCGTCATCCAATACGATGGGCGCGCCATGAAGCGTGCGCTCAAGATCTTCGCCACCGCCTCCCTGCTCCTGCTGCTCGCCGCGCCCGCGGCGCTCGCCGACGCGCAGGAGCCGCTCAGCGGCATGGGCAGCTACGGCGAGGCCGGTGACAAGGTGATCACCAACGTGGGCTTCATCGTGCTCGCGTTCTTCCCGCTGCTGATCCTCTGCCTGAGCCTGATCCAGTGGCAGCTCGACAAGCGCAAGGACCGCCGCAAGGCGCTCGCCAAGCACGTCGGCGCGAGCCGCTGGGACGGCGGCTGGTAGCGGACACCGAGCGGGGCGCCTCGCGGCGGGTACGGCGCCCCGGATGAGCGACGAGCTGCGCTACGAGCGGATCGGCGCCGCCGCGGTCGTGACGATCGACCGCCCGGCGCGGCGCAACGCGATCGACGGGCCGACCGCCGAGCGCCTGCACCAGGCGTACGAGGCGTTCGAGTCCGACGACGCGGCGCGCGTGCTCGTCCTTACCGGGGCCGGCGGCGTGAGCTTCTGCGCCGGCGCCGACCTGAAGGCGATCGAGACGTTCGCCGGGCGGCTGGACGCCCCGGGCGGGCCGCTCGGCTTCACGCGACTCGCGGCGAGCAAGCCGGCGATCGCCGCGATCGGCGGCTGGTGCCTCGCGGGCGGCCTCGAGCTCGCGCTGTGGTGCGACCTGCGGATCGCCGGGAGCGGCGCCCGGCTCGGGCTGCCCGAGCGCCGCTGGGGCGTCCCGCTCATCGACGGCGGCACGCAGCGCCTGCCGCGCGTGGTCGGCCTGGGCCGGGCGCTCGACATGATCCTCACGGGCAGGATCCTCGACGCCGCCGAGGCGCAGGCGATCGGCCTGGTCACGGAGGTCGTTCCCGACGGCGCCGAGCTGGCCCGCGCCCTCGAGCTTGCCGAGGCGCTCGCGGCGTTCCCGCAGCAGGCGCTGCTGGCTGACCGACGCGCCGCGCTCGCGGCCAATGGCCTGCCGCTCTCCGAGGGCCTCGAGCTCGAGGCCGCGGCAGGCCCAGCGGTCTTCCGCGAAGCGCTCGCCGGCGCCGCCCGGTTCGCCGCCGGCGAAGGGCGCGGCGGCACGGGCGCAGGTGCCTGACCGGCCGCGGCGGCGCGGGCGCAGGTGCCTGACCGGGCGCGGCGGCGCGGACGCGGGCGTCCGACCGGGCGCGGCCGCGCAGACGCGGGCGCCTGACCGGGCGCGGCGGCGCGGGCGGGCGCCTGACCGGGCGACGCCCCCAACGGCCTCCGCGCTCCGCGGCGTTAGGCTTGCCGGTGCGAGACCTGGCAGGGAGCGCGAGGAGAGGCAATGACGACGTACTTCGTGACTGGTGCGACCGGCTTCATCGGACGCAACGTCGTCGAGCGGCTGCTGGAGCGCGGCGGCGAGATCCACGCTCTCGTCCGCCCCGACGCGGGTGAGCGGCTCGACGAGCTGATCGCGCGCTGGGGCGCTCAGGGGCGCGTCCACCCGGTCGCCGGCGACCTGCTGCAGCCGCTGCTCGGCGTCGACGGCGGTTGGATCGACGCCCGGCGCGACCGGATCGACCACGTCTTCCACCTCGCGGCGCTCTACGACATGACCGCACCCGCGGACATGACCGAAACGCTCAACGTCGGCGGCACGCGCGAGCTCGTCGCGCTCTGCAACGAGCTGCGCGTGGGCAGGCTGCACCACGTCTCGTCGGTCGCGGTGGCCGGGTCCTTCAGGGGCTTCTTCCGCGAGGACATGTTCGACGAGGGCCAGCAGCTCCCCTCGCCCTACCACCGGGCCAAGTTCGAGTCCGAGCGGGTCGTGCGCGAGCAGGCCCGAGTCCCGTGGCGCATCTACCGGCCGTCGATCGTCATCGGCGACTCGCGAACCGGCGAGATGGACAAGATCGACGGCCCCTACTACTTCTTCAAGGCGATCCAGCGCGCCCGCGACCTGCTGCCGCAGTGGTTCCCGCTGGTCGCGCCGGAGGTCGGGCGCACGAACCTCGTGCCGGTCGACTACGTCGCCGACGCGCTCGACGTGCTGGCCCATCGCGAGGGGCTCGACGGCCGCGCCTTCCACCTCGCGGACCCGAGCATGGTGCCCTCGGGGGAGGCGCTGAACGCGTTCGCCAAGGCCGCGCACGCGCCTCAGCTCGTCGCCCGCGTCGACCGCAGGCTGCTCGACGCGCTGCCCAAGGGCGTCATCTCGATGCTGATGCAGCTCCCGGCGATGAAGGACGTGCGGCGGGCGATCCTCGCCGACTTCGACATCCCCGACGAGATCATCGAGCACGTCGGCTTCAGCTGCGAGCTCGACACGCGCGATGCCCAGCAGGCGCTCGCCGGCAGCGGCGTCGAGGTGCCGCCGCTCTCCTCGTACGCCGACCGCATCTGGGACTACTGGGAGCGCAACCTCGACCCCGACCTCTTCAGGGACCGCTCGCTGGCCGCGGCGGTGAACGGGCGCACGATCGTCATCACCGGCGCCTCCAGCGGCATCGGGAAGGCCGGGGCGCTGGCCCTGGCGCGCGCCGGCGGGATCCCGCTGCTCGTTGCGCGTGGCCAGGAGCAGCTGCTGCAGACGAAGGCCGAGATCGAGGACGCCGGCGGCACCGCCTACGCGTACACCTGCGACCTGTCCGACATGGACGCGATCGACGCGCTGGTGGAGCGGATGCTCGCCGAGCATCCCGCGATCGACATCGTCGTCAACAACGCGGGCCGCTCGATCCGTCGCTCGATCGCACTGAGCCTCGACCGCTTCCACGACTTCGAGCGCACGATGCAGCTCAACTACTTCGGCGCGATCAAGCTCGTCATGGGGCTGGTGCCGCACATGCGCGAGCGGCGCTTCGGCCATGTCGTCAACATCAGCTCGATCGGTGCGCAGACCGCCCCGCCGCGCTTCAGCGCCTACGTCGCCTCGAAGGCCGCGCTCGACGCGTGGACGCGCGTCGCCAGCAGCGAGCTGATCGGCGACAACATCACCTTCACGACGATCCACATGCCGCTCGTGCGCACCCCGATGATCGCGCCGACGAAGATCTACGAGTCGTTCCCGACGATCTCCCCCACTGAGGCCGGCGAGCTGATCTGCGAGGCGATCCGCCGCAAGCCCAAGCACATCAACACGCGTCTGGGCACGTTCGGCGAGATCGCGTATGCGCTCGCGCCGAAGGCCGTCGACCAGATCCTGCACACGGCCTACAGGGTCTTCCCCGAGTCGGCCGCCTCGAAGGGCGAGCGCGACGCGGGCGAGCGCGCGAGCATGGAGCAGATCGCGATGGCGAACCTCATGAAGGGGGTCCACTGGTAGCGCGTCCACCGGTGGAGGCGCCGCGCACGCGAGCCAGGACCGCCTGCGGCCCGTCGCTGCCGTCGACGCGAATCCGCGGCAGCACGAAGCGATCGCCGTCAGGCGCGGCCACGCCGGGATCGACGGTCGTAGCGGCGGAGTAGCCGGCGGCGCGCACCGTCGCGCGCACGCGGGCGTCGTTGCGCCCGGCCGGGTAGCAGAACGTCGCCACCTTCACCCCCAGCAGCCGCTCGAGGTCGCGCCGCGAGCCGGCGACCTCCGACCGCAGCGAGCGGTCGTCGAGCGTCGTCAGGTCGGGGTGGGTGCGCGAGTGGGCGCCGATCTCCCAGCCGGCGGCGATCAGGCCGCGGAGCTGCCGCAGCGACAGGCCGCCCGCGAGGCCGATGTTCTTCGTCTCGAGGTTCAGCACGCCCGGCCAGCCGGCGGTGCGCAGGATCGGACGCGCACTCACGTAGTGGCTCGTATAGCCGTCGTCGAAGCGCGCGGCGCAGCCGCTCGCGCTCTGCCGCGCGACGCTCGCGGATGCGCTCGGGGATGGCGCCGCTCACAGGCGGAAGACCGGCACGAGCCGCTTCTCGTGCTCTGCGTCGATCCGCGCCACGACCTCGATGTGCCGCTCCAGCGGCGTGCCGCGCAGCTTGGTCCCGAGCCCCTCGTCGACCTGGAAGATCCCGGCGCTGTTGCTCATCGCGATCTCGACGCGCACCGCGGTCTCGCGCCCGGGGAGGATCCGCACCTCGTCGATCGCGTACGCGGACAGCGAGTGGATGTTCGTCTCGCCGGCCTCGAACGGCAGTCGCGCGCGGCCCTTCGCCATGTCGAGCGCGTCGGCGACGCGGACGATCGCGCCCTCGATCGTGAACGGCTCGCCCTTCGAACGATGCGAGATCACGGCGTGCAGCGCCTCGCCGGCGACGATCGTGCGCTGCGGCTCCTCGTAGATGCCGTCCAGCAGCGCCGGCAATCGGTCGGAGGCGAGGAACAGCGAGAAGCGCTCGTGGTCGCGGCGGTGGATGGCCATGCCGAGGTCGTGCAGCAGCGCCCCCGCCGCGATCACGACCTCCGCGTCGCGCTCGGTCATGCCGTGGTCGGCGACGAGCGACGGCTCGACGCCGCGGCGGAACAGCAGCCGCGCCAGGCGCAGCGCGATGTTCGTGACGATCTGGATGTGGACCCAGGAGTGGTCGGACATCCCCAGGCGCTGCGCGTTGACGCCGGCCAGGTGCCACCAGCCCTTGATCTGCGGATCGTCGTTGACGTTCGCGAGCAGGCGCTCGAGCCGGCGGTTGCCCCGCGTCGGGAGGCTGACCCGGGCCGCGCCGACCCGCTCGGCGAGCCCTCCTTGGAGAGCGGCCTCCTCGCCTGTGCCCGTGCTCATGCCTGCGCTTCGGCGACGCGCCGCAGGGCTCTCGCCATCGACTCGCGCTGAACCGACCGCGCCTCGCCCGGCGATGGCTCGAGGCGCTCCCAGCTGCCGTCGCGTCGGAGCTCCCAGGCGCCCGTGTTGTCGGCCAGGCAACGATCGAGGATGTCGAGCACCTCGGCCTTGCAGGCCGGGTCGTGGACCGGGGTGACCAGCTCGACGCGGTTGTCGAGATTGCGGGGCATCAGGTCCGCGGAGCCCATGAAGACCTCGGTCTGGTCGCCGTGGTCGAAGGCGTAGATCCGGGAGTGCTCGAGGAACCTGCCGACGACCGACACGACGCGAATGCCCTCCGACAGGCCGGGGATCCCCGGAACCAGGCAGCAGATCCCGCGGACGTTGAGGTCGATCGGCACCCCCGCCTGCGAGGCCCGGTAGAGCGCCTCGATGACCCGCGGGTGCACGAGCGCGTTCATCTTCATCCGCACCGCGGCGCGCTCGCCGGCCCTCGCGGCGACGATCGTCCGCTCGATCCGCTCGACGATCCCGTCGAGCATGAAGTTCGGCGCCACGAGAACCTCGCGGTAACGCGTCGGGCGTGCGTAGCCCGTCAGGAAGTTGAACATGTCGGCGACGTCGGCGCCGAGCCGCTCGTCGCAGGTGAAGAGGCCCAGGTCGGTGTAGAGCCGAGCGGTCTTGGGGTGGTAGTTGCCCGTGCCGATGTGGACGTAGCGACGCACGCCGTCGCCCTCGCGGCGCACCACCAGCAGGCACTTCGTGTGCGTCTTCATCGTCGGCAGGCCGTACACGACGTGGACCCCGGACTCCTCCAGCTTGCGCGCCCAGCCGATGTTCGCGCGCTCATCGAAGCGTGCCTTGAGCTCGACGAGGCAGACCGCCTGCTTGCCGCGCTCGGTGGCCCGGATCAGCGCCGGCACCAGCGGCGAGTCGTCGGACGTGCGGTAGACGGTCTGCTTGATCGCCAGCACGTCGGGGTCCTCGACCGCCTGGGCGACGAAGCGCTCGACCGACGTCGCGAACGAGTCATAGGGGTGATGCACGAGCACGTCGCCCTGGCGGATCACGGAGAAGATGCTGTGCCCCTCGGCCTCCGCCTCGGCGAGCCGCGGCTGCGTGACGGGAGCCCACGGCTCGTCGCGCAGGTTGGCGAGGCCGGGCAGCCCGACGATCTGCAGGAGATCGGTCATGTCGAGCAGGCCCGGCACCTCGTAGAGCTGCCGCGACTCCACGCGCAGCGCCTCGACGAGCTGCTCGCGCAGCATCGGCGAGAGCCCCGCGTCGACCTCGAGCCGCACGACCTCGCCGAACGGCCGGCGGCGCAGCTCGGCCTCGACCGCCTCCAGCAGGTCGTCCGCCTCGTCGGAGACCTCGAAGTCCGCGTCGCGCGTGACGCGGAACAGGCCGTGGTCGACGATCTCCATGCCGGGGAAGAGCTCTCCGAGGTTGTCGCCGATCAGCTCCTCGAGCAGCACGAACGTCGTACCTCCGTCGTCCACCGGGACGAACCGCGGCAGGATCTCCTTCGGCACCTTGACCCGCGCGAAGACGGTCTGCTCGGTCTGTGGGTCGCGCACCAGGACGGCGAGACTCAGCGAAAGGTTCGACATGTACGGGAAGGGGCGGCCGAGCCCGACGGCGAGCGGCGTCAGCACCGGCAGCACCTGGCGCTTGAAGCGCTCGCGCAGCGCCGGGCGCATGTCGGGCGCCACGTCCGCGCAGTCGATGACCCGGATCCCCCGCTCGGCGAGAGCGGGGCGCAGGACCTCTTCGACCTGGCGTGCCTGGCGGTCGACCTGCGGCTGGATGCGGGCGCGCAGGACGTCGATCGTCTCGGACGGGTTGAGCCCGGCGCGGCGCTTGTCGACGATCCCGGCGTCGACCTGGTCGTGCAGCCCGGCGACGCGGATCATGAAGAACTCGTCGAGGTTCGACGAGAAGATCGCCGCGAACTTGAGCCGCTCGATCAGCGGCTGCGAGGGGTCCTCCGCGAGCTGCAGCACGCGGTCGTTGAAGTCGACCCACGAGACCTCGCGGTTGAACGACAGCTCCGGGTCGGCGAGGTCGAGCGACCTGCGCGGCGCCGGGAACGGGTCCTCGGCCGTCGGCACGCCGTACGCGGTTGCCGACGTCTGCTCGGTGTCCGTCACGCGCGGTCCTCCGGCGGCTCGTCGGGGTCGGGCGCCGGCGGCCCGGTCGGCGCCTCGGGCGACCCGATCGGGATCGTCGGGTGGATGCCGCCGTACGGGCGGTGCGCAGGCCGCGACGGCGCCGGCGGTGGCGCGGGCTGCGGCGGCGGCGACGCCACCGGACCGACCGGCGCCTCAGGCGCGCCGGAGGCCATCGTCGGGGTGAGCGGCGCGGCGCGCCCAGCCGGCGGACCGGCCGGAACGGGCGGCTGCGGAGGGGGCGACTCCGGAGTGGGCGAATCCGGAGTGGGCGAATCCGGAGTGGGCAACTCGGACGCGGACGGGGCGGGACCGGCGGACGGGGCGAGACCGGCGGACGGGGCGGGAATGGCGGACGGCACGGCCGGCTCGAGGCGGTGGGACGGTGCAAATCGCACAATCTCAGGTTCAAGTCGAGGCTTAGGCTCAGTCGATCCGGGCCCCTCCTCCGGTGCGGCGGAGGGCGTATCGGCATCGGGCCGCTCGCGCACCGCGTACTCGAGCCGCGCGCGGAACCCGTCTCGCTCGAGCTCGCGCCAGAAGGCCGTGAAGCGCTCGTAGAGCAGGTCGCGCCGCGCGCGCAGGTAGATCTCGAGGGTGATCAGGCCTCGCCAGGAGTCGCCGTGCGGCAGCCGCACGGCGAGCTGCGGGTCGAGGTCGGGGGCGTCGCCCGCACGGCTGCGCAGCTCGGCGGCGTCGGCGTCGCGCAGCTCGAGCGCGAGCGCCTCGACGCGGGGAAGCTGCACGTCGCAGTCGTGGATCTCGCCGAGCAGGTCCTGCAGCTCCTTGGCCCGCTTGGCGGCGGTCCGCGCGTACGGTCCGAAGCAGGCGTCGGCCGTCACCTCGAGCACGTAGCGCAGGCGCTTGGCGGCGATCCGCATGTCGTGCAGCTCGCGAACCGCCCGCGGGTCGAGGACCGCGGGCACGAAGCCGCACAGCTCGTCGAGGCGCGTCAGCACGATCCGCTCGGCGTTGTCGGCGAGTGCGCCCTGCGGGTCGAGGCGCTTGACGCGACGAGGCCTCACGATCACCAGCCCGTCTCGCTGTCGACGGCGGGCGGCGGCGAGTCGTCGCGCCCGCGGGGGACGTCCCCGGCGTCGACGCGGCCGCCCGGCCCGACTTCGCCGTCCCCGGCGTCGACGCGGCCGCTCGGCCCGACTTCGCCGTCGCCGACGTCGACTCGATCGCCGTCTCCCGCCCGCCCCTCGGCGTCGCGAGCCAGCTCGAGGAGCCGCTCACGCAGGCCGTGGCGCTCGGCCTGCGCGAGCGCCGTGCGCAAGGCGGCGTTGGCGGCGTGCTGCTCGGCACGCGTGCGCTCGATGAAGCGCTCGACGCCGCCGCGCTCGTCCGGCCCGACCGATGCGGCGAACTGCTCGAGCGCGAGCAGCTCGACGTCGGGATCGCGGCGCTCGCCGAGCGCGTCGGCCAGGCGCTTGACGTCGCGCAGCACCGGGCGCAGCCGCCTGCGCGGGAAGCACGGCTCGTAGATCTCGAGCACGGCCCGCAGGCGGCGGGTCGCGACGCGCATCGCGTGCACGCGCTCGATGTCGCTCGTGTCGAGCACCCCCGCGGCGTGGTCGAAGACCTCCTGCGCGCGGACCTCCACCGTCCGCGCGGCGGCGAGCGCGAACGGAAGGTCAGCGTCCAGCCCCTTGATCTCCTGTGCCTTGGCCATCGGAGCCGTCTGAGTATCGCGCATGCCGCGCGCCGCGGTGAACGTTCGGTGAACGAGCCGGCCGCTCCCCCGCACCGCGCCCCGCGCCCGGCACGTGCGATCATCTTCGGTCGGTGTCAGACGGCGCGCCCGCCATCCTCGTCCGCGATCTGCGCAAGAGCTACGACGGCCACGAGGCCGTGCGCGGACTCGACTTCGAGGTCGCCCACGGCGAGGTCTTCGGCCTGCTCGGCCCGAACGGCGCCGGCAAGACGACGACCGTCGAGATCCTCGAGGGGTTTCGCGAGCGGACATCGGGGATCGTCTCCGTGCTCGGCTTCGACCCCGGCGAGCGCCCGCGCGAGCTGCGGGAGCGCATCGGGATCGTGCTCCAGTCGTGCGGCATCTACCGCCACATCCGGGTCGCCGAGGCCGTTCGGCACTTCGCCGGCCTCTATCCGGCCCCCCGCGACCCGGACGAGGTCATCGCGATCGTCGGCCTGGACGCCAAGCGCGACGCGCTCGCCCGCACGCTTTCGGGCGGCCAGCTCCGTCGCCTGGACCTGGCGCTCGCGCTCGTCGGGGATCCCGAGCTCGTCTTCCTCGACGAGCCGACGACCGGGTTCGACCCGGCGGCGCGCCGCTCGGCCTGGGAGACGATCCGCCGGCTGCAGGAGCTCGGGAAGACCGTGCTGCTGACGACCCACTACCTCGACGAGGCGCAGGCGCTGTGCGACCGCGTGGCGATCGTCAAGGACGGGCGGATCCTCGCGGAGGGCCCCCCGGCCGAGCTCGGCTCGACCGCAGCCCGCTACCGCGTCACCTGGAGCGACGAGCACGGGGAGCCGCAGAGCCGCGAGGTCGATGACCCGACGGCGCTGCTGCACCAGCTCACGAGCGCCGCGCTCGCCCGCGGCAAGCCGCTCAGCGACCTGTCGGTCACGCGCCCGACGCTCGAGGACGTCTACCTCGACCTGACCGCGCAGGCCGGGGACGCTGCCGAGCAGGGAGAGAATGCCGCCGAGCAGGCCGAGGAGGTGCGCTGAGTGGGCGACATGGCCCTGGCCTGGCGGCAGTACCGACTCGAGCGCCGGATGTTCTGGCGCAACCCGACGGCGGCGTTCTTCAGCTTCGTCCTGCCGCTGATCTTCCTCGTGCTGTTCGGCGCGCTGCTCAGTGGCGACCGCGAGAACCTCGAGATCATCGTGCCGGGAATCGCCGGGCTCAGCGTGATGGCGACGACGTTCAACGCGCTGGCCTCGCAGATGACCTTCCTGCGCGACCAGGGCGTGCTGAAGCGGATGCGCGGGACACCGCTGCCGGCGAACGCCTACCTGGCCGGGATCATCGGCAACGCCGCGACGAACGCGTTCGTGCAGATCATCATCGTCGTGCTCGCCGGTCGTCTGGCGTTCGACCTCGGCTGGCCGAAGGACTGGCTGGTGCTGGTCGTCTTCACGCTGCTCGGCGTGGCCTGCTTCGCCTCGATCGGCGTCGCCTTCTCGCACGTGATCCCGAACTTCGAGGCCTCGGCGGCCTACACCAACATCGTCTTCCTGCCGCTGATCTTCATCTCCGGCGTCTTCTACGACGTCAACGACGTGCCCGCGTTCCTGCACGACATCGCGAACGCCCTGCCGCTCGTGCACGTCATCGACGGGCTGTCGGCGGCGCTGGTGACCGGCGCCGACTTCGGCGACCTCGCATCCGATCTCGGCGCCCTGGCGGTGTGGACCGCCGCCGGGATCTTCTTCGCCGTGCGCGGCTTCTCGTGGAGCGGTAGTCGCGAGGAGTAGCCGTCGTGGCGCGCATCGGGCGGGCGCGCCGGCCGGTTCCCGTCAGGCGAGCGCGAAAGCGGCCGGCGGCGCGCCCTCGACACGGACCGGAACGTCCGCCAGCGGCCCGGCCAGCCACTCGTCGCGCAGCAGGCCGAAGACGTTGACGTCCAGCCAGCGCCCGCCATGGCGGTGGTAGTCGCGCAACACCCCCTCGTGGCGCAGGCCGACGCCGAGCAGCGCGCGGGTCGAGCGCTCGTTGCGCGGGTTGGAGTAGGAGCCGAGGCGGTGCATGCCGAGCAGCTCGAACGCGAGGCGCATGACGATCGCCTTCGACTCGCGGTTGACCCCCGTTCCCCAGAAGTCCCGTCCGAGCCACGTCCCGACGACGCAGCGCCGATCGCGCTCGCTGACCTCGGAGAGGCCGGTGATGCCGACCGGGCCGCGCTCGCGGTGCACGATCAGCAGATCGAGCTGCTCGCCCCGGGCGCTACGCGCCGCGCATCGCTCGATGTACCCGAGCGGCTGCTCGACCTCCGTGTACGGCCCCCAGGAGAACCAACGCGTCACCTCGGGGTCCGAGGCGAGCGCGAGCAGCGCCGGCGCATCCGCAGGCTCGGGCTCGCGGAGCGTGAGGGTCGGTCCGTGCAGGGCGAAGCTCGTCACGGGCGGTAGATTCGCAGCGTCATGCGCGCGCTGCTGTACGACGTGCACGGGAACCTCCCCGCGCTGGAGGCGGTGCTTGCCGACGCGCGCTCTCAGGGCGCCGAGCGCTGGCTGCTGGGCGGCGACTACGCGCTGTTCGGCGGCTGGCCCGCCGAGGCGCTCGACCTCCTGGGGTCGCTCGACGAGGCGACCTGGATCCGCGGCAACGGCGAGCGCTGGACCGCCGACCCCGCGCAGGCACCGGACGGGGACGTCGTCCAGGGGGCGATCGCCGCCTGCCGTGAGCTGCTCGGGCGGGAGCGCGTGAGCTCGCTGGCGGCGCTGCCGCCGAGCGCGCCGCTCGAAGGCGACACGCGCGCCTGGCACGGCTCGCCGGTCTCCGATGTCGAGTCCTTCCTGCCGGAGCCCCAGCCCGCCGACGCGCGGCTGCTCGAGGGCGTGCGCGAGGCGCGGCTGGTCTTCGGCCACACCCACCTCCCGTTCGCAAGGGTCGATGCCGCCTCGGGAGTCGAGCTCGTCAACCCCGGCAGCGTCGGCATGCCGTTCGACGGCGACCGGCGCGCCTCCTACGCCTTGCTGCACGACGACGGGCGCGTCGGGCACCGCCGCGTCGCCTACGACCACGGCGCGGCGGCGGCGCGGGTCCGAGCGAGCGCAGCCGGGGCGCCATGGGGCGAGACGATCGCCCGCCGCATCGAGACGGCGAGCTTCTGAGCGGCCGCGATGCGCGAGATCGCCCCCGGCAACCACACCACCACGCCCTGAGGAGGCGCGATGCGCGAGATCGCCCCCGGCAACCACACCACCACGCCCTGAGGAGACGCGATGCGCGAGATCGCCCCCGGCATCGAGCACTGGGTCACCGTCCACCCGAGCATCCACCAGCCGGTCAGCTCCTACCGCCTCGTCGCCGAACGAGTGCTGATCGACCCGCTTGTTCCACCCGACGGACTCGGTGCGCTCGCGGGCCCGGCGCCGACCGACGTGTTGATGACCAACCGCCATCACTGGCGCGGCTGCACGGAGCTGATCGAGGCCTTCGGCGTGCGGGCTCACGCCCCGCGCTCGGGGATGCACGAGCTCGGCGCCGACCGCCCGGCGGCGCCGTACGACCCCGGCGACGAGCTGCCCGGCGGCGCGATCGTCCACGAGGTGGGCGTGCTGTGCCCCGACGAGATGGCGCTCTGGCTGCCGGCGCACGGTGCGCTCGCGATCGCCGACGGCACGATCCGCCATCCGCCCGACGGGCCGCTGGGATTCGTTCCCGACGAGCTGCTCGGCGATGATCCCGCGGCGATCCGCGACGGCCTGCGCGAGCGCTACCGGGCCCTCGCGGAGCTGCTCCGACCGGAGGTTCTGCTGCTCGCCCACGGCGAGCCGCTGACGAGCGGCGCCGCGCAGGCGCTGCTCGAGCTTGCCCGAGCGGGGCGATCGGTGCGCTTCTGAGCGCCCACGGGGCCACGGCGCCGGGCTGCTAGCGTCGCGGCCCGTGCCGCAGCCGGACGACGAGGCGATCGAGGTCGTGACCAGCGTCGGCGCGCTCGACTCGGCGGTCGGCGCGCTGCGCGAGTTCCTGCACCGCTCGGGGGCATTGCGCGCCGTGGCGCTGGTCGAGCGTCCGGTCGATCACGCGCCGGCGGTGGTCGACTGCGGGCGCTTCGCCCCGGTCGAGGTCGATCTCGGCGACCGCATCGTCCAGCTCCCGCACGACGTGCGGCTCGAGGCGCCGATACCGCCGCTGCCGCAGATCCGTCAGCTTCCGCCGTTCGACGTCGACGTGACCGCAGGCGAGGTCGTCGGCACCATCGGCGGCCTGCACCACCTCGCCGACGGGGTCCGGGCGCTGGCCGAGGCGCTCGGCGGCCAGAGCGTCGCGATGGCCGTCTTCGAGACGACCGATGCCGCGACGCCGCTGGCGCTGACGGCGCGCGCCGGCGGCGACGAGCCGATTGCCGTCGCACTCGGCGACGAGCAGTTCGAGCTCGACTGACGGGTCAGCCGACCGCCGGCGACCCCGGCCGCCGCTACGAGCAGCGGACCCGCGCGAGCGCGGCCCGGTAGCGGGCCATCTGCGCGCGCGGCCAGTCGTCGTGCGTCTGTCGGCGCAGCCGGGCGACACGCTCGCGGTGGTAGGGCGAGCGCAGGCTCTCGTTGTGGCCGATCACGTCGCGCAGCACGATCCCCTCGCGGCAGCGAAGCCAGGCGGTGAGGCGCAACGAGGCGCGAAGCTGGCGCCGGCCGGCGAAGACTCCCCCCTCGCCGTAGCCGACGTGCTCGATGCCGATAGCGGTCCAGTTCAGGCCCACTGTGTGGCGGCACATGCGGAGGATCGACACGAGCTGGTGGATCCGCCCGTCGCGCTCGACGACGAAGTGCGAGCAGGCGCCGGGCAGCTCGCCGAGCTCGCCGTCGGGGACGTTCGGTGCGAACGTGTTCCAGACCGAGCGGAAGCTGGGCGCCTGCGCCATGTGCTCCACGATCACCTTCGGATCGCGCAGGGCCGAGGTCCGCAGTCCGTAGTGGCGCCGCGCGTAGGCGGCCATGTCGTGGCGGCGAGCCTCGCCGTAGGGGATCGCCGACCAGTGGATCGTTGGGCGCGCCGGGACGGTCGATTCCGTGGCGGGCGGCGACGCGACGCGCGGCACGAGGGCAAGAACCGGCCGAGGCGAAACCGCGGAACGCGGCGCGGCGGCAGAGGCCGGCGCGGAACGCGCAGTGGCGGCGGACGCCCCAGGCGGGGGCGCGGAGTCCGCCGGAACGGCCGACGCCGTCGCCGACAGCAGCAGCGCGAGCAGCGGGGTGGCAAGCGCGAGCAGGCGCATCGGCGGGCCACGGTAGCCTCCCGGCCGCTACGCGATACGCCATGACCCGACCGGTGACGCAGGCCCGATGAGCGACTCCCGCCCGCGCAGAGGCGCACGGCTCGCGCGGCTCACGGCGGCCGCGATGGCCGGCGTCGTCGCCTACGACGTCACACAGCGCCGCCACGCGATCCTGCGCAACTTCCCGATCGTCGGGCACCTGCGCTACCTGCTCGAGCTCTTCGGGCCCGAGCTGCGCCAGTACATCGTCACCTCCAACGACGAGGAGCGCCCGTTCTCGCGCGACCAGCGCCGCTGGATCTACACGTCGTCGAAGGGCAGGCGCAACACGTTCGGCTTCGGCTCGGACAACGAGATGGAGGCGGTCGACAGCTACCTCGTGATTCAGCACGCGGCGCGCGCACATGCGAAGCCCGAGCCCGGGACCGTCGGTGTGGCGCCGCAGTTCCTGATGCCCGCCGCCAAGGTCCTCGGCGCGGCGCACGGCCGCCGGCACGCCTTCCGGCCGGTCTCGGCGGTGAACATCAGCGGCATGAGCTTCGGCGCGCTGTCGGGCGCCGCGGTCGAGGCGCTCAACCGCGGCGCCGCGACCGCCCCGTGCTGGCAGAACACCGGCGAGGGCGGGATCTCGCCCGCTCACCTCCACGGCGGCGAGCTGGTCTTCCAGATCGGCACCGGGTACTTCGGCTGCCGCGACTCCGCGGGGCGCTTCAGCCTCGAGCGGCTGCGCGAGCAGATCGCCCGCGCCCCCGTGCGCGCGATCGAGATCAAGCTCTCGCAGGGCGCCAAGCCCGGCCTCGGCGGCATGCTGCCCGGCGTCAAGGTGACCGAGGAGATCGCACGGATCCGCGGCGTCGAGCCCGGGGTCGACTGCGTCAGCCCGGCCACGCATAGCGCCTTCGAGACGGTCGACGAGCTGATCGAGCTGTGCGAGCGGATCGGCGGGGAGACCGGGCTGCCGATCGGGATCAAGTCGGCGGTCGGCGAACAGGCCTTCTGGGAGGAGCTCACCGCGCGGATGGCAGCGACCGGCGGCGGCCCCGACTTCGTCACGGTGGACGGGGGCGAGGGCGGTACCGGAGCGGGGCCGCTGGTCTTCACCGACCGCGTGGCGCTGCCGTTCAAGCTCGCGTTCGCGCGCGTCTTCTCGACGTTCGCCCGCGCCGGGCTGCACGAGGACGTCGCCTTCATCGGATCGGCGAAGCTCGGCCTGCCGGACAACGCGCTGGCGGCGTTCGCGCTCGGCGCCGACATGGTGAGCGTGGGGCGCGAGGCGATGCTGTCGATCGGCTGCATCCAGGCCCAGCGCTGCCACACCGACCGCTGCCCGACCGGCGTGACGACGCAGAAGCCGTGGCTCGTGCGCGGCCTGGACCCCGAGCTCAAGTCGGTGCGTGCGGCGAGCTACATCCGCGTGCTGCGCGCCGAGCTGCTGTCGCTCGCGCGGGCGTGCGGCGTGCCGCACCCGACGCTCGTCCCGCCAGACCGGCTCGAGATCCTGGGCGAGGCGTTCAGCCACCGCACCTTCACCGAGATCTTCGGCTACGACCCGGCATGGCGGGCCCCGACGCCCGAGCGTCGGGCGCAGGTCGAGGCACTCGTCGGGGCACCCCTCGCGGGTGGCGCATCCGCGGCTTGAGCGCCCAATACGATCACCCCAGATGGCGCTCGGCGCACAAGAGGCCCTCGCCCTCGGCGAGCCGGATGACGTCCTGGCACACGTCGAGCCGGGCGCCGACCTGATCGTCCCGCTCGCCTGCGGCGAGCCCCCGGCACTGCTCGACGCGCTCGAAGCGCACGCCGGTCAGCTGGACGGCGTGCGCGTCCACCAGATGCACGCGCTCGCCGAGCGCGACTACATCCGCGGGCGCTTCGGCGACCGCCTGCGCCACGTCAGCTACTTCCTCTCCAACGCGACCCGCGAGGCCTATTGGGCAGGCGGGTGCGACCTCGTGCCGTCGAACTTCTCGGAGATGCCGGCGCTGCTGCGCCGGGCGACGCGCTGCTCGCTCGTGATCGCCGCCTCCACCCTGCCCGACCGCCACGGCTACTTCTCGCTCGGCACCAACGCCGACTACGTGACGAGCCTGATCGGCCAGGCGCCGTTCTTCCTGGAGGCGAACGCCCACATGCCGCGCACCGGCGGCGAGAACATCATCCACGCCAGCCAGATCGTCGGCTGGTGCCGCTCCGACCGCCTGCTCGTCAGCGAGCCGCCTGCCGAGCCGAGCGAGCTGGACGAGCGGATCGCCGACCTGATCGCCGAGCGTGTCCCGAACGCGGCGACGCTGCAGGTCGGGATCGGCGCGATCCCCAACGCCGTCCTCGCGCGGCTCGCCGGCCATCGTGACCTCGGCCTGCACACGGAGCTGCTGTCCGACGGGGCGATGACGCTGATCGAGCGGGGCGCGGTGACCGGCACGCGCAAGCGCCACCGGCGCAACAAGCACGTCGCGACCTTCTGCCTCGGCACGCAGGCGCTCTACGACTGGCTGGACCGCAACGAGGCGGTCGAGATGCTGCCCGTCGACTGGGTGAACGACCCGCGGATGATCGCCCGCGAGCCGAACTTCGTGTCGATCAACGCGACGACGGAGATCGACCTCTACGGCCAGTGCGCCTCGGAGACGATCGCCGGGCGCTACTGGTCGAGCTCCGGCGGCCAGGCCGATTTCGCCCGCGGAGCCATGTACTCCGAGGGCGGCAAGGCGTTCATCGTCCTGCGCTCCCGCACGCGCGAGGGCCACGGCAAGATCCGCGCCCAGCTGACGCCGGGGTCGGTCGTCACCACCGTCAAGAACACGGTCGACCACGTCGTCACCGAGCACGGCATCGTCGAGCTGCGCGGTCGCTCGGTCGCCGAGCGCGCCCGCCTGCTGATCTCGATCGCCCACCCGGGCGACCGCGACGCGCTCGAGCGCGAGGCGCGGGAGCTGGGGATCCTGCGATAGCGGGCGTTCCCCCTTTCACCAATCAGGATCCATCCGCAGACCGCGGCTTCTGCAGCCACGCCATCGGGAGTCGGTCTCCGCGTCGCCTCGCGCTCGGAGTAGCTTGTGAGGCGCCATGACCGACGAGGAGTGCGTCAACCCCAAGCTCGAGCGCGGCGCCGTGGATGAGCGTCGCGTGCGCGACGCGATGCTGGTCGCGCCGAAGACGCTGCCGGCCGAGAGCACCGTCGCCGACCTGCGCCGAGCGTTCGCCAACCCCCACGTGGTGACCGCGCTTCTCGTGGACGGCACCCGATTCGTCGGCGCCGTCGAGCGCGAGGCCGTCGCCTCGGCGCAGGCGCCCGACGAGGCGCCCGCGCAGCAGCTGGCCGGCCCCGACGTCGGGACGATCACGCCGGACGAGCCCATGACGGCCGCGATGGCCCTGCTGGACGAGCGCGGCGAGCGCCGTCTCGTCGTGCTCGATCCCGACGGGCGGACGCTGCGAGGCCTGCTCTGCCTGACCAGCGATCGCAGCGGGTTCTGCGGGGCGCCGGCCGGCGACGCGACCTGACGCGCGCCGAGCCGCCGGTCAGCCCTCTCCCCCGCGGCCGCGATCGAGCCGGTCGAGCTCGCCCACGAGCACCCGCACCCGCCGCTCGATCTCGTCCCGCGTCGCGCGCACCTCGCCCGCCGGGCGGCCCTTCGGATCCTCGAGCTCCCAGTCGACGAGGCGCGTGCCGGGGACGTGGGGGCACGCATCGCCGCAGCCCATCGTGACGACGACGTCGGCGCGCTCGACGAGCCCGCGGCTCAGGCGCCGCGGCACGCGATCGGCGAGGTCGATGCCCAGCTCGCGCATCACCTCGACGACCACAGGGTGAACGCGACCCTCCGGATCGGCCTCGCTGCCCGCCGACATAGCCCGGTGGCGCCCGCCGGCGGCTCGCGCGAACAGCGCCTCGCTCATCTGGGAGCGCCCCGCGTTCGCCCTGCACACGAAGAGGACCGTCGCCACCGGATCCTCGATCAGCGGCCCGACCACGCCCGCCGGCTCAAGCGCCGCCCCTGCGCGCGCGGACGATCGCGGACGCGGCGTGCTCGTGCACGCGATGGGTCTCGGTGATCTCGATGTCGACGAAGCCGGCGTCGGCCAGTCCCTGCTCGAACTGCGCCCGCGTCAGCGCCCCGGCGATGCAGCCGGTCCACGCCGCCATGTCGGCGCGAGTCGCCTCGTCCATCTCCGGGTCGGCCACGACGTCGGAGACGGCCAGACGCCCGCCGTCCCTGAGCACCCGTGCGGCCTCCGCGAAGACCCGCCCCTTGTCGCCCGCGAGGTTGATCACGCAGTTGGAGATCACGACGTCGACCGAGCCGTCCGGCAGCGGTATCTCCTCGATATAGCCCTTGAGGAACTCCACGTTCCGGGCCCCGGCCCTGCGTGCGTTCTCCCGCGCGAGCTCGAGCATCTCGTCCGTCATGTCGAGGCCGTAGGCCCGGCCCGACGGGCCGACGCGCGCGGCCGAGATCAGAACGTCGGCGCCGGCGCCGGCGCCCAGGTCGAGCACCGTCTCGCCCTCGCGAAGATCGGCCACGGCGGTCGGCACGCCGCAGCCCAGCGAGGCGGAGACCGCGACCTGCGCGGCCGCGTCGACCTCGGCTTCGGCGTAGAGCGCGCCACCGAACACCGGTACTCCGGCCGCGTCGGTCAACTCGACCGAGGGCCCGCAGCACGACGACGGCTCCTCGAGCACTGGCGTGCAGCCGCAACCCTGGTCGGCGGCCGCTC
>JANJTP010000013.1 GCA_024711025.1 Solirubrobacteraceae bacterium
GAGGGCAGCTCGAACTGCACCTCGAGCAGGATCTCCTCGAGGATCGAGCGCAGCCCGCGGGCACCGGTCTCGCGCTCGAGCGCGCGGTCGGCGACCGACGCGAGCGAGTCCTCCGAGAAGACGAGCTCGATCCCGTCGAAGGCGAAGAACTTCTGGAACTGCTTGGCGAGCGCGTTGCGCGGCTCGGTGAGGATCGAGATCAGATCGTCGCGCGTGAGCTGGTGGACGGCGCTCATCACCGGCAGACGACCGATGAACTCGGGGATCAGGCCGTAGTTGACCAGATCCTCGGGCAGGCACTGCTCGAAGATCCGCCCGTTGTCCTTCTCCTGGCGGCTCTCGATCGCGGCGCCGAAGCCGATGCCCTTGTGGCCGATCCGCCGCTCGATCACGCCGTCGAGGTTCGCGAAGGCGCCGCCGCAGATGAAGAGGACGTTCGTCGTGTCGATCGTCAGGAACTCCTGATGCGGGTGCTTGCGCCCGCCCTGCGGCGGGACGCTCGCGGTCGTCCCCTCGAGGATCTTGAGCAGCGCCTGCTGGACGCCCTCGCCGGAGACGTCGCGGGTGATCGACGGGTTGTCGGCCTTACGGGCGATCTTGTCGACCTCGTCGATGTAGATGATCCCGGTCTCGGCCTTCTTGACGTCGTAGTCGGCCGCCTGGATCAGCTTGAGGAGGATGTTCTCGACGTCCTCACCGACGTACCCGGCCTCCGTCAGCGCGGTCGCGTCGGCGATCGCGAAGGGCACGTTCAGGATCTTCGCGAGCGTCTGGGCGAGCAGTGTCTTGCCGCAGCCGGTCGGTCCGAGCAGCAGGATGTTCGACTTCTGGAGCTCGATCTCCGTGTCGCCCGACTGCGCCATCTGGACGCGCTTGTAGTGGTTGTAGACGGCGACCGAGAGGGTCCGCTTGGCCGCCTCCTGACCGATGACGTACTCGTCGAGCACGCCGTAGATCTCCTTCGGCCGCGGCAGGCTCTCGAGGTCGAACGACGGCGGGGCCGTCAGCTCCTCGTCGATGATCTCGTTGCAGAGATCGATGCACTCGTCGCAGATGTAGACGCCGGGTCCGGCGATCAGCTTCTTGACCTGTCGCTGGGACTTGCCACAGAAGCTGCAGAGCAGCTGCTCGTTGGAATCGGTCGGCCTGGCCATCGCTCTGTCCCCCCGCAGATCCCGGGTCGCGCCTGCGGCGCTAGTGGTGGGCGATCACCCGGTCGATGATGCCGTACTCCTGAGCCTCTTCCGAGGACATGAAGTAGTCGCGCTCGGTGTCCGTGCGCACCTTGTCGTAGTCCTGGCCGGTGTGCTGGGCGAGGATCTTGTCCAGGCGCTGGCGCACGTCGATGATCTCGCGGGCGTGGATCTCGATGTCCGTCGCCTGGCCCTGGAAGCCTGAGCTGACCTGGTGGATCAGGATCTTGGCGTTGGGCAGCGCCATCCGCTTGCCCTCGGCGCCGCCGGCCAGCAGCAGCGCGCCCATCGACATCGCGATGCCGACGCAGATCGTCTGCACGTCCGGCTTGATGAACTGCATCGTGTCGTAGATCGCGAGGCCCGCGTAGACCGAGCCGCCCGGCGAGTTGATGTAGAGCGAGATGTCCTTGTCGGGATCCTGCGACTCCAGGTGCAGGAGCTGGGCGACGATCAGGTTCGCGATCTGGTCGTCGACCGGCGTTCCAAGGAAGACGATCCGCTCGTTGAGCAGTCTCGAGTAGATGTCGAAGGCGCGCTCGCCTCGCGACGTCTGCTCCACCACCATTGGGACAAGGGGGCTCATGGTCCTCGCTCAGTTTCGGTGTCGGGACGGGAATCCTTCCCGACTGCAAGCGCGCTGCCGGGGCCGGTCGGGCAAGCCTAGCAACGGGCGGGCGCCCCTCCGAGGGGCACCGGGACAACGCGTGCGACCCGCGACGATCAGTCCTTGTCGGGCGTCTGGAGCTGCTCGTGCGCGGCCGCCGGCTCGGGCTCGACCGCCTTCGCCCGCTCGACGAGCAGCTCGAGCGCGGCGCGCTGGCGCAGGTCGTCGAGCAGGTCGTCGAGGCGGCCGGACTTCTCCAGCCGAGCGCGCAGTTTCTCGGGCGTGGTGCCCTCGCGCGCGGCCGTGGACTGCAGGGCGTCGAGCACGTCGCCGTCCGACGGCTCGATCCCCTCGGCCTTGCCGACGGCCTCGAGCACGGCCTCGCGACGCAGGGTCCGGTCGGCGTCCGCGACGCCCTCGTCGAGCAGCTCGTCCTCGGTCTTGCCCGCCATCTGGAAGTACATATCGCGCGAGATGCCCTGGTGCGCGAGCGTGTGCAGCATCCGCTCGAGCAGCTCCCTCGCGCGCGCCCGCGCGAGTGCCTCGGGGACGGCGATGCTCGCGTTGTCGGCGGCGGCGTCCAGAACGGCCTCCCGGTACTCGCCCTCGGCGCGCTGCTCGTCGGCCTCACGCAGACGCGTGGCGATGTCCTCGCGCAGCTCGTCGAGCGTCTCGAAGCCGGCCGCGTCCGAGGCGAAGTCGTCGTTCAGCTCGGGCAGGAGCCGGCGGCGGACCTCCTTGACCGTCACCGCGAACTCGGCGTCGCGGGCCGCGAGATGCTCGGCCTGGTAGTCCTCCGGGAAGCTGACGCTGACGGTCCGCTCGTCCCCCGCCCGCGCACCGAGGAGCTGGTCCTCGAACCCGGGTATCAGCCGCCCGGAGCCGAGCTCCACGAGCTGATCGGCTCCGGTGCCACCGTCGAACGGCTGCTCCTCGCCGACGAGGCGACCGGTGAAGTCGATCACGACGAAGTCGCCCTCGACCGCAGGCTCCTCGCTCGGCTCGAGCGTCGCCATGCGGCCGCGCAGCTCCTCGAGCTGGGCCTCGACGACCTCCTCGTCGGCCCGGGGCTCGCGACGGGCGACCTCGAGCCCTTCGTAGACCCCCAGCGTCGCGACGGGGCGCACGCCGATCTCGAAGCTGAAGCTCAGCGGCTCGCCTGCGGCCGGCGGGTCGCCGAGGTCGATGTCGGGATCGCCGACCGGGCGCACGCCGCTCGCATCGAGCGCCTGGCCGTACCAGCGGCCGATCGACGAGCGGATCGCCTCATCGAGCACCGCCTCCTGGCCCAGTCGCTGGAGGACGACCTGCGCCGGGATCTTGCCCTTGCGAAAGCCCGGCATCCGCATGTCGCGACCGAGGGCGCGGGCGGTCTGCTCGAGACGCCGGCGCAGCTCCTCGACCGGCACCTGGGCTTCGACCCGCACACGTGATTCGGGCAGCTCTTCGACGGTGGTGGAGACGGCGGGGTCGGGCATCGCGCGCACGATAGCGTCAGGTCGTGGCCAGTCACCCGCTCACCGCGCGCGCCCGCGCGGCGGCATGGATCGTCACCGGACCGCTCGGCCATCTGTACGGCGGCCTGGCGGACCTGGCGGTGCTGCTGTGGCGGGTCGCGCTGGCCAGGGCGCGGGGCCGGGACCCCTGGGCGGGCTGAGCGAGCGACCAGAAGCGGTCAGCCGACGTCGACCCGGGCCAGCAGGCCCGGAAGCGCGTCGTAGAACAGCTCGACCTGATCGTCCGGGACGTCGATCGCCGCGCCCTCGAAGTGCGTGTGGTCGCCGTGCACCTGGATCTTCGGGGTGATGCTCGCCCCGGCTATCACGAAGAGCGGCAGCCAGGTGAAGTAGTCGAGCCCCTCGAACTCGTCGGCCTTCAGCCGGCTGTCCTCGAGGATCTTCAGGAAGCGCGAGTCGAAGTTCGACGCGCCGACGGCGATGTCCGCGATCCGTGCCATGCCCGCAGTCTAGGGTCGGGCGGCCACCGGCGTGGCGCGGTCGGCGTCACACGTGTACGCCCGGCGCACCGACGCCGAACCCCCGATCTCACACTCAGTTGCTCGGAATTGCTGTTAGGCTCCCCTAACCGCTTAGCCGTACGTTGCAAGCAGGGGGAAGCAGTCTTGGGCGCATTCGTGATCATCCTCCGGGAGGCATTTGAGGCCAGCCTGGTGCTCGGCTTGGTCTTTGCCTTCCTCAACCGCATCGACCAGCGGGAGCGCCACGGTGGCGCCGTCTGGAAGGGGACCGCGTGGGCGGTCGCGTTGAGCGTCGCCGCGGGAGCCCTGCTGTTCGCCACGGTCGGCGAGCTGCACGGCACGGCCGAGCAGGTCTACGAGGGCAGCGCGATGCTGCTCGCCGCGGTCGTCCTGACGTGGATGGTGTTCTGGATGCGCCGGCAGGCCAAGACGATCGGCGGGGCGCTGCGGACCCAGGTCGGCGACGCCGTCGCCTCGGGTGGCGGCATGGCGCTGGCGCTCGTCGCGTTCGTGGCGGTCGCTCGCGAGGGACTCGAGAGCGCACTCTTCCTGTTCGTGTCGGTCGGCGACGAGGGCATCGTCCAGACGGCCCTCGGCGGGACGCTCGGCCTGCTCGCGGCGATCGCGCTGGGCGTCGCCTTCTACCGCGGCTCGCTGAAGCTGGACCTGCACCGCTTCTTCCTCGTCACCGGGATCCTCGTCATCGCGTTCGCCGCCTATCTGCTCGTCGGCGGGATGCACGAGCTCGGCGAGGCCGGCGGCGGCGAGGCTCTGGAGCTCGCCGGCCCCGCCGTGGCGATCGCCTTCGCCGGCGTCTGCGGTTGGCTTTACGTCCGGGGCGCGCGCACCCCGGCGGGGGTGCGTGAGGCGGCCTGACCGGACGACGGGCAGGGCTCTCGCAGTCCACCAGCGTCGAGCGCTTGCGGCCGACGCAGGTGAGAATGGTCGAGGCGTCCGCCTCCATCCGCTGCAGAGAAGCCCCGCGTTTGTGGGGCCTCTTTGAGGGGTGAGCGACGCGAACCCGCGACCGCCTGGACCACAACTCGAATCATGTGGTGTCACCGGATTCGTAAAGTTCAGATTTGCAGGTCTTTCGTGCTTCTCAGTGCGTTGCCGTTTCGCATCAAATTGATGCCTCGGAATCGTCCAGCCATCCCGAGATGCGGCGAGGCCATGATGTGGGCGTGGACATCGAGCGGAGTCGGTCCGTTCGATCGTGCGGAGGAGAAGCTCGCGTCGACCGCCGATGCCGACCTCCCCACTATCGGCGTCCTGCGTCTCGCCAGCGATCGTCTTGGATGGGTGCTCCAGCACGCTGGCTTCGAGGCCACCGACAAGGGCCCACCGCCAGCTTCGTACGTCCGTGCCAAGGCCCTGATGTACATGGGCGTTCTCGCGGTACGCGCGGCCCGCGCCGGGATCGCTGTGCTCCGCGTCGGCTACGAAACCGAGGTCATCCCGTACAAGCGGATGCTTCTGGAACTGCACAGCCGCACCCAGCGCGTCGTGGACGACGAATCCGGCGAATATGCCCGGCAGTGGCTGGCCAACCGAGCCGGGAAGCCTGCCCGCTCGCTTCGCGACGTCCCCGACGGACTGTGGGACGTGCTGTCGAACTCGTCGCATGCCGATGCACGCGCGGTCGAGAACTTCCTTGCTGTCTCACGCGAGCACGGCGCGTTCCTGGTTGTGCTCCCCGAGAGACGGCAAGACTTCAGCAACGGGACGCTCGCCATGATGGCGGGCGAAGTCCGCGATATCGCGGTAATCATCGCGCGCGAGCACAAGCTGGAGATCCCCAACCGGACTCAACTCGACGCGCTCGTGCGTTGGGCGTTCGAGAACCACCTTCCGGAGGGCCAGGAGGACCCCGACGACTCGTAGCCGCACGCCCGGTCACCGCGGGGCTGGAAGGTGCAGCACTCCAACCGGGGATCGTCGATGCGCGCTTGGTCGGCGTCGCACGTCACGAGCGCGTGGCCTCGCGCGCTCGCCGTCGCGGCGATCCAGAGGTCGTCGTCGGCGACGTTCCAGCCGTTCTGCCTGCTCACCACCTTGAGACGGCCATTCGTCGACGATCGTGAGATCGAGGGGAATCCGAAGAAAGCCGGCGAGCCGCCGCTCCTCGTTCGACCCGGGCGGCACCCCAGCCGGCGTTCACGTATCCGTAGCGGGCCTCGGCCAAGGTGATGACGCTGATCGCAAGGATCGCTGCGTCGATCCGGTCGAGCGTTTGCTTCGGCCAATGCGAGAAGCGGTCGGTGTGCGCCGAGCGCTTTGCGCTCGCCCCGACGAAGCTCGTATCGCACAGGAGCCGCTCTGGCGGCGACGCTGAGACACTCACTTGCTCAGGAGTGCAGCGAGGTAGGCGTCGTCGGTCTCGTCATACCACTGGGGGTCGGAGAGGGCGGCGAGCCCCTGCGGCGCGTCGATCCCCTGACGGGCGAGCAGCTCCTCATCGACGGGCGCGGAAGTGAAGAGCGAGGACTGCTCGACGTCCACTGGCTCGATGCGCTCGATCGCCATCGAGCCGCGGAGCGGACTCGTCAGCTTGCCGCGCCCGGGGCGGAGCGGTGGCTGAAGGCGGCAGCGGCGGCCGGCACGACAAAGCTGTGCCGCAAGCTCGCCGAGGCGACCGCGCTGGCCAAGCTGCACGGACCGGAGGCCGTCGACGAGGCACTGATCATCGCCGCGGACGCCGGCCGGTTCGGCGATGGCGACCTGGCGACGATCCTCGCGCATTACCAGGGCGCCCAGGTGATCGCGTTCCCGGCCAAGGCATCCGAGGAGCGTTCGCTGCAGCGCTCCACGGCCGACTGGGAGGGCTTCGGCGCATGACCGTCACCACACGGCCCGCGCCGCCGCTGCCGGCCGAGCTCGAAACGTTGCTGCGCCGGCTGCGGTTGCCCTATGTCCGCAAGGCCGCCCCGGAGGTGATCGCGACCGCCGCCAGCCAGCGCTGGGAGCCCGCTGAGGTGCTGCGGGTGTTGCTGGCCGAAGAGACAGCCGGCCGCGATCAGGCGACGATCCGGACGCGCCGCCGCCAATCAGGGCTGCCGGCCGGGAAAACCTTCGACGCCTGGCACGAGGACGCCTCGCCGATCCCCAGGCCGACCCAGCACGCGCTCAGGACGCTGGAGTGGATTGCCCGCGCCGAGAACCTCTGCATCTGCGGGCCCAGCGGCACAGGCAAAAGCCACCCTCGCCGAAGCGCTCGGGCACCTGGCGATCGACCGCGGCAAGACCGTCGCCTGGCACACCCTCGAATCGCTCGCCGCGCTGCTCAGGCGCCATCGCGCCGACGACAGCGTCGCCAAGGCGATCGGGCGGCTGATCCGCGCCGACCTGATCGTGATCGATGACATCGGCATGCTGGGCGTCGCGCCCGGCGCCGCCGACGCGCTGTTCCGGGTCGTCGACGCCGCCTACGAGAAGCGCGCGATCCCCCTCACCAGCAACATCCACCCGGCCGGCTTATGACGAGCTGATGCCCAAGACCACGCGCACGTCTTGCTCACCGAAGGCACCGACAGCTACCGGCTCGCGCAGGCGACCGCCGGGAAGGGAGTGATGCCCCTCACTTGACGTTCGCCGCGGCCGCCGCCCCACTACGTGATGGGGAGAACCGATGGTCATCAACGGGGAGGAATCATGTCCGCCAGCGGGGAGAACCGATGGCCGCCACTGGGGAGAAACCGATGGCCGTTGACACCCACCGCTCCCCGCTATCCGGACATCCCCGCCCGCCCGTCGGCCGGCCGCCCGTCCCTCGATCGCTGACCACCCGAGCTCACCGCAGGTGAGGGTGGGTGGTCAGCGACGCCGAGCGCAGCGAGGCGAGAAGGGCGGGCCGGCCGGCGGTGCCGTGCCCTGGGCATCTTCGCTTGCACTCAGATGCTTCGCGTCGCCGGCAGCGGACTGATGCGATGTGCGGGGCGCTTGATAGTTCGCTTGCCGTGCGACAACCCCAGCCTCCGAGCTATTCGCTGCCGCCGACTGGACAACCGAGCTATCGCGAGCGGTTGGCCCGGCGCCCGCGGGTGACCACCAGGTCCCGCCGAGGCGAGACACGCAGCAGACCGGCGGAGGCGCACCTGAGTCGGCCGCTGGTCGAGTCCGCCAACGCCGAAGGCTCAGGCGGTCGGTTCGTATACCTCGTTGACGAGATCCTCGGCGGCGTCGAGCGACGGGTCGTCCAGCGTTTCGCCGGGGGCAAGCCGCCGCCGAAGGCAAACTACGATCGCGCGCTCGCGGTTCATCTTGCGCTTCTTGAAGTCCTGTCGAAGCGGGTAGACGTATCGCGAAGTTCGGGCGACGCGGCCGTCCTTCTCAAGGTCGTCCGCGAGAGCCTCGACTGCCGGGATATTCGCGTCGCGAGCCATCAGATACACAGCGTCGAACCTCTCCTGGTACAGGCAGCGCTTCGCGCGCTTCCGGTACGGAGCCAGGCCCTCCCGCTCGAACCGGTCCTTCTGCGCGACGAAGATCACGGCGATTCGGAAGTACCGGCCCTTGTACGACAACGACGAGGACTCGTCCCCGGGCGCGCGCGACGCGAGCATGTGGAGCCATCGCGCGAATTCCTCCGAGTCGTTCACGCAGTAGACGTCGGGCTCGCCAGGGTGGAGTGCGTCGCCGAGAACCTGGTACTCGGCGAGTAGGACTCGGGACAGCCAGCCGTTGAGATCGAGGTCGTCAAGTTCGCCGATCTTCTTCTTCAACTCCGTGCTCTCGGCCCGCGCCGGGTCGAGGTGCTTTTCGTAGAAGATCGGAAGTGCGCCGATCGGACTTTCGTCGTGCGACAGCAGAGCCTTCGCGACGACAAGATCGGCGGCGCGCATCCGGTCCTTGTCGAGGTACGGCCTCGCTCGAGAGAGGAGGGCCTTCGGGAGATACGCCATCACGGCATGCGCCATGTTCTCTTCATGGTGGTCTGATCGACGCATCACGACGAGACACTCGCCGTCGCGCAGTCGTGCCTCCGCCTCGTCGACGTCGGACCACCGGATGCGCAGCTTCTTCTCTATGAGGTCGGGAGCGTTCTTGAGCAGCTCGGAGCGCATCGAGTTGATGGCGCCCTGCACCTTGAACGCCACCGCCGTGCGATCGACCTTTCGGAAGACCTTCGCAAGAAGACCGCTCACCCAGCCCGCAACCTTCTCGGCCTTCTCCGGCATGAAGAGGAGGTAGATGAGAAGGATCCCGACCACGCCGATCCCGGCGAGGAACGTGAGGATCGGTGTCACTGGATTATTCATGGAACTCCCTCAAGCATTCGAGGCGCCCGCACGCGACGACTGACGCACCGTCGCGAAGCCTGATCGCGCCGAGGCCAAGCTCCGTGATCGAGCCGTCGCAGACCGAGCAGCCCAGCGTCCCCGCGTCGAACTCGTTCCTGAGGCCGACGCGCGTGAGGAGATCGAGGACATGGTCCTCGTGAAGGGCGTGAATCTCCGTCCGTGCTGGCAAGACCCATGCACGTTACGTCGCGAGGCAGACGGGTCGACCGCGGACGCGTGCGACGCTGTCCGCTCGACCACCTACGCCTAGGCGATCTAGCGCGCTCCCGCCAACTCGTCGTTGAAGGTCCCCGTGGCCAGCAACGTTCGCACGCTCGGGCTCATCATGCTCCGTGACGCACGACACGTTCGATCAGGTCGGCCGCGTCGGTCACGTTGTCGTGTTCCCAAACGCGGATCACCGTCCATCCGGCGGCGCGCAGTGCCGCGTTGTTTCGCTCGTCGCGCTCCTTCGTCCACGCGATCTTGTCCCGCCACCACTGGGTGTTCGTCTTCGGAAGTCGCAGATGCTGCTCGCACCCGTGCCAATGACAAGAGTCCACGAAGCATGCGACCTTGGCAGACGCGAACACGATGTCGGCCTGACACCGCAGGCCGTCGAGGGGGCGAATGCTCGTGCGATACCGGAGCCCGCGGCGGTGCAGTTCCCGCCTCAACGCCATCTCCGGCTGTGTGTCGCGCCGAGGCATGCGTTGCATGCGCGCCCGCACCTCCGGCGTCGTCGGCGGAGCCAGCGGAAGACGGCGCGCCATGCGCTACCCGTCCTCCGAGCTCTCCACCGCGTCCTCGATCACGGTGGCGGGATCGACATCGCGACCGATGACGTACGGCTGGAAGCCTTCCAATGCGAGAGTGATCGCATCGGCGTCAGCGACGAGCCGTAGGTCCACGAGGTCGCGCCCCGCGCCGAAGTCAGGAATCGTGTCCTCATACTGCTTCAAGGGCTCGGCGACGTATCGGCGCAAGAACTCGGCCTGGGCGGGTCCGGCGGTTTCCCCGATGTGCGAGTACGCCTCCTGCCCGAGAAACACTTCGCCGTCGGGCTCTGCTTCAAACGCCGCAATGACCTGATCGAGCGTGTCACAAGGCGTTGGGTCGAACACCATGAGCCGCGGGATGTGGTCGCTGTACGCGCAGTCCCGTGGAAATACGAGTTCCTCGTTCAGCCTTCCCTGTCGCGACGCCGCATCGGTGATGCGGATCTTGACCTCGTATGCCCACGGCTTGCCGTTCGGGTTGTCGACGATGCAGTCGACCTGGCGCTGCCCTGGCGATCTGCCGCCAGCACGCGTCGGCGCGCGCCTGATCGGACTGTTCGTTGATCCGTATGCCGAGCCGCCCAACGCGCGCGCGACGATGGCGTCGTAGAGGTATCCGGTCTCCTGCCCCGACCGGTTGTCGATGTCCATCATCCACTTGCGCCACACGACGAGCGAGCTCAACGCGCCTGGATCAAGCAGACCGTGTTCCAGCAGCGTGCGCGGGCCCACCTGGTCCGACGTCGCGAACGCCTGGGTGCTCAGGATTCGCCGGTACTTGAGGCGGCGCGCGAAGAGCCTCACGAGAAGCTCCAGGTACACCGCGTTGTGTCTGTCTGCGTCCTCGATCCATGCGACCGCGTCGTCGGGATTGATGCCAGCGACGGCCCATTCGGCGGCGTCGATCACGTCGAAGAAATCGGGCACCGCAACATCTCCGTAGCGGGCCGTGACGTCGTAGCCGCGGTCAAGAGCGACACGTAGCGCGAGGCCTCCGATCGCCGGCCAGCCGACCTCGATCCTGAGCGCGCCGGTCGTCAGTCGGCGAGCCTTCTGAAGGTTGCGCTTCGTCTCGGGATCCATATCGCCAACCGGATTACACCGATTCGAGAGACGCGAAGAGGGTCTGGGCCAGGTATCGGCCGTTGACCGCGCTTACGACGCTCGCAAGTGCCGGGCTCATGCCTTGCGCCGAGGTCACCTCGAACTCCAGCAGCGCGCCCTCGCCTCGGGCGTTACGAGGTCGGCCTGAGTTGCTCTCGAGGTGTTCGCGGATCGCGATCCCGAGGACCTTGGTGAAGCGCGGCGGGATCGCGTTCCCCACCAGCGTCGCCTGGTCACTCGAACTTCCGCAGAACTCGAACGTATCGTCGAAGGTCTGGAGTCGTGCGGCCTCGCGAAGCGTGAGGCGGCGGTCCTCAGTCGGGTGAATGAACTCGCGGACGGCCGCTGAAGTGATCGCCTTGGAGGGTTCGTCGGCTCGCAATCGTCGCAGCCCGGCCGGAGCGCCACCGCGACGCGCGGTAGGCGTCCCGTCCATCACCCGTCGGTGCGCACGTTTGCGGTAGCTCTCGTGCCACATCTCCTCGGGAAGATCGCGCATGGTCTGACCCGGCTTGAGCGCGGCGATCCGTGCTTGTTCGAGTTCGCCAACGCGGGACACGACGTGGCCGTGCGGCGCGCTCGGAGAGTCTGGGGCCGGTAGCCCAAGAAGCGCTTCGGCCAACGTCGGGGTAAGCGGTCTACCCGGGACATGCTCAGCCCCAGGAGCACCCCATGCACTATGACTCGAGCGAGGGAACGGCGGCTCGCCAAGCAGGCTCGCAACGACGATGACCCTCTTGCGGTGCTGTGGCACGCCGTAGTTCGCGAGGTTCACCTTCCGAACCTTGATCCAGTACCCAGCTTCGATGAGGGGGTCGAGCAAGTCGAAGACGAACCTGCCGCCACCGGCAGTGGCGAATCCTTCGACGTTCTCGAAGACGACGACGTCGGGCCGGACCTCCGCGGCCAGCACCGCGTACGCCCCGACGAGGCTCCCGCGGGGATCGTCCTCGCGACGGCGTCCAGCCGACGTGAAAGACTGGCACGGTGGGCCACCAGCCATGAGGCGGGGTACCTCACCGCCAGCAAGGTCAACAATGTCGCCGGCCTCTAGGGCCGCGACGTCGATCGGCTCGCGGTCTTCATCGAAGTTCGCGTTGAGGGTGTCGACGGCGGGCTGCCACTTGTCCAGGTGGGCTCGGACGTCCAAACCAGCTTCGACCAGGCCGTATGAAAGCCCGCCGGCCCCGCAGAAGAGGTCGATAGCCGCGAGCGATCGGTCATCTACGGCAAAGCGCGATGGCTCGGCGCGAGGCCTTGTGACCCCGGCCTCCGTGGCCCCATCTGCACTCGTGATCGACATTCCAGCAACGTACGCGATGGGCCCGACGGCATCTCCGCTGCCCTGGGAGCCGTCTCGTTCGACCCGGGCAGTATCCCCCGCACGCGCCGGAGTCCGGGTGGTCCGCGCGCAGAACCCGGCTTGCCCTCCCGACGAATTGATGCCTCATTGATGCCTCGGCGGCCCGCCGCCGCGCCGCCCGCACCTGCCGCGCAACACAGGAACCCCGCCGCAGCGGGGTTCCTTTGAGGGGTGAGCGACGGGACTCGAACCCGCGACCGCCTGGACCACAACCAGGAGCTCTACCAGCTGAGCTACGCCCACCGCGCCGGGCTGAGTGTAGGGAAGATGGGCGAGCCGCTCACTCGTAGCGCAGCGCACGAGCGGGCTCGATCCGCGCGGCCCGCCTCGCGGGG
>JANJTP010000053.1 GCA_024711025.1 Solirubrobacteraceae bacterium
GGCGCGCATCCGCGCTCGTACGGCTTCCCGCCGCACCACCCCCCGATGGACACCTTCCTCGGCGTGCCGATCGTCGTGCGCGGCACCGGGTGGGGAAACATCTACCTGACCGACAAGGCCGGCGGCTTCACCGCGGCCGACCAGCAGGCGCTGCTCGTCCTCTCCGACTGGGCGTCGATCGCAATCAGCAACGCCGACCTCTACCGCATACAGCGAGAGCGCCGAGACGAGCTCGAGCGGACGGTTGCGGCGCTCGAGGCGACGATCTCGATCGCGAGGGCGCTCGGCGCCGAGACGAACATCGATCGCGTGCTCGAGCTGGTCGTCAAGCGCGGGCGCGCCCTGGTCGAGGCCCGGGTGATGGTCATCGCGCTGCACGAGGGGGGCGAGCTCGTCGTCCGCGCCGTCGCCGGGCTCGCCGGCGACGACCTGCTGGGACGGCGGATGGTGCTCGGCGGCGAGCTCGGTGCCGGCACCGCGGTTGCGGACGGCGATGGCGAGCGGATCGCCGGCCAGGCGACGCGGCTGCGACGCGCGCTCGCCCGCGAGGTGGGTGCCGAGACCGGCCTGGTCGTACCGCTGCGCTACCGCGATGCGACCGTCGGGGTCCTCGCGGCATTCGACCACATGGAGAGAGAGACCGGCTTCTCAGGCGACGAGGAGCATCTCCTCGAGGCGTTCGCCGCAAGTGCCGCGACCGCCGTCGTGACCGCCCAGCGGGTCGCCGCGAGCACGCTGCGCCGCCGCATGGAGGCCGCCGAGCACGAGCGCGCGCGCTGGGCGCGCGAGCTGCACGACGAGAGCCTGCAGGACCTCGCCGGCCTGAAGATCCTGCTCTCGTCGGCGCGTCGCGGGACCGACGTGGGACGCGTGGGCCGTCTCGTCGACGAGGCGATCGAGCGCCTCTCCCAGAGCATCGACTCGCTGCGGGCCCTGATCGCCGACCTGCGCCCGGCGGCGCTCGACCAGCTCGGCGTCGCCGCCGCCCTCGACGGCCTGGCCGAGCGCACCCGCGTGACGCATCGGCTCGACGTCCGGCTGGAATGCGCGATCGACGAGAAGCGGCTCGCCCCCGAGAGCGACGGGACCGACGTCGCGAGCACCGTGTATCGCCTGGTCCAGGAGGCGCTCACGAACGTCGTCAAGCACTCGGGCGCGCGCAGCGTCGCCGTCTCCGTGCTCGAGTGCGGCGACTCGCTCCAGGTCGTCGTCACTGACGACGGGCGCGGCTTCGACCCCGAGGAGCCGACGACCGGCTTCGGCCTGGTGGGAATGCGCGAGCGAGTCGAGATCGCCCGAGGCCAGCTCGACGTCGAGCCGATCCCGGGGGTCGGGACGACCGTCTCGGCGACGATCCCGCTGCCGCCCGCCGTGGTGAACGCCGCGGCGAGCGCCTGAGCGACCACCCCTCGCTCAACGCCGCGGCCCCGCCGTACGACCTCGGGCGACGTGTCACGCCCCTAGGCGACGACCCGCAGCGCCGCGACGGGCGTCGCGGCGACGACCCGGCGCAGCGTCGCGAACAGCTCCTCCGGCGGCGCATGCTTGACGACCGACGCGGCTGCGCCACAGCCCTCTGCGTGGCGCTCGAGGGCCGGCGACTCCTCGTCGGCGAGCACGACGGCGGACGTACGCGGCGAGCTCAGCAGCAGTCGAGGAAGACCGACGAGGCCGCGGCCGCCGAGCAACGCGGGCTCGAGCAGCAGCAGCCGGGGCCGGGTACGCCTCAGCTGCTGCGCGATCATCTCCGCACTGCCCGCTTGCGCGACGACCGAGAACCCCGGCTCGAAGCCGATCAGGTCGATCAGCGCCCTGCGCACCAGCGCGTGGCGATCGGCGACGGCGACGGTGATCGCCCGCCGCTGCGCCTCCCCATGTCGGCAGCCGGCTCGCATCCTCAGCGAATCTACGACCGACCCGGCCTGCCGGGCATCGGTACAGCGCGCGACGCGCGACTGCGGGGTTTCCCGCAGTCCCGGGGCGGAGTAATCCGGTGCAGCCGCCGCCACGCAAACGCATAGCATGCATCGTTCATGAGCGACGAGCAGACGGGAAACGGCGAGGTGCGGATCGTGATCGCCGACGATCATGAGGTCGTCCGCTCCGGTCTGAGGCTGCTGCTCGAGGCCGAGCCGGGCTTCGAGGTCGTGGCCGAGGCCGGCGACGTCGACGGCGCCGTACGCTACGTGCGCGGGCATAAGCCGCGCGTGCTCGTGCTCGACCTCAACATGCCCGGGACGCTGACCTCGTTGGAGGCGATCCCAAGGGTCCGCGAGGCATCACCCAGCACCGAGGTCGTCGTACTGACGATGCAGGACGATCCTTCGTTCGCGCGTAGCGCGCTGCAGGCAGGGGCGCTCGGCTACGTGCTCAAGGAGGCGGCCGACAACGAGCTGATCGAGGCCGTGCACCGGGCGGCGGGGGGCGACTCGTACCTCAACCCGCGGCTCGGCGCCGCGCTCGCCTCGTCCCGCCCGACGCAACCGCCGGACGAGCTGACCGAGCGCGAGACCGAGGTCCTCCGGCTCATCGCGCTCGGCTATACCAACGCCGAGATCGCCGACCAGCTCCACCTCTCGGTCCGAACCGTCGAATCGCACCGCGCTCATATCCAGCAGAAGCTGCGCCGCACCTCGCGGGCAGAGCTGGTGCGGTACGCGCTCGATCGCGGGCTCGTCAAGTAGGCCCCACGAGGCGGCGACCTCGCCGCGTTGCGGGTTCCTCCGCAGTGGGCTGCACCTTTCCCGCAAGGTCGTCCGGAGAGCCAACTGATGCCCGATACGTCTGTGGCCGCGAAAGTTGACTCCATGCGGCAGCAGGGGACGCCGAGTGATCGCGGACACCGGAAGGTCGTCCGCACACCGCGGCAACGAGACGGACGGTCCCGGAATCGGGCATCCCATCTCGTTGCCACGACGGGCGGACGTCTCCCTTCCCCCCTCGACGTCTCGCCTCGCTCGTCGTCGTTTCCCTGTGTGCCGGAGATCGGACGCCTTCGCGGGCCTCGGCGGGTTCCCGCAGGCACCCGATCGTGACGGTGCCCGCCGCGCTCCGCTGATGCGGGGCGCGGCGGCGCCGCTCGCCGGCTCACAGCTCAGCCCAACGGTGCGCGGAGCCCCGGCTCGCGACGGCTGAGACCGACGTATCCGGCGAGCTCGAGCGAGCCGTCGACTGCCCCCGATGCCGCGCGGCGAGCCCGAACGGGCGCCCGCGATGCCGGGAGCGAGGCGTCGCCCGGCCCGCGATGCCGGGAGCGAGGCGCCGCCCGGCCCGCGATAGGGTGAAGCGAGCCCGTCCGCTAGTTGGCGATGCCGCCGAGCACGGCAAACGGATGCGTCGCCGTCCAGGCATCGTCAGGCGCACCCTCGACGATCAGCTCGGCGTCGAGGGGCATCTCGCGCGTGAGCCGTTCGGCCAGCTCGCGCGCGTCGGCCTCGGTCGCGCAGCGCACGAAGACGTGGCGGAAGCCGCGACGCGCGCGCAGCCCCTCCGCCTCGAGCCGGCGGACGGCCTCGACCGCGTCGCGTCGGCTGTCGAAGTCGATCCGTAGCTGCCACTGCGGCCCGCGCTCGGCGCTCTCGGCGGCCTCGCGCCGCTCCCGCGCCGCAAGCTCGGCGGCCCGCTCGGTGGGCGTGCGCGGAAGCGGCGCCCCGGCATCATCCCAGCGCTCCTCGTCCGGATGCCAGCGATCGAGGCCGATCGTCGCACTCAGGCCGTGCTCGGCAAGCACGTCGGCCAGCGCGTCCACCGCACGCCGCGCGTCCTCCTCGTGGCTCGCATAGACGAACACCGTCCGCTCGCCGACGCTCACCGTGAGACCGGAGCCGAGCACGGCGCGCGCCTCGCGCTCGATCTCGTGCTCGTGCAGCCCGCGCACCAGCCGCTCGGCCTGCTCGCCGCTCTCGAGATCTGCACGCACGCGCCAGTCGTCGCTCATGGCGCCGGAGGGTAGATGATCGGTCGCGGATCGGCGTGCGCCGTGCCCACCGGGATCAGGCCGGCATCGCCGTGGCATCCGCCCGCGTCTGCGGGCGCTTGCCCCACGCCGCACGCTCGGCGTACGACATGAGCGCACCGAACGCGCGCACCGGGGCCGTCGGCTCGATCCCCGCGGGGCGCAGCACTGCTCGAGCACGACGGTCGTCGAACCGCGTACGCACCCCCAGATAGGGGCCCAGCGCGCCGATGCCCTCCGGGGTGCGCCCGCGCTCCGCGTCGAGCTCGATCGGCGGCAGACCGAGCGTCGCTGCGGCGAGATCGCGCAGCACGGCGACGGTCAGCGCCGCACGGCCGGAGACGAGGTTGTAGGTGCCGTCGGCCGTGGACGCGTCGAGCAGCAGATGGACGAGGCCGTCGGCGACGTAGTCGCCGGTGACGATGTCCACGTAGCCGCCCGGGTCCGCCGGGACGCGCGCGACAAGCCCGCGGCGGTAGGCGCGCAGCAACGGGTAGAGCACGTTGAAGCTCGTCGTCCAGCCGGTGCGCGACTCCCCCATCACGATGCTCGGACGGGCGACGACGACCGGCAGGTCGCGGGCGGCGTCGCGCACAAGCAGCTCGGCCTCGAGCTTGGAGCGCTCATAGGTGTTGCGAAAGCCCTGGCCGACGTCGAGGTCGTCCTCGGCGAAGGACCCCTCCCATGTGCCGGCCACGTAAGCCGTCGAGACGTGCACCACCCGCTGGAGGCGGGGTGCACAGCGGGCCAGGCCGAGCACGGCGCGCGTGCCGCCGACGTTGGCCGAGCGGGCCTGCTCGATCGACTGCTCGAAGCCGATCGCGGCGGCGGCGTGCAACACGTGGGTGACCTCGTCGAGCCCGGCCAGCGTCACCGGCCCGGCCTCGAGATCGCACGCCACCGCGCGGAGCTGCCGCCGGACGCTCGCGGGCGGGCTGCGCCAAAGCCGGCGCAGCGTCCCGTCGAGGCGCTCGCCGGCGTGAGCGTCGTTGCGCGCGCGGATCGCGCAGAGCACGCGCACCCGACGCGGGATAAGCCGCGCGAGCATCAGCGCTCCTATGTAGCCAGTCGCTCCGGTCAGCAGGACCGTCGTCACACAGCCGCGCCGATTGCGTGACGTCCACCGTCGACGTGCACGATCTCGCCGGTGATGCCGCGCGCGAGCCGCGACAGCAGGAAGCAGGCGGCGTCGGCGACCGGCTCGGGGTCGCGCAGATCCCAGCCGAGCGGCGCCGCTTCGGACCAGCCGTCGGCGAGCAGCTCGAAGCCGGGGATCCCGCCGGCGGCGAGCGTCTCGAGCGGCCCGGCGGAGACGAGGTTGACTCGTATGCCGCGGGGCCCGAGATCGCGCGCCAGGTAGCGCGAGACCGACTCGAGCGCAGCCTTGGCGACTCCCATCCAGTCGTAGGCCGGCCAGGCGACGGTGGCGTCGAAGTCGAGCCCGACGATCGCGCCGCCGTCCTCGCCGAACAGCGGCAGCAAAGCCTCGGAGAGCGCCTTCAGCGAATAGGCCGAGGTACGGAATGCCTCCTCGGCGCTCTCGCGCGGCGTGGCCAGGAAGTCGCCGCCGAGCGCGTCGGCGGGCGCGAACGCGATTGCGTGGAGGACGCCGTCGATGCCGCCCCAACGAGTCTCGATCTCGGTGCGCAGAGACGCGAGGTCCTCCGCGCGATTCACGTCGAGCTCCAGCACGTCGCACGGCTCGGGCAGCATGCGCGCGGCGCGCTCGGTCAGGCGCCTGCCGCGGCCGAAGCCCGTCAGCAGCACCTGCGCGCCCTGCTCCTGCGAGCGCCGCGCGACCGCGTAGGCGATCGAGTCGCGGTTCAGCACGCCGGTGACGAGGATCCTCTTGCCGGAGAGCATCACGCGCCACCCCAGACCATCTCGCCGCACGGGCCGGCGGGCTCACCGTCGGCGCCCGGCTCACCGCAACGCCAGAGCGCCTCGATCTTGGCCGCGCAGGCGCGCAGTCCGTCCTGGCGCACGACGTCGAGCGCGAGCGTGACCAGGCCGGCGTCGGCATCCTCGCCGACTGCCTTGAGGCCGGCGATCTTGCCCTCGACGTGGATCGTGTCGCCGAGCCGCACCGGACGGCGGAAGACCACGTCGCGCACACGGCGCAGCGCGACGACCCGCTCGGGGTCCAGCGGGATCAGGCCGACGGCGAACGACAGCACGAGCATTCCGTGCGCGATCCGCTGGCCGAATGCGCTGCTCGCCGCCCACTCGGCATCGGCGTGCTGGGGATGCCAGTCGCCGGTCAGCGCGGAGAAGCCGACGACGTCGGCCTCGGTCACGGTGCGCCCGCGGGTCTTGAAGGCGGCGCCCTCCTCGAGGCGCTCGAACGGCACGGAGAACGTCACAGCGGGATGTTCCTCCCAGGTCGATGGCGCCGGCGGCCGCCGGCCAGCACGGAGAGCGTCGCGGCGAGCCGCTCGCGGGTGTCGCCCGGAGCGGTGATCTCGTCGAGATACCCGCCGGCGACCGCGGTCTCGACGGCGAGGTGGTCACGGGCGTAGGCGCGCGCCAGGCGGTCGAGCGCGCGCTCCGGATTGGACGCCTCGGCGATCTCGCGCCGCGAGACGATGCCGACCGCCTGCTTGGCCCCCATCACGCCGACTTGGGCGCCCGGCCAGGCGATGGCGAGGTCGGCGCCGAGATCCTTGGAGTTCATCGCGATGAACGCGCCGCCGAACGCCTTGCGCATCACGACCGTCAGGCGCGGCACCGTCGCACCGGCGAACGCGTGCACGAGCTTCGCACCGTGGCGGATCACGCCGATGCGCTCCTGGCCGGTCCCGGGCAGGAAGCCAGGGGTGTCGACGAGCACGATCAGCGGCAGGCCGAACGAGTCGCACATCCTCACGAAGCGCGCGGCCTTCGTCGCGGAGTCCGCGTCGAGCACGCCACCCAGGTAGCGCGGCTGGTTGGCCACGATCCCGACGGCGCGACCGTCGAGCCGCGCGAACGCGGTGACGATGTTGCGCGCCCAGCGATCGCCGGTCTCGATCAGTCGCCCGCCGTCGACCAGGCGCGCCGCGACGTGGCGTACGTCGTAGACGCGGCGGTGCTCGTCCGGGACGACGGCCCCCGGGTCGCCGGGTGCCGGGGCGACGGCCGGCCAGCGGGCGGGGGGCTCACCGGCGTGCTGGGGAAGGTGGTCGAGCAGATCACGCGCGAGCAGCGCCGCCTCGACCTCGGTCTCGGCGACCATGTGGCAGACGCCGTTGCGATCGTGGACGCGTGGACCGCCGAGCGCGTCGGCGTCCACCTCCTCACCGGTGACCTCGCGGACCACGCCCGGTCCGGTGAGGAACATGCTCGCCCGGCGCGTCATCACGACGAGATCGGTCAGTGCCGGAGCGTACGACCCGCCCCCGGCGCTGGCGCCGCAGATGATCGAGATCTGCGGCACGAGACCGGACAGCTCCGTATGCGCGCGGAAGATCCGCCCGTACCCCGACAGGGCGGCCACGCCCTCCTGCATCCGCGCGCCGGCCGACTCGATGAAGCCGACGACCGGCATCCGCGCGCGGCCGGCCAGCTCCAGCACGCGGATCACTGTCTCCGCGTGCGCCTCGCCTAGCGATCCGCCGGCAAAGCTGGCGTCCTGCGCGAAGCAGGCGATCGGGCGACCGTCGACGGCGCCCGTCGCCCCGAGGACCCCGTCGCCGTCGCGCGCACGATCACCGAGCCGATGCGAGCGCACCCCCGTACGCAGGAGGTTGATCGAGCACGGATCGCAGAGAACCTCCAGCCGCTCGAGCGGCGAGAGGCGCTCGTCCGGTCGTTCGACGAGCGCTAGGGCCATCGGACTCCTTCCGCCATCAGGTTCCTTCGAGGACGAGCACGGCGTTGTGCCCCCCGAAGCCGAACGAGTTGGAGATCCCCCGCGGGGGCCGACCGTCCGGGACCACGAACGGACGCGCCGAGCCCGGCACGTAGTCGAGGTCCAGCTCCGGATCGGGCTCCTCGAGGCCGATCGTCGGGGGAGCGATCCGATCTCGAAGCGCGAGCGTCAGCGCGATCGCCTCGACGGCTCCCGCAGCACCGAGGAGGTGCCCGACCGCCGACTTGGTCGACGAGGTCGGGATCTGAGCCGCCCGCTCGCCGAGCGCGCGCTTGAGGGCGAGCGTCTCCGAGCGGTCGTTGAGCGGCGTGGACGTGCCGTGCGCGTTGACGTAGTCGATGTCGTCTGGCGTCATCCCGGCGTCGGCCAGCGCCGCCTCGATCGCGCGCGCCGCGCCGTCGCCGTCCTCGTCGGGCGCGGTCAGGTGGAACGCGTCGCAGGTCGCGCCGAAGCCGGCGACCCGCGCCAGGGCGCGCGCACCTCGCGCCTGCGCGCTCTCGGCGGCCTCGATCACGAGGACCCCGGCGCCCTCTCCCATCACGAACCCGTCGCGCCGTGCGTCGAAGGGACGCGAGATGCCGAGCTCGGACGTGGCACCGAGCGTGCGGAACGCCGCACGCGCGAGACCCGTCAGAGCCGCCTCGGTACCGCCGGCCACGACCACGTCGGCGTCCCCGACCTGGACGGCGCGGATGGCCGCCCCGATCGCGTGGGCCCCCGCGGCGCAAGCCGAGACGACGCCGAAGCAGGGCCCCCGAAGGTCGTGGCGCAGCGCGACCGCCGCCGCGCCGGCGTTGCCCATCAGCAGCGGCACCGCCAGCGCCGAGACCGCCTGCGGGCCGCTCTCGAACATCGCCATGTGGTTCGTCTCGAGCGTCTGCATCCCGCCGATGCCCGTGCCGACGATGCAGCCGATCCGCGTCGCCTCGACCGGCCGACCGGCGCCGGGCGCCAGCCCGGCCTCGGCGAGCGCCTCGTCGGACGCCACCACGGCGAGCTGGGTGAAGCGGTCGGCGCGACGCGCCTCCTTGCGGCTGAGATGCTCGAGCGGATCGAAGTCGGCGCACGGCGCTTCGCCGTCCCGCACGCCGCAGGCACCCGCTGTCCAGCGCTCGTGGAGCGTGCGCGCGCCCACGCCCAGCGGCGTGACCGCACCTACCCCGGTGACGACGACCTCACGCACGTCGATGGCTTAGATGCGCTCGACGATCATGCTCACGGCGTCGCCGACGCTCGCGATCTGCTTCATGTCGTCGCCCTTGAGGACGACTCCGTACTGCTCCTCGACGATCTGCGAAAGCTCGGCGAGGTCGAGCGAGTCGACGTCGAGCTCCTCGAACGTGGTCTCGAGCGTGACGCCCTCGGTCTCCGCACCGAAGCTCTCCAGCGCGTCGCGGACGACCTTCTCTACCTGCTCTGCTGTGACCGTGCTCATGTTCTGCTCCTTTCAGGCGGACAGGCCGCCATCGACGTAGAGGGTGGATCCGGTTACGTAGCCGGCGTCGTCCGACGCCAGGAACCGTACGCAGGCGGCGACCTCCCCGGGAGTGCCGGCACGTCTCGCGGGCACCCCGTCGACCACCTCGTCGGGCAGGTCGGCGGTGAGCGCGGTGCGTACGAAGCCCGGAGCGACGGCGTTCACCGTGACGCCGCGGCGTGCGACCTCGACGGCGACGGTCTTCGTCATGCCGATCAGGCCCGCCTTGGCGGCCGCATAGTTCGCCTGCCCGGCGTTGGCCCGCGGCCCGACGACCGACGCGATGTTGACGACGCGCCCGAAGCGCGCGCGGATCATCGGGCGCAGCGCATCGCGCACGAGCCGGAAGGCCGCGGTCAGGTTGGTGTCGATCACGCGCTGCCAGCGCTCGTCGTCGAGCGAGACCGCGAGGTCGTCGTCGCGCACGCCGGCGTTGTTGACGAGCCCGAGAACCGGCCCGCCGAGCGCCTCGCGGGCATCGTCGAGCGCCGCGGAGGCCTGCGCCGGGTCGGTGACGTCGGCACGCAGCGCCACGGCCCTGCCGCCGGCCGCCTCGATCGCGGCGACGACCTCGGCGGCCTCGCGCTCCCCGGTCCGGAAGGTCAGTGCGACGGACCAGCCGTCGACCGCGAGGGCATGCGCCGCGGCGGCGCCGATCCCACGCGAGCCGCCGGTGACGAGCGCCACGGCACCGTCGGGACGATCAGCCACCACGCCCCCAGGTCACGACCGCCGAGGCCCACGTGAGCCCCGCGCCGAGCGCGCACAGGAGGACGCGGCTGCCGTCGGTCAGGCGCCCCTCGTCGCGGGCGGCCGCCAGCGCGAGCGGCACCGACGCCGCCGACGTGTTGCCTGTCCCGGCGATCGAGTTGACGACGCGGTCCATCGACAGCCCGAGCCGCTCGGCGAGCTTGACGAGGATCCTCGCATTGGCCTGGTGGAAGACGAACACGTCGATGTCGTCGAGCGTCATGCCCGCCGCGTCGCAGGCGTCGGTCGTGGCCTGCGTCATCCGGACGATCGCCTGGCGGAAGACCTCGTGGCCGTCCATCGACATCATGCCGGTGTCGCGCGGCGCGACGATCAGGTGACCATAGCTGCCGTCGGCGCCGAGCACGGCCGGGCCGACGCGGGCTTCGCTGCTGGCCTCCAGCACGACCGCGCCCGCTCCGTCGCCGAAGATCGCCGCCGTGTGGAGGTCGCGCGGGTCCACGTGGCGCGAGATGATCTCGGCGCCGATCGCCAGCACGCGGCTCGCGCGGCCCGCCTCGATCATCGCCGCGCCGAGCGAGAGGGCACTGACGAATCCGGCGCATGCGGCGTTCACGTCGAGCGCGCCGGCGAACGTTCCGAGCTCGGCCGCGACGAGCGGCGCACAGCCGGGTGTGATGTGGTCGGCGGTCACCGTGCCCAGGAGGATCAGGTCGATGTCGGTCGCGGCGATCCCGGCGTCGTCGAGCGCGCCGCGCGAGGCCTCGGCGGCCAGGAGCGCGAGCTGATCGGTCGGCTCGGCGTGGTGGCGCTCGCGGATGCCGGTGCGACGGACGATCCAGTCGTCGTCGACCTCGCGCTCGACCCGGCTCGTGGCCTGGGCGTTGTCGACGACCTTCGGCGGCAGCGCGACGCCCAGGCCGGCGATCGAGGCGCCGGCGCGGACCGATGGGTCGATGAGCTGCGCCTCAGGCGCTGGCAGCGACGACATCTCGTGCTCCCTCCAGGTTGCGGTTTACAAGGCGGGCGAGCACCTCGCCGGGCCCCAGGTCCACGAAGCGCTCGATCCCGTCCGCGGCGAGCGCCAGCATGACCTCGCGCCAGCGGACCGGCGAGACGATAGCCGTGGCGAGCTCGCGAGCGGGCTCGACGAACGGCGCGGCCGTCAGCGACGAGTACACGGGCGCCGCCGGCTCGTGCCACGTGACCTGCGCGAGCTCGTCGGCGAAGGCGATCCGAGCGGTCTCCATCGAAGGCGAGTGGAAGGCCCCGGCGACGTCGAGCTCCATCGCGCGAAGCCCCAGCTCGCGGGCGCCGCGGCGCGCCGTCTCGATCCCGGCTCGCGGGCCGGCGAGCACCACCTGGCCGGGCGCGTTGTCGTTCGCCACAGTCAGGTCGTGGTCCGCGGCAAGCCGCTCCGCGTCCGCGAGGCCGCCCTTGAGCACGGCGAGCATCGCACCGTCGCCGGCACGCTCGGCGGCCTGCGCCATCAGCTCGCCGCGCACGACCGCCAGCCGCACGGCGTCCTCGTGCGCCAGCGCGCCGGACGCGGCCAGCGCGCTGAGCTCACCGAGCGAGTGCCCCGCGAACGCGGCGACCTCGGACGGCTCCGGGTCCTGCCCGCTCCACGCGGCGAGGCTGGCGAGGACGATCGCCGGCTGGGCGAAGCGGGTGCTCTCGCTGCAGCGCGGGAAGGGGTCCTCGCCGAGCAGGCCGATCGCGAGATCGAACAGGCCCGGCACGGCCTTACGTGCCAATGGAGCGGAGTCGGGCGTCTGGGAGCCCTGCCCCGGGAATAGGAAAGCTGTGCGCGACACGTGGTGGAGCCTCGCCGAGCGATCGGACGAAGGCGAGGCGGCCCGTCTGTCGACCCCCCCGTTCGGGGGTGTCGGCGAGGTCTCTCCGGGGGTTCGGGCGTGGGCCACACCGGTCACGCGAGCAGCCCGAGCTGCTGGGCGCGGCGCACCGCCTCGGCACGGTTGCGGACGTCGAGCTTGCGGTACAGCGCGCTCGTGTGCTCCTTGACGGTGTGCGGGGAGAGGAACAGCGAGCCCGCGATCTCGCGGTTGGTCGCCCCCGAGGCGATCAGATCGAGCACCTCCCGCTCGCGGCCCGACAGCGCCGGGCCCGACGGCTCGGGCTGTGGCGGGAAGACCGTCATCCCGTGGCCGACCATCCGCACCGCGTCCGCCACCTCCTTGGCGGGCCAGTCCTTGAGCACGAAGCCGGCTGCGCCCGCGGCGCGCGCGGCGGTCGGCGAGATGCGTCCCGCACCGGAGATCAGCAGCACCCGCGGCGCGGGTGCGAGGGCGCCGAGGCGCTCGGAGATCTCCGCGCCGGACTCCTCCCCCACGAAGAGGTCGACGAGCGCGACGTGCGGCTCGTAGCGCGTCGCCAGCGCCAGCGCCTCCCCGCCGGTGCGGGCGCTCAGCGTCCGCTCGACCCAGGGGAGCTGCCCCAGCATCAGGCGAAAGCCCCAGTGCACGACGTCGTGGTCGTCGACGACGAGCACGCGCAGGCGCCGTCGTGAGGCCGTCGACGACTCACGCATCAGGCACCGTGAGCCGCACCTGCCACGAGGCGTCGCCCTGCGGCCCGAACTCCAGCACCCCGCCGTGATGGAGCGCCTCGAGCGCCGCCAGCCTCAGTCCCATCCCGGAGCGCCGCTGCCTGCCGGAGACGCCGTCGTTGACGACGTCCAGCACGAACGTCCCCCCACCGCGCTCGATCCGCACCGCCACCTCGCTCGGCTTGGCGTGCTTGCCGGCGTTGCGCACGGCCTCGATCAGCACCGACTGGGCAAGCGCCTCGAGGTGGCGGGGGACGTCCGAGGGGTCGCCGACCTCGAGATGCACGCCGAGCCCGGCATGCTCGCGCTCGAGCCGCCGCAGCTCCTCGGCGAGCGTCGACTGCGTCGGTCGCGACTCGCGCCCGAGCGGTCGCTGGACGGCCTCGCGCAGCTCCTGCAGCGCACCCTGCAGCTCGTCCGCGCAGCGCGCCCGCGTCTGCGCGTCGAGCGGTCCGCCGCCGGACAGCGCCAGCGAGACCCCGAACAGCCGCTGGACGACGCCGTCGTGGATCTCGCGGGCGAGATCGATCCGCCGCTCGAGCTCACGCGAGCGCAGCGCCTGGCTCGTCGCGATCCGGGCGCTGGCGGCGAGCGCCGCGGTCTTGCCGAGCGACCAGAGCAGGTGGCGCTCGGCGGCCGACACCGGCGGGGCGTCGGGCAGGCGGTCGCCGAGCAGGACGCCGATCCAGCGCCCGCCGGCGACCATCGGCACGACGGTCATCCGCCGATCTCCGACGAGGTGGCCGTAGCGCTCGGGAACGTCGGGGTGATCGTCGGACACGACGACCTCGTCGCGCTCGAGCGCGACGCGCGTGGCGGGCACCAGCTCGACGCTGAGGAAGTCGTCTCCGAAGATCTCGATGTCGATGCCGTGAGCCCCGGCGGCGCGCACCTGACGGCGTCCCTCGTCCCAGCGGAAGATCACCGCGCGGCGCATCGACGTCAGGCGGCAGACCGCCTCGCAGAGACGGTCGTAGAACGTGTCCGGCGAGCTGGGACGGTCGCCGGAGAGGCCCGCGAGGAGGTCGGCGATCGTGTCGAGGGCGCGGACGAGGTCCGGGGGGCCCTCGGCGAGGATCAGGGCAGCGGCGCCACCGTCAGGCGCAGCGCCTGGTCCTGGCTCAACTCCACCCGTCGTCTGTTCCGGCATTCCACGCACCAGCATTCCACCCACCAGTCATCGCCGTCGCGGCGTAGGTCGACCGCGCCTGGCCCGTGGAGGCAGACCGGGCACGCCAGCGAGGCGCGCACCAGCACGTCCGGATCGTCGGCGAGGAACGTCGCGACCTCCATCGCGGCTCTGACGCTACGACGAGCGCGGGCGGCGGTCGTTCGTCGGGACGTGACGACCCCCCGATCGTCGGGAGCGCGGCGGCGTCGCGCGAGTCAGCCCGCGCCGAGCGCAACCCGATCGCCGAGCTCGCCGCGCAGCGCCTGCAAATCGACCGCGGCGCTGGCCGCGGAAGCGAGGTCGTGGAACGTCGCGTAGTCGTTCATCCACGCCTCGTGGCGACTCATCGCCCGGTACAGCAGCCGGTAGCAGTCGGATGTCGGCCGGTCGACGACACGGGGCTCACCGCCGTCGAGATCGAGGAACAGGGGCATCGTGGTCGTCTCCGGGGGTCGTCGGCGGCGTTCGGGGGGGGGGTCAGGGCCGTCGATCAGGGGGAAATACTTGCATACAAGCATCCATGTATGCAAGATTGAGGTTGTGAGCACCGCTCCGTACATCGTCCCGATCCGCCGGCGCGCCGGCGCCTCCACCCGCATGCAGGTCTACGTCGCCCTGAGCGAGGCGATCGTACGCTCTGAGCTCGAGCCGGGCCGCCAGCTGTCCGAGAACGAGCTCGCCTCGCAGCTCGGTGTGAGCCGGACCCCCGTCCGCGAGGCGCTCGCTCGCCTGCGCGAAGACCGACTGGTCGAGGTCGTCCCGCAGATCGGCACGTTCGTCTCGCGGATCAGCGACGAGGCCGTCGGCGACGCGCAGTTCATCCGCGAGGCGCTCGAGTGCGCCGCCGTCCGCCGTGCCGCCGAGCTCGCGACCGAGGACGACGTGCGGATCCTCGAGGAGAATCTCGAAGCCCAGCAACGCGCAGTCGACGCGGTCGACGACGAGGCGATCAACGCGCTCGACAACGCCTTCCACCAGACCCTCTGCGAGCTGAGCCGCCACCCGATGGTGTGGGCGATCAGCCAGCGCGCGAAGGGCCACCTGAACCGAGTGCGGCGCCTCAGCCTGCTGCGCCCGGAATACCTCGGGGGGATGCTCGACGAGCACCGCTCGATCCTCACCGCCGTCGAACGTCACGACCCCGACGCCGCCGAGCTCGCCCTGCGCTACCACTTGCGGATGGTGCTCAGCGAGCTGCCGGCGATCCGCGCGACCCACCCCGACTACTTCGAGGAGGCATGATGCCCCGCTCCGACTCCGCCGCCCCGACCGCCGACCGTCGGGCCCTTGCCGACTCCTCCGACGAGCCGGGCCCGGTAGCCGGCGCCGGCGGCGCCCCCGCCAAGGGCGCGGCCGGCGGCGCTGCGACGATCGAACGCTACGAGCGGATGGTTCTGATCCGCGAGCTCGAGACGGAGTCCGAGCGCCAGTACAAGGCGGCCAGGATCGGCGGCTACTGCCACCTCTCCTCCGGGCAGGAGGCGATCACCGTCGCCGCCGCCGAGGCACTGCGCTCCGACGACCTGCTCGTCACCGGGTACCGCTCGCACGGCTTCGCGCTCGCGCGCGGAGTGCCGCCCGAGGCCGTGATGGCCGAGCTGTTCGGCCGCCGCAGCGGCTGCGCCCGCGGCCGCGGCGGCTCGATGCATCTGCTCGACGTCGAGCGTGGCTACTACGGCGGCTGGGGCATCGTCGCCGGACAGCTCCCGATCGCGACCGGCCTCGCGCTCGGCCTCGTCCGCCAGGGCCGCCCGGACGCGGTGCTCTGCGAGCTGGGCGACGGCGCCGTGAACATGGGCGCCTGGCACGAGGCGCTCAACCTGGCCGCGCTCTGGGACCTCCCGGTCGTCTTCCTCGTGATCAACAACGGCTACGGAATGGGAACCAGCGTGGAGCGCGCCTCGGCGGAGCCGGAGCTGTGGCGTCGCGCGAGCGCGTTCCGCATGCACGGCGAGCGCGTCGACGGCGACGAGCTCGGCGCCAGCCTCGAAGCCTGCGAGCGGCTGCTGGAGCGGGCGCGCTCCGAGCGTCTGCCCGCGGTCCTCGAGGCGGTGACCTACCGCTATCGCGGCCACTCGGTCGCGGACGCCGGCCTCGCCTACCGCACCAAGGACGAGGTCGCCACACGGCGCGAGCGCGATCCGATCGCTCGTGTGCGCAGGGAGCTGCTCGCCGGCGGCCTCGCCGAGGCCCAGCTCGATGCGGCCGACGAGCGGGCGCGCGCCGTCGTCGAGGCCGCCTGCGCCTTCGCGGAGGCCGATCCAGAACCCGACGTGACGGAGCTGGCGGCGGGCATGCATGCCCCCGGCAGCGCGCAGCAGTTCGCGCGGATGCTCCCGGGCAGCCCCCTCGACGAGCGCGAGCTCGTATTCGCCGGAGGTCTCGGATCATGACGATGCTTGCCGATGCGCCCGCCGGGCGTACCCCGATCGAGACCGCCTCGATGACCTATCGCGAGGCGCTGCGGATGGCGCTGCGCGAGGAGCTCGCCGCCGACGAGCGCGTCTTCATCATGGGCGAGGAGGTCGGCGTCTTCGACGGGGCCTACAAGGTCACCGCGGGACTGCTCGCCGAGTTCGGCGCCGATCGCGTGCGCGACACCCCGATCAGCGAGGAGGGCTTCGTCGGCGCCGGTGTCGGCGCGGCGATGCTGGGCGAGCGCCCGGTCGTCGAGATCATGACCCTCAACTTCCTGCTCGTGGCGATGGACCAGGTCGTCAACCACGCGGCGAAGATCGGCGCGATGTTCGGCGGCCAGCTCCGCTGCCCGCTCGTCATCCGCACGCCCAACGGGGCCGGCAACCAGCTCACCGCGCAGCACTCGCAGAGCTTCGACCAGTACTTCGCGCACGTCCCCGGGATGAAGGTCGTGGCGCCGGCCAGCGCCACCGACGCCAAGGGGCTGCTCAAGAGCGCGATCCGCGACGACGACCCCGTGCTCGTGCTCGAGAACCTGCGGCTCTACACCGAGAAGGGCGACGTGCCGCTCGACCCGAGCCACACCACGCCGATCGGTCTGGCGCACGTGGCCCGCGAGGGCTCCGACCTGACGATCGTCTCGCACTCGTACGCGACCGTGAGGGCGCGGCAGGTCGCCGAGCGGCTGTCGGCCGAGCACGGCGTCGAGGTCGAGGTCGTCGACCTGCGCTCGTTGCGCCCGCTCGACGTCGAGACCGTCGCCGCCTCGGTGTCCAAGACCGGCCGCGCGCTGTGCGTCGAGGAGGGCTGGGCGACCTACGGCGTCGGCGCCGAGCTCGCGGCGCGCATCCAGCACGCGTGCTTCGACGACCTCGACGCCCCGGTCGAGCGACTCGGCATGGCCGAGGTGCCGCTTCCGTACGCGAAGAACCTCGAGACCGCCGCGCTGCCCAACGCCGGGCGGATCGAGCGGGCGGTCCTGCGGATGCTGGGGCTGGCACGATGACCGAGATCGTCATGCCGCGCCTGTCCGACTCGATGGAGGAGGGCACGATCATCCGCTGGCTTCGGTCCGACGGCGACCGGGTCGAGCGGGGCGACGAGCTCGTCGAGATCGAGACGGACAAGGCCACGATGACCTACGAGGCCGATGCCGAGGGCCTCGTTCACATCGTCGCCCGCGAGGGCGACACGCTGCCGGTCGGCACGCTGATCGCCCATCTCCTCCTGCCGGGCGAAGCGACTCCCACCGACGGTGGCGCAGAGGAGCCGGCCCGTGCTTCCGGGACCGGCTCCGACGACGGGGGCGGGCCGGCCACTCCTTCCTCGGTCGGCCCGCCCCCCGTCGTCGTCTCGAGCGACGGCCCACCGGCGACCGGCGAGCGTGTGAAGGCTTCGCCGCTCGCGCGTCGGTTGGCGCGCGAGCTGGGCGTGGAGCTGACGGGCCTGGCGGGAAGCGGGCCGGGCGGGCGGATCGTCAAGGCCGACGTGCAGAGCGCCGCGAGCCGCGCACTGACCACACCCACGCCCGCTGCGGCAGCGGCGGTCGCGGCTACGCCTGCTCAGGCACCCACCGCGCCCGCACCGGCCGCTGCGCCGGCGGGTGATGGCGGGACCGCCAAGGGCCACGTCACGATCACCGAGCCGACCCGCACCCAACAGCTGATCGCCCGGCGCATGGCCGAGAGCCGCGCCACGATCCCCGCATTCACCCTGCGCACCAGCGTCGACATGACCGACGCCGTCGCGTTGCGCACCCAGCTCAAGCAGGCCGGCCACCAGCCGCTACCCAGCTACAACGACCTCATCGTCAAGGCCACCGCCCTGGCGCTGCGCCACCATCCGCTCGCCAACAGCAGCTACAAGGACGGACGCTTCGAGACCTACTCGCGCGTCAACATCGGCATCGCCGTCGCCACCGAGGACGCCCTCATCGTCCCCACGATCTTCGACGCCGACCACAAGACCCTGACCCAGATCGGCGAGGAAGCCCGCCGCCTGGCCGAGCGCGTACGCGAAGGCACCATCACCCCACCTGAGCTCTCCGGCGCCACCTTCACCATCAGCAACCTCGGCATGTACGCCATCACCGGCTTCGAAGCCGTCATCAACCCCCCACAAGCCGCCATCCTCGCCGTCGGCAGCATCCAACAACGCCCCACGAACCACAACGGCGAAATCACCCTGCGCCACCAGCTCGACCTCGCACTCTCCTGCGACCACCGCATCCTCCACGGCGCCCCCGCAGCAGAGTTCCTGGCGCAGATCAAGCAGACGCTCGAGAACCCACTCGCACTCGCACTCTGAGCCACAGGCCCACCCAAAGGCGAGGGTCGCCGGTCGCCGAGCCCGCAGGCCCCAGGCCGGCGCTCAGCGCTCAGCGCTCGTCGCGAGGGAGCGACAGCGTGAGCGCGAGCCCGACGAGCGGGAAGAGCGCGAGGACCAGGAGGACCGTCGTGAGGCTGGTCGCGTCCGCCAGCAGGCCGAGCAGAGCCGCGATCACGCCACCCGCGCCGATCGCCGCACCCAAGGTGACGCCCGAGGCGAGCCCGATGCGGCTCGGCAGATACTCCTGCCCGAGCAGGACCGTCGTCGAGAAGCTGCCGACGGTGAAGAAGCCGAGGACGGCCATGAGGACGAACGACATGGCCGGCCCTGAGACGGGCAGCAGCAGGATCGGCGGCGTGAGCGCCGCCATGCAGCCGACGAGGACCGCCCGGTTGCCGATTCGCTCGGCGACCCGCCCGCCGACCAGCGTTCCGATGGCGCCCGCGACGAGGAGCACCGTCAGCGCTGCGCTCGCGGTCGCGGTCGAGACGCCCAGCCGGGCGATCAGGAGCAGGGGCACGAAGGCCTGCAGCCCGAAGTAGACGACCGAGCGGAGCCCGGCGATCGTCGCCACCTGTCGGAACGGGCCCCAGCGGTCCGCGGCGCGACGTCCCCCCCGTGCGGCGCCCGACGGGTCGCGCGGCCGCAGGTCGTTCAGGCGGGGATGGTCGATGCTCAGCCAGACGGCGGCGATCGCGGGCAGCACGAGCAGGCCCAGCGTGCCGTGGAAGCCGAAGAGCAGGACCAGCGGGGTGACGAGGATCGGGCCGAGCGCGAATCCGACATTGCCGCCCACCGCGTAGAAGCTCATGCCGGTGGCGCGCCGCTCCCCGGAGGCGAAGTTGGCGAAGCGCGCACCCTCCGGGTGATAGGCGCCGACGCCGAGGCCGGCGAGCATGACGGCCAGGAAGGTGAGGGCGGGAGTGCCGGTGAAGCCCGCCGCGGCGATGCCCAGACCGCCCACGACGAGGCTGCCGGGCAGCATGCCGGGAAAGGTGCGGCGATCGGCGATGTGACCGAACAACGGCTGGATCAGTGACGAGGTGATCGTCACCGCCAGGATCAGCGCCGATGCCGCCGCGATGCTGTACCCGCGCTGATGGACGAGGAACGGGATCAGCGCCGGCACCGCGCCCTGACAGGTGTCGACGCACATGTGACCGAAGGACAGCGCGGAGATGCTGCGTCTGTCGACGCCTGCCGGCCAAGCGGGAGCGGCGATCGTGTTCACGGGGCCGTCCATGATCGCAGGCGCGTTCGCCGTCGCGTGGCCGGCGGGTGCCCGATCGGCGACGCAGATCGCCGGGGCCCGACGCCGGTCGCCGGATCGCGGGCCGCCTCCGCTCCCCCTCCATCTCAGAGCTTCAGCAGCCGCGTGGCCGCCGCCTTCCAGCTCGCGACGACGGCCATCCCCGGCGCCAGCTCGAGATCGCGGGCCGCAGGCGCGGTGACCTCGGCCGTCAGCGGCTGCGGGGCGGCGAGGCCGACCCGGACGCGGTTGCCGAGGTGCGTGACCGATGTGACCTCGACCGCCAGCCGGTTCTGCGCCGACCCGCCGCGTCCGTCGTCGCCGCGAGCCAGGGCGATCTCCCAGGGGTAGACGCTGGCGGCCACCGGGCCCGACCCCGGGTCGGTGCTGAGCAGCTCGCCCCCGCCGTCGATCACGACGTGCGTGAGGCCGTCGGCGCCCGGCGCCGCCATGCCGGTCAGCACGACGGCACCGGTGAAGTCGGCGACGAAGGCCGACGCCGGCGAGGCGGCGAGATCGGCGGCCGTCCCGTGCTGGATCACGCGGCCGCCGTCGATCACGCCGATGTGATCGCCGAGCAGCGCGGCCTCGGTGAAGTCGTGCGTCACGAGCAGCGCCGGCACGCCGGTCTCGCGCAGCACGGACGCCAGCTCGCGCCCGGCGGCGGCCCGCGTGCGGGCGTCGAGCGCCGAGAGCGGCTCGTCGAGCAGCAGCGCGTGCGGCCGCGGCGCCAGCGCCCTCGCCAGCGCGACCCGCTGGCGCTCGCCGCCCGACAGCGTCCGCGGGTGAGCGTCGGCGAGGTGCGCGACGCCGAACAGATCGAGCAGCTCGTGGGCGCGTCGGCGGCGCTCGGCGCGCGGCAGCTCGCGAAGCCCGTAGGCGACGTTGCGCCAGGCGCTCAGATGGCCGAAGAGCGCGTAGTCCTGGAAGACGTAGCCGCAGCGTCGGCGCTCGATCGGGACGTCGATCCGCCGCTCCGTGTCGAGCCACGTACGCTCGCCGCAGGCGACGTGCCCGTGCCGAGGTCGCACGAGGCCGGCGACGACCCGCAACACCGTCGTCTTCCCCGCCCCCGACGGTCCCGCGAGCACCAGGCAGCGGCCGGCCGGCGCCTCGAGCGCGACGTCGAGCTCGAAGCGCCCGAGGACGAGCGAGGCGTCAACGCGCAGCACGCGCACCGCCCAGCCACGAGGAGCCACTCAGCAGCCGGACCGCGAGCAGCAGCGCGGCCGACATCCCGACGAGCACCGCCGACAGCGCCAGCGCGCCGGTGAAGTCGGTCGAGAAGCGCTCGTAGATCGCGAGCGGCACCGTCTGCGTGATGCCGCGGAACGAGCCGGCGAACATGAGCGTCGCGCCGAACTCGCCGAGCGCCCGCCCCCATGCCAGCGCGAGGCCCGCGACCAGGCCGCCGCCGGCGCCCGGGATCGCGACCCGCAGGAACGTGCGAGCCTCGCCGGCGCCGAGCGTGCGCGAGGCGTCCAGCCACGAGCGGTCGACCGCCTCGAACGCCGCCTGCGCCTGGCGCACGTAGAAGGGGGCGGCGACGAACGTCAGAGCCACGACGACGCCGGCCGTCGTCAGCACGAGCTGCAGGCCCGCGTCCTCGATCAGCCCGCCGAGCAGCCCGCGCGGACCGAGCGCCGCCAGCAGGCCGATGCCCGCGACGGCGGGCGGCAGGACGAGCGGCAGCTCGATCACCGTCATGAGCGTCGATCGGCCGCGGAAGCGACGGGTCGCCAGCAGGTAGGCGGCCGGCGTTCCGACGAGCACGATGACCGCCACGGCGATCGAGCTGCACAGCAGGCTCAGCCGCAGCGCCTCGACGGCGCCCTCGTCGCCGAGGCTGCGAACGAGGTCCAGCGGGCCGGCGTCGACGAAGATCGCCACGACCGGCAGAGCGAGGAACACGACCGTCAGCGCCAGCGCACCGACGAGCAGCGCCCGGAACCAGGCGGGGCCGCTCACGACGGCGGCGGCGGCGGCTCAAAGCCGGCCGCCCGCAGCGCCTCCTGCCCGCCGCCCGAGACGAGCCCGTCGATGAACGCCTGGGCCTGCTCTGGCCGGCGCGTGCCGCGCACGACCGCGGCGCCGTAGGCCACGGCGGGCTGCAGCTCGGCGGGCAGATCGATCGCGACGAGCCGCCCGCCGCTCGCGCGCACGTCGCTGACGTAGACGAATCCTGCGTCCACGGCGCCCTGGGTCAGCTTGCCGACGATCCCCGCGACGTCCGGCTCCTGCGAGCGCACGTTGGCTAGGACACGCTCGCGCAGAGCGTTCGGCAGCCGTCCGAGAACGGTCCGCGTGTACGCGCCGATCGGGACGCCGGGGGCGCCGATCGCGATGTCGACGCCCGGGCGTGCGAGGTCCGCGAGCGCCCTGACGCGACCGGGAGCACCGCCGCTCTCGGAGGACGGCACCGCGAGCACGAGCCGGTTGCCTGCGAAGACGACGGGTCGCTCGACGAGCCCCTTCGCGTAGAGCTGCTCGGGGAGCTTCGTGTTCGCCGCGGCGAACACGTCGGGCCGCACCCCCTGCTCGATCTGGGCGGCGAGCTCGTCCGAGCCGGCGAACGAGAACCGCACGTCCGCAGAGTCCAGCCGCTTGGCGTAGTCGGTGAACGCGCTCTTCAGCGATGACGCCGCCGAGACGACGAGCCGCGGCTTGGCTTCGGTCGCCCCGGTCGCGGCGCCACCGCCGCAGCCGGCGATCGCCACCAGGCACGAGATCGCCAGCGAGGCCACCGCCAGCCGCGAGCGCGTGCCAGGCGCGGATCGAACCGAGGTTCGGGACCGCATGCCGAGGTGCCGCCCCATCCTGACCCGAGTGCGTACGGACGTGTCGCGGCGTGCCCGACCGGTCACGCCACGTCCCCCGTGCCCCGCTCGATCATCACCGATGTCGCCTTGACCGCCGCCGTCGCGCGCATGCCGGCCGTCAGCCCGAGCTCGTCGACCGCGTCGCGCGTGACCGCGGCCGTGATCCGGTGCGGGCCCGCCTCGATCTCGACGAGCGCCATGACACCGTCGACCTCGACCGACCGTACGATCCCGGGGAAGCGATTGCGCGCCGACAGCCCGTCGCCCGGCCCCTGGCGCGGCGGCCGCGCGGTCAGCCGCTCGACCTCGGAGCGCGGGACACGCCGGCGGTTGCGCTCGTCGCGGGTCGTGCGCAGCTTCCCGTCGCGGTCCCAGCGGCGCAGCGTGTCGACGCTGACACCGACGGCGCGCGCGGCCTCTCCCAGCGGAAGATCGGTCATGCCTGTGCACCATATAGGCACGACCGCCGACATGACGTCTCGTGCATGGGCATTTACAAGGATCGCGATCGCACGAGGCTGGGCGGCGTTACGTTCTCCCCGATGACCTACGAGGAGACGATCTCCGACGTCGTGAAGGTCGTCGAGGCGTGCGGCGCGGGGATCATGATCCTCGGCGGCCTCGGCGCGTTCCTTGCCGCCGCTCCACGCGCGCTGCGAGCCGGGACCAGGTCCGGATCCTATGACGATCTCCGCCGCAACCTCAGCCGGGCGATCCTGCTCGGGCTGGAGGTGCTGATCGTCGCCGACATCGTGCGGACGATCGTCGTCGACACGACGCTCGAGAGCGTCGCGGTCCTCGGCATCATCGTCGTGATCCGGATCCTGCTCAGCTTCTCGCTCGAGGTCGAGATGGACGGCGTCTGGCCCTGGCGTCGCCGCCGCCAGGCGCGCGAGGAGACGATCCCCTAGAGGGTCGGGCGGAGCACGACGGCGCCGGGGACGATGAGCGCCGGCTTCCAGGCGCTCCGGGCTGGATCGTCGGCTTCGCGATCAAGGCCTTTATCGCTGTACGCGAGCTTGCCGACGCGCCTCGACACGTTTGCGGCATCCTTGACGGCATGCCGCGGCAGAACCGCGTTACGCCACTCGGCGACATCATCGCCGATCCGGCGCGGGGGCTCGTCTTCGGTAACCGGGGATGCCTGCACGACGACGAAGGTCGGATCCGCCGACGCCACGCCGGCCGCGCGTGGATCGCGTGTCGGCTTGACTTCAAGGACCGCCGCCGTGCGCTGATGCAGCCGGGGCGATACACGGAGCTGTTCTTCCTGGACGACGCGACGGCGCTGGCCGCAGGACATCGGCCATGCGCGGAGTGCCGTCGCGAGGACTACCGCCGCTTCATCGCACTGTGGCCCGGAGGCGACTCGGAGCGCCCGTCCGCCGCTGCCGTCGACGCCCGGCTCCACGAAGAGCGGCGCACCGACGCCGGCACGCAGCACCATCACGAGCGCGCCCTCGACGACCTCCCCGACGGCGTGTTCGTCGTCCGCGGCGACGCACCGTGGCTCGTGCACGGTCGCGAGCTGCTGCGCTGGACACCGGCTGGATACACAGACGCCGTGTCCCGGCCTTCCGGCAGCCAGGCCGTCGTGATCACGCCCCCGTCGGTCGTCAGCGTGCTGGAACGGCGATGGCGCCCGACCCTCGTCTCGTTTCTTCACCCGTCTGCCGAGACCGACGGCTGATCGGCGCGCAAGGTGGCGCCGTCCCGTTCGGGTTGAATGGCGCCGGCCGATGCCGGGTCCGACCGAGCGAGTCCGCTCGCAGCTTCGCCCCGCAGAATCCGACGCCTTGCGGGCTCTGCGGAGCGGTTCGCTGTGGTTCGCCCTACTGGGCGTATCGGGGCGATCCCTTCAACTCCGACCTCCGACGCCTTGATTGCTGAGGTGCTAGATGCTGCCGTGCTCCCGAGTGTGCTGCAAGGCCGTCGGGCGTTCCGGCTGACGTGCTCCCCATAGGCAGGCCGAGAGTTCAACTCGAGTTGGCGAGGCCTTCAGCAGCAGGAACGTCTTCGCTCGGTACGCCCCCATCGAGGAGAACCGTGCGACGCGGGCCGTTCGCGACATGCCGTCGGCAATGCCACGACGGCGGAAGACGTCACGTGCTGTCGCTTCCACGCGAAAGCGCTAGCGCCATAACGAACGCTACGGCTTGGTGGGGTTCGGACCCCTTCGGCTCACGACGTTGGCTGCCACCGGACCGTCATTGGGGCGGCCGTCTCCACGGCTCGTCTGGGCGTCTTGTGCCCGCGCCCGTCCGCAGTTAGCGAGTGACCCGCGGTAGCCGGTCTTTCCGCAGTTGCCCAAGGACGGACTGCCGCTAGGAGCCGCGCTCGCCTTCGACGATGCTGCGGGCCGTATTCAGCACTTCGGCAAGTTCGGGCGACAGCGCCGCTTCATGGTCGACGTCTCGGAGACGCCGAACGGTCCACTCTTCGCCCAGCACCTCCTTGACCGCTGCCCACGCGAGCGGGCGGGGGCCATCGCCGAAGGATGGCTCCGTGTGAACGAGGAGGTATCGGGCGAACAGCCCGTCGTCCGAGAGCAGGCGATGGAACCGCGCGAGGTCTGTTTGCGCGTAGTGCTCGCTTGCTAGCCAGAGCATGCGACCTGCGTACGGGCTCCCCAGGATCGTCGCGGCAGGTGTCGCGGCAACAGCTTCGGCCAGCTGTCCGCGTATGGCGTCAAGAGCGTCTTCGCCGGCGATGGGGCTGCCGTCGTCGGTCTTGTACTTCCCAGCGTTGTAAACGTCCAGCTTGGCGACTGGTTCGTCCTCCTCCGTCGCGCGCTCGAGGAGGTACCTCGCGCGTTGTTCCGCAGGGAGCCGAGATACGAGGTCGGCGACGAACCACTCGATCTGCCGGAACGGATCATCGACGCGTGCCGGCTCAGACGGAACGCGACGGCGGCCCTCATGCGCGATGATGCGCGCGACGTGCGGGACATCTGCAAGAGCGATGTCCTTCACGTGGGCTCGCAACCGCTCGACCAGAGCTGGTAACTGTTCGTCCTCCCAGGTGCTGAGTTCCTGGATGAGAATCTCGGGAGCATGCGTCGCGTCTAGCACGCGATGGACGGCCGCGAGCGTGAGCGTCTCCTCAGGTAGTACAGCCGTGAAGTAGGTCCAGAAGACCTCGGGGTCCGTGACGCGTCGACGGCGCTGCGCTTCGCGGTCGTCGGAACCGGCGGCGCCGCTCGCGAGGAACAGGCCTGACCTCGGGAACAGCAGGAGGAACGCGGCACGCGCGACATCTGGAGCTTCGGACTCGACGACGACCTCCTCGAGACGGCGAGCAGCCGTTTCCTTCGGCTCGTCCATCAGCACTGCCGACCAGAAGTTGGCGGTCGGCAGGAGGAACTCAGCGAGTCCCGGCAACGCAGTATGCAGCCCTGGGAGGAAGGTCGTAAGTGCTGCAAGGGCCAGCTGGTCGACGACGTCGACCTCTTCTCCGTGAAGATGGAGGCTCAAACGCAGCGCGTTCCCATACCGCCGCACGTGCCTCGGAGTCGACACGAGAGGTTCGACGATCTTGGGGAAGACCTCACTCCACCGGTCGGCGTCGAACCGGTCATCAGGAAGAGCCACGATCGCCTCCTGGATCTCTGCAAGGAGCATCCCGCTCAGTGCGGCCCTCGGAACCTCGGGGAGCCGGTGCTCGACCTGAACGATCTTCTCGAGGTACTCCTCACCCGAGACGCCCGGGCTCTTGAGGGCCGACACGACGGGGCGACGATCGTACGACAGCACGTAGGTCACTCCCGGAAGGTCCCCGACGAGCTTGACCATCCGCATCAGATCCTGGATCTCAGTTGCAGACTGCAGGCGGTCGACGTCATCGATGAGCACCACGAGATGCGTGTCGAGGTCCCGCAGGGCGGCGGCGACGGCGGCGCGCTGAGCGGGGAGGCCGACCGGGGCAGTATCGGAGCGTTTCGCGGCTTCCTGCATGACGTCCGCCCCCGTCCCGAAGATGCCACCGACGCCGGGTAGGGACCGGAGCGTGCCTAGTGCGGCGCCGTATCGACGCAGGCGGTCCGACGCGGTCGTCGCGTCCGACCTGCCGAGGACGTCCGGGAGCTGGTCGGCCAAGCTGACGAAGAAGTAGGCGGTCAGCTGCTCGCTGCCGCTGAACAGCCACGGGTTGAACTCGACGACGACGGCTCTCCTGCCGCTCTGCGCGTCGCTTGAAGCTTCGATCTCCTCGCGAACCATGCGAAGCACGCTCGTCTTGCCGCTGCCCCAGGGACCGGCCACTGAGACGACGAGGCCGTCGGCGGGCCGGCTCGCCAGGATCTGATGAGCGATTAGTCGGGCGAACGACCGCCGGCCGAGTCGGTCGCCCGCTCGGCCGACGGGTTCGTCACCGCTGATCGGCGGCTGACCGCCCGTGGGTTGCTCGTGCTCGTTGCAATCGACCATCGCCAAGCCGACGTTCGCAGGTCATCCCGACGGCCTCGCTCGGTCAGGAGCGCTGGTGCGCTGCCGTGCCAGCGCTGAACACCCATCGGATTAGGAACAACCGCCTTCCCGCGAGCGCAGTAGCGCAGTGGCGCTTCAAGCGCATGGCGGAAGCCTACGCAGGGGGCCGAACGGCCCACACGGGCTGCGCCGGTCAAGCCCCTTCGGAACGGAGGGCGACGCGACACTTCCTGTTGGACGATCTCTTCGGCAACCGTCTGCGCTAGAGGTGCTCGGGGCACCGTCATCGCGACTTAGAGTCGCTACGGCGTGCTTCAGCGTTGATCCCTACCGCATACGCGGCGCTCACGTGTTGGCGGAGAGATGATTCGGCTCGTCGTTCGATGCTGGTTCGCTTCGTCTGCCGCCGCGCGATCGGCGACCCGACGAACAGTGTCGAGGGCGTGACTCTCCAGCGCGCGCACAAGTGAGCAACGACGCGACGTCGTTGCGCTGAGCGAGCAGACCGGAGTCCAATGCATGAGCTGTGTCGGCCGACGATTAACCGTTTGAGCTTCGTCATTACCGGCGCGTCGCTGAGCGCGCGGAGCTGGCTCGACCTTCGACGCGACGTAGATTGCGCCGTCCGGATGGCGAGTGGGAGTGATGATTCATAGACGCCCGTACGATGCGCCAATGGCAAGTGATCACGCCGCAAGAACCCTGTACGACGAGCTTTCGGAGGTAGCGCCACTTGGCCTTGGCGCAGGCGAAACGATCGGAACGCGCACGAAGGAGACGCTCGACAATGACGAGGAAGCAATCGCATTCGAGCACGACGGCAGCAACCACGGCTGAGCCGATCTCGCTCTACGACGTTCTTGCGGCCGCGCCGTCCCCAGTCACGCCGCGCGGCGAGACGAACCTGACGAAGAAGACCGAAACGGTCGACGAAACGGAGAGCCTGCATGACGACCCGTCCCTCACGTGACCACAGCGACGCCGAGAACTCGCTGTACAGCCTGCTCGGCGAGCCGGCGCCGCCGCAGGCGGCCGCCGGAGAGACGTCGCTGACCGCGACGAAGGAGACGGTCGACGCGGACACCGAGGACGTGTCGGACGACGATGTCATCCGCCTTCGGGGTGCGTAACCGTCCTCTCATAATCGGCAGCGCGGACGACGAGCACGTTCAAGCCGTCCTTGCCGCGATCGGGGACGGCGCGAACCCGCTCCTCGTAGACACCGAGCGTCTCGAGGACACACCATTCACGCTGACCGCAGACCGCTTCGAGCTTGGCGACGAGGCGATTGAGCTCGGCCGATCTCGCGCGTGGTTGAGACGTCTGAGCCCGCCACGCTGGCGGATGGGCACCGTGAGCGGGTCCCGCGATGCTGCCGTCCGCGCGTCCTTCGTCTCTGTCATCGTCGCGCTCGGTTCACATCCCGGCGTTGACTGGCTCACGCCGTACCCCGGCATCATCGCCGCCGAGAACAAGCTCCGTCAGTACGCGCACGCCGATCGCTTGGGCATCCGCACGCCGCGCACCATCGTGACGAGCGACGCCGCATCGGTACCGCGGGACCTGGGGAACAAGCTGGTTGCCAAACCATTCGGACCCGGTCACTTCGTCGCAGACGACGGCGAGGCGCGTGTGGTCTGGGCCCAGACGCTCGACCGCGACGACGAACGCCTGCGCACACTTGCTGCAGCTCCGTTCCTCCTGCAGGAACGCGTTGAGGCACGCGAGCATCTGCGCGTCGTCACCTGCAAGGGGAAGAGCTGGGTCGGCGTGCTTGACGCGGAGGGGTTGCCGCTCGACTGGCGCCGCAATGACGACGCCCACCACGCCTTCGCGTCGGGAGCCGACGAGCACGTGCAACGTGCCGCCGAGCGGCTGGCGCGCGACCTCGGCGTCGGCTACTCGAGCCAGGACTGGATTCGCGACGGCCGCGACGCCGTCTTCATCGACCTCAACCCCGCCGGCCAGTGGCTTTTCCTCCCCGCCGCCGTGAGGGACGCCGTCACCGCCGCGGTCGCGGCGCACCTCCTCGGGAGTTAAGAACGCTGCCATGTCGTCGCGCACCAAAGCCTTCAAGCGCGGACAGCGCATTTATCTCGAGCACGTCCTCGGACTGATCGCGCCCGGCAGTGCCGTGCCGACGTTCCCGGCCGACCAGCTCAAGCCTCAGTCGCTCGACGCCTGGACCAACGACGACCTCGGTCACATGATCGAAGAGGGCCGCCGTCAGTCGGATCGTCAACAGGCCGACCTCGAGCGGATCAGATCGCGCGCCCAGTGGCTCTTCACCGTCGCTGCCGGCGCACTTGCTGCGCTCGGCGCCGGACTCGTCTCAAGCAAGCCATCTGTGCCGCTGATCGCGCTCTGGCTCGTCGGCATGCTGCTTCTCGTTTACGGCATCGGAGGTGCCGCAGCGATCCTGACGGTCCGCGCAGACTTCGCGATGATCCATACGGCGGTCCTGAGCGGCGTGTCGCCGCCGGTCGATCGCGAACTCGCGAAGAGTTACTCGCGCATGATGAGCGACGGTGAGAATACGGTTGCCACCCGCTTGACCGTCTTCCGGCAGGCCGTCGTCTTCTCCCTGTCCGGCGGCTACCTCGGACTGCTCGCTGCAGTGCTCGCCGGCTGACCGGTACCGGAGCCTGTCGAATGCCGCCGGTCAACGACACGTCATCGGCTCGTCCGCGAGCCAGAGCGGCTGACCGCTGCTGCTTTGCGCGAGAAGCGGCACGTTCCTCCGGCGTTCGGAGCTACGCCGGGTGCGCGAACGCTCGCGCCGCCCTTTGCACCGAGCTGGAGACCCTGGCGTTGTCCGCCGCGCGAAACACCTCGATCGGGGCGCGCCGGGTTTGTGCCGGACCGACAACTCGACGCCGTTCGGGCCTCGTAAGGCTCGACGAATCACACTCAGTGGCTCACGGCCACGGCCACGGCCACGGCCACCTCTGCGAGGAGCTCATCGGCGTATCAGCACTCTCGCGAGATGGCCGTCCGCGACCTCACCTCGTCCACCGGACGGGCTCGGAAGGACCTGTGCTCGATGCGGGCGTCGTCGAACTACGAGGTCGGCGTGCCAGCACGCCGCCGGACGTGGCGGCTGATCCACGCGCGGAGCGCAGCGAGGCGCCCGCGGACGACCGCGCCGACGACGGTGGAGAGCTTGACGTGCGACGCCGCGGGAGCGGGTTCCGCGACTTGAGGTACGTCGGGCGCCGGAGCGGTCTCCTGCGCCGCTGTCACGGCCGCGGGGTCCGGCGAGGTCGCCGGCTCCTCGCCATCGGTCGGACCGGCGAGCAGACGCTCCATGTTCTGCGCCATCTCACCGATCATCCGCGTCGAGACGTCCTTCATGATGCCGTGGCCCATCTGAGCCACTCGGCCCGTGATCTTCAACTCCGTCGAAACCGCCACCGCCGACGAGCCTCCATCACGTTCGGTCACGGCCATCCGCAGAGTGCCCTGCGCCGATCCCTGCCCCTTGGCCTCGGTGCCGCTCGCCAACATGACTGCTGTCCGCGCCGCGGGATCCTGGTCGGTGATCGCGACGGTGCCGGCGTACTGCATCTTCATCGGCCCCAACTTCATCTTCATCCGTCCGTCGTAGGCGCCGTCGTCGCGACGCCCGAGGACCTCGGTCCCGGGCAGGCAGGTTGCAACACGCTCGACATCGACCATGAGCGCGTACACCACATCCGGCGCCGCATCGACATTGAACTCGTTCTCGATCAGCATGTGGTCCTCTCTGATGCGCCGAAGGCCGACACGTCGACGATGGAGACGGTCCGATGACCCATGTCACGGGAGTGTGCCGTTCCTCCCTGGCGCCGCCTCTGCGCAGTCGGTACAGCAGACAGCTCGCGCTGTGCGGCTCGTGAGCATCCCGCGCCACGAGCGTACGGATCGGCCGGCTTTCTCATGACCGGTCCTCCATGGTCTCGAAGCCGGCCTGCAGCCGGTCGGCGACGTCTTCGATCACGCGCTCGTCCATCGGCGTCGACAGACAGACGACGCCGCTCGCGGACAGCAGCACCCCGTGGTCGTAGGCCGCCCACCACAACGCTCGCCGCCGTTCGGCGCTGTCGTTCTCGGCCGGTGCGATGCGGAACACGGACCCGACGCCGCGGACGTGCCAGCCGAAGGACCGCGCCACCTCGTCCAGGCGATGACGGGCAAATCGACCGAGTCCGTTCAGCCGCTCGACCGCGCCGTGGTCGTAGAACTCGAGCGCCACCTTCCCTGCCTGCATGCTCACCGGGTTGGCGGTGAAGGTTCCGCCGTGTTGCAGCCCGTCCGGCAGCGCCGGATCGAGCAGCCGCATCGACTTCTCCGTCCCGAGCACAGCGCCGATTGGAAAGCCGCCGCCGATGACCTTGCCGACGACGAGCAGATCGGGTGCCAGGCCGTACCCGTCGTGCGCATAGCCGGCGATCGCGTGTCTGAACGAGATGATCTCGTCGACAATGACGAATGCGCCATGGGCCCGAGCGAGGTCGTCCACCGCCCGGACGAACGCCTCGTCCAGCGGGACGCACCCACCCAAAGCAGGAGCGAGATCGAGCAGGACCGCCGCTATGTCGTCGCCGAAGGCGTCGAACGCAGCGTGTACCGCGTCGACGTCACCGGGCGCCACGGTCACCACGTCGGCGAGCGTGCCCTCGGGCACTCCCCGCACGGCGCCGGGCGCGGGGAGCACAGGATCTGCAGTCCCGTGGTAGGCGGGTGAGAGCATCACGATGCGGTTCCGTGCGGTCGACGCCCGGGCGATCCGGACCGCCAACATCACGGCCTCCGTCCCCGAGTTCGCATAGCGCACCTGCTCGACCCAAGGCACGCGCGCGACGAGCTCTTCGGCGTGGTCGAGCTCTGCCGCGGTGGGCATGCCGAAGCAGGCGCCGTCCCGCGCCGCGGCGACCGCGGCCTCAGTGACGTGGGGATGCGCGTGGCCGTGAACGAGCACCGTGAAGTTGTTGTTCAGGTCGATGAGCTCGCGCCCGCCCTCATCGACCACCCGGAACCCGGAGCCGCGGACCAGCCGAGGTGAGCGCTCACCGACGTAGAACGTCCCGCGGCCGTAGCCACCCGGCAGATGGAGTTCGCGGGGATCCCGCGGTGAGAGCACCGGCGACTGCGACGAGCTCATGCCGACGACGCCGCAGACTGGAGGGAATCCGGCGCGCGCTGCTCCGCAGCGGCCCCGATCTCGACGACCAGGCTGCCACTGGTGAGCCGCTCCGCGCTATTGCCCGGGTCGATGACCACCGTGGTGAACGGCGATTCGATCACCGCCGGCCCGACCACCGGCTTGCCCGGCGCCAGCCCGTCGAGGTGGACGACGCGGGCATCGACACGACCAAGCGTCGGGAAGTACATCCGCCGATTCGGCAGCTCGTCGTGAAGTGCTGCGTCGCGGTGAAGCCGCGGCGCGTCCTCGGAGCGCAGCCGACAGGAGACACGCGCGCGGAGGGCCAGCAGCTCGACGTGGGCAGTCGGCTGGTCGACACCGAAGACCTCGCGATGCGTGGCGTGGAACGCCTGGCGCAGGTCTTCAACATCCCGCTCGTCGCGGAAGCGTCCGGCCGGCAGCGGGATCTCGAGCTCCCACACCTGATGCGGGTAGCGCGCCTCGGCGGAGTACACCACGCTGGATTCGGCCGCCGTCGTGCCCGACTCGGCGATGAACGCGTTGCAGCGCGCGCCGAGCTCGGCCAGCAGATCGTTGGCCTTCTCGAACTCGAACGACTCGGTTGTGGTGACGAAGGTGACTGCGTGGTCGGCCGTGAGATCGGACATCAGCCCACCCGCGGCACTGAGTGCCGCCCCGACCTCGGGGATCACGAGCACCCGGCAACCCAGATGCGTCGCGATCGCCACCGAGTTGAGGCCCGCAGCCCCGCCGCCTCCGACGAGCACGGCACCGGCAGGATCCACCCCCTGGTTGACCGTGATCTCCTTGATGGCCATCACCATCTGGTCCGTGGCGAGCGCGAGCACGCCCGCGGCCGCGGCGTCGACGTCGAGCTCGAGCGGGGCGGCGATGTGCTGGGCGATCGCCCGACGCGCAGCCTGCACGTCCAGCGCCATGCGTCCACCGAGGAAGTACTCGGGATCCAGATGCCCGAGGACCAGGCTCGCGTCGGTGACGGTTGGTTGCACGCCTCCGCGGCCGTAGGCCACCGGTCCCGGCACGGCGCCGGCGCTCTGCGGCCCTACGTGCAGCAGGCCACCGTCGTCGACCCAGGCAATGCTGCCGCCACCGGCGCCGATGCTCTTGATGTCCACTGACGGGAACCCCGTCATGTGACCGAAGTACGGGTCGCCGAGCCACGTCTCGCGTGTGGTCGGGATGGTGCCCCGACGGACGAGGCTGACGTCATACGTCGTGCCGCCTGTGTCGGCGATGATGGCGGTGTCGGTCTGGCCGTCGAGGTGAGCGAAGAAGCGGCCCGCCACCGGAGCCATCGCCGGGCCCGAGTTGATGCTGTGGATTGGTTGCGCGGCGACGCTGGCGACGTCCTTGACACCGGCGCCGGACGTGAGCATGAGCACGCGACCGGGGAACCCCGCCTCCCGCAGCCGGCGCTCGAGTCCATTGAGGTACTCGGTCATCACCGGCTTGAGTGACGCGTCGATGACGGTCGACGAGGCGCGACGGTACTCCCGCAAACTCGGGTTGAGCTCGTGCGACAGGGTGTACGGCATACCCGGCAGCTCCTGCTCGATGAGCTCTCCGACTCGGAGTTCGTGCGCAGGATTCATCGTGGACCAGAGCAGGCACACACCGATCGCTTCCGTTCCGGCATGACCGACGCGCTGCAGCACCTCTCGCGTCCGCTCCTCGTCGAGCGGGCGAACGATCTCGCCCTCCGAACCGATGCGCTCGGGGACCTCGAAAGTGAGGGCCCGAGGCACGTACGGCTCCGGGTATGCACGGTCGTGATCGAACGGGCGCGTACGTCCGCCTTCACGGAACACCAGCACGTCAGGGTGACCATCAGTGGTGAGGAACGCCGTCTTCGCCGTCGCGCCCGTGATGATCGCGTTGACGGCCCGCGTGGTCCCGTGCACGAGGATCTCGCCATGCGCGAGGAAGTCCTGCAGCTCGACACCGCGGCTCTCGGCCGCCACTTGCAGAACATCGAGGATGCCCCGCACCGGGTCGTCGGGCGTGGTGGGGGATTTGTGAACGTGGACGCCGGAGTCGTCCTCGATCACCAGGTCCGTGAACGTTCCGCCCGTATCGATTGCCAGCCGCATCGGACGGTTATATCCCCGGCGCCTGGACGGCGGCCATCGTATGGTCGCTCAGTTCTGCGAGCACGGTCATACCGATGTCAGGTGCTATGACGGCTGAACCGTCAGGCCGTCCGACCGGCGGCTGCCAGGAGGCGACGGCTCTGGGCCGTCGCTGCCTCGTCGACCTCATGGTCATCGTCAATGACGACGCCGTAGACGGTCTCCGCACGTTCGCGGCTGACGTACCCCTCGCGCACGTCGCGCAGCACCAAGGTGACATCGCGCTCGTGCGGCGGGCCGTATCCGCCCCCGCCGCTGGAGTAGGACACGATGCTCTCGCCCGGCGCAAGCACCACGACGGAGGGCGATATGACCGGTTCGGTCGAGCCGTCACGGAGCCGCTTGTACTGGTGCGACACCTGGGCCCCCAGGCCTCCGCGGGCGCCGAGTGCGGGGCTCTCCGTGCTCTCGGCCGTGCAGACGAGCTCAATCGAGGTCCCGACCGGTCCGTACTCGACGTAGTTCGACAACGCCCCACGCAGACGTCCCGGGCCCTCCGTGTCGGGCACCAGGCGATCCTGGTCGATGCGGATGGGGTGCAACAGCTCGTCCATCTCAGCGCTGTCGCGCATCATCATCCCCGCCGCCCCGCCGACCTGGAGGAGCCAGCCGTCAGCGTATGGGCCGGCGGCGCCGCCCGTGGCGCCGATGACCGGCAGGTTGACGAACGGCTCCCCTCCGCGGCGGGGATCCCGACCGGAGATGATCGAGTCCGACGCGGCGAACATCCCGCCGGCTTCGGCCATCCCCAGGCCCTCGCCGAGCTCCGCGAAGGCGATCTGAACCGCCCCCGTCAGGCGGGTCGCGATCCCGGTCGTGGCCATCGAGCAGCTCGCGGGGTGGCGCGGGATGCCGGCGACGCAGTTCTCGCGCAGCAGGATCTGCAGCCTGCGGAAGCTCCCGCCGTTGATCGGGATGTCGCCGGGCAGGCTGTTGAGCGCGGCGAAGCGGACCGCAGCAGTGGCGGTTGCCTCGGTGAGGTTGATGCCGCAGGGAACGCAGTCGGGGTTGTCGCGGCAGTCGACCTCGATGCGGCCGTCGTCCGCATCGATCGCAACGGTGGCGCTGATCGTGAGGCCCTGTTCGACGCCCGTAAGTGCCAGAGCGTCGTAGCGCGTGCTGGCGGTGGCCGTCCCGGCGGGCAGCTGGCGAATGGCGGTCGCCATCCGGCCCTCGCTGTAATCGAGCCACTCGCTCGCGTAGGTCTGCAGCGCGTCCCAGCCGAGCTCGCGGCCCAGGCCGAGCAGCTCACGCTCGGCCGTACGCACCGCGCCGAGCATCGCCAGGAAGTCCCCGTGCCAGAGCTCGGGCACGCGGAGACGCAGCCGGCACATCCGCTGCACGTCCTCCAGGTGCTGGTAGTCGGACTGCACCTTCACCCCGGCGAAGAGGAGCGACCCTTCCTCGTAGACGTCGCGCGCGAGTGGCTGGCACGTCGTGGGCAGCGAGTTGCCCGAATCGGCGACGTGAGCCTTCACGCAGACCCAGAACCGGAGCTCACCGGCGTCGTCGACCACCGGCGCGAACACGCTGTGATCACCGCTGTGCGAGTTGCCGTGGTACGGCGAGTTGTGCAGGAAGGCGTCGCCGGCCTTGATGACGGGGTGCCACTCTCTCAGCCAGGGTGTCACGAGCTCGGGTCCGGACAACGTCATGATCGGCAGGCTCTCCGCACACGCGAGCATCTCGTCCTCCGGCGTGACGATGCACGCGATGACGTCGCGCGCCGTGTTCAGGATGCCCGAGCGGCCTGTCCGATACATCGTGTTGAGCATCCCGCGGACGATGCCCTCCATCCGGTTCGTGAGCACCGCCAGTCGGACGGGGTCGCTCGGCGTAGGCGTGACGGTCTTCATGTGCTTGGGTCTCCGCGATAGCAGGGGCGGCCACTCGGTCCGCCGACAAGCTATGCGTCCTGGAGCCGACCCAACCATCGTACGGCTGTCTAGCGAACGGGCCGGGATGCGACATGGCGAAGCCTTGCCGAGCTGCCGCGCCCGCGGTACAAGCCGAGCTCACAGCCCATGCAAGAGGACGGCGACATGAACCACACGGCGACGCCAGACCACGCCGGACGTTACACGGGCGCGCGCGTCGCGCGCGTAGAAGACCCCAAGTACCTGATGGGCCGCGGGACCTATGTCGACGACATTGCGCTGCCGGGGATGCTGCACGCCGCCTTTGTCCGGAGCCCGCATGCGCACGCAAAGGTCCTCCACGTTGACCTCGAGGCCGCACGCGCGGTCCCCGGAGTCGTCGCCGCCTACTCCGGCCGCGACCTGCTCGGACAGGTCGGCGAGCTCGTCACGCCGCCCAATCGGGCTGAGACACAGCCCCTCGGTCAGACGCCGCTCGCCCCCGATCGCGTACGCCACGTCGGGGAGGCGGTGGCAGTGGTCATCGCCACCTCCCGGTACATCGCCGAGGACGCGTGCCAGGTCGTCGAGATCGACTGGGAGCCGCTCCCTCCCGTGTTGGGCGAGGAGGCCGCCATGGCCGTGGATGCACCCGAGCTGCATGCCACGCTCGAGCGCAACAACGTCGCCCACATCGTGCTCGAGGGCGGCGACGTCGACGACACGTTCGCCTCGGCGCCCCACGTCTTCTCCAAGCGCTTCCACGTGCAGCGCTACGCCGCGATGCCGCTGGAGACACGAGGCGTCATCGCGGACTACGACCCCGGGACCCGACGCATCAAGATCTGGATCTCCAATCAGTTCCCGCACAGCACCCGAGCCGCACTGGCGGTCGCGCTGATGATGCCCGAGCGCAATGTGCAGGTCATCGCCCCCGCCGTCGGCGGCGGATTCGGCGCCAAGGTCGCGGTGTTCATGGAGGACCTGGTCATCCCGGCGGTCTCGCGCATGCTCGGCCGGCCGGTCAAGTGGATCGAGGATCGCTACGAGCACCTCGCGACGACCGGCCACTCCAAGGAGATGACCTGCGACATCGACGTCGCGGTCGATGACGACGGAACCTTCCTCGCGTTCCGCGGGCATTTCATCGGCAACGGCGGCGCCTACTCGTGCTTCCCGTTCACGACGATCGTGGACTCGTACACCGCGGGCGGCATGCTGGTCAACCAGTACGGCGCCAGGCACGCGCGCAGCACTGTCGACGGTCCCACGACCAACAAGGCGCCGCTCACCGCGTACCGCGGCGTCGGCTGGACGTCGGGTCACACGGCGCGCGAGGTCCTCATCGATGACATCGCGCGGGGGCTCGGAATCGACCCTGTCGAGCTGCGTCTCAAGAACACGATTCCACAGGAGCCCTACGACGCTCCGTTCGGACAGCGCTACGACGGAGGCAGCTATCGCGACTCGCTCGTCCTCGCGGCGGAGCGGGTCGACTACGCCAGGTTCCGCGAACGTCAGGCCCAGCTCCGCAACGAGGGCCGGTACATCGGCGTGGGCTTCAGTCCGTATGTCGAGCCGTCGGGCTTCAGCAACGCGATCAGCAAGGCCAACGGCTGGACCGCCTCGTACTTCGACACCGCCCAGGTCACGCTCGACCCCGACGGCTCCGTGACGGTCACGACCGGCATCGTCTCGCAGGGACAGGGACATGAGACGTCGTTCGCGCAGGTCGCGGCGGACGCGCTTGGCGTGCGCGTCGAGGACGTGCGCGTCGTCCAGGGCGACAGCGACACGACCGCCTTCGGGATGGGCACCTACGCCAGCCGCGGGGCGGTCGTCGCCGCCGGCACGATCATGACGGCCGCTGGCGAGGTGCGCGACAAGCTCGTCGCACTCGCCGGGAACGCGTTGGAGGCTTCGCCCGAGGACATCGTGCTCTCGGAGGGGAACGCGTTCGTGCGCGGCGCCCCGTCGGTGTCGGTCTCGATCGCCGAGCTCGCCGCCTCGGTGTACTGGCTCGGCGTAGAGCGCCCGGAAGGCGTGGAGGACCTGACGCTCTCGGCTACGAGGTCCTACGAGCCAGGCGAGACCTACAGCAACGGGACCGTGGCCGTGGTGGCCGAGGTGGACATCGAGACGGGCGTGGTCCACCTGCAGCAGATCGTGGCAGTGGAGGACTGCGGGACCATGCTCAACCCGATGATCGTCGACGGCCAGGTGGCCGGCGCGATCGCCCAGGGCATCGGCGGCGCGCTTCTCGAGGAGATCGTCTACGGCGACGACGGGCAGCTGCTGTCAGCGTCGCTCATGGACTACCTCTATCCGTCGACAACCGAGGTGCCCGACATGGACATCCAGCACCTAGAGACCCCCTCCCCGGTCACCGCCGGCGGCGTCAAGGGCATGGGCGAGGCCGGATCGATCGCCGCGCCGGCGGCGGTCATCAACGCGGTCGCGGACGCTCTCGCGCCCTTCGGCGTCAGCATCGATCGCGCGCCTCTCACCCCAGATCACGTTCGCGAGCTCGTCCGCACGAGCGCCCAGACGACCGAGGCGTAGCTGCCCGCCGCGAGCGACGCGCTCCGCGTCGCTAGCGGCGGTGCCGCTTCACCCGTGACGCTTGCAAGCCAGCCACCGCTGCAAGATGCTCGCCGGTGTCGCGGCGCGACGTCGGGCGAGCCCGATGAAGGTCAGGCCGGCGAGACCTCCACGTCCGACCGGACGTTCGCTCGCCCTCGAACCGTCGTGAGTGCTCGGCGCCGCGCAGAGACGGCGTTGGCACCGTCCGAGCTCAGAGGCTGCGGCGAGGTTGCGCCTCGGCGAACCGACATGTCGCGACGTGGTGTGCCGCTCTGCCGCCGAGACCTTCGTCGGGTTTGCGAGAGTGTTTCGTGGGCGCGGAGGTCATGCCGCACGCGGAAGGGCGCCGTCCGTGCCGACGCACGAATCGACAGCACAAGCGGGCGCCTCGTCCGCACGATGCTCTGGAGCTGTCTAGCCCGCTCGACCCCGGCGGAGCCACGCGTCCACGATGACCGCGATCACGATGATCACGCCCTGGGCGGTCTGCTGCCAGGTTGGGGCGATGTTCAGCAGGTTGAAGCCGTTGCCGATCAGCGCCAGCAGAGAAACGCCGACAACGGTGCGCCAGATCGCGCCCTGACCACCGGCGATGCTCGTGCCGCCGATCACGACGGCAGCGATCGCGGTGAGCTCGAAGCCCGTGGCGGCGCCGGCCTGACCCGTGCCGACGCGTGACGCGACGAGGACGCCGGCAACGGCGGCCGCAAAGCCGGAGAGGACGAACGTCAGCGTGCGTACCTGATTGACACGGATGCCCGAGAGCCGCGCGGCCTCAGTGTTTCCGCCAATTGCCTTTACGTACCGGCCCGTCGTGGTGCGCGTGAGGAGGAACGCCAGGCTCAGCACGAAGGCCGCGAAGATCCAGATCGTCCACTTGACGCCAAGCGCGTTGCCCTGTCCGAGCGCCGTGAACGAGGTATCCGACACGACGATGAGCGACCCCCCTGTGGTGGCCACCGCCACACCGCGGAACGCGATGCTCGTCGCAAGCGTGCCGATGAACGAGTTGACTCGGCCGGCCGTCACGATCAGGCCGTTGACCAGCCCCAGCCCAGCGCCGCTGACGAGCGCCGCGATGATGCCGATCTCCACCCCCTGCGCGTTGGCGACACGCGCGGCGATGACTCCAGCGACGGCCGCGATCGCGCCCACCGCTAGATCGAAGCTCCCGCCGATGATGACGATCGTCGAGGCGCACGCGATGATGCCGATGGGCGCCCACTGATCGAGGATGTTGAGCAGGTTCGTCGATGTGAGGAACGCGTCGGATGAAACGCTCAGCGCGACGAACAGACCTAGGAAGATCACGAGTACGCCCATGTCGCGCATGGACTTCCCCACCGACGCGCGGGCGCGCGATGAGCGACCGGGGGCGGTGCGGACGATCGCGGGTTCCCCCGCGGCAGTCACCGACGATTCTGAGCTCATGGCTGGATTCCTTCGTTTTCCGTGGTGTCCGGTGCGCGATGACCTCCGAACGCGGCGCGCATGATGCGGTCCGCGTCGACGCCGTCGCCTTGGAACTCGGCGACGATGCGACCGGTCCGGACGACGACAGCGCGGTCGGCGAGGGCGATCACCTCATCGATGTCGGACGAGACGACGAGTACGGCCATCCCTTCCGCCGCAAGCTCCCGCAGCAGCTCGTAGATCGTCTGCTTCGCGCCGATGTCGACGCCCCGGGTGGGCTCGTCGACGATGAGGACTTGCGGCTCGGCCAGGAGCCATTTCCCGAACAGGGCTTTCTGCTGGTTGCCACCCGACAGCAACGACACGGGACTATTCAGCCCGCCGCCCCGGATCGCGACCCGCTCCGCCATGGCTCGCGCCGCCTCGCGCTCCGCCCGGCGCCGTGCGACCCCAAAGTGGCTGAAGCGCTCGAGGACGCCGAGCGTCATGTTGTCCGCAACCGATGCCCCCATGACGAGCCCTTGGTCCTTGCGGCTTTCGGGCAGCATCGCGAGCCGGTTTCTGATCGCGTCGCGCGGACTGCGAAAGTGCATGCGGCGCCCCTCGATGGCGACGCGACCGCCATCGACGGGGTCAGCTCCGAAGATGGCCCGCGCGATCTCGCTGCGGCCGGCTCCGACCAGACCCGCGAGGGCGACGATCTCGCCGGCATGGAGTCGGAGTGAGACATCCTCGAAGACCCCCGTGCGGGCGAGCCCCTCGACCTCCAGCACCACCGGGCCGAGCTCCCGCGGGTCTCGCCGCCGCGGCTCTTCCACGATCTGGCTGCGCCCGAGCATCATGGTGATGACGTCGGGGATCGAGACCTCCGCCGGATCAACGGTGCCCACGAGACGTCCATCGCGCAAGACGGTGACGGTGTCGGCGATCGAGAACGTCTCCTCGAGGAAATGAGAGACGTAGACGATCGTCGTGCCCGCGTCGCGCAGCTCGCGGATGTCTTGCAGGAGCAGTTCGGCCTCTGGACGCGACAGAGCGGCCGTCGGCTCGTCCATCACGATGACGCGCGCGTCGCGCGCGAGCGCACGGAGGATCTCGACCTTCTGACGGTCGGCGATGCGCAGGTCGCCGACACGAACGTCGGCCGGGAGCTCGAAGCCGGTGCGCTCGATGAGGGCGTCGTACCGATGGCGCAGCTGGCGGTCGTTGAGGACGATGCCCCGGCGCGACTCCTCCCCGAGGAACACGTTCTCCATGACCGAGCAGTGGGGGACGAGCGCGAGCTCTTGGGCGATGATCGCCACGCCGTCGTCAAGGGCGTCCCGGGGGGAGTGGTAGTCCACTTCCCGCCCGCAGACGCGTACCACGCCCGCGTCGCGTCGATGGACGCCGGAGACGATCTTGCCGAGCGTGGACTTCCCGGCGCCGTTCTCACCGACGAGCGCGTGGACGGTGCCGGCCGCGATGCCGAGCGTGATGTCCTGCAGTGCGTGAGCACCACCGAAGCGCTTATCGACGGATTCGAGCTGGATGATCAGCTCGCGGTGTGCCGCGGTCGAGGTCATGAGAGAGGCCGCCCAGCGTCACGAGAAGAAGGCCCGGCCGGATCAGCGCCGGGCCCGCCTCTCGGACGCATCAGGTGTTGGTGAACTGCCCCGCGAAGTCGACCTTCTCGGCGTTCTCCTTCGTCAGCTGCGTCGGCATGCCGGACGCTTCGACGGGATCGAGCACCGGATTCGCGATCGGCTGGTCGCGGACGGCGCGCAGCGCGATGTCAGCGGCGTACAACCCGTCGTCGTAGCAGAGCAGAGGCGCCGTGCCGAACATCTCGCCCGCCTTGATCTGCTTCATCCCCTGGAATGAGCCGCCGAGCCCGATCGTCTTGACCTGGTCGCTCTTCCCCCTGTCCTTGATGGCCAGCTGAGCGCCATATGCCATCTGGTCCCCGGCGGTCACGAACACGTCGAGATCCGGATGCGCCTGCAGGACATTCGTCGCGGCGGCCTTCGCGGGATCGGCGAGGAACTCGCCGTTCTGGACGGCGACGAGTTCGATGTTGGAATGCGGCTTGATGACGTTCTTGAGGATCTTCGTCTCGTAGCCCTCGGCCGGCGAAGTCGCGATGCCCGGGATCCAGGCGACCTTGCACTCGTCGTCGCCGTCACAGGCCTGGACCGTAAGGTTCCCCAGCCGGTCGCCGATCGCCTTGTTGGTCGTGTTGACCGAGCCCGACATTCCGTCGACCTGCGGTTCGTTGGTGTCGTACTTCGGACCTAGCGCCAGGTCTCCGGTGGCCACAACCTTGGCCCCCGCCGCGATGGCCTGCTTGACCATCGGGACCAGGGCTACGCCATCGACCGGTATCACGACGAACGCGTCGTAACGGCCGGTTGCAAGCGCGTCCTGGAACTGGCTCTGCTGCTTGCCAGGGTCGAACCCTGCGTCGAAGACGTCGACCTTCGCGTTGCGCGCCTTCGCCACCTCCTCGACCCCGACCGCGACCTGGTGCCAGTACGCGTTGGTGTCGGACGCGCTGATCACCGCGATTCGCACGCTCTTGGCGTTGTCCACGGGCTCGAACGCGACCTTGCGGGCGTTCGGCGTGCCGGTCTTCCAACCGGGCTGCGCCTTCTGCAGCGCCGATGTGTCGGACGTCTTCGCTCCGCCACTTGCCTCCGAGCTCTCGGAGTCGTCGGAGCCGCAAGCGGCCACGGCGACCGCGAAGGCACAGGTACAGCTCAGCGCGGCGATGCCGCGCATCCGCCGCCGTGTCGATAGGCCCATCATCTAGTCTCTCCATCCCAGAGTTGCGTGGACGGTGCGCACGCTACGTCTGGGGCAACGGCCCGAGGAACCCGCCAAACGTATGAAGGTCGCGGGGTCGTCTTACATGGCGTCGAACGCGAGCGTAGGACGAGCAGACCTCGCGAAGACTGTCCTGCTTCGCCGCCCCGGTTCATACGATCCGCCCATCGGATCGCGCGCGTCGCAGGGTGATGCTTGTCGTCCAAGCGACATCGTGTCGGACGAACAGGAGCAAGTTGTGAAGATCGTCATCGTTGGTGCGTGCGGCGCAGTCGGCCGCTGGGTGGCCGCGGACCTGGCGTCTTGCGCCGAGGTGGATCAGCTCGTGCTGAGCGACGTGGAGATCGACCGCACGAACGCACTCGCCGAGCAGATCGCCGACGGCGACCGGCCCACGGTCGTCGACGGCCGTGACCAGAGCTCACTGCGGCGTGCGCTCGCCGGCGCCGACCTGCTCATGAACTGCGCGAGCTTCCTGATGGCCGAAGAGATCCTCGAGCTGGCCCTAGACGCGAAGGTCGACTACGTCGACCTCATGTCCTCTCCCTCCGCCGATGCTCGCGCCCGCGCTGCGGCGGCCGGCATCGTCGCGGTTACCGGCGTCGGGACCTCGCCCGGGATGACGAACGTGCTCATTCGTCACGCCGCCGACGAGTTCGACGTCCTCGAGGAGGTGCACATCTCCTTCGCGATCTCACGGCCGCACCTGGCGGCCAGCAAGGGCGGACTCGACACAGTGCTCTGGGAGCTCGGCCGCCACTGTCCTGAAAGGGTCTACTACGCCGACGGTGTCCTCCGCCCGGCCGGTCCACGCGAAGGCTCGCGGACCATCGACTTCGGCGAGCGCGCCGGCGTCCGCGACGTGTTCTACGTGCCGCATCCCGAGACGGCTTCCGTCTCGCGCAACTTCCCGTCCCTGCGATTCTGTGCCGTGCGCGGGACCTGGCACCCACAAGTGATGGCCGAGATCGCGGTGCTGAACAAGTACGGCCTGCTTGACGCCGACACGCACGAGCAGACGAAAGAGGTGCTCTGGGACAAGCTCGGCACGGCGCTCGATCCGACCATGCCGCACTACTGGGGGCTGAACGTCGAGGTCCTCGCCAGCGCGAACGGCGCCACGGTGCAGCGCGTCTACGAGATCATCTACGACCGAGCGACCTGGCCCGAGCAGCCGGTCACACGCGGCACGGCCGTCGCCGCAGCTGTCTGCGGCCAGCTCGTCGCCCGCAACGCCCGCAACTCCGGGCGTACCGGCGTCCTCGATCCCGAGTCCTTCTTCGCCCCGGAGGAGTTCCTCGCGACGCTGCGCGAGCGCGGCACGCTCGACGCGCGCTGGACCGACACCGTGATCTGAGTCTTCAGATAGGAGGCGCCCCGGTCGCCAACGCTCCGCGTCTTTCTTCTCCGGAGCAGCCGCTGGTCGTTGCGGCACGGGGGCGCCTGATCCTCCACGACCGCGGAGCGTTGCGCCGGGCAGCCGCACGGAGTGTGGAGTTCCTCCAGGAGGCCACGAGCGCCGCTCGCCTCGCGCCACGCCGTCGAAGCGGCCGGGTGGAGCCGGCTCCACCGCGGCATCGCGTGCCGGCCAACGCGCTGCTTGACAGCGTCTCCTGCCGCCGGAATTCCGTTCGGTCGTCCGCGAAGGCACGAATGTGACGCGGCCCGCCCGCTCGACTGATTCCGGTCGGTCGTGTTCCGACTGGGTCACCTGTGGCAGGTGCGGCAGGCGGAGCGTGGCGGGGACGCTACAGCGTGATCCTCGGCCCGAGCGGCGACCGGCGTGCAGCCTGCCGCGTCTCGGGGGTGATCAGGCGGTGCCGCCCTGGAGCCGCTTGGCAGCGTCTTTCACGGCCGCGACGATTCCGACGTACCCCGTGCAGCGGCAGATGTTGCCGGACAGGTACTCGCGGATCTCCTCGTCCGTCGGATCGGGGTTCTCTGCGAGAAGGGCCTCGGTCGTCATGAGGAAGCCCGGTGTGCAAAAGCCGCACTGCAGCCCGTGGTTCGCGCGGAACGCCTCTTGGATCGGATGGAGGTGTCCGTCTTGGGCAAGGGCCTCCACAGTGCGAACCTCGCACCCGTCGGCCTGCACCGCGAACGTCGTGCAAGAGCGGGCGATCTCGCCGTCGATCCTGATGGAGCAGGCGCCGCAGACGCCGTGCTCGCACCCGACGTGCGTGCCGGTCAGCGCGAGTTCGTGCCGGAGGAAGTCACTCAGGAGGAGCCGTGGCTCGACCGTGGCGGTGCGAGTCTCGCCATTGACGTTGACGGTGATGCGCACGGGCTCCGGGCCCGCGTCGTAGGCAGCCGACGACATCAGCTCTGCTCCTTTCCGGCGGCGACGAGCGCGCGGCGGACGAGCACCGCCGTGACGTCCTGCCGGTATCGCGACGAGGCGTGGACGTCGGCCGGCGGGCTCAGCGGGGCGGCTGCGAGACGGCCGGCCTCGACGGCGATCACCTCATCGTCCAGACGCTCCCCGACCAGTCGCTGCTCTGCCTCGGTGGCGCGCACGGGCACGTCACCGACGCCGGATACCACGATGCGCGCGTGCGCGACATTTCCCGAAGGGTCGAGGACCAAGCGCGTCGCGACGGCCACGAGCGCGTAGTCGCCGTGGCGCCGTGCGACCTCCAGGAAGACGTCACGGACGTCCCCGGCGACGGGAGGGGGCACATGCACTTCCGACAGCATCTCGCCCTCTTCCATGGCCGTGGTGAGGTGCGTCACGAAGAAGTCGGACGCGGGCACCTTGCGGGTCCCAGCAGGTCCACGGACAGTCATCGTCGCGTCGAGGGCGACCATGACGGCGGGGAGCTCGGCGGCTGGATCGGCGTGCGCCAGCGTCCCGCCCACCGTGCCCCGACTGCGGATCGCCGGGTGGCTGACGTACCGCATGGCATGGGCGATCAGCGGCGCGTGGGCGAGCGTATCCGCCGACGCTAGGAGCGCCGCCTGACGCGTCGTGGCACCGATCCGCAGCCCACCGTCACGCACGATGCCTTCGAGGTCGCGTGCGCGACCGATGTCAACCAGCACCTCCGGCTGGGCGAGCCGCAGGTTCATCATCGGGATGAGGCTCTGCCCGCCTGCGAGCAGCTTCGCGTCATCACCGTTCGAGGCGAGTGCGGCCAGCGCCTCCTCGGCCGAGTCGGCGCGCACGTAGGTGAAAGCGGCGGGTTTCATGATCTCCAGCTAATTGTACTCGTTGCTCCTGGCGCTGGCCATGCGACAAAAGGACAACGCAGTCGGCACGCATCAGACCCGAACGGGCCGCGCCGAACGGCTCGTGCGCCGATCGGCGAAGACGAACGGCTGGTCAATCGTCCGCCGCACCGGTCAGCGTCAGCGCCCGGCGCGCTTTGATCGACAACCAGAGGTCACAGACCTCGTCGGTTCGGTCGAGCCGCCGGCCCGTGAGCTGCTCGATCCGCTTGACGCGGTGGATGAGCGTCTGGCGGTGGATGAACAGTTTCTCTGAGGCGGTCTTCCAGCTGCGGTTGCACTCGAGGAACACCCGCAGGGTCTGCTCGAGCTCCGCGCCAGTCTGCTCGTCGTGCGCGATGAGCGCCCCGAGCACGTCGTCGACGATCTGCTCCATCCCGCTCGCCTCCAGCATGAGCCAGGACGGCTGCGCGGCGGAAGCGTAGGACTGCACGCGCAGGCCGTCGTAGGCCGCGCACCGCAGGGACCACCGCGCTTCGCGCCGCGCGATGGCAAGGTCTGTGGCGGCTGCCACGGAGCTGCTCAGCCCGACGGTCGCCGCCGGCAGGTGCATCTCGAGTGCGGCCCCGAGGTCGCCGATGTCCTGGTCGCCCAAGGCGACCAGCAGTGCTCCCCGATCCGAGCGTCGCGTCATGCGGTGCGGGAAGTCATGCTCGTTGAGGCGGTGGTGAAGCTCCCTCCAGCCCGCCGGATCCTCGCCGATGTCGACGACGGCGAACGCGAAGCGCTCCGAGGGACGGCCGGGGAACGCGTCGCCAATCGTGCGGGACTTGCCGCGCTCGGCATCGGCCAGCGCACGGGCCAGCAGCTCGCCACCTTCGCGACGCTCGCGCTCGCGCTCGCGGAAAAGATCCGCCACGAGCAAGCTGACGATGGTGGCTATGTGGTGGAGAATCAGCCGGTCGCCGTCCGAGCCCTCGTTCGACACGGCGACGAGCACTCCGACCGGCCGCAGGTTGGCCAGGACCGGCACCACGAACACCCGCCGGTCCCCGTGGCCGCCGTCCGGCAGCGGCTGCGGGACGCGCGAGGCGTAGTCCTTCGTCGCGAGCGCGTCGGCGATGTCCGGCAGGCCCACCGGAAACGCTGGCTGGGCGATCCCCTCGTAGATCGGCCTGCCCATCGGCGTGACGACCGACAACTCGTAGCCGGAGACCTCGCTGAGCCGGCGGATGCACTCGGGCAGCCGGGCGCCGGACCGCGAGAACTCCGCGAGCGTCTGGTAGACGCGCAGGTGGCGGGCCATGCGGCTGTGCACGCTGTCCTGGCTCGCTGCGGCAACACGCTGGGCGATGGCGATGAACGGCGTCCAGCCGGTGACCAAGACGATCGGCAATGCCAGGCGGTCCGCGGCGGCGTAGAACTCGGGCGTCAGGTCGCTGAGGTCGAGGTCCCCAAGGAGCCGGCGGTCGCCGATCGCCAGACCGGCCACCCCGCGTTCGGCAAGGCGCTCGAGGTACGACACCTGCGCGGACGGAACTGACGGGACGGCCATGCCCGTGGTCATGAGGAGTTCGCCACCGCTCAGCCACGGCGTCGGATCGACGAGCTCGTTTTGATGGGCCCAGCTGATCCGCCGGTCACCTCCCGCCTCGCCGGCGATGATGCGGCAGTGCAACTCCGCGTACTCGGTGAGCTGCCTGACCGTGAGCTGCTTGTCCGTGCCCGGTGCAAGGGCCATGCAGCCGACTATGCGGCTTCACGCGCCTGTCCGCATTGCGCTTGAGGCACAAACGCCCGCGACCACTCTGCGGAATCAGCAAGGCAGTCAGGAGGAGGTCGTCTTGCCGGAATCGGCAGGGTGACGCGCCCGGCTTTGCGGACTGCGACAGGTCGGACCGGATCGTCAGATCGCACAATGAACGCTCGATGGAGGGATTGCCACGCTCGCAGACCTTGGCGCTGGACTGGCTCGACGAGCATCGGCGGGTCGTCGTCGCGTCCCTGATCGAGACGCTCGGCTCGGCGCCACTCGAGGCCGGCGCCGAGATGCTCGTCGACGACGCTAGCCGCATCGAGGGTTCGGTCACCGGCGGATGCGTCGAAGCTGCGCTCGTCCAGGAGGCGCAGGCAATCCTCGAGGGCGCGCCGCCGCGCGCCGTGCGCTACGGCATCAGCGACCAGGACGCGGCGGACGTGGGCCTCATGTGCGGAGGCACGGTCGAGGTCTTCCTCCACGAGCTCACCGAGGAGCACCGCGAGGCCCTCACCGCCGTTCGCGATGCGCGCGAGGATGGCCGACCGGTCGCACTCGCGACGCTCCTCGACGGCGACCACGCCGGGAGGAGCATGGCCGTACTGGATGACTCCACAGTCGGGACGTTCGACGGTCCACGGCTGCTGGACGACGCGGTGACGCGGGACGCCCGCGGATTTCTCGCCGAGGGACGCAGCGCCATCCGGCGCTACAGCGCGCGAGGCGAGGTCATGGGCTCCGATGTCCGCGTGCACATCCAGGCGTTCGCGTCGCCACCGCAGATGTTGATCTTCGGAGCGATCGACTTCTCGGCGGCGCTCGCTCCGCTCGCCGCTGCAATCGGCTACCACGTGACGATCTGCGACGCGCGCGCGGCTTTCGCGAGCAGCCCGCGGTTCTCTCGGCACGCCGAAGTGACGATCGACTGGCCGGACCGTCACGTCGCTCAGCGAATGCTTGGCCCCCGCGACGCGATCCTCGTGTTCACGCACGACCCCAAGTTCGACGAGCCGGCGCTCACGGCTGCGCTGGAGAGCGAGGCGGGGTACATCGGCGCGCTGGGCAGCCGGCGTACCCACGCGGATCGTGTCGCTCGGCTGCGGGCTGCCGGCGTTGACGATGCCGCCCTCGAGCGCATCAACTCGCCGTGCGGACTCGACATCGGGGCTCGGACGCCGTCGGAGACGGCGATCGCGGTCCTCGCAGAGATCCTCGCGCTCCGCGCCGGCCGCGACGGCGGGCGCCTCAAGCACGGCACCGAGCCGATCCACCCGCGCACCGCGGACGTCACATGAGCGGCGCACGCGCCACGGCGGCCGCGGGGACTGCGCCCGCCACGGGCGCCTACCGCCGAGCCGAGTCGGCGTTCCGCCAGTGGGTCCGCCGAGATGGCTCCACCCCCTTCCCGCCGGAGGCGGGCCGTTACCACCTCTACCTGGCGCGTGCCTGTCCGTGGTCGCACCGCATCGCCATCGTGCGCGAACTCGAAGGGCTCACGAACGTCATCTCGGTGAGCTGGGCCGCGCCGTTCCGTGATGAGCGCGGATGGGCGTTCCCGGGTGGGGCGCACGTCGACGACGCGAACGGCTTCGCCTTCCTCGCAGAGGCCTACCGTGCCAGCTTGCCGTCGTACGAGGGCCGACCGACGCTGCCGGTCCTGTGGGACCTTCGGACCGGCACGATCGTCAACAACGAGTCGGGCGACATCATGCGCATGCTCGACCAGGAGTTCGACGGGCTCGGCGACCGCCCAGGGCCAGACCTCTACCCGCACGCGCTCCGCGCAGAGATCGATCGCATGAATGCGTGGGCTTACGAGGGCATCCAGAACGGCGTCTACGGATGTGGCTTCGCGAAGACGCAGGAGGCCTACGACGCCGCATTCGCCCGGCTGTTCGAGGCCCTCGGCGCCCTGGACGCCGTGCTCGCCGAGCGCCGATACCTCGCGGGTGACGTCCTCACCGACGCCGACTGGCGGCTGTTCCCGACGCTCGTCCGCTTCGATCCCGTCTACCACACCCACTTCCGCTGCAACGGGCGCCGGCTGATCGACCACCCACACGCCTGGGCCTATGCGCGCGACCTCTTCCAGGTCCCCGGCATCGCAGCGACCGTGGATCTGGAGGAGATCAAGGCGCACTACTACACGACCCACGACGACCTGAACCCCAAACGCATCGTGGCCGGGGGACCGATCGACGCCGATTGGTCGCTGCCGCACGGGCGCGACGCCACGCCTCGTGCTCATGAGACGTAGTCCGCTCGTCGACGGGCACGGCCGGGTCATCGGCGACCTGCGCCTCTCGGTGACCGACCGCTGCAACTTCCGCTGCCAGTACTGCATGCCGGCCGAGGGCCTGCCGTGGCTCGAGCGCGCCGAGGTGCTGAGCTTCGAGGAGATCGAGCGCATCGTCCGACTCGTCAGCTCGATGGGCGTCCGCGCCGTGCGGCTGACCGGCGGCGAACCGCTGGCGCGCCGCGAGTTCCCGCGCCTGGCATCGATGCTCGCCCCGCTCGTCGACGACCTCGCGGTCACCACGAACGGCTTCCTGCTCGAGCGCGAGGCCGCCGCGCTCGTCCAGGCCGGCATCACCCGCTTCAACCTCTCGATCGACTCGCTGCAGCGCGACCGGTTCTTCGAGATGACCCGCCGCGACGCGCTCGACCGCGTCCTGCGCGGCCTCGAGGTGCTCGCCCAGTTCCCCGAGGCACATCCGATCAAGATCAACGCGGTCGGCATGCGGGGGTTCACCGAGGACGAGGTGCTCCCGTTCGCCCAGTTCGCGCGCACCCACCCGTACGAGGTGCGGTTCATCGAGTTCATGCCGCTCGACGCCGACCACGCGTGGGACATGGACAAGGTCCTCACCGGCGAGGAGATCCGCGCCGCGATCCACGCGGTCTATCCGCTGGAGGCCCAGCCCCGCGAGCCGCACGCCACCGCCCGCGTCTACCGCTTCGCCGACGGTCACGGGAAGATCGGCTTCATCAACCCGGTCTCCGAGCCGTTCTGCGGCGACTGCGACCGCATCCGCCTGACCGCCGACGGCAAGCTCCGCACCTGCCTGTTCAGCGTCGGCGAGACCGACCTGCGCGGCCCGCTGCGCTCCGGCGCCACCGACGACGACCTCGAGCAGATCATCCGCGACGCCGTCTGGCGCAAGGAGCTCAAGCACCGCGTCAACGAGCCCGGCTTCGTCCAGCCCGCGCGGACGATGTCCGCGATCGGCGGCTGACGTGGTCGTCACCGTCCGCCTGTTCGCCACGCTGCGTGAGCGCGCGGGCGCTGACCGCATCGAGCTCGCCCTGCCGGACGGCGCCCGCGTTCGCGATGCGCTCGACGCGCTCGGGCCCTTGGCGCGCGACCTTCCCCTGGTGCTCGCCGTCAACCGCGAGTACGCCGGCCACGACCGGATCCTGCGTGACGGTGACGAGGTGGCGGCCGTGCCGCCCGTGTCGGGCGGTGCGGCTTCCGTACACGTCAGCGTTACCCCGGGTTCCGCAGTTTGTGGGCGAACGGATGACCGGATTCGTCAGGCGGGGCCTGGGGTTTTCGAGGTTTCGGGCGGGGGTAGCCGTGTGCCCACGCGCGAGCGGGGCTCGCGGGGCGTTCGCAGCGGGTGCAGGCGCGG
>JANJTP010000055.1 GCA_024711025.1 Solirubrobacteraceae bacterium
ACGTGCACGTCCTGTTCGACGCCGCGGCCGAGCGCGGGGTGTCGTTCGTCAAGGGCACCGATTTCCTGCTCGAGGGCGGCGAGAACACGTTGCGGATGGCCTACTCGGGCGTCAGCGCCGACCAGATCGAAGAGGGCATCCACCGGCTCGCCGAGGCGTACGCGGCCCTCTGAGCCACGCGCCGCGACCGGGCGCCCGTGGCCTCAGTCGGCGCCGCCCTCTGGGGCGAGGTCGGCGCCGGCCGAGCCGATGAGACCTCGCCTGAGAAAGACACGCCGCGCCGCGAGCAGCCCGCTCTGAACCCTCGGAAACCCTGCGAGCGAGAGGCACTGCAGCAGCACCTCGACGATCTCCGCCGGCGCCATTCCGGAGTTGAGGCCCATGTCGACATAGAGCTCGATCGGTCGCTCCATGCCGCCCAATGTCACAAGGCAGGAGAGTGTCGAGATGATCCGATCGCGTGGTGTCAGCCCTGGGCGGCTGAAGACCTCGCCGTAGACGAACTCGTGCAGGTAGTCGGCGAACGCGGGCGCCACCTCGAGGATCTCGTTGAGCGCCGATGCCGGAGCCTCTCCACGTAACGACTCGAGGAGCTCGCGCCCGGCACGTCGCCGCGCCTCGACGCTGTCAGGATCGAATGCAGCCACGGGCTCAGGTATCTCCATATGAGTGTGTGTTCCTGACCGGCGACAGTGATTCGGATACGAGACCATGGCCCACCAACGCCGGCGACCTGCAGTGAGCCGTCATCGTGGTCGGGCTCGGCCGGTCACCAGCACGAGCGGCCCACGCCACGTGGGACCGCCATCGGACGTCCGCGTCGCCCCATCGCGAGTCTCGGCCGTGAGAGTATCGACGAGACGACCCAGGAGACAGGTCGGACTCGATGCTCGGACGCGCCGTCTTGCCGGCGACACGGAAGCGCTCGTGGTCATCCGTCTCACGGGGTTCGGTGTCGCAGGCGCTCGAGGCCGGCGCGCCGCAGCAGCGCGTCAGCACACGCCTGCGCCTCGGCCATGACCTCGGACTCGTCGATCCGCGTGCAGCGTCCGTCCTCGTAGACGACGTCGCCGCCGACGATCGTCATCCACACGTCTCCCCCGCGGGCGGCGTGGACGACGGTCGCAAGCGGATCGTTGAGCGGGCGCAGGTGCGGGCGCTGAAGATCGACGACTGCCACGTCCGCCAGTCGCCCCGGCGCCAGCACGCCGGCTTCGATCCGCAGTACCGCCGCGCCTTCGCGTGTCACCAGATCGAGCGCTTCGGCGACCGTCGTCGCCTCCTGGTCGAGCGTCGTGACCCGGTGCAGCAGAACCATCAGCTTCATCTGCTCGAAGAGGTCCTGGCGGTGGCCGCAGGCGGACCCGTCGGTGCCCAGACCGACGGTGGCGCCCGCTTCGCGTAGATCACGCAGACGCATCACCCCGTAGGGCACGACCATGTTCGACGCGGGGCAGTGGGCGACACAGGAGCGCGTTCCACCGAGCAGCGCGACGTCGGCGTCGTCGAGCCAGGTCGCGTGTGCGAGCGTGGTGTCGGGTCCGAGCAGCCCCTCCTCATGCAGCCACGACGCGGGACGTACGCCGAAGGCATCGCGGTAGGTCTCGGGATCGGGCCGCGGCGCGCAGAAGTGCGTGTGCCAGCCGGTGCCGCGCTCACGCGCCAGTTCGACTGCCGCCCGCAGCAGTTCCCTGTCGGTGTAGGTGATGTTGATCGGCCCGGGCCACACGACCACCCGGCCGTCCGCCGGCCGCGCGTCCATGCACGCACGCGTGTACTCGAGCTCTTGATCGGCGCGATAGGGGAAGGAGGACTCGGGGAGACCCTGCGTGCGCCCGAGATCGGTGAGCGGCCCGGCGATGCCGCGGGCCACAACGCCGCGCAGGCCGACCGCCTCGATGGCGTCGGCGACGGCAAGCGTCGTCTCGACATCGGTGCAGCCGTAGTGGTGGTCGAGCAGCGCGGTGGTGCCGGCACGCGCCGCCTCGACAGCCCCGAGGCGAGCGGCGACGACGGTCTCGCGCGCGGAGATCGTGCCGGCGTAGGGCCACATGAACTCGGCCAGCCAGCGCCAGCCGGGGAGTCCCTCGCCAAGCCCGCGTGCGAGCGTCTGGAACAGGTGGTTGTGGGTGTCGACCAACCCGGACAGCACCAGCTTGCCCGCGCAATCGACGACCCTTGCCGCCGGCCGGCGGCCGAGATCGCACGTTCGACCGACCGCGCTGATGCGATCGCCGGCGATGGCGACGGCGCCGTCGCCGATGACGCGGCGCTCGTCGTCGACGGTCACGACGGTGCCGCCGACGAGCAGGAGATCGAGTGGTTCGTCGCTCACACGAAGAGACCTCCACCCGTGTTCAGTCCGGCGGCGCCGGCTTCCTGCGTCGAGTCGTGGGAATCAATGGTCACGTCTCTCCAAGACAGCTCGTTGCGGTCCTGCGCCAGATCCGTCCGCATGCCGAGCGGCGTGGTCGAAGCCGATGCCGAGAATCTCGTCGCGCGGAACGGTTCCAGATCTCCGAATGGTGGATGGGTCGCCGTCGGATCGTAGGTGGGCAGCTTCACACCCTGCCTGCGCGCGAGCTCCACGAAGGTCGTTGGGAGCACACTTCCCTCCAGGCGAATGTGGGGCTCCAGTCGTCGGCAGCGACGGATCAGCTCCGGGTCGGACATTCCGTCCCCCCTTTCCCTTGCGGGCGCGTCGTTCAAGCGGAGGCTCCACCGGCCGCGGTCGCTCCCGCGAGTTCGTGAGGCCGGACCGGCATCCGTTCCAAAGCCCTCCCTGTCGCCATGCGCAGCGCGGCCATCACGGCCGGACCCGACGAGACGATGCCGGACTCGCCAACACCGTTGATTCCGAACGGGGCGTCGGGCTGCGGCAGCTCGAGGATCTCGCTCGGCATCGCCGGCGCATCGAGAATCGTCGGGATGAGGTAGTCGGTGAAGGACGGGTTGCGAATTCGGCTCCCGACCGTCTGGATCTCCTCCATGACGGCAAGACCGACACCCTGTGCGGTCGCACCCTCTATCTGCCCTTCGACGGATTGCGGGTTGAGGGCCTTGCCGACGTCGGTCGCCGTCGCCACCTCGACGAGGCGGACGAGCCCGAGCTCGACGTCCACGTCGACCACCGCGCGATGGGCCGAGAACGCGAACGCCATCGTCACATCGCCCTGGCCGTTCTCGTCGAGCGGCGTGGTCCTGCGCGGACGGTATTCGCGCGTCGCCTCGGCGGGCTCGTCGAGCAGCTCGGCGAGCGTGGCTACCACGCTGCCGTCAGCGGACGCGACCCCGCCGTCCCGCAAGCGCAGATCACGGGGGTCGAGACCATGACGATCGGCCGCCCGGCCGAGCAGCTCCTCACCGACAGCACGGCACGCGGCCTCGACGGCCCCGCCGGTGAGCCACGTCTGACGCGATGCCGAGCTCGACCCAGCGTTGCCGACACCGGTATCGGCCGCAAGCACCACCACGTGCTCGATCCCGATGACGGTCCGCGCGATCTGTGCCTGGACGGTGATTCCGCCCTGCCCCACCTCACACGCGGCGGTGTGCACCTCGACGAGCGGCTCGCCGGCGGCGGCCGAGACCCGCACGCGAGCCGTCGAGTAGTCGTCCAACCCGCCCGAGAAGCCGATGTTCTTCCAGCCGACGGCGTAGCCGACGCCACGCCGGATGCCCTCACCGTGCGTGGTGTTGCTGACGCCGCCCGGGAGCTCGCGTGGATCACGCCCCCCGGTCGGCGGAGCCAACGGCAGCGGCCGAGCCCGCAGGCGCTCGAGCAGCTCGTTGACCGGTGCCGGCTGGCGCACCACTTGGCCCGTCGGGGTCACGGAGCCCTCCGCCATGGCGTTGCGCCTGCGCAACGCCACCGGATCGAGGTCCAGCGCAGCGGCGAGCCTGTCCATCTGGGACTCGTACGCGAAGCACACCTGTACCGCGCCGAAGCCGCGCATGGCGCCGCACGGCGGGTTGTTCGTGTAGACGGCCACGCAGTCGACGGCGGCGGACGGCACCACGTAGGGACCGCACGCGAAGCTCGCCGCAGCGACACAGACCTGTGCTGAGGTCGACGCGTAGGCGCCGCCGTCGAGCACGATGCTCGCACGCACGTAGAGCAGGTCGCCTTCGCGCGTGGCCCCGTGCTCGTAGCGAAGCTTCGCCGGATGCCGGTGTACGTGGCCGAAGAACGACTCCTCGCGCGAGTAAACCATCTTGACCGCGCGCTGGGTCGCGAGCGCCAGGAGACCCGCGTGGATCTGAACCGACAGGTCCTCGCGGCCGCCGAAGGCACCGCCGACGCCGGCGTTGGTCATGCGGATCAAGTCGTGCGGAAGGGCAAGGCTAGCGGCGACCTGGTCGCGGTCGACATGCAGCCACTGCGTCGCCACGTAGAGGTCAAGACCGCCGTCGCCGGCCGGGACCGCCAACCCCGACTCGGGCCCCAGGAAGGCCTGGTCCTGCATTCCGATCTCATACTCGCCGCTGACGACGACGTCCGCGAGGCCTGCCGCACTCTCCACATCACCGTGCCGGATGCGGACACGGTGGACCTCGTTGTCGTTCTCGCGCAGCTTCCGCGCGCCACGGGCGATCGCCGCGTCGCCATCACAGAGCGGCTCGAGGGGCTCGTAGTCAACGACGATCGCCGCGACGGCGCGGCGCGCCGTCTCCGGGTGGTCGGCGGCGACGAGCGCCACCGGCTCGCCCTGATAGCGAACGACATCCCAGGCCAGCACCGGCTGGTCGGGGCGCTCGACGCCGTAGGTCCTGCGCCCCGGCACGTCGTTGTGCGTGAGCACCGCATGCACGCCCTGCATCGCGCGCGCCGAGCCGACGTCGATCGAGCGGATGCGGGCGCTCGGATGGGGACTGCGCAGGGTCGCGCCCCAGAGCATGTCAGCGGCCCAGAGATCAGACGAGTACGCGTACCGGCCGGAGACCTTGAGCGTGCCATCGGGACGGGGCACGCTCACGCCGACGCCGCTGCGTACCGGCGTCAGGGTCAGCTCGGCGGCCTGCTCCACCGTCATGCCTGCCGGCGCTCGAGCTCGAGGCGCTCAGCCGCGAGGCGGACGGCGTCCACGATCTTTGTGTAGCCGGTACAGCGGCAGAGGTTGCCGGCGAGCGCCTCACGGATCTCCATCTCGCTGGGGTCGGCGTTGCGCCGCAGCAGGTCGTGCGTGGCGACGACGAAGCCCGGCGTGCAGAAGCCGCACTGCACAGCCCCCGCCTCGACGAAGGCCCGCTGGATCGGATGCAGCCCGTCCTCGCGTGCGAGCCCCTCGACGGTGGTGATGTCGGCGCCCTCGGCCTGTCCGGCCGCGACGAGGCACGAGCACACGAGGTTGCCGTTGAGATAGACCGAGCAGGAGCCGCACTCACCCTGCTCGCACGCGTTCTTGGAGCCCGGCAGCGCCATCCGCTCGCGCAGCACGTACAGAAGGCTCTCGCCCTCCCACACGCCGTCGACCTCTTGGGCCTCGCCGTTCACCGTGCACTTAAGCCGCATGACCCTCCCCTCCGTTACAGATCCCCATACGAGCCGTCACCGACCGTCGCGCAGCGCCCACGTCGCCGTTCGGCGGCCCATCACCGTCAGTGCGTGGCGCCGGTAAGACGCCGTGGCGCGGACGTCGTCGATCGGCCGGGCGGCATCAGCGACGAGAGCGCCGAATCGCTCGAGGACCGCCTCGTCCGGCAGGCGCCCGGACTCCCAGAGCCCCTCGTCGGTTATGACGCCGGCGAGATAACGCTCCGCGTCGGGCGCCTGCAGCGGCGTCGGGCCGGCGGAGCCGATCCCGGTCCCGATCGTCCGTGCCGATCGGTCCACCGCCACCGCGAATGAGCAGGCTGCGATCACCATGGCGTTGCGCGTGCCGACCTTGGCGAACTGCTGGCCGCCGGCGGCCGGCGCGAGGTAGATCGCGGCGATCAGCTCGTCCGGCTCCAGGGCGTTGCGCTTGGGACCGAGGTAGAACTCGTGCGCCGGGATGCGACGCGCCCCGCGAGCGGCGGACGCCACCTCGTACACAGCCCCGGCGGCCAGCAGGGGCGGATGGGAGTCGCCTGCGGGCGAGGCGGCGCCGAGGTTTCCCCCGACCGTCCCGCGGTTGCGGATCTGCGGCGAGCCGACGGTGCGCGCTGCGAGCGCCAGGCCGGGCAGCATGGCTCCGAGCTCGGCGATCACACGGGCGTATGTGACACCCGCTCCCACCCGCAGCGACCCGGCATCCGACGCCCAATCGGCGAGCTCGCGCACGCGACCGAGGTCGAGGAGCACATCCGGGCGACGGCGGTCGAAGTTCATCTCGACCATCACGTCGGTGCCGCCCTGGATCGGTACGGCATCAGGGAACGCCGCCTTGGCGGCGAGCGCCTCTTCCCACGTGGAGGGCTGCAGGAACTCCATGGTCAGGCGGCTCCTAGGTCGTGGATCGCCGCCCCGGCGGCGACGATGTCGGTGGGCTGGACGGGCACGCGGGTCAGCGGCCGTCCGGTCGCGGCGCGCAGCGCCGCGACGATCGCCGGGGTCGATGAGATGGAGGGCGCCTCGGCCATTCCGTTGAGCCCGTACGGACTGTCGGGTTGCGCGAGCTCGAGGATCTCCGAGTCGATGCGCGGCACATCGAGGATCGTCGGGACGAGGTAGTCGGTGAACGAGGGGTTGGCGACGATGCCGCCGTTCACCTTGACCTCCTCCATCAGGGCGAGACCCAGTCCCTGGGCGGTGCCGCCCTCGATCTGCCCTTCGACGGCGAGCGGGTTGAGCATCGTGCCGACGTCCAGAACGGCCACCAGCTCGACCACGCGAGCCAACCCGAGCTCGACGTCGACGTCGACGACGGCCCGATGCGCGGCGAAGGAGAACGCCATGTGCGCATGGCCCTGACCGTCAGGGCCGAGCGGCTCGGTACGGCGCGGCCGATACTCGCGCACAGCCACTGCGGGATCCGCGGCCACAAGCTCGACAAGCTCGATACCGAGCCCCGAAGCGGTCTCGACGCGGCCCTCGACCAGGCGCATCTCATCCTCGGGCTCACCGAGCCGCCCGGCGGCCCGCCGAATCAGCTCCTCGCGTACGGCGATGCATGCCGCCTGCACCGCGCCACCGGTGAGCCAGCTCTGACGTGACGCCGACGTCGAGCCGGAGTCGCCGACGTCGGTGTCGGCCGGCAGCACCATGACATCTGCAACACCCAGTTCGGTGCGGGCGATCTGCGCATGGATCACGATTCCGCCCTGCCCGACCTCGGCGGCGGAGGTGTGGACCTCGACGAGCGGCTGGTCGTGAACGGCGGAGACCCGGACCCGGGCGGTCGAATAGTCGTCGAATCCCGCCGAGAACCCGACGTTCTTGAAGCCGACGGCATAACCCACGCCGCGCCGGACACCCTCGCCGTGCGTCGTGTTGGATGTGCCGCCGGGCAACAGCAGAAGATCGCCGTCGCCACCGGCTGCCGCCGGCGGCGGCAGCCGCTCCAGGCGCTCCAGCAGCTCGCGAACGGGGACGGGCGCCTCCAGTTGCTGGCCGGTCGCGACGGCCGAGCCGACCTCGACGGCGTTACGCCGGCGCAGCTCGATCGGATCGAGGTCCAGCGCCGCGGCCAGCCGATCCATCTGCGCCTCGTGGGCGAAGCAGGCCTGCACGGCGCCGAAGCCCCGCATCGCCCCACAGGGCGGGTTGTTGGTGAACGCGACGATGGATTCAACATCGATGTCGTCGCAGCGGTAGGGCCCGACGGCGGTCGATCCGGCGTTCAGGCAGACGGACGGCGAGCTCGACGTGTAGGGACCGCCGTCCAGCAGCAGCCGCGCACGCACGTAGACGAGCCGCCCGTCGCGCGTCGCGCCGTGTTCGTAGCGCAGGCGCCCCGGGTGGCGGTGCACGTGCCCGTAGAACGACTCCTCGCGCGAGTACACCATCTTGACCGGTCTGCCGGTGTGCAGCGCCAGCATGCACGCATGGATCTGAACCGACAGGTCCTCGCGCCCGCCGAACGCGCCGCCGACACCCGCGACGGTCATCCGGATCTGATCGCGCGTCAACGCCAGCGACTCACACATCTGATCGAGATCGAAGTAGAGGTTCTGCGTAGCGACGTAGAGCTCCACGCCGCCGTCGGGTGTCGGTACGGCGAGTCCCGACTCGGGCCCGAGAAAGGCCTGATCCTGCATGCCGATTTCGTACTCGCCCTCCACGATGACGTCCGCCGCGCCGGCGGCGGCGACGACGTCGCCGCGCCGGATGTGAAGCGACGCTGTGACATTGCCCTGATCGTGTACCCGTGGAGCGTCCGGCATGAGGGCCAGCTCGGGATCGACGACAGGATCGAGCGGCTCGTAACTCACCTCGACCTTGCGGGCCCCCCGGCGCGCGGCTTCGGGACTGTCGGCCACGACGAGCGCGACCGGCTCGCCCTGGTAGCGCACCCGATCCGAGGCGAGCACCGGCTGGTCGGCCCGCTTGATTCCGTAGGTCTTACGACCCGGAACATCCTCGTGTGTGAGGACCGCATGCACCGACGCCAGCGCCAGCGCCGCACCGGTCTCGATCGACGTGATGCGCGCGTGCGGATGCGAACTGCGCACGGTGACACCCCACAGCATTCCCTCCATCCACAGATCGGAGGAGAAGGCGAACTCGCCCTTGACCTTCAGATCGCCGTCTTGACGGACCACCCGCTCGCCCACACCGAGCGCCGGCCGCTCGAACAGCGTCCGGACGGCGGTGCGGCCGTCCTGCCCGGCGCCCCGCATGTCAGTGGCTCCCGCGGAAGTGCGTGTAACCCCAGGGCGAGACGGTGATCGGGACGTGGTACTGACCGTCGGGATCGGCGAAGTTGAGCCGCAGCACCAGTTCGGTCAGGTAGGGGGGCTGCGTCGTCGGCGCACCCAGCCGGCCGAAGTACCCGCCGACGTCGAGCCGAATCTGGTACCGGCCGGTCTCGTACTCCCCGGCGGGCAGGAGCGGCTCCTCGGTCCGTCCCTTTGCATCCGTCGTCAGAGCCTTGACGTGCCCCCAGGTACCGTCGTCGAGGAGACGGTCGAGCTCAACATCGATCCCCGCTCCCGGACGGCCGTGGTAGCCGTCCAGGACGTGGAGTGTCACGGATCCTTGTGCCATCTGGTCGTGTTCCCTTTCCTGTTCATCGATTGATTTGCGACATCGCCGTCTCAGTGCCCGGCGACACTCGCGACGTAGTCCGCGACCGACTGGATCTCCTGTGGCGAGAGCTGGCTCTTGAACGACGGCATCGCGCCGATCCCGTCTGTCACGCGCTGGACGACGAGCTGCGGCGCCAGCTTGACCTGGTCGAGATTCGGTCCGACGGTACCGCTCGAATGCGCGTCGGCGAGCGTATGACAACTGCCGCAACCTGCCGTGGCGAACACCCGCCGCCCGGCCGCGACCGCCGCGCCATCGCCGGGCGTCTGAGAGGAACCATCCGTCGCCCCCGCCTTGGCGAGCGCCGGTGCCTGGGGCGCCGACGGCGGCGCCAGCCAGAGGGCAAGCGCGACGCACACCGCAAGGGCGCCCACGGGGATGGCCCAGAGGACCCGCCCCTGCTGCCGGCGTACGAAGAAGTAACGCAACGCAGCCCCGACGAGCATGATGATGATCAGCCCCTGCCACGCGTGCGGGGAGCCGGACACGAACGAGAAGTGGATGCCGAGCATCGCGAAGAGGACCGGCAGCGCGAGGAAGGTGTTGTGGGCACCCCGCTGCCGGCTGCGATGCACCCAGACGGGATCCATCTTTGTGTGGTTCTGCTTGGCCGCGTACTGCCGGCGGTGCGCGGGCTGGAAGACGAGCAGGACGTTGCCGGCCATCCAGGTGCCCAGCAGGGCACCGAGCTGGATCACCATGCCGCGTGAGCCGTACACGTGGCTCAGGCCGAATGCGCTGGCGATGATGATGATCACGAGGATCACGCCGAGCAGCGCCTCGCGACCGGCCAGCAGCCGGCTGATGCCGTCATAGACCAGCCAGCCGAGGGCGAGCACGGCGACACTGATGAGGACGGCGACGCCGGCGCTGATGTCGGCGACGTTCGGATCGACGAGGTAGGTCCCGGCCTTCCAGTAGTAGACGATGATCAGCAGCGCAAAACCGCTCACCCAGGTGGTGTACGCGTACGTCTGCGGATGCCAGGCGACGTTGGGCGGCAGCTCCTTCGGCCCCGTGTCATATCGGCGCATGAAGTAGAAGCCGCCGCCGTGGAGCCAGTAGCGCTGACCCTCGATGCCGTCGGCCCTGCCCTCGGCATCCGGTGGCTCCAGCGCATTGTCGACGAGCACGAAGTAGGCGGTGATGCCCACCCACATGATCGCGGCCATCACATGCAGCCAGCGGACGACGCCCAGCCAGTCCCGGACATAGTCGAAGTCGATCGCGAGGGGGAGGTGAGACAGGTTCATGGAGTGGGGTCTTCCGGGGTCTGGGTGGCGGCGGCTAGGCGCCGATCGTCTCGGCGGTACGGGCGATGCGCCGCCCGACGCGGCGTGCCTCGGCGACGATCTCGGCCTCATCAGCGGTCACGAGCTCGCCGTCCGCCACGACGCGGCGGCCCTCGATGACGACGTCGCGAACCCGCCGGGGGCCGCAGAAGACGAGGCCCGCAACGAGATCCGATTCCGCGCCGACCATCTCGAGCACGTCGATGCTGAAGAGTGCGACGTCGCCGCGCTTGCCCACCTCGATCGAGCCGAGGTCGTCGCGACCGAGGCAGGCGGCTCCGCCGCGGGTCGCCACCCGCAGCACCTCACGCGCGGTGAGCGAGCGCGCGATGTCCGCCTGGCGCTGGACGAGCAGCAGCTGCCGGGCCTCGCCCAGCATGTTGCCCGAGTCGTTGGAGGCCGAGCCGTCGACGCCGAGGCCGACGCCGACACCGGCGTCGAGCATCGCGCGCACCGGAGCGATGCCGGAGCCGAGGCGCAGATTGGAGCTCGGGCAGGTGGCCACGGAAGTGGCCGTGCGCGCCAGCTTGCCGAGGTCGCGCTCGGCGAACTGAACGCCGTGGGCGAGCCAGACGTCCTCGCCGACGAAGCCGAAGCTGTCGAGCAGGTCGAGCGGCCGGTGGCCGAACTGCTCGACCATGAAGCGCTCCTCGTCGCGTCCCTCGGCGATGTGCGTGTGCAGACGGACTCCGAGACGGCGGGCAAGCTCTGCGGACTCGCGCATCAGCCGCGGCGTGTTGGTGAGCGGGTAGCACGGACCGACGGAGATCTGCAGCATCGAGCCGGGTCTCGGATCATGAAATCGTGCGACAGCGGCCTCGGTCTCGGCGAGGATCGTGTCGGCGTCCTGGCAGAGCACCTGCGGCGGCAGCCCGCCGTCGCGCGCGCCGAGGTCCATCGAGCCGCGATTGGGATGGAAGCGCACGCCGATCCGGCGCGCCGCCTCGATCTCGGCCTCGAGCAGCCCGTCGACGCCATCCGGGAACGCGTAGTGATGGTCGGTCGACAGGGTGCAGCCCGACAGCACGAGCTCCGCGAGCCCGGCAGCCGCCGCGGCGCGCTGCCATTCCACGTCCAGCGTCGCCCAGACTGGGTAGAGGGCCTTCAGCCATCCGAACAGGTCCTCGTCCTGTGCCCGCACGCGAGTCAGCACCTGGCAGAGGTGGTGGTGAGTGTTCACGAGGCCCGGGAGGGCGATCGCTCCCCGGCCGTCGAGCCGGGTCGCGTCGGCGCCGTCCGGTGGCACCCCGGTCCCCACCCAGGTCACGACGCCGTCCTCGATGAGGATCGAGCCGCCGTGGAGCTCCGTCCCGGCGTCGTCCATCGTGACGACGACCTCACACGAGTCGATCAGCAGCTTCATCGTCCGCGCCCCCGCGCGAAAGATCGAGCCCCCCGCATGTCCACCATCACTTCTCCCCGTGGCATAACCGGACACCGATCAACCTAATCGCTCAGTCGGTATGCCGCAAATACATTTAACGCATCGTCTCGATGCTAGATTTGCATGGCGATGCTGCCCAGTGTCCGGCACCTCTCCTACTGGCTGGCAGTGATCGAGGAGCAGTCGTTCACCGCCGCCGCACAGCGTCTGAGGATCTCCCAGCCGGCGCTCTCGCGCCAGGTCCGCGAGCTCGAGCGCCAGATCGGCGGCGAGCTCGTCGAGCGGCTTCCGCGCGGTGCGCGCCCGACCGCCGCCGGTCGCGCGCTGTTACCCGAGGCGCGCGCCGCAGTCGCCGCCGCCGAGCGGGCCGCACGCGTGGCCCGCGAGACGCTCGAGCTGGAGGCCGGTGACCTCGAGCTCGCGACGCTGCCGACGCTGGCGGCGGGAAGCCTGCTGCCCTGCATCCGGCAATGGCACGATGAGCATCCGACGATCTCGATCCACCTGCGCGAGTACTCGGTTCGTAGCATGCTCCAGGAGAGCGTGTTCGCGGGGGTCGGCGATCTCGCGATCGGCACCCGTCCACGCCTTTGGCTGGGGCCGATCGAGTCGCTCGGCTGGGAGGAGTACGTCGTCGTCCTACCTCCCAACGACGTGCTGCTGTCCGCCGACCGGGTCGCCCTGGAGGATCTGCGGGAGCGCAAGTGGGTGCTCTACGACCGCCGCCAGGGCCTCTCGGAGGTGGTCCTCGCCGCCTGCGCTCGCGCCGGGTTCCAGCCCAGCGGCGTGGTCGAGACGATGCAGGTCGAGGCCGCCGCCCGCTTCGCCGCAGCCGGCCTCGGACCGGCCCTCGTCCCGGTCAACAACGTCCCGAGCGATCTCGCTCCGGCGGTCCGCCGGCTGGCAGTCCCGCTCGGGACCGAGGTGGTGGCCTACACCCGATCGAGCTGGTCCCCGGCGGCCGAGGCCTTCATGACCATCGCCCGTCGCTACGTCAGTGCGATCGAGCCGGAGGACACGATCCCGCTGTGACACGGCGGATCGACACCGGTGGCCGCGCGCTTGCGAGCCGGTCAGCGAGTCGCGTTGATCGCCGCTCGCGACGGCCGACCGGCGGCCGGCCCCGTCCGGGCGGTGGCTGCGGTCCGCTCGCCTGACGCCGCGTCGGGCGACCATCCGAGCGTGGTTGAGATCTCCTGCGCATGGCGATGCAGCAGCGCGCCGAGCTGCTCGACGTCGTAGCGGGCGATCCGTGACGTCGGACCGGAGACGCTGATCGCGCCGACCGGCTCGCCGGTCGAGTCGAAGACCGCCGCCGCAACGCAGCTGACGCCCTCCTCGTGCTCCTCGCGGTCGAGGGCGTAGCCGCGCCCGCGGATGCGTGCGAGGTCCTCCTGCAGCGCAGCCGCCGTTACGAGCGTCCGCTGCGTCGGGCGCTCGAACGGCTCATCGTCGGGCGAATAGAGGCGCTCGACCTCGTCGGCCGATCGGTGGGCGAGAATCGCCTTGCCCGAGCCGGTCGTATGGGCCGGCACGGTGCTGCCGATCTCGGTGAACATACGGACCGAGTGCGAGCCCTCCACCTGGTCGATGTAGACGACCCAGCGGCCGTCCAGCACGACGAGGTTCGCGGACTCACCGGTGACCTCGCGGATTCGCTCGAGGTGGCTGTGCGCGGCACCGCGAAGCTCCGCGGTGCGCAGATCCAGGCTGCGCGCGAGCTCGAGCACCCTTGCGCCAAGTCGATAGCGGCCGCTCACGACGTCCTGGCTGAGGTAGCCGCGAAACGCGAGTGTCGCCATGACGCGGTGAGCCGTGCTCGGCACGAGCCCGGTGCGCCCCGCCACCTCGGAGACGCCGAGCTCACCGGCGGTGCCGATCGACTCGAGCACGTCGAGGGCCCGCTCGATGGAACGCACTCGATCACGCTGCTCGGCCAACCTGCCCGACATCCTAGCTCGCATGTGACCCCTCGATGACCTGCCGCGTGGAGAATGCCACTTGGACTCGGCTCCGGTCCGCCTTAGATCAGACGGGCATACGCCAGCCCGAACATGACGCCCGCCCATCCCGTCATCGGCAGCACGACCGGATAGAGCCGGCGCGCCAGAGGGCGCGTCAGAACCCACGAGTATCCGCCGCTGAGCATCGTCATCGACAACACGGACGCCGGCACGAACACGGCCAAGGCTGCCATCGCCGCACCGATCGTCGGCAATGAGGTCAGGAGCAGGAGCACCACGGCACCCGTGCCGCCGAGGCCGTGTAGGACACCGATCACGAACGACTGACGCGCGGTCCGGACGTTCTGCGCAGGCGCGGTCGCGCAGTGCTGTCCGCCCACCCCGCCCGTGCTGTGGCACTCACCTGAGAGGTGACGGTAGTCTCCCCGCAGCCACTTGAACAGCACCCGCGCCGCCAGCAGAACGATTATTGCACCGATCGTACGTTCCGCCGCCTGCTCGACCACGGACGGCACACTCGACCTCAGCACGATGAGCGGAATCCCGAGGACGAGCAGCACCGCGCCGTGACCGCACCCCCACCAAGCGCCGAGTCGCATTCCACCGCGCGGATCGCTGCCCCCGCCGATGATCAGCACGCCGACCGCGGCGAGATGGTCAGGGTCAGATGCATGTCTCAGACCCAGGAACAGCGCGATGACGATGGCGAAGATGAGCGGGGCGCGGGTGAGCAGCTCAGTCAATCCCGCGTCCACGTACTCAAACGGCCGATAGAGCATCTCGACGTTCATGGTGACCTCACGTGGCAAAGAACCGCGTCTCGCTGCGGTGGTGGCGTAGTGCGTGGATATCAACTGTGAGAGCTGCTGAAAACATGCCGTCCAGCGACTCTCGCAGTGCCCGCGACGCGGCTTCGGCGAGCCCCGGAGCAAGGGCACGCATTGCCAACTGGCCCTCCGTGGGAGTCAGTCGACCAAGGCGGACCGCGGCCGACAGCAGGCCGGCGACGACACCGCGGAGTTCGAGCAGAACCGTATGCCGCACCGACAGCCCGAGAGCACGACCGAGCACGCCCTCGACCACGGCGATGTTGCCGTCGGCGTCGCCATCCAGAACCGCGTGGGCGTAGCCGCGGATCAGCTCGTCCGCGCTCAGTTTCGGCGCGATCGCAGCCAGACGCCGTCCGGAGCTGTGCGATGCCGCACGCGCGGGCGGGGTGAGCTTGCGTGCCGTCAGCGCTCGGTCTAACGCACAGATGGCCTCGACCGTACGCGCAGCATGGGCATGCGCAAGTATCACCCCGTCCAGCGGCGCCACGGACGCGGCGACCACATCGTGAACGAGCACGGTGATCTCGCACTCGGTCGCGTTCGGCTTATCTGCGAGCCATGACTCCATGCCGTGGGAATGCACGAAGCGCCCGATCGGCATGGCGCTGTCGGCGAGTTGCAGGGCGGCGAGGAAGGCGAGGTCATCACTCGTGGACATGGGGACCTGCCGGGTCGGCGGGGCTCCCGTGTCCATGCCCGGCCGTAAGAGGCGTTGCGCACGCGACGCGCGCTTCCTCGATGCTGACCTCGACCGTATCGAGACTCAGCATGTCGACCGTGGTACGAGCGACGGACTCACTCGTGGTGAGCGGGACGACCACCGCGTCATCCCGGATCTCGAGGGGCGTGTGCTGGTTGCCAAAGGCATGCCCAATGAGAAGGGCGCTTCGCAGCAGCGCCGCGGCGGGCGCGGCTGGGTCGAAACGAATGACGAGCGCACGCTCAGGCGTCCGCTCGATGACGATGATCCGGGCCGCGTCCTCGTGGAGGACGGCACCATGCGCGAGGAAGCTGCCGCGCGGCAGGTCCACCGCGACGTCGGTCCCGCCGTCCGTCGTACGCCGCAGCCGCCGCTTCGTCGCCTCATCCGACGTGACCGTGAGTCGCTCGACGATGCGCCCTGCGCACCGCGACTCGGTCGCCCCGCCGAGCAGCTCCTGAATGTGGAGCATCACTTCCGCACCGGCGGCAACCCAAGACCGAGGAGCTCGCGACGTACCACGGCCCACGCGGCTCGCAGAGCCCGCCACGCAGCGACGGCGTCGCGCGCCAGGATCCGGACCAGGACGCCGCAGCCGCGCGGCAGCGCGCCGGCCGCAGCCAGCACCTCCGTCCCCAAGCCCGCGAGCACACCATCGACCCGAAGCGCCAATGCCTCGCCGTCAACCGCGTCGCTGACCGCCAACAGCGAGGCCAGCCAGGTGTTGGCCCCCAGGACCGCCGGGCTCACCGCTGCCTGCCGGCCGGGCTCGAGCCGAAGCGCGTCCACACAGAGCTCGTGTCCGCCGTGCAGAACACTCGTCCTGAGGAAGAGCTCCTCGTAGGCGAACGACTCACCGACGCGCCCGGGACCGACCAGTTCCGACCCCACAAACCTCGCCCCTTCGCCGAGCTCGACCGTGGTCTGCTGCCGGTAACGCGCACCCAGGTGCGGGATCAGCGCCTCGGGGATGTGTTCGACGTACGCCCGCCTGCCGACGCGTATGTGCAGCTCCTGCTCACCGATGCCCCCATCGAAGCTGCGACATAGCTTCGTCGCCGCCTGTCCCGTGAGATGAAGCCGCGTCTCCTCCCCGGCATCGATCTCGACCCTCAACCGATCACCGCCGAAAATGCCGCCCGAGGGATTCTGCACGTAGACAAAGGCCATCTCCGGATCGTGCTCGTCCTCGTGCATCGCGATCGTGGTCCGCAAGGGGAAGCGCTGCTCGCGCCGCGCCATATACGTCCGCCCGCGTGGATCGCACGCGAGCCGCAGCGTCAGCAACCCATCGTGCTGCGCCGATGCGACCGCCGGGCTCACCGGCCTTCGCGCCGATCGAACAGCACTGCGTGCTGCAGTTCCCCGAATACGGCAGCGGCACTCTCCCCGTCCGCGAGATTCGTGAAGAGCGATGGTCGCGCCGGCCGTACCTCCGCGACATCGCTACGCATCCGGTCCAGGTCAGCACCCACATATTGAGCCAGGTCGATCTTGTTGACGATCAGCAGATCGGCCTGAATCACCCCCAGGCCGCGCTTGCGTGGAATGTCGTCGCCGGCCGCTGTGTCAATCACATACATCCAGTAGTCGACAAGGTCGGCGGTGAACGTCGCCGCGAGGTTATCGCCGCCGGACTCGATCAAGATCACGTCCAGCGGCCCGTGTTCGCGCTCCAAGCGTTCAGCTCGATCCAGGTTCGCCGACGGATCCTCGCGGATCGCCGTGTGCGGACAGGCTCCGGTCTCGACGCCGACGACCAGTTCCGGGTCGATCAGCCCGCTCCGCCGGACCCGCTCGGCATCCTCGAGCGTCACCAGGTCGTTGGTGATCACGGCCGCGCGCAGCCCAGCCTCCACCATGAGAGGCAGGAGGCACTCGATCAGCCGTGTCTTCCCCGATCCGACCGGCCCGCCGATCCCGATGCGTACCGCGTCCGCCATGACACTATTTCAGGACGTACAATCGGCCGAGCGCCACGCGCTTGATGGGCTCGCAGGTACACAACTCGCCATCCACCTCGACACGATACGTCTCGGGATCCACGCTGATCGTCGGAACGGCTGAGTTGTGCAGCAGATCCCCCTTCGCCAGGTGGCGCGTGCCACGCGCCGCCACCAGGCGCTTGCGTAGCCCCCACCGCTCGTCCACCCCTTCGTCGATGGCGGCCTGTGCCGTGAATGTGACCGAGAGGTCCTGACATGCAGGACCGTAGGCACCCCACTGCGGCCGGTAGAGCAAGGGCTCACAGGTCATGAGCGACGCGTTGGACTCGCCCATCACAGACCACGCCGGGAAGCCGCCCTTGAAGACGACGTCCGGTTTGATGCCGAAGAACTTCGGCTCCCACAGCACGATGTCGGCCAGCTTGCCGACCTCGAGCGAGCCGATCTCATGGTCGATGCCGTAGATCCGGGCCGGATTGATCGTGATCTTCGCCATGTAGCGCTTGATCCGCTCGTTGTCATTGCCGGAGCCCGCGTCTTCGGCCAGTGAGCCGCGCTGGCGCTTCATCTTCGAGGCCAACTGCCACGTACGCGCGATCGTCTCGCCGATCCGGCCCATGCCCTGCGAGTCCGAGCCGAGGGCGCTGATCGCACCCAGATCGTGGAGCACGTCCTCGGCCGCGATCGTCTCGCGCCGGATCCGGGACTCCGCGAACGCGACATCCTCGGGCACCCGGGGGTTGAGATGGTGGCAGACCATCACCATGTCGAGGTGCTCGTCGAACGTGTTGAGGGTGTACGGATTCGTCGGATTCGTCGAGGAGGGAAGGCAGTTACGCTCACCTGCGACGCGGATGATGTCCGGGGCATGTCCGCCGCCGGCGCCCTCGGAGTGGTACGTGTGGATGGTGCGCCCATCGATCGCGGCGATCGTGTCCTCGTAGCAGCCCGCCTCGTTCAGCGTGTCGGTGTGGATCTGGATCTGGATGTCGAGCTCGTCCCCGGCGCGCAGCGACGAGTCGATCACGGCCGGCATGGCGCCCCAGTCCTCATGGATCTTGAGTCCGATCGCGCCCGCGCGGCCCTGTTCGACGAGCGGCGCCACGTCGTAGGCGCTGCCCTTGCCGAGAAAGCCGAAGTTGAGCGGGAACGCCTCAGCGGCCTGCAGCATCCGCCCGAGGTTCACCGTCCCTGATGAGGTGATGCCGACGGTGACGGGCCCCAGGCCGCCGCCGAGCATCGTCGTGATGCCGCTCGCAATCGCTTCCTCGCACAGACCCGCCGAGTCGAAGTGGACGTGCACGTCGATGGCGCCGGCCGTCGCGATCATCCCCTCGGCGGAGCGCACGTCGGTGTTCGCGCCGATCACCATGGCCGGATCGACGCCGTCCATGATCTGCGGATTTCCGGCCTTGCCCACTCCGACGATCCGCCCGTCCTTGATCCCGATGTCGGCCTTCACGAGCCCGAGCACCGCATCGATCACGAGGACGTTCGTGATCACGAAGTCCAATGCACCGTCGGCTGCGGTGATCCCGCCGTGTGTGCCGAGGCCGTCGCGGAGCGTCTTGCCGCCGCCGAACACACATTCATCACCGGGGATGAGCAGATCGCGCTCGACCTGGGCCCATAGATCGGTATCACCCAGCCGTACTCGGTCGCCGGTCGTGGGACCGAAGAGCTGTGCGTACTCGCGCCGCGAGAGTCGCTTGCCCATGAGCTATTCCCTTTCTCCGCAGAATCCCCGGTCGCGAGCGCGCGTCATCGCCGCCTCACGGGCCGTCTCGTCTGTCGAGCCATCCGTGAGGTGGTTGAGACCGAAGACCTCACGATCACCGCCGAACGCGACCAACGTCACCTCACGCTCCTCGCCGGGCTCGAATCGAACCGCGGTTCCGGCGGCGATGTCGAGGTGCATCCCAAATGCACTCCGGCGATCGAACCGCAGGGCCCGATTGACCTCGAAGAAGTGGTAGTGCGACCCGACCTGTACGGGTCGGTCGCCGGTGTTGACCACCCTCACCATCGCGGTTGCGCGCCCGACCGACAGTTCGATCTCACCCTCGGCAGGGACGATCTCCCCAGGCGCCCCGTCATCCAGCAGCTCGCTACCCGGAGCGATGGGGTCGTGGATCGTGACGAGCTTCTGTCCATCCTCGAAGAATCCCTCCACCTGCAGCGTTCCGACCAGCTGGGCCACCCCGGGCAGCACATCATCGGTGGTCAGCAGCTCCCCCCCGAGAGTCATGAGCTCCGAAACGCTCCTCCCATCGCGCGCTCCCTCGAGTATCTCGTCAGCAAGAAGGGCGCGTGCCTCAGGATAGTTCAGTCGTACGCCTCGTGCCCGACGCCGACGCGCGAGCTCGGCTGCGAGAAACAGCAGCAGCCGATCGGTTTCCTTGGGAGATAGATGCATCGGTCACCCACACCTTCATCGCTTGGAGACTCCGCCGCCCGTGACCGGCCATGAGAGCACTGGGCGGCTGCGTCTGATCAGCTCGGGATCTTGGGCCGGGGCCGAACGGGAGGCCTGCCGCGGAACCGGAGTTCTGCGCATCATCGGCCTCAGAGGCTCACGCAGCCACCTGCGACATTCCTGAGAGCAGGGCATCCGAATCGGCTGGAGGCGCCTCGAACTCGCGCACCGCGTCGATCGCCGGGCCCATCGCGGCATTGTCCTCGCGACCGACCATCACCTCGACGAGCACCGGAATTCGGCGTTCCTCGCTCTGGGCGACCGCCCACTCGAAGGCCGCAGCCATGTCATCGGGCTGGGTCACGCGCACCCCGTCGGCGCCCATGCCCCGCATCACGGCAATGTGATCGATGCCGGGCTGCCCGTCGGGGCCGTCGTAGCTGAGATCGACCTGGTAGTTCATGTCGTAGGCGATCTCGGACTGGCGGATCAGCCCCATATAGCTGTTGTTCACCATGACCAGCACGTAGGGAACGCGGTGCTGGACGGCGACAGCGATCTCCTCCATGAGGAACTGGAACGAGTAGTCGCCAACGAGGGCGGCGACGAGCTGGTCGGGCCGCGCCAGCTTCGCGCCGATGCAGGCCGGGACCTCCCAGCCGAGCGGGCCCGCCTGGCCGCAGCACAGGTAGTGGCGCGGCCGATCGACGCGCTGGAACTGCCCGCTCCAGATCTGGTAGAGGCCGATCGCGGTCACCCAGATCGTGTCGGGGCCGAAGAAGCGGTTGACCTCCTCGTAGACCCGCGGCGGCTTGATCGGCACGTCGTCGAAGTCGGTGCGGCGGGTGAGCGAGGTACGCAGCTCGTCGACCCGCGCGATCCACGCTTCGCGCGACGCCGGGACTCGCTCGCGGGCCTGCCGGCGCAGCTCGGCGATCGCGCGGCCGGCATCACTGACGATGCCGATCTCGGGCGGGAAGACACGGCCGATCTGCTGGGCGGATATATCGATTTGGATGAAGCGCCGCTCGCCGCGATAGACGTCGAGGCTGCCAGTGTGGCGCTCGGCGAAGCGCGCCCCGATGGCCAGTACGACATCGCTCTCGAGGAAGATCTCGTTCGCGAAGCGCTGGCTGGTCTGGATGCCCACCGTGCCCGCGAACAGGCGGTGGTCCTCGGGGATCACGCCCTTGCCCATCAACGTCGGCGAGACGGGGATGTCGAGCTCCTCGGCGAGCGCGACGAGCTCCGCCGACGCATCGGCGATGATGACGCCTCCGCCGGTCAGGATCAGCGGCCGCTCGGCCGTCTCCAGGAGTTCCAGCGCCGAGGCGATGGCCGCCGGCACCGGCTCGGGGACGTGATAGGCGAGGCGCCCGTCGATGGCGGGGTCGTACTCGATCTCCTCGCCCTTCTGGACGTCGAGCGGCAGGTCGATCAGGACCGGCCCGGGGCGACCCTCGCGCGCGATCCTGAAGGCCTCGCGAAAGACCCACGGAAGCTGCGCGGGCTCCTTGACCTGGAAGGCCCACTTGCAGACCGGGCGCGCGATCTCGACGATGTCGACGGCCTGGAAGGCCTCCTTGTGGAGGAGGTGGGTGGGTGCCTGGCCGGTGATGCAGATAATCGGGATCGAGTCCGCCAGCGCCGTGTAGAGGCCGGTGATCATGTTCGTTCCGGCCGGGCCCGAGGTGCCGATGCAGATGCCGGGCTCTCCGGTGACCCGCGCCCAGGCGTCAGCGGCGTGTGTGCCGCCCTCCTCATGGCGCATGCTGAGGTGACGGATGCTCGAATCGCGCAGCGCGTCGTAGAACGGCAGGATCGCCGCGCCCGGGATGCCGAACGCAACCCGGACCCCTTCGTCCTCCAGCACGTGGACGACGGCTTCCATTGGCTTCATGCGAGGCACTTCAGACTCCTTGCGTAAGGGCTCGGGATCAGCCGGCCGCTCTGCGCCGGCGCGGTCATGCGCGGCCTTCCGAGATCGCCGTAGCGCCCGCGCCGATACGGTGCTGCGCAAGCTCCTCGACAAGCTGGAGCAGGCCGGAGTGGTCGTCGCCGCCGTGGCCCCGCGTACGTAGGGCCCCGAGCATCTGCTGCACGAGGCCGGTCGCCAGCAGGGTGACGCCGTAGGCATCGCCGGACTCCAGCGCGATGTTCAGGTCCTTGTGGTGCAGGTCGATGCGGAACCCGGGCTGGAAGTCGTGCTCGAGGAAGTTGCGCCGTCGCATCTCCATGACCCGGTTCGCCGCGAGCCCACCGCCCAGGACGTCGAGGATCCGCTCCGGCTCCACCCCGGCCTTGGAGCCGAGCACGAGCGCTTCGCTGACCGCCGCGATCGTCACCGCGACGACGATCTGGTTGCAGGCCTTGACCACCTGGCCGGCACCGGGGCCGCCAACGTGGACGATCGTCTTGCCGAGCACGTCCAGCAGCGGCCGCGCGCGCTCGACATCGGCCGCCTCACCACCGACCATGATCGACAGCGTGCCCTGCTGGGCGCCGACGTCGCCGCCGCTGACAGGTGCGTCGAGAGCGCCGACGCCGCGCTGCGACGCCGCCGTGGCGACCTCGATCGAGACGGTAGGGTGGATCGTGCTCATGTCGATGAGCAGACCGTCCTGCGCGAGGCCGTCCAGGACGCCGCCGGGCTCCAGCACGACGGCGCGCACGGCGGAGGAGTCGGGGAGCATCGTGATCACCACGTCGCTGCGCTCCGCGACCTGGCGCGGCGTGTCAGCGGCGGCGGCGCCGGCGCCGACGAGCTCGTCGACTGGCGGGCGGCTGCGGCTGTGCACGACGACGTCATGACCGGCGGCCAGCAGGTTGCGGGCCATCGGCGCCCCCATGACGCCCAGCCCGATGAAGCCGATCGGTGTCTTCACTGATCCTCCTCAGCCCTGTGAGACGGTGGGACGACGTGCGGCGCGCGCCTCGCGCGGGATCCAGGCGATGCTCGCCTCGGTGTCGCCGCCCGGCGGCTTGTACTCGAGGCCGACGTAGCCGGCGTAGCCGAGCGCCTCGATCTGCGCCAGCAGGTAGTCGAAGTTGATCTCACCGGTGCCCGGCTGCCCGCGACCCGGCGAGTCGGCGATCTGGATGTGGGCGATCTCACCGATATGGCGTTCGATCGTCGCGGTCAGATCGCCCTCCATGCGCTGCATGTGGTAGGCGTCGTACTGCAGTCTCACGTTCGCCCGCTCGACGCCCGCCACGAACTCGGAGGCGGCGCGCGTCGTCGGAATCAGGTACGGCCCGTTCTCGATCGTGTTGACGGCCTCGATCAGAACCTCGACGCCGATGTCGGCGGCACGATCGGCCGCGAAGCGCACGTTCTCGCGGGCGATCGAGAGCTGCTCGTCGAACGCCATCGAGTCGATGCGATGGCCCGCCAGGGCATTGAGCTTCGTCGCTCCGATCGTCGCGGCCAGATCGAGCGCGATCGGTACGTTCGCGCGGAAGGCCTCCTGCCGAGCCGGATCGCTGATCAGGCCGCGGTCGCCGCCCGGCATGTCGCCCGCATCGAAGTTCAGCAGCGCGACGTCGACGTCGGCGGCACGAACCGCGGCTGCGACGTCATCGACGTCGTGCCCACTCGGCCACCAGAGCTCGACGGTGTCGAACCCGGCGTTGCGAGCCAGGCCGAAGCGCTCGAGCAGAGGAGCCTCGGCGAACAGGATCGAGATGTTCGCGCAGAATCGCATGTGCGGAGGCTAGGGCCAATGATTCCGTCTGTCAAACCGCATATTCCGCTCCGTGGAATAGGCTCTCGGAGTGTCGGCGGCCGGCTCCTCGGCGACCCACATGCCCAGGTGGTCACCGGTGCCGGTCGGGATCACCGCAGGATCCGGGTGAGACGTGCGGATCACCGCGCGCCCCACACCGTCCGGTCCTGCGGCGCGGTGCTGGTCACTCTGCGCCCGTCGATCCTCCGGGCGCAGGGCCCGCCCGGCGTGGCACGACGAGCCGTCCTGCGGCCGAGCCGACCACGCGGCCATCTGCGAAGACCGTTCGGCCGCGTACCAGCGTGCGGGCTATGCGGCCCTTCCTGGCGCTGCCGACGAAGCAGCTCGTGGGGTGGCGGTAGAGGAGCTCGTCGGCGCCCACGATTCCCTCACTCGTCAGGTCGACGAGTACGAGGTCGGCGTGATTACCTGCTGCCACCGCGCCCTTTCCCGGCAGGCCGAAGCGCTCGGCGATGTTGCCGGCGGTGACCGCGGCAATCGTCTCCAGCGCAAGCCCGCGCTTCGCGTGCCCGTGGGCGAGCAGCAGTCCGAGCGTCGATTGACATCCCGAGACGCCGCCCCACATCGCGAAGTAGTCCTCGCCGACCTTCATCTCGGGAGGCCCCGGCGAATGATCGGAGACGACCATCGCGACGGATCCATCGGCGATGCCCTCCCAGAGCGCGTCGCGGTCGGCAGCCGTCCGCGGCGGAGGCGCGGACTTCACGAGGATTCCGAGACGGTCCATGTCCTCCTCGGTGAAGAGGAGGTAGTGCGGGCACGTCTCGCAGCTGGCGTCCACGCCGCGCCGTCGTGCATCGCTCACCAATCGCACGCCTGCCGCGGTGCTGATGTGCACGATATGAAGGGCGCAGCCGGTCTCCTCTGCGAAGAGGAGCGCACGGGCGATCGCCTCGACCTCGGCGATCGCGGGTCGGGATGCCGCGAAGTCGCGAACGCCTCGGCGCCCTTTGGCACGCGCTCGGGCGCCGAGGCCCTGCACGATCTCGGCGTTCTCGGCGTGCAGGAGGACCGGCAGCCCGAGCTCCGCGCAGCGGCCCATGCCCTCGAGCAGCGTGAGGTCGTCCGCCCGCGCGAAGTCATCGATCCCGCTGTCGCAGGAGAAGGCCTTGAAGCCCACTGCCCCCCGCTGCGCGAGGGTTGGCAGACTGCTCAGCGCGCCGGGAACGAGCCCGGCCCAGAAGCCGAAGTCGACGAGGGCCGATCGCGCGGCGGCAGCATGCTTGGCGTCGAACGCCGCCACGTCGGTGAGCGGCGGCGTGCTGTTGAGCGGCATGTCGATGAAGGTGGTCACGCCGCCCGCCGCACATGCCGCCGTGCCGCTGCTGATGCCCTCCCATTCGGTGCGCCCCGGCTCATCGAAGTGAACGTGGCTGTCGATCAGCCCGGGGAACACATGGAGGCCTGTCGCGTCGATCTCCGTCACGGCCCGCGCTGAGGCTGACGGGGTCACCTCGACCACGATTCCCTCGCGAACGACCACGTCGGCGCAGCCAACGCCGTCCGGCGTGACGACGAAGCCGCCGCGGACGACGAGGTCGGCATCGCTCATCGCCGCGCCTCCAGTCCCGGCGACCGCAGGAGCTCGGCGATCGCCGCGATCGCGGCTACAACGTCCGCCTCCTCGACCGACTCGTCGGGGTGGTGGCTGACGCCGCCCCGGCAGCGTACGAACAGCATGGCGACGTCGGTGAGCTCGTGCAGCGGCACGGCGTCATGCCCGGCGCCGCTCGGCATCGAATGGACGGGATGGCCGACCGCGGCGACCGAGCGGCCGAGCGCGTCGACGAGATGCGCGGCCATCGGCACCGCCCGGTGCTCCTGCAGGGTCTCCCAGAGCACCGACAGGCCGCGTCGATCCCCGATCTGCTGCGCCCCGTCGCGAAGTCGCTGGCAAGCACGTGCCTTCTCAGCGTCGTCGCTGTGCCGTACGTCGTATGACGCACGTGCCATGGCGGGAATCACGTTCCCGACGGACGGCTCGATCGCGAGCTGGCCGACCGTCGCGACCAGGCCGGGATGTCGCTTCGGCTCCGCCTCTACGCTCAGCACCCACTCCGCGGCGCCACAGAGGGCGTCGCGGCGCAGTTCGGCGGGCACCGTCCCCGCATGCCCGGCGACGCCCGTGAACGTGACGGAGCCACGGCTCTGCCCGGCGATCGCGGACACCACTCCGAGCGCAAGGCCCTGCTGCTCGAGCACGGGTCCTTGCTCGATGTGGACCTCGACATAGCCAAGCAGCTCCGCCCCGGACCGGCGGGCGGAGCTCAAGGCGTCTGGATCGCCGCCCATCGCTCGAATGGCATCGCGAAGTGAGATGCCCGCCGCGTCGACGAAATCCAGCTCCGCCACCTCGATCGTGCCGGCGAGGGCCCGACTGGCGAGGTAGCTGCTGCGGTAGCGCAGCCCTTCCTCGTCGGCAAACGCCACGACCTCAATTCCGAACGGCGCCGAGTGCCCTTCCGCGAGAAGAAGCTCGACGGCGGCGATCGCGACAAGGACTCCAAGCGGGCCGTCGTAGCGGCCGGCGTCGCGCACCGAGTCGATGTGGGACCCGAGCAGCAGCGTCCGCGCCCCGCTCGAGCAGGCCGGCACGGCGCCGCTGGCGTTGCCGATCGCATCCCGGCGGACCTCCAGGCCGGCTTCCCGCATCCAGCCCTCGACGAGGTCACGCGCCTCTCTGAGCGCCGGCGTTCCATACGATCGCGTGATCCGTCCCGGCTCCTCGCTGCACCGAGCCAGCCTGTCGGCACGCTCCATGACCTTGCGCGCCGCAGCGCGAGCCGCGGACGAGGTGGTGGGCGGCGGCCCGGCCATCACGCGGCCTCGAACACGATCTCGTGCGCTCCTTTCCAGAGCGTGGCCTCGCCGATCCGGCGCAGGTTCTCGACGCCCTCGACGATCGTCAGGAAGTGATTGCCCGCGAGCGTCCCGACCTTGCTCGCGAAACGCGCCGCGCCATATGTAACGAGAATCTCGGTCTCGCTGATCTTCCCCGGATAGAGCAGCACATCGCCCGGAGCCGGGTAGCTGGTCGCATTCTCGTAGGGAACGCCGAAATCGCGATCACCGAGCGGGATCCACGAAGCCTCACCGCACCAGCGGGCGTGAATGAGATTGCTCGAGAACGGGAGAAGCGACGAGAACACCTCACACGTCCGCGGCGCAAGCCGCTCCTCCAGCCTCGCACCGAACTCGAAGCCTCCGGCGGTCAGGCGGACGGTCCGCAGAGGGACCTCGGTATCCAGTGTCATGTGTCATCCCTGGGATCGGTTTCCACGGCTGTCCGTAACTCGGTGCTCATCGTGCCTCTCGATAGAACGGAAGTGTCAGACCTGCTGGTGCGGCTCCCGCCCTGCGAGCGCGTATCGAGGGCACGAACGCCGGCAGCACGATCAGGACGAGTGTCAGGACGTACGGCAGCATGGCCAGCACCGGTGCGGGAATCCCCCAGTTCTGGTCCTGAGCGAGGAAGCCGAGCGAGATCATCCCGCCGAAGAGGAGTGCACCTCCGACGACCCGCCATGGCCGCCAATAGGCGAAGATCACGAGGGCGATCGCCACCCAGCCTCGGCCGCCCGTGACGTTCTGAGTCCACGTCGGCGTCAGCGATAGCACCAGCCAACCGCCCGCCATGCCTGCGAGGGCGCCGCCGATCGTCGCATAGATGGTGCGCGTCGCCGTGACCCGCAGCCCCGCAGCATCGGCGGCGGCCGCGTTCTCGCCGATCGCTCTCACGTTCAACCCGTGACGCGTCCGGAACAACACATAGGACGCGGCGGCCGGTAGAACCAGGTAGGCGACGTACACGATCGGGTCGTGGCTGAACAGCGCGCGGCCGATGTACGGGATCTCATGGAGGAGCGGGATCGGCCACGAGCTGAACGTCGTCGACATGGGCGTGCCCGCGAAATCCGTGCCTATTCGGTTGGCGAGACCGACGCCCAGCAGGACCAGCGCCAGACCGGTGAGGACCTGGTTGGCCCGGATGACCGCCGTGACCACTCCGAACACGAGGCCGCACAGCGCCCCGGCGGCGATGCCGACCAGCAGGCAGAGGAGCGGGCTCGTCAACTGGCCCGCCGCGACGACGGCCGCGACGGCCCCGAGTGCCATCATCCCCTCCATACCCAGGTTGAGCATGCCGGAACGCTCGGCGAGCAGCGACCCCATTGCGGCGATCAGGATGACCGCGCCGGCGTCGATCGACGTATGTAGTGCGTTGAAGAGCGAGCCCATGGGATTCCCAGTGAGTCAGTCGGTTGATTCGGGGGGCGAGCCTGCGGCGGTGAGAGCCGACAGGCCCTGAGGACCCGCACCGGCGAGGGCCTCGGCCGGTGCAAACTGCAGCTCCGGTGGTGGCTTTGTCGTGCGGACGACGCGGTAGCGCGCGGCGACCTCCGCCACCACGTTGCCGATGAGGATGAGCCCGTACAGCGCCAGCACCGCGTCGACGGACAGGCCGAGGGTCTGAAGTGTGATCGCGGCCACGAGCAGCCCGGCGACGAGTAGGCCCACCAGGATGAGCACGACGATCGCGCCGGCGGCGAGCGCCGCAACGATGAAGCCGGAGAAGCCGTACTGGTTGGAGATCGTGCTGGACAGCCGGTGGGTCGTGCCGGCGACGAGGATCGCGCCGGAGGCGCCCGCGATCGCCCCAGAGATACACATGACGGAGACGATCCTGCGCCGTACGTCGATGCCGGCGTATTCCGCGGCGCGCGCATTGCCGCCGCTGATGTCGACCTCGTAGCCCCAAGTGGTGAAGCGAAATATGAAGAACACCACCGCCGCGATCAGGAACGGGGCGATGACCCCGATCGGTACGGTGTTCGTCCCGGGCAGGATCGGCAGCTCGTACGGGATCCGGCGAGTTGCCGAGAGATCAGGGATCGTCGAGTCCCGCCACGGTCCCAGAGAGAGCCAGTTCACCACCTGAAGGGCGACGAAGTTCATCAGCAGGGTCGTGATGATCTCGTTGACGCGCCCGTAGGCTCGCGCCAGCGCAGGACCGAGGATCCAGAAGGCGCCTCCAGCAGCGCCCGCGACCATCATCAGCGTGAGCATGAGCCAAGTCGGGCCGTTGACGTTGAGGCCGATGCCGGTGGCGGCCAGAGCGCCGATGTAGAGCTGACCGTCGACGCCGATGTTCCAGAGGCGCATCCGAAAGCCGAGCGCGACCGCGAGTGCGGTGAGCAGGATCGGTGTCGCAAGGACAAGTCCCTGCTCCATACCGTACGGCGTCGTCATCGTCTCGACGGCGCGACGCCCGAGCATCAGCGCGGGGCTGCCCGAGATCTGAAGCACGACGCCGGCGACGAGCAGCGAGATGACCACTCCGGCGAGACGGAGTGTGATGCTGCGCCGGCGGTCGACGCGTAGTCGTCGTTGCAGGCGGATCACGAGGGCGCCTCGGCGCCGGCGCCCCCTACCAGGTCGCCGCCGCCCATCAGGTAGCCGATCTCCTTCCGACGCGCCTTCGCTGCGGTGAAGTCGCCCTTGATTCGGCCCTCGTACATGACGACGATGCGGTCACTGACGGCGAGCAGCTCATCGAGATCGTCCGAGACGAGAAGTACCGCGCAGCCTGCGTCACGCCTGTCGAGCACGACCTCACGCACCTGGTCGGCAGCCCGTACGTCGAGGCCGCGGGTCGGATGGGCCGCCACGAGCAGGCGATCAGCCGCCCAGGCCTCACGACGGGCGACGAAGCGCTGCTGGTTGCCGCCGGAGAGATTCGCGATCGGGACATCGATGTCCGGCAGCTGGACGTCCGCGGCGGTGACGAGACGGTCCGTGAACACACGTACGGCACCTCGTCGCATGACGCCGGCTCGCGACAGCTCACCGGTCCTGAACGCACGCAGCACTGCGTTGTCGACGACGGTGGCGCTCGGCACGATCGCACTGCCGATCCGATCCTCGGGCACATGGCCGACACCGGCCGAGACGAAGTCGCCCGGTAGGCGCGCGGTCAAGTCCTGCCCGTCGATTGCGACGGTCCCCTCGAACGGGTGCCGCAGTCCCGTGGCGATCTCCGTGAGCTCTCTCTGCCCATTTCCGGACACGCCGGCGACGCCGACGATCTCGCCCTCATGAACCGTGCAGCTCGCCTCACGTACCGACACGAGCCCGCGATCGCCGCGGGCGCTGACGTTGCGAAGCTCGAGCACGGGCTTGCCTCGGCCCTTCGACGGCCGCGGCGCCTCCATCACGCGCTCCGTACCGGTCATCAGCTTCGCCAGCTTCTCGGGCGTCATCTTGGCCGCCGGTCGCGTCGCGACGTTCATTCCCCGCCTCAGGATCGTGACGCGATCGGAGACCGCGAGGACCTCGTGCAGCTTGTGGCTGATGAAGACGATCGTCCGCCCGCTCGCCGCGAGGCGGCGCAGCACCGCGAACAGCTCAGTGGCCTCGGAAGGGGTCAGCACTGCGGTCGGTTCGTCGAGGATCAGGACCCGCGCGCCCCGCAACAGGACGCGAAGGATCTCGACGCGTTGCTGCTCGCCGATCGAGAGCTGCCAGATCCGCGCCGTCGGATTGACGGTCAGCCCATACTGCTCCATCGCCTGGGCCGTCTCGCTGATCAGGCGACGTCGCGACAGCCGCCGCGGCAGCTCCGGTCGCCCGAGATGGATGTTCTCCGCAACGGTCAACGGCTCCACCAGACGGAAATGCTGATGGACCATGCCCAAGCCGGCGGCGATCGCCTGCGCGGGTGAGTGGAAGCGGCGCTGCTCACCGTCGAGCCGGATCGTGCCGACGTCCGGCCGGTAGATCCCCGTCAGGACGTTGCTGAGCGTCGTCTTGCCAGCCCCGTTCTCCCCCAGCAGCGCATGGATCTCACCCGCTTGGAGCTCGAGCGACGCGCCGCTCAGCGCCTGGAAGTCATCGAAGGCCTTCCAGATGTCGGCCATCTCGACGACGGTGGCGCGCGCATCCGCGCACGCCACCGTCTGATCGTTCTGCACGTCTGGGGGCTGCGGGTCGTACACGCCGAAGACCTACTTGATGCCCTTGACTCCCTCGACGACCCAGCTCAGGCCGTAGACCTGGTCCTGAGTGAGGCTCTCGCCTGCGTTGAGTTGAGTCTTGCCCGCCACATCGCGGAGCGGACCTGTGAACGGATTCAGTCCGTCATTGATGATCTTGTCACGGACCTCGTCGGCACGCTTGATCACATCATCGGGCACATTGGGGCCCCACGGACCGGTCGAGACCGCGTCGGGCATCGCCGGGATGATGATGCTGGCCGGCACCTTGAACGTACCGTCCACCATGGCCTTTGCCGTCTCGTTGAAGTACGGGCTCCAGTCGAAGACGACCGATGCAACGTACTTCTCAGGAGCGAACTTGCTCATGTCGCTGTTCCAGCCGGCCGTCCAGACGCCCCGCTTCTCGGACACCTGAAGGTACGCCGGCTCATCCATGATGCCGATCGTGAAGTCGGCCCCTCCGTCGATCAGCGCGCTGGCCGCCTGGCGAGCAGCCTGCGGATCGAACCACGAGTTGATGGCCACGGCCTGGACCATCGCCTTGGGGTTGACGGAACGAGCGCCGAGCAATAGGGCGCTCGTCGTGCTCTTCACCGAGGGCACGGGGAACGACGCGATATAGCCGAGCTTATTGCTCTTCGTGAGGAGCCCGGCAACAACGCCCAGGATGTAGCAGGGATGCCACTGGTCGGGATAGACGCCCCACTGGTTGCTGGTGAACGTGGTGCCACCCACCTCGGTGAACATCACATCAGGATGTGCCGCCGCCACTTTCGACAGGAAGTCCCCGTACGCGGTGCCGACGAAGATCCACTTGTTGCCGTCGGCGACGAGCCGCTCGAACGTCTGAGACGCCTCTTCCGAGAACGGAACGCTCTCGACGAAGGTGGTCTTGACCCCGGGCACGGCCTTCTCCAGCTCCTTGCGCGCGACGTCCATCCGTGTCGACCAGCCGCCGTCGGTGGCCGGGCTGTTGTATGCGAATGCGGCCTTGAGCTCCTTGGTCTCACCCCCGGTCGTCGCGGCAGCGCCGCCGCTCGTGGCCGCCGCCTCCTTGGAGTCACCGCCGCACGCGGCGATGATCCCTCCGGCCGCGAACACCCCCGCCGTCGCGAAGCCGCGCTGGAGAAAGTCCCGCCGACCGAGCCCCTTCTTGGACAGGTCGTCCTGGGGCTGATCCGATGTTGAAGCCACTAATTCCTCCCGTCCGATATGGCAGCGATCGGCCCGGGGCCACCTGACGGCCCGCGACCCTCCGCAGCCTCGCCGACAGCGAAGCAGCAGCGTTCTTATACGTGAGACCGGATCGCCTGTCAAGCACGATAGCCTGGTCAACAGGTTGTCTGGCAGCCTGGGTCTCGCTATGGTTTGCGTATGCCATCCGGCCGTAAGCCCACCTCCCGCGGTACATCGCTGCTACAGCCGGTACGCGACGCTCCGCGGCTGCCCGACCTCATCGCCGAGCAGGTGATCGAGCTGATCCGAGCCGGGGATCTCGCCGCGGGAGACCGGCTTCCGACCGAAGCGGAGCTGGCACGCGAGCTCGGGGTCGGGCGCACGTCGGTGCGGGAGGGCCTTGGGAAACTCCGTGCGATCGGCGTGATCGAGGTGCGCAAGGGTCGCGGCGCGTTCGTGGCTGACGCGGAGTGCGACGTGCCGCCCCTGACCGAGTTCGTCCGATGGGCGACGACGAACGCGGTCGCGGTCGAAGAGCTGGTGGAGGCGCGGGTCGCACTGGAGGCGCTGGCGGCGCCGCTGGCGGCCGTACGAGCCGATCCCGATCAGGTGGCAGCGATCAGGGTGTACCACGAAGCTCACCTGCGCGCCGGCGAACCCCTGGACGTCGATGCCCTCGTCTACTCCGACGAGGGGTTTCATCAAGCCATCATGGATGCCGCGGGGAGCCAGGTCGTCGGCAGGATGTACGAGTTCCTGATCGGAGAGCTTCAGGCGTACCGGCGGCAGACGCTCTCCCTTCCATGGGCACCGGCGCGGTCCGCCAAGGGCCATGCCGCAATCCTCAAGGCGATCGAGCAGCGCAATCCCGTACGCGCGCGCCGCGCCATGATCGATCATCTCTGGATCGTCTCCAGTGAGATCCACGAGACCGTCGGCGAGACGGAAGCAGGGCTCCCGCTCCCCCCACGCGCGGCGTTGGGCTGATTCCGTTCCTACAAGGCGAATCACCATCCACACGACCCCGCGAGCGACACGCCCGCCACGACCATCCGCGAGCGCAACGCGTCACACGCCCGACTCGGCAGGGCACGGCCCGATGACACGCCCCTCCAGCGACGTATTCCTGAATCTTCGGCTCCTCAGCTACTGGATCACAGCGGTCGAAGAGGGCTCTGTCACCGCTGCGGCCAAGCGGATCTCGATCCCTCAGCCGGCGCTCAGCCAGCAGATCAGGACTCTCGAGCGGGCGATCGGCGGCAGCCTGCTCGAACGGCTGCCGACCGGAGTGCAACTGACCGACGCCGGCCGCGCCCTGCTCCCAGAGGCACGCGCCGCCGTCGCCGCCGGGCAACGCGGGCTTCAGGCTGCGCGTGAAGCCTTGAAGCTCGAGCGCGGCCGACTCGAGTTCGGGAGTTACGCCACGCTTCTTTCCGGCGCCCTCCTGTCGTCGCTTCATGTGTGGCACACGCGCTACCCGGACACCTCCGTGCGCGCTCTGGAGTTCAACCGCCACACGCTGGTGGAGAACACGGCGCAGGGCGCCGTCGACTTCGGCATCGGACTGCCGCCCCCAGCTTGGAGTGGCCCGGTCGTGGACCTGGGCTGGGACGAGTTCGTCATCGTGGGACGACTCACAAGCCGCAGGCCGGTGCGCCTCGAGTCCCTCGCGGACAGCGAGTGGATCCTCTACCACAGTCAGCACGGCCTCTCGGAGCTGATGGCAGAGGCGTGTCACGTCGCGGGATTCAGCCCACACGGCGCCATCGAGACCTCACAGGCCGAGGCTGCCGCCCGCCTGGCCGCCACCGGCCTGGGCTACGCACTCGTGCCGAAGGACAACGTGCCCGAGGGACTCCAAGAATACGTTCGCCCGCTCACGCGACCCGTGACGTGGCCGATCGCGGTGTTCACGCGTCGCACGTGGTCGCCCTCAGCCGCCGCTTACCTGGAGATCCTCCTCGCGCAGCACTGGCCTGCCCCCGCCGACGACGCACTGGTACTCACCTTCAAGTAAGAAGCGAGGCCTCGACGATATCCGTGGGGCGCACCGGCACGCGAGGCAGCGGCATCCCCGTGGCGGCGCGCACGGCCGCGACCACAGCCGGCGTCGACGAGATGGTCGGGGGCTCGCCCGCCCCGTTCAATCCGTACGGCCCGTGCGGTGTGGGCAACTCGAGGATGGCCAACCGCATCGGCGGTACATCGAGAATCGTCGGCACCAGGTAATCGGTGAACGACGGATTCCTGACGCACCCGTCCTCGACTTGGATCTCCTCCATGAGCGCCAGGCCGAGACCCTGAGCAGAGCCTCCCTCGATCTGGCCCTCCAGAGCCTTGGGGTTGAGAGCCTTGCCGACGTCCTGAGCAACGGCCAGCTCGATGACGCGCACGAGACCGAGCTCGACATCGACATCGACAACGGCACGGTGCGCAGCGAATGCAAAAGCCCAATGGGGATCGCCCTGACCGTTCGCGTCGAGCGGCGTCGTCTTGCGGGCGTGATATTCGCGGATCAGCTCGATCGGCTCGTCCGCCACGATGTCCACCATCGACGCCACGAAATCCCCAGCGGCAGTGACAATCTGGCCCGCGTCCAAGCGGCAGCGGTCGGTGTTCACGCCCAGCCGCTGGGCCGTGCGCTCGAGAACCTCGGCGGCCACCGCAGCACACGTCGTCTGCACGGCACCGCCGGTGAGCCACGACTGACGCGAGGCGGAGCTCGAGCCGGCATTGCCGATCTGCGTGTCGGCGGGGAGCACCAGCACGTGATCGACGCCCAGCTCTGTCCGCGCGATCTGCGCCTGGACGACGACAAGGCCCTGACCGACCTCGAGGCCAGCGGTGTGGACCTCCGCAGTCAGCTCGCCCCGGCTGACCGAGAGTCGCACACGCGCGGTCGAGTAGTCGTCGGCCCCGCTGGAGAAGCCGATGTTCTTAAAGCCCACCGCGTAGCCGACGCCGCGCCGCACCCCCTCGCCGTGCGTCGTGTTCGCCACGCCACCCGGTCGCATGCGCTCCTCGTCTGGATTCTCGGCAGGCGGCAGGGGCATCGCCTCCAGCTGGTCGAGGAGCTCTCGAACCGGCACCGGTACGTCGACCACCTGCCCGGTCGGCGTCTTCCCTCCGGTCGGCAGGACGTTGCGCCGGCGCAATTCCACCGGATCCATGTCGAGCGCGGCGGCGAGCTTGTCCATCTGGCTCTCGTAGCCGAAACAGGACTGCACGGCGCCGAAGCCGCGCATGGCGCCACAGGGCGGGTTGTTGGTGTAGGTCGAGTAGGCGTCGATCTCTGCGTGATCGACCGCATACGGACCGGCAGCCGTCGTCGCCGCGACGACGATCACTTCACGTGAGGTCGACGCGTACGCGCCGCCGTCGAGGACGACGCGGGCCTTGACGTGTGTGAGGATGCCGTCGCGGGTCGCGCCGTGCTCGTACTCGAGGCGCCCCGGATGCCGATGCACATGCCCGAAGAACGACTCTTCGCGGCCGTATGACATCTTGATCGGGCGGCCGGTGTGCAGCGCGAGGAGGCATGCGTGGATCTGTATCGACAGATCCTCGCGCCCGCCGAACGCGCCGCCGATCCCGGCGCTGGTGAGCCTCACCTTCTCGGGCGACAGCCCCAGGCTCGCAGCCATCTGCTCGCGATCGGCATGAAGCCACTGCGTCGCGATGAAGAGCTCCACGCCGCCATCCTGAGATGGCAGGGCAAGGCCGGACTCCGGCCCCAGAAACGCCTGGTCCTGCATGCCGAGCTCGTAGGTACCGGTCACTGTGACGTCGGCGCGTTCTGACGCCGCCGCGACGTCGCCGTGGCGAATGTGGAGCTGCGCGACGATGTTCCCTTCAGGATGGAGCGGCGGCGCCGTGCCCGCGATGGAGACCTCGGGGTCGGTGACCGGCTCGAGGGGCTCATAGTCGACCTTGATCAGATCGAGCGCTCGCCTTGCGGTCTCTGGATGATCCGCCGCGACGAGCGCGACCGGCTCGCCCTGAAAGCGCACGACGTCATGCGCAAGGACGGGCTGATCCGGAATCAGCAGGCCATACGTCTTACGCCCCGGAACGTCCTCATGGGTGAGGACCGCGTGAACACCGGGCTGGGCGAGCGCCGCAGCGATGTCGAGCGAGCGGATTCTCGCGTAGGGGTGCGGACTGCGCAGCGCCCTGCCCCAGAGCATGTCCTGAGCCCACAGATCGGATGAGTACGCGAACTCGCCCTTCGTCTTCGGGGGCCCATCCGGCCGGTCGGGGCTCGTCCCGACCGGATACGAGACCGGCCGCGCAAGCTCACGGACCGCGGTGTCCAGATCGGCTGTGGTCCCTCGCATCTACTCCTCCTCCAGCATCTTCGCAGCCAGCTGCACGGCGTCGACGATCTTCTGGTAGCCGGTGCAACGACACAGGTTGCCCGCCAGCGCCTCGCGGATCTCGGGCTCTGTCGGACTCGCCTCACGCGCGAGCAGATCGTGGGTGACCATGACGAAGCCAGGGGTGCAGAAGCCACACTGAACAGCTCCGGCCTCGACGAACGCACGCTGGATCGGATGCAGCTCGTCGCCCTCGGCTAGCCCCTCGACGGTGATCACCCGTGCGCCATGAACCTGCCCGGCGCTGACGAGACAGGAGCAGGCGAGGATGCCGTCCACATAGACGGAGCAGGATCCGCACTCCCCCTGCTCGCAGGCGTTCTTGGAGCCCGGCAGGCCCAGTCGCTCCCGCAGTACGTACAGCAGGCTCTCGCCCTCCCAGACCCCATCCAGGCTGCGTGCCTCGTCGTTCACCGTGCACTCAAGTCGCATCCGCTTCCTCCAAGTCTCTTGTCTCGTCCGATGCCGGCTCAGCAGCTCTGGCGAAGCGCCCAGGTCGCCGTGCGTCGTGCCATCACTCTCAGGGAATGTCGTCTGTACGCAGCCGTGGCGCGGACGTCATCGATCGGCCGTGCCGCGCCGGCGACGAGATCTCCGAAGCGCTTCAGCACGTCCGCATCCGGCAACCGTCCGCCCTCCCACAGCTCCCCCTGAGTCATCATGTCCGTCAGGTACGTCTCGGCCTCCGGCGCCCGGAGCGGCGTCGGGCCCGCCGATCCGATCCCCGTCCGGACGCTGCGCACCTCTCGATTGATCGCCACGGCGAACGAACACGCGGCGATGACCATGGCGTTGCGGGTGCCGATCTTCGCGAACTGCTGTCCAGTGTCAGTCGCTCTGACAACGATCGCCCGGATCAACTCATCAGCGTCGAGGCTGTTCCGCTTCGGTCCGAGGTAGAACTCGTCCGCCCCGATACGGCGGACACCGCGCGCGGCCGACTCGACCTCGTACACGGCGTCGGCCGCCAAGAGCACGGGATGGCAGTCGCCGGCCGGCGACGCAGCACCGAGATTGCCGCCGATCGTGCCGCGATTGCGGATCTGAGGGGATCCTACGGTACGCGCGGCCTGCGCGAGGCCGGGGACAGTCGTCCCAAGCTCCCTGAGCACGCGCGTGTAAGTCACGCCAGCGCCGATCCGTACGCACGTGTCGTCCGTGTCGTCACGACCCCACTCGCCTAGCTCCTTGACGTGCGAGAGGTCCAGCAACGCCGCTGGACGGCCGCGGTCGAAGTTCATCTCGACCATCACGTCCGTTCCGCCGCGCACCGGAACCGCATCGGGAAACGCCGCCTTGGCCGCCAGCGCATCCTGCCAGTCAGACGGCTGTAGAAACTCCACCGCTCACCACCTCACAGTCGGGCTTGCTCGCCCAGCTCGTCCCGCGCATTGCTCAGCGCCGAGAATCCATCCGCCACCCATCCGTCTGATAGCAGAGCATCCCACCCCCGGCCGCACCGACGAAAAAATACACCTCCCCTCGGCGGCATGTCAAAGACATGCTTCCACCTGAGCCGCATCACGTCGTTTGTATGCCTGTGTGCTTATATTGATCGAGTTGGCGCGGCGATTCGCAAGTAGGTAGATTCCGGCGTACAGTCATAGCCCGCCCGTAGGGGAATACCCGTTCACAGTGGTGCAGGTCGTCGTCGACGTCAGGAGCCGGATCGCATGCCTCGTATTCTCGTGATCGTCCCAGTAGCCGTTAGTGATGAGGGCCTGGCGCGGCGCGCTCGCCAAAGCGCGCATGTGGGCGGTGACGGGAGCCTCCGCCTACATTACCGTCCGGTCAAGATCAATGGTGAGCTCTTCGACAGCTTTCACGACTATCTCATCGCCGATCTCGCCGTGTTCGAGGCGGGTATGCGAGCCGATGCCGAGGGATTCGATGCGGTCTGCGTCGACACCATCAGCGACTCCGGTGTGAATGCACTGCGATCGGTCCTCGACATTCCCGTCGTGGGGCCGGGCCGTGCGGCGTTCCTCACGGCGCTGATGCTCGGCGACCGTTTCTCCGTACTCACTCAATGGCAGGGCTGGGCGGAGCTGTACGGAAGAAGGACGCAGGAGATGGGCCTGCGCCACAAACTCGTGTCCGTACGCGCGCTTGACGTGCAGCCCGATCTCTCGGCTCTTCTCGACGACAAGGAGGACGTGGTCTTTCCCCGCCTCCTAGAGGCCGGGCGCCTCTGCATCGACGACGGCGCGGATGTGATCTGCCTCGGCTCGACCACGATGCACCGGGCCGCCGAATACCTCGCAGGCCGCTTGGACGTGCCGGTCGTGAGTCCCGGGCCGGCCAGCTACGAATTTGCAAGGAGCCTGCTCACCCTCGGGCTTAGCCAGAGCCGTACAGCCTATCCGCGCGCCGCGGTACCGAAGCTCGAGATCTTTGAGCGAATGCTCAGCGGCGATCCGACAGGTGACGGCGAGCACGGACCTGCCGTGGCGTGAGCGCCATCGACGTCGCCGCCGGCCGGCTCGCACCCAGGGGCACGGGGCCGTAACACGGGTGGCTCGGCGCACACACCCTCGCGTAGGTTCGACGCCGCGGTGTCCCGACGCATGAGCCGCTGGCTGACAGCGGCCCGGCAGTGCGAATGTCACGACCGCCGGGTCAGACCGGTGGCACCAAGAGCCTGCCGGCGCCCGGCTCGCCGAACCGGCCATCGGCGAAGACGGTCCGGCCGCGAACCAGCGTCCGGACCACGCGCCCTCGGACCCGCTGTCCAACGTACGCGCTCACGCGATGACGATAGTGGAGCTCCGCCGCGGCGAGCGTCCACTCCTGGCCCAGATCCACCACCGCGAGGTCGGCGTCGTAGCCCACGGCGACTCGTCCCTTCCGCGGCAACCGAAACCGCTCGGCAACGTTCGTACTCGTCGCGCACGCGATCGTCGGCAGGTCGATGCCGCGCCTGGCATAACCCTCGGCGAGCAGCAGCTGGCGCGTCGACTGGCAGCCGGACACGCCTCCCCACACCGCAAAGAAATCGTCGCCGATGCGCAGCTCGGGAGCGCCGGGCGAGTGATCCGACGCGACGATCCCAAGGATGCCATCGTCGAGCAGCTTCCAGAGGCCCTCTCGTTCGCGCGTCGATCGCACTGGGGGCGACGACTTCAGCGAGACGCCGGCCGCCTCAACATCCTCATCGGTGAACAGCAGGTAGTGCGGACAGGTCTCACAGGATACGTCCACGCCACGCGCATACGCATCGGCGACGAGCTGCACGCCCCGCACCGTACTGACATGTACGACGTGCAGCCTGCAACCTGTCTCTTCGGCGAACAGCAGCGCGCGCGCAATGGCCTCAACCTCGGCGATCGGGGGCCGGGAGGCAACAAAGTCGCGAGCGCCCACCGCTCCGGCCTTGATGGCCCGCTGTGCGAGGCCGGCCACGATCGCGTTGTTCTCGGCGTGGACCAAAAGGATAGAGTCGAGCTCGGCGATACGCTGCATTCCGTCGTAGAGCGTGAAGTCGTCGACGCCTGGGAAGTCGGCCAGCCCACCGTCGCAGAGGAAGGCCTTGAATCCGGCAACGCCCCGCTTAGCGAGGCGAGCCAGCTCGGCTCGGTTCCCGGGCACCAAACCGCCCCAGACGGCGTAGTCAAGGAGTGACTCCCGCTGTGCGGCGGCCAGCTTCAGCTCCAAGCTGCGCTCGTCGATGGTAGGCGGCACGCAGTTCAGCGGCATGTCCACATAACTCGTGTAACCGCCGGCCGCAAGGGCTCGCGTTCCAGCCCGGAGACCCTCCCACTCGATCCGGCCGGGCTCGTCGAAGTGAACGTGGGGGTCGATGCCGCCCGGGAAGACGGTCAGTGCCGTCGCGTCGATCTCATCAGCTGCGCTGCCGGAAAGACCGGGCGTGACCGCGGTGATGATCCCGTGACGGATTCCCAGATCCGCGATCTCGACGCTGCGGTCGGTCACAACGTGCCCGCCGCGGAGCACAAGATCGAAGTCAGTCACTTGTACCGTCGCTCTGCGAGGGCCGTCGGTCCCCGGTCACCGCTCCCACCCGAGCCTGCGCCGTAGCGCCCACCGGACGCCGTGACGGGACCACAAGTCGCCCGCAGGCCGCGCCCGCCCGCCTCCCGGCGGTCATCACGCTGATGCCCCTCAACAGGACCCGGTCGATACGGCCCCGTACTCGCGAGCCGAGAAATGCGCTGGTTGCATACCGGTAGCGGAGATCGGCCGCTCGCAGCGTGCTCGCGCTCGCCAGGTCGACCAACACGAGGTCCGCGTCGTTGCCCGCCTCGATCGCCCCCTTGCCGGGCAACCGGAATCGCCCCGCCGCGTTCGCGGCGAGAACCGCCGCGATCCGCTCGAGCGCGATTCCTCGCTCAACCTGTGCCGCCAGCAGCAGTTGAAGGGCGGACTGGCATCCGGCGATTCCACCCCATATCTCGAAGAAGTCGGCACTGGTCTTCAAGTCGGGCGGCGCCGGCGAGTGATCGGATGCCACGATCGGAATGGTGCCATCCTCGACCAGTTCCCAGAGGCCGAGTCGATCCGCCTCGCTGCGAAGCGGCGGGAGGCACTTGCCGGACGCGCCAAGCTCATCGAGATCCTCGGCCGTGAACAGGAGGTAGTGCGGACACGTCTCGCAGGTCACGTCGACGCCGCGACGTCGTGCCCGTTCGATCAGCATGATTCCCCGCACGGTGCTGACGTGCACGATATGCAGCGCGCAGCCGGCTTCCTCCGCCAGCAGGACGGCCCTCTGGATCGCCTCGATCTCTGCGATCGGTGGTCGTGAGGCGACATAGTCTCGTGGTCGCACGTGCCCCTGACGCCGCACCCGTGCCGCGAGCCCCTGTGTCAACGCGTCGTTCTCGGCATGTACGGCGACGAGCAGGCCAAGCTCCGCGGCACGGGTCATCCCCTCGAAGAGCGTGAAGTCGTCCGCGGCTGGGAACTCCTTGATCCCGGAGTCGCACATGAACGCCTTGAGTCCCGCCACACCGTGATCCGCCAGCTCATCGAGTCTTTCGACGTTCAGCGGCGTCAAGCCTCCCCATAGCGCGAAGTCCACGAGTGCTGACGCTTCCGCTGCCTGTCGCTTGAGCTCGAAGCTGGACCCGTCGCATGTGACCGGCGTGCAATTCAACGGCATGTCGATGAATGTCGTCACGCCGCCGGCGGCGAGAGCCTCAGTGCCGCTCTGGAAGCCCTCCCAATCCGTCCGGCCGGGCTCATCGAAGTGAACATGTGGATCGACCCCGCCGGGGAACACATGGAGCCCGCCCGCATCGATCTCTTCACGCCCCTGCACGCCCAGATCAGCACCGATCTCGACGATCCGCCCGTCGGCCACGGCCACGTCCCACGACCTCACGCCATCTCGCAGGACCAACGCGCCGCCCCGCACGACAAGATCGACTTCGCTCATGCCCGGTCCCTTGGAGTCATCTGCCTGCCCGCCTGCCACCGCGATGCACTGACTACTTCCCCGCGACCGTCGAGACGTAAGTCGCGACCTCCTTGATCTCCGCCGCGCTGAGCTTCCCGCTGAATGAGGGCATGGTGCCAACCCCTTGAGTGACTCGATCGCTCACGAGCGCCGCGCTGGGCTTCGCCTGGTCGAGACTCGGTCCGGCGGTGCCCGCCGCACCGGCCGCTGTGAGCGTATGGCAGCTGCCGCAGCCGGCCTTTGCGAACACGGCACGACCAGCCGTGACGGCGGCATCGCCGCCCCCGGTGGTCCCGGCGTCTCCTGCCGTGAGAGCCGTCGCCGGTGCCGGTGCCGGTGCGGTGCTGGGCGCCAGCCAGATCACCAGAGCGATCAGAAGCGCACCCGCGACGGCGGGAATCGCCACGATGACCCTGCTCCGGTTGCGCCAGATGTAGAAGTAGCGCAGCAGGCCGCCGACGATCATGAAGCCGATCAGCGCCAGCCAAGCGTGCCTCGACCCTGAGACGAATGAGAAGTGTACGCCAAGCATCGCGAACAGGACGGGCGGCGCGAGATAGGCGTTGTGCTTGGCGCGCTGCCACGAGATCGCCATGAGACCCTCATCCAGAGCAATTCGATGCTCTGACTTCGCAGCGAAGAACATCCGGTGCAGCGGCTCCCAGACGAACAACACATTCCCAGCCATCCATGTACCGATCACGGCGCCGACTTCGATCACGACACCGCGGGAGCTCAGCAGGTGGCTGAGGCCGTACGACACTGCGACGATGTAGATGAAGAGCAGCGAGACGAGCAGGCGCTCGCGCTCGATCAGCCAGCGGGACAGCCGGTCGTAGAAGAGCCAGCTGAATGCGAGCAGCGCCACGCAGATCGTAACGCCCAGTACCGGGCTGATGTCGGCGACGCTGGGATCGAGAAGGTAGGTGTTGGCTTTCCAGAAGTAGACGATGCACAGGAGCAGGAAGCCTGTGACCCAAGTTCCGTATGCGTACCACTGCGGATGCCACGTGACGTTTGCCGGCAGGTGGTCAGGGCCCCCCTTGTACCTGCGGAAGTAGAAGATCCCGCCGTGCAGGTAGTACGTCTCGCCCGAGACCCCGTCCGTGGGCTCAGGCCCGCCGGGTATCGGAGTCTTGAGATGGCTCTCCATGAACCAGAAGAAGGCCGTCAACCCGATCCAGATTATGGCCGCGAAGACGTGCAGCCAGCGCAGTAGCCCCAGTACGTCGCGTAGGTAGTCCCAATTGATCGCAAACGTCATCGCCGCTCCACCCATCCGTAGACGCTCTGCACAAACCTCTGCTCCGCCCAGCCGGTGTCGAAGGGCGTCCAGAACTGGGGAACCTGGCTGAAGCGCCGTATCTTCCAGGAGCCGTCGACTCTCGCGTACTCCTCGTGAACGATCGCCGCCCCCCACGCTGCCTGACCGGTCGCTGCGAGCGTGGACGCGACAAGCCCATACCAGTCACCGACTGCTTGATCGCCGTCCACGGTGATCGCAGCGTTCGTGACGTAATGCACCGAGAACGTCAGCCGCGCCGGCCCGGCGGCCGCCAGTGCCCGAAGGCCCTCGATTCCCTCGACTCTCCCATACGGCTCGCTCTCCCATACCGCATCATCCGTAAAGACCGAGGCGAACAGCTCGACGTCCTGGGTGTCAACCGCCCTGTAGTGACGCGCCTTCAGGCACTTGATTGCCTCGATGTCTTCGAGTACTTGAATGCGGCGCTCGAGATCTGCGTAGCTCATGCAACCTCCGTGAATCCCCACGACTGCCTCGATGAGAGCTGACGACGCGCGGCCCTGCCGCTATCGGATCCCTCGGGCAATGGTCACGTCGTCGATATGCCGTCGCGCACGACGACGCTTCGAGGTACTCTGCATCGGGGGTCACAGTAGGTTGAAGTGACCGTGCAAGCAAAGACAAAACGTCGCTCTCCCCTCATACACGGATGCGGATACGGGGCGTTCGCGACTCAGGGTCGCGTCGCGGCAGAGCCGCGGCGGTGACGCTACGCGGATCGGCGCTCGGCTACCGCTCGGACCGCTTCGACGATCCCGGCGTAGCCGGTGCAACGACAGATGTTCGAGGACAGCGCATCGCGAAGCTCCGCCTCGGTCGGATGCGGACTCTCCCGCAGAAGCCCGGTCGCGAGCATCAGGAACCCCGGGGTGCAAAAC
>JANJTP010000012.1 GCA_024711025.1 Solirubrobacteraceae bacterium
GCGAGCGCGGCATCGTCCCGAACGGGTGAAACGCGAGGGTCGGGCGCCCTCACGCGCGCCGGGCGGGCGCCCTCACGCGCGCCGGGCAGCCCGCCCTCACGCGCGCCGGTCGGCCCGCCCTCACGCGCGCCGGGCGGGCGCCCTCACGCGCGCCGAGCGGCCCGCCCTCACGCCGGCGCGGCCGCCGCCTGCTCGAGCGCGGCTATGTCGATCTTCCTCATCTCGAGCATCGCGCGCATGACGCGCTGCGATGTCTCGGGGTCGGGGTCGTCGAGCAGCTCGGTCAGCCGCGTCGGCACGATCTGCCAGGAGAGGCCGTAGCGGTCCTTCAGCCAGCCGCAGGGGCCCTCCTCACCACCTTCGCCGAGCCGGCTCCAGTACTCGTCGACCTCCTCCTGGGAGCGGCAGTCGACCTGGAGGGAGATCGCCTCGCTGAACGTGAACTGCGGGCCGCTGTTGAGCGCCAAGAACCTCTGCCCGTCGAGCTCGAACACGACGACCATCACGGTGCCCGCCGGCCGCGGCCCGGCCTCGCCGTAGCGCGCGACGTGCACGATCCGGGAGTTGCTGAAGATCGACGTGTAGAACTGCGCCGCCTCCTCGCCCTGCGTGTCGAACCACAGGCACGGGGTGATCTTGCTCATCTCATCGCCCCCTTCGACTCGCGGCCCCAACCGGCCGCTGGCTGGTGCTCACCGAAGGGTAGGCGACCGTCCGGGTCACGCTGGGCGGAGCCCGGGGTAGGCGAGTGCTCGTAGGGTACGTCGGCCACTGAGACGTCGAGGAGGAACGAATGCTCACCACACCGAAGCTGATCGCGGCCGACAGCGCTCTCCTGGAAGGCCCGCTGGAGGACTGGGGGCCGAGAGTCGGAGCGGACGTCGGCGAGCCGATGATGTCGGGGAGGGTGCTCCAGCCGCGCGGCGAGGGGTTGCCCGAGGTGGGCGTGTGGGAATGCACGCCCGGCGGCTGGGCGATCGAGAGCAGGGCCGACACGGAGGTCGTGTTGCTGCTCTCGGGACGCGCTCGTCTGAGCGACGCCGACGGGTCCTCGGTGGAGCTCGGCGCCGGTGAGTCGATCGTGCTCCCGGTCGGATGGACCGGCCGCTGGGACATCCTCGAGACCGTCCGCAAGGTCTACGTCATCGTCGAGTAGCGGTTGCCGCGGGGCCGTCGCGACCAGACGGTCGTGACGGCCTTCCGTGCACCGGACGGGAAGGCGCTCGGCGGCCGGGCCGCCCCTCGCCCGCCTACACGAGCGGAACAACCTCCCCGGGACTTACATCTAGCGGGCGTACATGATGACCGCGACCCCGACGAGGCAGATGCCTGCTCCGGCGATGTCGGAGCGGTCGGGGCGAAAGCCGTCGAGCGCGACGCCCCAGAGCAGGGAGCCGACGATGAACACGCCGCCGTACGCGGCAAGCACCCGCCCGAACTCGGGGCTCGGCTGGAACGTCGCCACGACGCCGTAGAGCGCGAGCGCCAGCGCGCCGAGGCCGACGAACAGCGCGCCCCGGTGCTCGCGCAGCCCGATCCAGACGAGGTAGGCGCCGCCGATCTCCGCGAGCGCGGCGGCGAGGAAGAGCGCGATCGAGCGGGCGGTCATGCGGGCATGCTGCCAGCCGGGCTCCCCGGAACGTGGCGCGGGGCTCGCGGCCTCCGGTGGAGCCGGACCTCGCCCTCCGCCGATCGACTCCTCGCGGGTCCGTCGACGGCGCCGCTAGCCGAACGTGAACGCGTAGCCGGCGATCCCCGCCACTGGCCGCAGGTGCAGCCGGTGACGGCCGGCGGCGGGCAGGTCGACCAGTCGATAGAGGCGCTGGGCGCGGACGGTGACCTCGGCGCCGTGCACGTCCGCTCCCGCCGCGCTCGCGGGTATCGGTCGACCGTCGAGGGTGACGCGCAGCCGCCGCGGGTGCCCGGGCGAGCCGAGCACGAGGTACACGCGCCGCGCCTGGAAGCTCAGGTCGAGCGCCGCGCCGGGGAGCGCCGTGGCGGAGTCGCCGGAGATCCGCCAGCGTCCGGAGTAGGCCGTCCAGTCGGGGGGCAGCGTGCCGACCATGGGCCCGAAGTCATGGCTGCCGGTGCGGATCGGGCCGTTCGCGAAGCCGTCGGCGCGCGCCGCGCCGAGGTAGATCTCCGGCGTCGTGACGTCCGGCGACGCACCGATGGCGCGGGTGCGGGTCATCGACCCCAGCGAGGGGGCTCCCGCCTCCGCCAGCAGCGCGCGGATGACCCGCTCGCTGTGCGCGTAGTCGCCCTCGCCGAAGTGGGCGAAGCGCACCTGCCCGTGCGCGTCGATCAGGTACTCGGCCGGCCAGTACTCGTTGCGGTATGCCTGCCACACGGTGCGGTCGTTGTCCTGGACGATCGGGTAGCGCAGCCCGTCCCGCGCGATCGCGGCCTGCACGTTCGCGGCGCCCTTCTCGAACGGGAACTCCGGCGTGTGGACGCCGACGATCGTCAGTCCCCGGGAGCGGTAGCGGGCGTCCCAGGCCCGCAGGTGGGGAAGCGTGCGGATGCAGTTGATGCAGGTGTACGTCCAGAAGTCCACGAGCACCACCCGGCCCCGCAGCGAGCGCATCGTCAGCGGCCGGTCGCCGGGCGTGTTGAACCACCGCTGGGTGCCTTGGAACTCGGGCGCGGGGATCGCCGCCGGCGGGCGCTCGCGCTCGCGGGACGAGCGCGGAGCGAAGATCGTCGGGCCGGACGCGGAGCGTGCGCGATCCAGGAGCCGGTCCAGGTTGCGCCGCGTCGAGGCCGTCGTCTCGAGCTGCTTCGTCGGGTTGACCAGGATCGACGGCACGCGCGAGGCGATCGCGGTCTCGAAGCGCACGTCGAGGCTGGCGAGCATCGCGACGGCGACGAGCACCATCACCGCGCCCATGGCCACCTGCAGGTGAACGCCGCGCCGCGCCAGGCGGCTCGTCAGGCGCCGGCCGCCGAGCATCACCAGGCAGAGCGCGAGGGCCGAGCCCGCGCCGTAGGCGAATGCCACCGCGAGGCGGCCCGCCGTGAACGCCTGCGAGGCGGACACCGTGATCACCCCGGCCAGGATCGGGCCCGCGCACGGCGCGTAGACCAGGCCCAGGCTCATCCCGACGAGCATCCCCGACCAGAAGCCGCGACCGTTCGCGCCGCGGACCGGCACCCGCCCGATCAGCCCGCTCAGCAGGGCCTCGACCCGCGCGCCGGCGAACGGGACGATCAGCGACAGCCCGAAGACCAGCAGCACGGCGATCGCGAGCGTGCGCAGCAGGTCGTCGGGCAGGCCGAGCGCATCGATGACGTGGACAAGCGCGACGGTCGCGAACGTGAACGACAGCGCCAGCCCCGTCGCGACGCCGATCGGCCGCCGCCGGCCGCCCGTCGCGCCCGCCGACAGCGCGACGGGCAGCACCGGCAGCACGCACGGCGAGAGCGCGGTCCCCGCGCCCGCCACGAAGGCGAAGGCGATCAGCAGCGCCATGAGCCGGATGATCGCACCGGCCACCTACGGGTCGGTGCAGCCGGCTGCCGGCGGCCCCGGTCCGGCGCGCGAGGTCAGGCGGTGGCCGGGGTGAGGCCGTGGCGGCGCATCACCTCGCCGATCGCGGCGTGGTCGGGTGGCCCGCCGGCGGCGGCCGCGAGCACTTCGCCGACCTCCCTGAAATAGGAGGGGCCGAACACGCCGGGCGTGGCCACGGCGAGGAACTTCGTATCGACTTCGCCGCGGTTGCCGAAGCCGTGGACGGAGCCTCGGCGGATGCAGAGCGCGTCGCCGGGGCCGATGTCGGTCGTCTCGCCGTCCACCGTCCACGTGGAGACGCCTTCCAGTCCGTAGACGGTCTCCTCGAACGCATCGTGGCTGTGCGGCGCCGGCATCCTGGCATCGGTCGGAACGTCGCACTCGAAGACGGCGACGCTGCCGCCCGACTCGCCGGACTCGACGAGGAAGCGCACGCCCAAGGCGCCGACGACGATCGTCTCTCTCTGCGCGGAAGACACGGCCGACCTCCTGCCAACGAGGTGAAGGGACTTGACCAGCGTAGAGCGCTGCGTGATGATCGTCAAGTGACTTTACGGACGGTGAACGAGGCGGACGTCGGGCCGCCGCTGATCGGGGCGCTGCTGCGCGCCCCGTGGGAGGTCGTGCGCGACAGCATGCTCGCGGGGCTGCACGCGCGCGGGTTCACCGACCTCACCGCCGCCCATCTCAACGTGCTGCAGTACCCGGGCCCGCACGGCACGCGCCCATCCGAGCTTGCGGCTCGCACGCGCATGAGCAAGCAGGCGCTCAACTACCTGCTCGCCCAGATGGAGGGCCTGGGGTATCTCGCGCGCCGCGAGGCTCCCGGAGACCAGCGCTCCAAGCGCATCGAGCTGACCAGGCGCGGCCGGCGAGCGGTCAGCGCCATCCGCACGATCGTCGCCGAGGTCGAGGCGGAGTGGGAGCAGCAGCTCGGGCCGGGAGACTTCGCGGTGCTGCGTGAGCTGCTGGTGCGGCTCAACGGAGCTGTGGTTGTGGGGGAGTGACCGTTGAGTCGGCCGTCTGTTCCTGCACGTCATCGTGGACGTCTGGGTGCGTCGGCGAGCGGGTCTACTCGCGAGCTCGGCGGACGCGCTCGGTCGCCTGTGCGCGCAGTCGGGCCGCGGCGCGAGCGGTTGCCTCGCGGTACACCCGCGGCTTGACGCCGAGAGCCATGACGACGATGGTCTCCGGCGAGCCCTCGTGCGGCTCGATGCGGTAGACGAGCCGGTAGCGGTGCCGCGGCTTGGCGCTGGGCCGGCGGTCGGCACGGTCGAACTTCAGCTTGCGGCAGTCGGCCCGCGCAAGCGACTTCTGGTTGCTCTTCTCGCGCAACGGGTCGCCGAGGTACGGCTCATGCTCCAGCCGCTTGACCAGCCGCAGCGCAGCCGCAGCGACGTCGCGGTCCTCGTCGAGCAGCGCCGTGGCGTCGGCCTTGGCGCCGTCGGTCAGGAACGCCCGCGCCACTACGAGAGCAGCTCGTCCGCGCCACTACGAGAGCAGCTCGTCGAGACCGAGATCGCGGATCACGTCATCGACGTGCGTCAGGTTGCCGGTGTCGGCGGCGGCGCGCTGTTCGAGCATCCGTACCAGCGCGATGTCCTCGAGCTCCTCTTCAAGGGCCTTGATACGCCGCTGCGCAGCCTCGATGTCGACCTCGGGGACCAGGTAGGCGCTGCGACCCTCCCCGCGCGGCTGGATCTCCACCGCATGGTCCAGCAGTCGCTCGGACGGCCGGTCACGGCGTGCTGCTTCGCGGGCCAGCGCAGGGAGAGAGCGACGCGCTTCGCTGGTCGTCAGCTTGGTCTTGGCTCCTCGCGCTCCGCGTCCCATCCTACGCTCCTACTTTGGTACGAGTACTTGTACCAAAGTAACGTATCACCGACGCGGGATCGTATCCACGGAATCGTGGAGAAACGGGCGTTTGTTGCCTCGATGAACCCGCGATCGCGAGGGCGACGGGACCATAACGCGCGCCATGCGGCGCGCAGGCCCGACGGTCGCCTCGATGAACCCGTCGTCGCGAGGACGACGGGACGGTTCGCAGACATGCGCTGGCACATGCAGGGTAAGCCTCGATGAACCCGTCGTCGCGAGGACGACGGGACCTCGACCCTGGGGGTCGGTCGGCGCTCACATCAAGCCTCGATGAACCCGTCGTCGCGAGGACGACGGGACGTCCGGCTCTTCATCGACGGCCGCCTCGACGCACAGCCTCGATGAACCCGTCGTCGCGAGGACGACGGGACGTTGATGCAGGAGAAGTTCGCGGGGCAGGCGGAGACGCCTCGATGAACCCGTCGTCGCGAGGACGACGGGACGCGCGGGTGGACGTCACATGGCGACCCGCATACGCGCCTCGATGAACCCATCGTCGCGAGGACGACGGGACCATCCAGCCCGGCCTGCCGCTGATCGCCGCTGTGCCTCGATGAACCCGTCGTCGCGAGGACGACGGGACTATCCGACGGCGCGAGACGTGACGCGGCCGATGAGCCTCGATGAACCCGTCGTCGCGAGGACGACGGGACACGCCGAGGTTCGCCGGACAGGCGACGTGGTGCTGGCCTCGATGAACCCGTCGTCGCGAGGACGACGGGACCGTACCCGGCGAGCTGCGGGAAGTGCGTTGTTGGGCCTCGATGAACCCGTCGTCGCGAGGACGACGGGACACAGCACCGACACCTCGCAGCCATCCGCCGTCACGCCTCGATGAACCCGTCGTCGCGAGGACGACGGGACCGATCGCGAACGGCACCTACGACGTCACCCTCGTGCCTCGATGAACCCGTCGTCGCGAGGACGACGGGACCGTGCAGCTTCGTGCCGAGGTCGACGAGCTGGTCGCCTCGATGAACCCGTCGTCGCGAGGACGACGGGGCCTGGCCGGAGGTGCCCGCCGAGGTGACGGTGTGCGTGCCTCGATGAACCCGTCGTCGCGAGGACGACGGGACCCTCGACGACGACGCGCGCCTCAGCGACCGCGCTGCCTCGATGAACCCGTCGTCGCGAGGACGACGGGACCGAGCGACGCTGACGCGCTGCGCCTGTTCCGCCTGCCTCGATGAACCCGTCGTCGCGAGGACGACGGGACCCGACGCGACGTACACCCGCGGATACGTGTACGGGCCTCGATGAACCCGTC
>JANJTP010000048.1 GCA_024711025.1 Solirubrobacteraceae bacterium
TCGGCGGGGGCCCGGGGGCGCCGCTCAGGTGACGGGGCCTTTCCTGGCGGGGGGGGGGGCGCGGCCGCCGCGCGGTTGGCGGGCACGCCCGGTGCCGCGGCCGTCGCGCGGGCCGCTGCCGCCGGCGCCGCCGGCGCCGCCGGTGCGACGCGGGCCGCGATCGCCGCGGTCTCCCCCGCCCCCGCCGGCGCCGATCGTCGCCAGCTCCTCGGTGGACTTGCCCGCGATCTGCGGGTCGCTCGCCAGCCGCAGGCCGATCCGGCCTCGCTCGCGATCGACCTCGACGACCTTCACCGCGATCTCGTCGCCGCGGCTGAGGACGTCCTCGACGTTCTCCACACGCTGTCCGGGCGAGACGTTCGAGATGTGGAGCAGGCCGTCGGTGCCCTTCAGCAGCTCGACGAAGGCGCCGAACGTAGTCGTCTTCACGACCTTGCCGGTGAACTCGTCGCCGACCTCGACCTCCTTGGTCATCGAGCGGATCCGCTCGGCGAGCGCGTCGCCGAGCTCGCCGTTGGACGAGTAGATGAGCACCTGGCCCTCGTCGTTGACGTCGATCTGGGACTCGTACTCGTCGGACAGGCCGCGGATCGTCTCGCCGCCCTTGCCGATCAGCAGACCGATCTTGTCCGGATCGATCTGGACGGTCAGGATCCGCGGCGCGTGCGGCGAGAGCTCGGCCCGCGGGCCGTCGATGACCGCCGCCATCTTCTCGAGGATCGAGAGGCGAGCCTCTCGGGCCTGGGCGAGCGCGTCGCGCAGGATCTCGAACGTGACGCCGGTGATCTTGATGTCCATCTGCAGCGCCGTGATGCCCGCGGCAGTGCCGGCGACCTTGAAGTCCATGTCGCCGAGGTGGTCCTCGACGCCGGCGATGTCGGTCAGCACGATGTAGTCCTCACCCTCCTTGATGAGGCCCATCGCGATGCCGGCGACCGGCGCCTTGATCGGGACGCCGGCGTCCATCAGCGACAGTGAGGAGCCGCACACGGAGGCCATCGATGACGAGCCGTTCGACTCGAGGATGTCGGAGACCACGCGGATCGTGTACGGGAAGTCCTCCGTGCTCGGGACGACCGGCACCAGCGCCCGCTCGGCGAGCGCGCCGTGGCCGATGTCGCGGCGCTTGGGACCGCGCATGAAGCCGACCTCGCCGACCGAGAAGGGCGGGAAGTTGTAGTGGTGCCAGTAGTAGCGGTGCTTCTCGAGCCCGAGCGTGTCGAGTCGCATCTCCTCCTTCAGCGTTCCCAGCGCAGCGACCGACAGCGCCTGGGTCTGGCCGCGGGTGAAGAGCGCCGAGCCGTGTGTGCGGGGCGTGACGCTGGTCTCGATCGTGATCGTGCGGATCTCGTCGGCCGAGCGCCCGTCGGGGCGGATCTTCTTGACGGCGATCCGCTCGCGGATGATCTGCTTCTCGAGCCGGTCGAAGACGAGCTGCGCGGCAGCCCGGCGCTCGGCGTGCCCCTCGTCGTCGGCGTTGCCGGCGTAGTGCTCGAGGATGGCGGTCTCGACGGCCTTCGTCGCGTCCTGGCGCTCGAGCTTGTCGATCACCTGAGTGGCGGCGTCAAGATCCTTGCCGTGCGACGCCTGGACCTGGGCCAGGAGGTCGGCATCGACCTGCGGGGCGACGACCTCCAGCTTGGGCTTGCCGACCTTCGCGGCGAGCTCCCGCTGCAGCGCGCAGAGCTTCTTGATCTCCGAATGGGCGATGTCCAGCGCGTCGAGGATCTCCGCCTCGGGGATCTCGCTGGCGCCGGCCTCGACCATCAGGATCGCCTCTTCGGTTCCGGCGACGATCAGGTCGAGCTCGCTCGCCTCCTCGGCGCCGGCCGTCAGCGACTCCTCGGGCGGGTTGACGACGAAGTTGCCGTCGATCTTGCCGATCCGCACGGCGCCGACCGGCGTCGGGAGCGGGATCTCGCTGATCATGAGCGCCATCGAGGCGCCGTTCATCGCAAGGATGTCGTATGGGTGGACCTGGTCGACGCTGATCGGCATCGCGACGATCTGCGTCTCGTAGTGCCAGCCCTTGGGGAAGAGCGGGCGGACCGGGCGGTCGATCATGCGGGCGGTCAGCGTGCCCTTCTCGCCTGCGCGGCCCTCGCGCTTGAAGAACGAGCCGGGGATCTTGCCCGCGGCGTACATGCGCTCCTCGACGTCCACCGTCAGCGGCAGGAAGTCGACGTCCCTGAGGTTGCCGACCGTGGCGGTGCAGAGGACCATCGTGTCGCCCTGGCGGACGACGACCGACCCGGAGGCCTGCTTGGCCATGCGCCCGGTCTCGAACGAGATCTCCGATCCGGCGATCTCGACCGAGACCGTGGTCGCGGCGTCAGTGCTCATGAAGTTGTGCTCCTTCTGGGCCGCCTTTCGGATCCTGCGGCCCGCTTCGATTCACATCGTCTCGATATCCGAACCGCCTCATCCTAGCCTGCCGGAGGGGCGTCGCTCGGCGGTTCGCGATCGGGCGAGGCCCGCGTTCACGGGTGATCGGCCCCCTCGGCCGCGGCGCGCCGTCAGGCCACGGCGATGCGCGCGAGCAGGGTCGGATCGGGCGCTCCCGGATGCAGCGTGCCGTCCGGCAGCACGAGCGTCGGTGTCGTGGCCGCCCCGCCGCGCAGCGCATCGCGTGCGTCGCGTGCCACCCGCGCCGCGAGTGAAGGGTCGCGACGGTCCGACTCGAAGCGCTCGACGTCGAGTCCAAGGACCTCACAGCGCGCCCACAGGTGCGGGTCGTCCAGGCGGCCCTGGTCGGCCATCAGGGCGTCGTGGAAGTCCCAGAAGGCGCCCTGGCGAGCCGCCGCCTCGGCGGCGATCGCGACGGGCACCGCGCGGCGATGGCGTCGCGCGAGCGCCAGGTGCCGGAAGGCGACGCGCACCCGCGCCGTGCGCAGGCTCTGCGCGGCCAGCGCGCACTGCGCACAGGTGAGGTCGCCGTAGACGATCGCGAGCGATGCGTCGGCCGGGCCGCGAACATGGTCGTCGGCCCGGAGCGGCGGTATCGGGGCGCTCGTCAGCTCGCTGACCACGACGGGAGCTTGACAGGCTGACTGCGGCGCCGGGTCAGAGGCGCGCGGTCTAGACGAGTAGTTCCACGGGTTCAGGTGGTGTTTTGGGCCAGGGAGTGGCTGGGGAGGCCGCGTCGGTGGTTGAGCGCGACGGCGGCGGCGAGCGCGAGGAAGCGGCAGGCCAGGCGTGTGCGCAGGCCGTGCGTGTGCGCAGGCCAGGCGTGTGCGCAGGCCAGGCGCGTGCGCAGGCCAGGCGTGTGCGCAGGCCAGGCGTGTGCGCAGGCCGTGCAGGGTGCGCGCACCGTGGCGTTGGAGGGGAGGATGCGATACGCCCCGAGCTGAGAGCGACACGCCTTCGGGAGTTGTGGCTGCAGAAGCTCAGGTATGGGCTGGGTTTCTGCAGCCACGTTCCGGGCGCGGCGGCGACGGCACGAACGCGGCACGGTTCTGTCGCGGGGCGTCCGCGATCCGCGGGCGTAGAGGGTCTCGTCGGAGATCGGACGGTGGCCGCGGGCCGCGGAACCACCCACCCAGGGGCCGCCGCGGCGCCGGGTCAGAGGCGCGCGGTCCAGGGGCCGCCGCGGCGCCGGGTCAGAGCCGCGCGGTCCATGGGCCGCCGCGGCGCCGGGTCAGAGGCGCGCGGCCGGTCCGAGAGCCGCTGCCGCGGCGAGCCCGTCGAAGACGAGGTTGACGCCCGGCAGCTCGCCGGGGGTCTCGCCCTCCCAGGACCAGGCGACGATGCCGTCGCGCAGCACCACGATCGCGCGGTTCGTCATCCCGCCCGGCTCGAAGTACGCGCCGAGCGCACGCGCCGCGGCGCCCTTGGGCTCGAAGTCCGAGAGCTGCGGGATCGACACGCCGAGCCGCTCGCGGAACGCGGTCTGCGAGCAGGAGGCGTCGGTCGAGACGGCGTAGATCTCGACGCCGTCCGCCGTGATCTCCCCGAGCACCTCGTCGTAGATCTGGAGCTGGTCGGTGCAGACCTGGCTGAAGGCGAACGGGTAGAAGACGAGCACGACGGTCCGCCCCGCCAGGTCGGCGTTCGTCAGCGTGCTGCCGTCCTCGCGGCGCAGCACGAGCTCCGGCACGGGCGTGCCCGGAGCGATGATCGCCATCTACTTGCGCAGGCCGAGGTCGCGCACGAGCGCCCTGTAGGCCTCGATGTCGCGCTTCTGCAGGTAGTTGAGCAGCCGCCGGCGCCGGCCGACGAGCATCAGCAGACCGCGGCGCGAAGAGTGGTCCAGCTTGTTCGCGCGCAGGTGCTCGGTCAGGTCGTTGATGCGCTGGGTCAGGAGCGCGACCTGGACGCGGGTGTTCCCCGTGTCCTTTTCGCTCTCGCCGAATTGCGCGACGATCTCACGGGTCTTCTCGGGCGTAAGGGTGCTCATGTGCGGGGTCGAGCCTAGCAGCGCTCAGGCGCCCGCCACGATCTCGCGAGTCTCCCGCACGTCGCGCCCGATCTGCTCGACGAGCTCGTCGACGCTCGAGAAGCGCCGCTCGCCGCGCAGTCGGCGATGGAACTCGATACGGAGCTCGCTGCCGTACAGGTCGCCGTCGAAGTCGACCACGTGAGCCTCGATCAGCTCGCCCAGGCCCGTCTCGAACATCGGCCGCACTCCGATGCTGACCGCGGCGGCGTGCCACGCGCCGTCGCTCGTCCGCGCTCGGCAGGCATAGACCCCGTGACCGGGTGTGCAGTAGCCGTCGCGCGGCACGAGGTTGGCGGTCGGGTACCCGAGCTCGCGGCCGCGTCTCTCCCCCGGCTCGACGATCCCGTCGATCGCGAAGCGGGAGCCGAGCAGGCGACCGGCGTACTCGACCGCGCCGCCGAGGATCAGCCCACGGATGTGGCTCGAGCTGACGATCTCGCCGTCCACCTCCAACAGCGGCACGACCCGCGTCTCGAAGCGCCCGTCGGCGGCCAGCAGCCCCGGCCCGCCCAGCGCGCGATGTCCGAAGTGGAAGTTCTCGCCGACGCTGACGTGGCTGGCGCCGAGCGCCTCGACGAGCACCAGGTCGACGAACTCCGTGGCGCTGCGCTCGGCGAACGACCGATCGAACGGGATCACGACGAGCTCTGCGGCACCCAGCTCGGCTACCAGCTCCGCCTTGCGCGCCAGCGTCGTCAGAAGCGGCGGCTGGTGCCCGGGCGCGATCACGGACACCGGATGCGGGTCGAAGGTCACGACGGCGTCGGCCCCGGCGATGACCTCGCGGTGTCCGAGGTGCACGCCGTCGAAGGTGCCGACGGCGACCCTCCGCGCGCGCTTGGGGGCCTCGTGGAGCGGAACGACCATCATGAGGGGCGGAAGCCTACGACGGGCTTCAGCGAGCCGTCCTCGCGCTCCAGCGCGAGCGCCACGGCATCGCCCCCCTCGTCGAGCAGCAGGATCTCGGGCGGGGGCTCGGGCACCTCCCAGCCGGGGCTCGGCGGCACGGGTGCCGCGGGCGGCTCGACCGGCCGTCCGTGGGCCACGGCACGGGCCAGCTCCTCGGGCAGCGTCAGCCGCCGCAGGAAGCCGAGCGCGGCCGGCAGCGCCACGACGCGACGCGGGTCGGCATCGGCCACGTCGAACGGCCCGATTCGGGTCCGGCGCAGCTCTTCGGTGTAGGCGTCGCCGAGGTCGGCGACGAGGCTGCGCACGTACGTTCCCGACGAGCAGGCGAGCCGCAGCCCGACGCGGTCGCCGCTGCGCCAGAGCTGCTCGAAGTCGTACACGGTCACCTCGCGCTCGGGCAGCACGACCTCCTCGCCGCGACGCGCCAGGTCGTAGGCGCGCCGGCCGCCGACCTTCACGGCGCTGAACGCGGGCGGGCGCTGGCGCAGGCACCCGGTCGGCAACGCGAGCTCGCCGTCCGGCAGCACGCCGGTCGTCGTGATCTCGCCCTCGGGGTCCCCGGTGTCGGAGACGGCGCCGAAGCGGGCCACCGCCTCGTACTCCTTCGGCAGGGCGGTGAAGAGCCGCTGCGTGCGACGGGCGCGGCCGACGAGCACCAGGAGCAGCCCCGTGGCGAAGGGGTCGAGCGTTCCGGCGTGGCCGGCCTTGCGAATCCCGAGGTCGCGGCGCACGGTGCTCGTCACCGCGTGCGATGTCCGCCCCGCGGGCTTGTCGACGAGGAGGACGCCGTCCATCTGTCAGATCTGAGCGGCGACCTGCTCGCGCAGGAAGGCGACGAGGTCGGCCGGAGACATCTCGGTCGTGAACCCGGCCGCGGCCTTGTGCCCGCCGCCGCCGGCAGCCCGGGCGATCAGCGAGACGTCGACGCTGCCGTCGCTGGAGCGCAGCGAGACCTTCCAGCGCCCCCCGCCGTCCTCCTGGAGCTCACGGGCGAGCGCCGCGACCTTCGTGCCGCGCAGCGCGCGGAGGTGGTCGACGATCCCCTCGGTGTAGCTCTCCTCGGCCTCGGTCTGGCGGAAGTCCTCCACGCTGAGCTGCGTCAACGTCAGCGCCCCGCCGCCGTGGCGCACCGTGCGAGACAGCGCACGGGCGAAGAGCCGCAGCTTCGGCTCGGGCCAGCCCTCGTAGACGCGTCGGTGGATCAGCGCGACGTCGACTCCGGCCTCGATCAGCTCGGCGGCCATCAGGTGCGCGCGGGGGCTCGTGTTCTTGTACATGAACTGGCCCGTGTCGGTGATCAGCCCGACGTACAGGCGCTCGGCGATGTCCGACGTGAGCGTGACGCCCAGCCCGTGGACGAGGTCCCAGACGATCTCGGCGGTGCACGAGGCGCTCTCGACGACGTGGTCGATCGTGCCGAAGCGCGTGTTGTCGTGATGGTGGTCGATGTTGATGATCGTGTCGGCAAGGCGGAACTCCTCGACCGGGTTACGGTCGATGTTCCCGCAGTCGAGGAAGACGATCGTCCGCTCGGAGACGTCGGCCGGCACCTTCGAGACGGCGGCCGACAGATCGAGCCAGGCGTACTCGTACGGCACGGGGAGCTCACCGGCGCAGATGAACATGACGACGTCCTTGCCGAGCGCGCGGAGCGCCTCGTACATCGCTGCCAGCGAGCCGAGCGCGTCGCCGTCCGGGTGCTCGTGGGTCAGCAGCACGAACCGCTCGCCGGCGGTGAGCGCCTCCAGCACCTGCTCGCGCGTCCCGATGTGCGCCACGTCGAGCATCACGACGCCTTCCTCGGCACGGACTGCTCGATGAGCGCTTCCAGGCGGGCGGCGCGCTCGGCCGTCTCGTCGAGCGCGAAGCGCAGCGCCGGCGTGCGCTTCAGTCGCAGCTCCCGCGCGACCGCTCCCTGCAGCACGCCGTGAGCCGACGTCAGCCCCTCGAGGCAGGCCTCGCGCTCGACGGGGTCGCCGAGGACGCTCACGAAGACGCTCGCGTGGCGAAGGTCCGGGCTGGTGGTGACGTCCGTGACTGTCACGAATCCGACGCGTGGGTCCTTGACGAGCTTCGCGATCGCGCCGGCGAGGACCTCCCTGATCGCCTCGTCGACGCGGCGCATGCGGCCGCCGGTCATCCTAGTGCCCCGACATCCTCGAAGGAGACGAGGGTCCGCTCGACCCGCACGCCCTCGGGGAACCGATCCTCGAGCCAGCGCACGACGCGGTCGGTCGCGGCCTCGAGCTGCGCCGCCGACCCTCCGGTCAGCGCCGCGGCGAGCGTGGAGCGCTGCCAGGTGTCCTGGTGATCGACCTCGGCGACGGTCAGCCCATGGCGGCCGTGAAGCTGCGCCTTGACGGACTGCAGCTCGCTCCGCTTCGCCTTCAGGCTGCCCGCCTGCGGGAGGTGCAGGTGGACGAGGAGCAGGGCGACGTACGCGCCCACCCCCTCACCCGAGCTCCCGCTCGACCTTCCGGGTCGTGTACGCCTCGATCACATCGCCATCCTTCACGTCCTGGAAGTTGGCGAGGACGATGCCGCACTCGAACCCCTGGGCGACCTCGCGCGCATCGTCCTGATGGCGCTTGAGGCTGTCGATCGTCGTGTCGTAGATGACCGTGCCGTTGCGCACGACGCGGGCTCGCGATCCGCGCACGATCTTGCCGTCGGTGACGTGGCAGCCGGCGATCGTGCCGATCCGCGAGGCGCGGAACGTGGCCCGCACCTCGGCGCTGCCGAGCGTCTCCTCGACCTCCTCGGGCTCGAGCATGCCCGACATCGCGTCGCGCAGGTCGTCGAGCGCCTTGTAGATCACCGCGTACGTGCGGATCTCGACGTTCTCGCGGTCGGCCGCGGCCCGTGCGTCGCCCACGGGGCGGACGTTGAAGCCGAGGATCACCGCGTCGGAGGCGGCGGCGAGCATGACGTCGGACTCGTTGATGCCGCCGACGCCGGCGCGGATGATGTTGACCCGCACCTCGTCCTGCGGGAGTCGGGCGATCTCGTCCTCGAACGCCTCCAGCGAGCCGGAGACGTCCGCCTTGAGGACGAGGTTGAGGTCCTTGAGCTCGCCGCGCTGGATGCCCTCGAAGAGCTCCTCGAACGAGACCTTGCGGCCGGCGCGGCGCGCCTGCGCCTCGTTCTTGAGCCGAATCGCGCGCTCACCGGCCTGCTGGCGGGCGGCGCGGTCGTTGTCGACGACGCGCACGAGCTCGCCGGCGTCCGGGACGCCGTCGAAGCCGAGCACCTCCACGGGGTCGCCCGGTCCGGCCAGCTCGACCCGCTCGCCGGTGTAGTCGTTCATCGCCCGTACGCGACCCCAATGCGGCCCCGCGACGAGCGCATCACCGACGTGCAGCGTGCCGCGTTGGACCAGGAACGTCACGACCGGCCCGCGCCCTGGATCGAGCCTGGACTCGATGATGACCCCGCTCGCGTGGGCGTCCGGGTTGGCCTTGAGCTCCTCCAGCTCCGTGACGACGAGGATCGTCTCGAGCAGCTCGTCGAGGCCCTGGCGCGTTTTCGCGGACACGTCGACGTACTCGGTTTCGCCGCCCCACTCGGAGGGCTGCAGCGCACGCTGCGTCATCTCCGTGCGCACGCGCGTCGGGTCGGCGCCCTCCTTGTCGATCTTGTTGACCGCGACGATGATCGGGACCTCCGCCGCCTTGGCGTGGTCGATCGCCTCGTCGGTCTGCGGCTTGGGTCCGTCGTCGGCCGCGACGACCACGACGGCGACGTCCGTGACGCGAGCGCCGCGGGCGCGCATCGCGGTGAAGGCCTCGTGCCCCGGGGTGTCGAGGAAGGTGATTCGGCGACCCTTGTGGTGCACCTGGTAGGCGCCGATGTGCTGGGTGATGCCGCCGGCCTCGCCGGCCACGACCTCGGTCTCGCGGATCGCATCGAGCAGCGAGGTCTTTCCGTGGTCGACGTGGCCCATGATCGTGACGACCGGCGGTCGCTCGACCAGGTCCTCGTCCGCGTCCTCGAAGGCCGGAAGCTCCTCGGCCTCGTCGGCCGCGCTCACGACCTCGACCTCCTTGCCGAGGGCCTCGGCGAGGATCGCGATCGCCTCATCGGAGAGGGTCTGCGTGAGCGTCGCCATCTCGCCCATGAGCATCAGCTGCTTGATGATCTCCGGTACCGGGACGCCGAGATACTCCGCGACGTCCTTGACGGTGGAGCCGGAGCTGACGCGCACGGCGTCGGTCGAGCTCTGCGCCGCCATGTCAAGCGGTGCGACGACCTCGTTGAGAACGGCGCGTCGGCGCCCGCGGCGACGTGGGCGCCGCAGCGGCGGCCCGCCGGGGCCGGGGCCGCCGACGCCCGGAGGGCGTCGGGAGGCCTGCGAGTCGATGACGACGCGGCGTCGTCCGCCGGGGCCGCCAGGGCCGCCGCCGGGGCGTGCCGGGCCGGTCTGCGTCTCGTCGCGCTTGGGGCGCTTGGGCGGCTCCGGGACGGAGATGATCCGCGGGCCCGTGCCGGGTGCCGGTGCCTCGGTCGACGGCATGAGCTTCGGCGCGGCGGCCGCGGCCTTTGCGCCCTTCGCGACCTTTGCGCCCTTCGCGGCCGGTGCCTCGGCGGCGCCTTCCGCCGGCTTCTCTCCCGCGGCGGCGGGAGCGCCGCCGGCAGCCTCGGCCGCGGCGGGAGCGGCCGGAGGTGTCGCGGCCGGAGTGGCCTCTGCGGGGACGGCCGGGGCGGTCGTCGCGGCCGGAGCGGTCTCTGCGGGGACGGCCGGAGCAGCCGGCGCGGGCGCCGCGGGAGCGACAGGAGCAGCCGCAGCGGCGGGAGCCGTCGCGGCAGGTGCCGTGGGCGTCGACCTCTTCTCGGCTGCGACAGACGCCTCGAGTCCCGGCTGCGCCGGCGGGGTCGTCGGCGCGGCGGGGGCAGGAGCGACGGCGGCCGTCGGCTGCGGCGCCGCAGCGGCGGGCGCCGGCGTCTTGGCCTCGGGCGGCTTGGACTCGACCTTCGGCGCCGGCGGCGTCTGTTGCGCCGCGGCGATAGGACGCTTGGCGCCGCCCTGCGCGGCGACGCGGGGATCGGTCGGAAGCGGTGAGGCGGCGCGCGTCTTGACGCGCGGACGCGGCATCGGCGGAGCTTGAGCGGCACCGCGCTCGGCGCGCGGTCCGCGCGGGCGCGGCGGCGGTGTGACGTCCGGCTCGAACACCCGGCGGCCACTCGGTCCGGGGGCCGGAACGTCCGGCTCGAAGACGCGTCGTGCCTGCTGTCCGGAGGGCGGCGCGGCAGCGGGGGGCCGCTGAGCCGCCCCGCCGGCGGGCGGGCTCTGGGCGGGCGGGGGCGTCGGCGCCCGTCGCGCGGGCGGCGCTCCGTCCCCGTCGCCGGCAAGCGCGCTCAGCGCTGCGGACTCGTCCACCAGCGAGGCTGCCGCGGAGACCTCGATGCCGCCGGCACGCAGGCGCTCGAGAACCTCCTTGCTCGACAGGTTCTGTTCCTTGGCGATTTCGTGTACGCGCTTCTTGGCCACTTAGCTAATCGATTCTACGAAGTCAGGGGGAACCTCAACCGAGCGCCGGAAGGCACTGCGGAAGGCGCTGCGGCGAACCGCCCGGCGGGCGCACGCGGCGTCGTGCAGATAGGCGCCGCGCCCGGGCCGACGGACGGCGGTGTCGACGGCGGGCACGCCGTCCCTCAGGGTGACACGGACGAGCGCGGCCTGCGGCGCGGTACGCCCGCAGCCCACGCAGCGACGGACCGGTACGTGGACGTCCGCCGCTATGCGGGCTCCTCCGCTCCGGCCTGCTCCTCGGCGGGCTGTGCCTCCGTCTCGGGCACCGTCTCCGCTTCCGGCTCGACAGAGATGGCAACGTCGGCCGCAGGCTCGGCCTCCGGCGCAGGGTCCACCTCGAGCGCGGGCTCGCCCTCGGACTCCGTCTCGGCCTGCTCGGCTGCGATGTCGGCGGCCTCCTGGGCTGCGAGCGCGGCGGCACAGGCCTCCTCTCCGCGGGCGACAAGGTCGGCGACGTCCTCCTGGCTGAGGTCCGGATCGGACAGCCGTGCGATGTCGGCGTCGTCGAACGGCGTGAGGAAGAGCACCGAGCTGCCGGAGAACCGCGACAGGGCCTGATGGGCGGGCAGGCCGCAGTAGGCCGACTCCGAGAGCGCGGCGTTCGGGCAGCGCCGCCCGTTCGAGAGGATCGTGCCGCAGCGTCCGCTGGTCTCCTCCTGCTCGTACGAGGTGTCCTGGCCGTCCGTGGCGAACTCGGTCTCGGAGCGGATGTCGATCCGCCAGCCGGTGAGCCGCGCGGCGAGCCGCGCGTTCTGGCCCTCGCGTCCGATTGCCAGCGAGAGCTGGTCGTCGGGCACGATGACCGTCGCCTGGCGGGCATCGTCATCGACGAGCACCTCGCGCACCCTCGCGGGCGAGAGCGCCTTCGCGACGAATCGGGCGGGCTCGTCGTTGTAGGGGATGATGTCGATCTTCTCGCCGCGCAGCTCGGAGACGACCATTCGCACGCGCGAGCCGCGCGGACCGACGCAGGCTCCGACCGGGTCGACCCCGTCGGCGTACGAGACGACGGCGATCTTCGAGCGGTACCCCGGCTCGCGGGCGACGTTGGCGATCTCGACCAGGCCGTCGGCGATCTCCGGTACCTCGAGCTCGAAGAGCGCCTTGATGAGCTCCGGGTCCCGGCGGCTGAGGATGATCGACGGGCCCTTGGTCGAGTTGGAGACCTCCTTGATCACGGCCTTGACCCGCTGGCCGTGGTCGTAGCGCTCGCCGTCGACCTGCTCGGAGCGCGGCAGCAGCGCTTCGACCCGCTCGCGAAGCTGGACGAGCGTGTAGCGCGAGTCGGACTGCTGGACGATTCCGGTGACGAGCTCGCCGACGCGGTCCTGGTACTCCTCGAACATCATGTCGCGCTCGGCCTCGCGGATCCGCTGGAGGATCACCTGCTTGGCCGTCTGCGCCGCGATCCGACCGAAGTCGTCGGGTGTGACGTCGCGCTCGTCGATCTGATCGCGGTAGAGCGCGAGCTTCTCGGGATCGATCTCGGGCTCCTGGGGCTCGACGTACTCGCCGGTCTCCGGGTCCAGGTAGGTGCCCTCGTCGATCGTCTCGACGATGAGCTGCGCCTCGAGCCGCTCCGGGACGAGCAGCTCGATCACGCGATAGTCGCCGGTCTCGGGATCGAGCTCGACCCGCGCGTACTTCGCCGCGCCGGGCTGCTTCTTGTACGCGGACAGGAGGGCGTCCTCGAGCGCCGCGATCAACCGCTCGGGGCTGATGCCCTTCTCGGCGGCGAGGGCGCGCATGGCTTCGACGATCTCACGGGACATGTCGTCACTCCTCGACGAGGTTCGAACGGTGGATGTCGTCGTAGGCGATCGCGACGAGGCCGCCGTCGGCGGCGATCATCACCTCGTCCTCGCCGGCCCCGACGAGTTGGCCGGTGAAGTTGCGCTGCCCCTCGAGCGGACTGCGGGTACGCACGTGGACCCTGCGGCCCACGAAGCGCCGGAAGTGCTCGGGCTTGGCCAGCGGACGCTCGACTCCGGGCGAGGAGACCTCGAGCGCGTAGTGCTCGCGGACCGGGCCGAGCGCGTGCGTGACCCGCTCGCAGAGCGCGAGGGTGACGCCCTCCGGATGGTCGATCACGATCCGAGCGACGCCGGGTCCGACGACGTCCACGAGCAGCACCTCGACGTCCGGCTCGGCGGACGCCACGAGACGCTCGACGTCGGTCTGCAGGCTGGTGTTGCTCATGACTGGCACAGGAAACGAAAAAAGCGGGCGAGCGCCCGCTTTCGGAACCACGCCGACCGCGCGGGCCGGCACGAAAGCTGTGGTGGGACGATAGCACCGCCCCACCACCCGCGACGAGGGTGCAAGCGGCCTCGCGCGGACGTCGGCGGCGCCCCCGCGAGGCCCGGTCAGGCGCCCGCGCGCCGCCTCGCGCGGTCCCTGTACGCGCGGTAGTCGGCGCGCTCGGGCCGCAGGTTGGAGGCCAGCGCGAGCGGTCGTCGCGCCTCGTCGTGGCGACCGAGGAGCTGCAGTGAGCGGCCGAGGCAGAACAGGGCGTAGTCGTTGGTCGGCGCCCGCTCGACGACGGCGGCGAACTCGTCGGCCGCCTCGCGGTAGCGCCGCGCGCCGAACAGCGCACGGCCAAGCGCCTCGCGGACAGATGCCTTCTCGGGCTCGAGATCGCGGGCTCGGCTGAGTGAGACGACCGCGGCGTGGTGGTCGCCGCGCTCGAGCAGCTCGACGCCGTGCCGGAACCGCTCGTATGCGTGATGATCGGTCACGTAGCGAGGGTACCCAGCCTCGTGCGGATACCCGTGGGGACCGGCTCTCAGCTGCGTCCCGGCCGCGGCGGCAGCGCCCACCACGAGCGCAGTCGCCCGCCGAGGCCCAGGCCCGCACCGAGCCGGGCGCGCAGCGCACGGCGCTCGGCCGTGCTCGGTCGACCGCCGCCGCCGGCCGCGTACCGCCGCCGGCGCAGCGCGCGCACGTAGCCGGCGGCCGCCGGGGCGTCCGCCAGCCCGAGCTCGAGCTCGAGCAGCGTCTGGCCGTCGCGTGGCGGGCGTCCGACGCGGCGCAGCGCGCGCTCGAGCTCGGCGAGCGCGGGATCGACCGGCACCGGGCCGGCGCTGCTCGGGCGGCGCCGACGGCGCAGCAGGACGACCCCCGCGATCGTCGCGACGGCGCCGAACGCGAGCCCGGCGAGGATCGCCGTGCGGGGGCCGCCGCCGGCCGTGGAGCCCCGCGCGCCGTCGGCGCCGGAGCCGTCCGCGCCGATGCCCCTGATCCGGGCGACGCCCGCGGCCCGACCGGCGTCCTGCGTGTCGCGCCCGAAACCGAGGGCGGCCTGCTCGTCGTCCACCTGCTCGCGCGCCGGCGACGCCGCGGGTGTCGGGTCGAACGTCACCCAGCCGTAGCGCGGGAAGTACGCCTCCACCCATGAGTGGGCGTCGAGGTCGCGCACCACGTAGGTCCCGTCCTTGGCGTCGGCGACGCCCGGGCTGAAGCCGACGACGACACGCGCCGGCACGCCGCCCATGCGGAGCAGCAGCGCCATCGCGCCCGAGAAGTGCTGGCAGTAGCCGCGCCGATCGTCGAACAGGAACGTGTCGAGCGGGTCCGGTGTCACCCGCGGGTGCTCGCTGTAGGTCGCTCCCTGCATGACGCGCCGCTCGACGCGGCGGACGTAGTCGTAGGGCGAGGTCGCCTCCGAGCGCAGGCGCTCAGCGAGGTCGAACGTACGCCGCAGCCCGGTACGGCGCAGGGCGGCACGCCAGTCGCCGGCCTCGGTCGCGACCCCGGGACGATGCAGCGTCGTCGCCAGGCCGCTCCCGAACGGGGCGAAGCGCACCACGTTCGGCTGCCCGGGCAGGTCACCGATTAGGTGGGGCAGCTCGATCGTCAACCAGCCCGGCGAGCGCGAGTCGAGGTCCCACGAGGCGTGCGCGAGCTGCGACTGGGACGGCCGGGGCGTGTAGACGCGCGCCTTGTAGGTGGCGCCGTGGTCGAGCGGCGTGCCGGTCGTCGCGAATCCCCCGTCGGCCGTCGCCACGACCCGGCGCGAGCTGGCGAAGATCCGCGACGTCTGGCCGGCGGTGACGAAGCGCGGGCTGCTGAGTCCGCGCACGGAGACGGCGATCGTCTGGTACCACTGCGGCTCGCCCCGGTCCTCGTCCGGTGCCGGCTCGGGCCCCACGCCGTGTGGATCGTCCCGCCAGGCGACCCCGTCGAACGTCTCGAGCACCTGGGCCTTCCAGTAGGCCGGTGCCTGCGCCTTGACCCGCAGCATCTCGCGCCCGTCGCGCGGCCAGTCGATCGGCCCGTAGCCGTGATCCCAGCCGTAGCTGACGCCGCCGCCCGCCTGGGTGAGCGCCTGGAGGTCGACCCACGGTCGGCCCGCGTCGAGGACGGGGGTCGAAGCCCCCCCGACCGCCGCGGCGACCAGCAGCGCCGCCGCGGTCAGGCCGGCCCGCCCCCCCCGAACCCGCCCCGCGACGACCAGCGCGGCGAGCGCTAGCGCCATCATCGTTCCCGTGAGCGCCGGCCGATCGTCGACGACGAGCCCGGCGGGGACGGCGTAGAGGGCCGCCAGGATGCCGGCGGCGAGGATCGGAGAGGCCGACCGACCGCGATCTCCGCGCGGCCAGCAGAGAACGACGACGGCGATCGCCGCGATGCCGGTCGCGCCGAGCATCATCGTCGTCCGCGTCCAAGGGTCGCTGCCGCGATACGGCACGACCGTAGTCGCCATCGCGGCGAGCCCTTCGCCGACCCCCGCGGCGAGCTCGCCCCAGCCGGCCGGCGCCAGCAGCCGTGCGGGAACGCCCGCCGCGAGCAGCGTGCCGGCAGAAAGCGCGAGGAGCGTCGCCAGACGCGCCACGCACCGCGCCCGGGCGGCTCTCAACCGGGCCGCCGCGATCAGCGCCACACCGGCGCCGAGCGACGCCGCGAGCATCGTCCAGGCAGCGGCGTCGTCGGCCGGCGCGACGAGCGCCGCCCATTCGAGCAGGCCGAGCAGCGCGGCCGGCGCAAAGGCGGCCAGGCCGACGGCGGGCTCGCGGCGGGGGCTCGCACGGACGAGCCCGGCGGCCGGGACCGCAGGTCGTCGCGCGGGGCTCGCCACCGAAGCCATCTATCCCACGACGATCGCGGGGCCCGGTGCGCGGCCCACCTGGAATCGATAGGCGGAGCAGCCCGCCACGGTGAACGACGCGCGGCGACCCGCGATCGGCTCTGGGACGACGAGCAGCGTCGACTCCCGGGCCACGCGCCGCAGCGCCCGCGGCGGCTCGCGCAGCACGCGGGCGCTGACCCAGACGACCGCCCTGCGGCCCGCGCCGAGCGCCCCGGCGAGTGGCGCGGCGCCGCACTCGGCGAGCGCCAGGCGGACGTGCGCGTCGGGCCAGCCGCGCAGATCCGCCCCCAGGGTCGACGGCCGCCGCTCGCCGGGTAGCAGCAGCGCGCAGCCGCCCTGCGCCGATAGGCGGCGGGCGATCGAGGCCGCGGCCCGCACGGCGCGCTCGCAGGGCTCCTCGTCGGCTCCGCTGAGGTCGAGCACGACCAGCGTCGCCGCCTCGGATCCGGCGCTCAGCGCCCGCTCGTGCAGCTCGCCGGTGCGGGCGAAGACCGGCCAGGCGATCCGTGCGGCGGGCGATCCGGGCCGGTGGGCGCGCAGGCCGGCCAGGTCGACCTCCGCGTTCGCGGCCCGGGCGAGGCGCCCGGCGCCGCGTGCGCCGCGCGCCCCCGAGGCCGGCGCCTCGATCGACTCGACCCGCGGCAGCACGAGCAGCTCGTCTGGTCCCGCCCCGCGCAGCTCGCGACAGGCGAGCCCGAGCGGATCCCGCACGATCAGCCCCGGGGGCTCGAGGATCCTCCGGCCTCGTCCCTCGAACGAGGCCTCGACGACGAGCCGCACGCGCCGCCGTCCGGCGCGCAGCTCGCGCGGAGCCCCGAGCAGCGGATCGCGCAGCTCGCCGCGCGGCGGCAGCCCACGGGGAGCGCGCAGCTCCACCTCCACGCGCAGCGGCTCGCCCTCGACGGCGCGCGGGGCGGCGAGGACACGGCTGATGCGCGTTCCCCGAATGGCGAGCAGCACCCACAGCTCGGCTCCCACGCCGCACAGCGCCAGCGCGACTCCGGGCGCGTAGAGGACCGGCAGGTCGGCGAAGCCGCCGGCGGCGATCAGCGCGGCGCCGAGGAGCGCCGTGCCCCGCGCCGCTCCCGCCCCGGCACCCACGACGGCACCTAGAGGGCGACCGTCGCCGCCAGTGCGTCGGCGACGATCGCGTCCGGCGACTCGCCGTGCGCATCCGGCGCGAGGACGAGTCGATGGGCAAGGACCGGGGGCGCCAGCGCCTGCACGTCGTCGGGAAGCGCGTGATCGCGACCCTCGAGCAGCGCGCGCGCCTTCGCCGCGCGCAGCAGCAGCAGGCCGGCCCGCGGGCTGGCGCCGAGCTCCACCCGTGGATCGGCACGCGTTCGGCCGAGCAGCGCGACGACGTACGCGCGCAGCGCGTCTGAGGCGTGCACGAGCCGCGCGGCGTCCTGGACCGCGAGCAGCTCGGTCGGCCCCGCGACCGGCTCGAGCGCCGCGACGCGGTCTCCCTGCTCGTGGGCGCGGAGCATCGCGGCCTCCGCGGCCGGGCCCGGGTAGCCGAGCGACAGGCGCACCATGAACCGGTCGACCTGCGCCTCGGGCAGCGGATAGGTCCCCTCGAACTCGATTGGGTTCTGCGTGGCGAGCACGAGGAACGGGCGGGCGAGCTCGTGGCTCTGCGCGTCGACCGTGACGCGGCGCTCCTGCAGGCACTCCAGCAGCCCGGACTGCGTCTTGGGCGAGGCGCGGTTGATCTCGTCCACCAGGACGACGTTCGCGAAGATCGGTCCGGGCCGGAACTCGAACTGCGAGGTGCGCCGGTCGAAGACGTTCGTGCCGACGACCTCGGACGGCAGCAGGTCGGCGGTGCACTGAACGCGTGCGAACTCGAGGTCGAGCACGCGGGCGACTGCCCGCGCGAGCGTCGTCTTGCCGACCCCCGGAAGATCCTCGATGAGCACATGCCCTTCGGCGATGAGCGCGACGATGACCTCCTCGATCACCTCTGCCCTGACCTCGACCGCCTTGGCAACGGCCTGCTCGACGCGGGTGGCGAGCGCGCGGGCGGCGGCGAGCGCCCCGGCAGGAAGCTGGCCGGGCTGCTCGCCGCCGATCGTCATGGCGCCGCCGAGGAGGTCGGCGCCCGCGTGGCGCGCAGCGCGTCGACGGCGTCGGCGATTGCGCGAGCCACCTCCATCTTCGTCGCCCGCGGCACGTGACGTTCGCCGTCCACGCTCACGATCGTCACCTCGTTGTCGAGCGCGTCGAAGCCGATGCCCTCACGGGACACGTCGTTGACGACGATCGCGTCGAGTCCCTTGCGCAAGAGCTTCTCGCGGCCGCGCTCGAGCGCCCCGGCGCCGTGCTGCGCGGCGAAGCCGACGATCGTCTGTCCCGGGGCGCGGCCCGCGGCGAGCCGTGCGAGGACGTCGACCGTCGGCTCGAGCGCGATCGTCAGGCCCTCGCGCCCGCGCTTCTCGAGCTTCCCCCCGGCGGGCTGCGACGGCGTGAAGTCGGCGACCGCGGCCGCCATCAGGAGCACGTCGCAGTCGGCGAACTCGCGTTCGCACGCCGCGAGCAGCTCGGCGGCCGTCTCGACGTCGAGCCGGCGAACGCCCGGAGCGCCCGCAAGGGCGACGTTGGCCGCGACCAGCGCCACCCGTGCGCCGCGCGCCGCGGCCTCGGCGGCCAATGCGAGCCCCATGCGTCCGGACGAGCGGTTGCCGACGTAGCGGACCGCGTCGATCGGCTCGCGGGTCCCGCCGGCGGTGACGAGCACCCGCAGGCCGTCCCACGGGCGTGAGCCGCTCGGCACGAGCAGCTCGACCGCCGCCAGCAGGTCGGACGGCTCGGTCAGCCGACCGGCGCCCCACTCGTCGCGGGTGGCGAGGGCGCCGGTTCCCGGCTCGAGCACCGTCGCCCCCCGTGCGCGCAGCAGCTCGACGTTCGCCTGCGTCGCCGCGTTGTGCCACATGTGGTGGTTCATCGCGGGCGCGACGAGGAGCGGGCAGGTCGCGGCGAGAGCGGCGCTCGTCAGGAGGTTGTCGGCGAGGCCGTGTGCCAGCTTGGCGATCGTGTTGGCGGTCGCGGGAGCGACGACCAGCACGTCGGCGTTGCGCACGAGCTCGAGGTGGCTCGGCGGCTCGTGGTCGGGCGGGCGCTGGTCGGGAAAGGCGCCCCGCGCGGGGTCGCGGTCGTGCTCGCCGACGAGCACCGGGGCGCCGGTCAGCGCCGCAAACGAGGCCGCGCCGACGAACTCGAGCGCGGCCGGCGTCTGCACGACGCGAACGCTGTGGCCGGCCTTGGTCGCGAGGCGCACGAGCTCGAGCGCCTTGTAGGCGGCGATCCCGCCGCTGACGCCGAGCAGGATGCGTGCCATCGCGCCTCTCCGGGCCGGCGCCCGGCCCCCTAGCGGTAGCGGTAGGAGAGCTTGCCCCCGGCGACCTCCTCGAGGGCGATCGTCAGGTAGTTCTTCGAGGGTGTGTCGACCATCGGCGGCGGGAACTCGTCGAACGTCCCCTCACCGAGGTTGTGGTAGTAGCTGTTGATCTGCCGTGCCCTCTTGGCGGCGACGATCACGGCGGCGTAGTTGGAGTCGACCTGCCCGAGGAGCGTGTCGATGCGCGGCTGGATCATGGCTCGCAGTCTACCGGCCCGCCGATCGCCTCTCGCACGACCGCGACGAGCTCCCGCACGGCGTCCTCGAGGCGATCGTTGACGACCACGAACTCGAACTCGTCCTGGGCCCGCAGCTCCAGCTCGGCGACCCCCAGCCGCCGCTCGACGACCTCCGGCATGTCGGTCCCGCGGCCTACGAGCCGCTCGCGTAGCGCCTCGCGCGACGGCGGCGCGATGAAGACCAGCAGCGCGTCGGGGATCGCCTCGCGCACCTGGCGGGCCCCCTGCACCTCGATCTCGAGGACGACGGGCTCGCCGGCCGCGGCGCGCCGCTCGAGCTCCGAGCGCAGCGTGCCGTAGCGCCGGCCGGCGTACTCGGCGTGCTCGACGAACGCGCCCTCGAACGCAAGGCGGGCGAACTCCGGCTCGTCGAGGAAGTGGTACTCGACGCCGTCGCGCTCGCCGGGACGCGGCGGACGCGTCGTCGCCGAGACGCTGAGGCCGAGCTGCGGGAGCTGCTCGCGCAGCAGTCGGATCAGCGTTCCCTTGCCGACGCCGGATGGCCCAGTGATGACGACGACACGCGACACGGCAGTGCGGCGCTCGGGGCCCGGCTCAGGCCGTCTAACGCGAGCTGCGGCGGCGCAGCAGCTCGACGATCTCGGCGCGCTGGCGCTCCGACAGCCCGCCCACCGTCTTGCTCGGCGAGATGCGGCAGATCTGGAGGATCTTGTTCGCCTTGACGCGACCGTACTTGGGCGCCGCGAGCAGCATGTCGAGGACCTTCGCGGTCTCGAGGAACTCCGGCGGATCGGTGAGCAGACGGTCGATCGTCACCTTTCCGCCACGCAGGTCTCGCTTGAGCTGCGCCCGCCGGGTGCGAATCTGGTTCGCGCGCTGGAGAGCCTCCATGCGCTGGAGATGCGAGCGCTCCGGAGCTGCCGTCGGCTTGATCGCGTCGATGTCTGCTGCCGGCGGCACTGGCCGGCGAGCATACACGCTCGTCGTGTGTCGACAAGGGCCGTACGGCCAATTCACCTTGACCTCCACTCGAGGTCGATGCTTCTTCAGCGTGGTCGATGCCGGGCGGCGCTCTCGGCGGCCCGCCGGACGGTCTTCAGCGCGCTGCACGAGGGTGCTCGAGCGCATCGAGGCCGAGCCGCACGCGCTCTCCCGCCAGCGGGTCTCGGAAGCTCTCGGTGCCCACCGCCACCAGCGTCGCGCCGGCGTCGATCGCCTGTCGCGCGTGGCGGCCCGAGGCGATGCCGCCCATGCCGACGACGGGGATCTCCACGCGCGCGCTGACGGCCGCGATCTGGGCCAGTGCGACCGCCCGCACCGCCGGTCCGGAGAGGCCGCCGGTGCCGGCTCCGAGCCATGCCCGCCCGGAGCCGTCCGGATGGGCGGCGAATGCTCGCAGCGTGTTGATCAGCGACACCGCGTCCGCGCCGGCGGCCTCGGCCGCCTGCGCGACGGCAGCGACGTCCGCCGTGTTGGGCGTGAGCTTCACGATCAGCGGCTTGCCGGTCAGCGGGCGCACCTCGTCGACCAGGCGGCCGAGCAGGCGGGGGTCGGCTCCCAGGTCAAGCCCGGTCTCGACGTTGGGGCAGGAGACGTTCAGCTCGATCGCGGCGACCTCCGCCCGCGCGTCGATCGCCTCGACGAGCCGTGCCACCTCGTCGGCGGTCGAGCCCATGACGTTCGTCACGAGCGGTACGGGCAGCGCCGCGAGCTGCGGCAGATCGTGCTCCAGGTAGCCGAGCAGCCCGCGGTTCGGCAGCCCGATCGAGTTGATCATGCCCGCGGGCGCCTCGTACAGGCGCGGCGGCGGGTTGCCGGCACGCGGCTCGAGCGTGATCGTCTTGGACACGAACGCCGCGAACGGGAAGCGCAGCACGATCTCGTCGCCGAAGACCCGCTGGGCCGCGATGGCGTCGAACGTCCCCGAGGCGTTGATGACGCGGTGATCGAGCTCGAGCCCGCAGAAGCGCACAGCCTCGCTCACGCGGCCTCCCCTGGGGCCAGGCAGCTCGCCAGGCGCTCGGCGTCGAAGACCGGCCCGTCGACGCAGACACGTGCGTTGCCGCCCTCCCTCAAGGGCACGACGCAGCCGTAGCAGGCGCCGAAGCCGCACGCCATCCCCGCCTCGAGGGCAAGCTGCGCCGGTATCTCGAGCCGCTCGCAGAGGGCCCGCACGGTTTCGAGCATCGCCGGCGGGCCGCAGCCGTAGACGATCGCCACCGGGTCGCGCGCGAGCTCCTCGGCCAAGAGCTCGGTGACGAGCCCGCGCCGACCGGCGGAGCCGTCGTCGGTGGCCACGCGCGCGCGCGCGAAGAGCTTCGCCCCGGCGGCGTGCTCGGCGTCGCGGAAGCCGAGCAGCACGACCGCGTCCCGGCCGCCGGCGAGCAGCTCGTCCTGGAGCATCGCGAGCGGCGCCATGCCGACGCCGCCGCCGCAGAGGATCGCGCGGCGATCGCCGGGCGGGGCGCTGAAGCCGCGGCCGAGCGGGCCGAGCAGCCGGAGGCCGTCACCGGGCCGCAGCTCGCACAGACGCCGCGTTCCCGGCCCGACGTCCTCGAGCAGCAGCTCGATCCGCTTTCCGTCGGCGCGCAGGACGCTGAAGGCACGTGGCAGGAACGGCCGCTCGTCCGCGCCGGCGCCCCAGCGCTCCGCCGCGGCGACCATGCAGAACTGGCCCGGCTGCGGCGCCGGGCCGTCCGGGTCCTCGGCCGCGAGGACCACGTAGGCGCCGTGCTCGCGGCGCTCGACGACCTCGAGCAGGCGGCGCTCGAGCGGCGCGAGCGTGCGCGATCCGCCGTCGGGCGGCAGCGCGGCGCTCACGCCGGCGCCTCGGCCGGCCGCTCCCTGGCGTGTATCTCCTGAAGGGATACGACCTCGACGCGCCCCTGACGTGCGGCGGCGATCGCCCGCGCCCCGGCGAGCGCGCCCGACAGGGTCGTCATGCACGGAACCCCGCGCGTGACCGCGGCACGGCGAATCTGCCAGCCGTCGGTGCGCGCGCCCGAGCCGGTCGGCGTGTTCACGACGAGGTCGACCTGACCGCTCTCGATCCAGTCGACGACGTTGGGCGAGCCCTCACCGACCTTCAGGAGCTCGATCGCCGGGATCCCCATCCTCTGAAGCGCCTCCTTCGTGCCGCGGGTGGCGACGATCCGAAAGCCGAGGTCGTGCAGCGTCTGCGCCACGGCGACCGCGCCGGGCTTGTCGCGGTCGGTGACGGTGATGAAGGCCGTGCCGCCGTCGGGCAGCGGCGATCCTGCCGCGGCCTGGGCCTTCGCGAAGGCCGACGGGAAGTCTGCCGCCAGCCCCATCACCTCGCCGGTCGAGCGCATCTCCGGGCCCAGGACGGCATCGGCCCCGTCGAAGCGGTCGAAGGGCATCACCGCCTCCTTGACGGCCACGTGGCTCGCGGTCATCGGGTCGTCCGGCAGGTCGAGGTCGGCGAGCCGCTCGCCGAGCATCAGGCGGCACGCGAGCTTCGCAAGCGGGATCCCGATCGCCTTGCTGACGAACGGCACCGTGCGGGAGGCGCGCGGGTTGGCCTCGATGACGTAGAGGCGGCCCCCGTAGACGGCGAACTGCACGTTCAGCAGGCCGACCACGCCGAGGCCGAGGGCGATGCCGCGCGTCTGCTCGCGGACCAGCTCGAGCATGTCCGGCCCGAGCGAGTGGGGCGGCAGCACGCACGCCGAGTCGCCGGAGTGGATCCCGGCCTCCTCGACGTGCTGCATGATCCCGCCTATCCACGCCTCGCTGCCGTCGCACAGCGCGTCGACGTCGAGCTCGATCGCATCCTCGAGGAAACGGTCGAGGAAGATCGCCCGCCCGGAGCGCTCTCCGTTCACTGCCTGGCGCTCGAGGTAATCGGCGAGCGCCTCGCGCGAGTAGACGATCTCCATCGCACGCCCGCCGAGCACGTAGCTGGGGCGCACGAGCAGTGGGAACCCGACGCGATCGGCCGCGTCCAATGCCTCGTCGACGGAGTGCGCCTCGGCGTACGGCGGCGCCTCGTAGCCGAGCTCGTCGAGCAGCCTTCCGAAGCGGCCCCGGTCCTCGGCCAGGTCGATCGCGTCGACGCTCGTGCCGAGCAGCGGCACGCCGGCCTCGACGAGCCCGGCGGCGAGCTTCAGCGGCGTCTGCCCGCCGAACTGGACGATCACGCCCTCCGGACGCTCGACCTCGCACACGCCGAGCACGTCGTCGAGCGTCAGCGGCTCGAAGTAGAGGCGGCTCGACGTGTCGTAGTCGGTCGACACCGTCTCGGGGTTGCAGTTGACCATCACCGCATCGCGCCCGGATTCGCGCACCGTCATGGCGGCGTGCACGCAGCAGTAGTCGAACTCGATCCCCTGGCCGATGCGGTTCGGCCCCGCGCCGAGGATCATCACCGAGGGGCTCTCACCGCGCTCGACCTCGTCGGAGCGCCGGCGTTCCCAGCCGGAGTAGTAGTAGGGCGTGCGCGCCGCGAACTCGGCAGCGCAGGTGTCGACGGCCTTGAACGAGCGCTCGCCGACGAACGGCGCGCCGGGGTTCAGCGCGAGCTCCCGCAGCTCGCGCAGGAACCAGAGATCGACGGAGCAGCGCTCGTGGACCTCGTGGACGTCGGCACCGCGGCGGAACGCCTCGAGCATCACGTCGTAGCGCTCGCTCGTCGGCCGCTCGAGCGCCGCGAGCAGCTCGGACCGGTCGAGGCTCGCGACGTCGGCGTGGCTGTCGAGCTCGCGGCTGCGCATCGCCTTGGCGAAGGCCTGCTGGAAGGTGCGTCCGATCGACATCACCTCGCCGACGCTCTTCATGTGCGTGGAGAGATAGGGGTCGGCGCCGCGGAACTTTTCGAACGCGAAGCGCGGCCACTTGACGACGACGTAGTCGATCGCCGGCTCGAAGCTCGCCGGCGTCACCGCCGTGATGTCGTTGGGGATCTCGTCGAGCGTGTAGCCGACGGCCAGGCGCGCGGCGATCTTCGCGATCGGGAAGCCGGTCGCCTTCGAGGCGAGCGCCGACGAGCGCGACACGCGCGGGTTCATCTCGATGACGAGGATCTCCTCGCTGACCGGGTCCACCGCGAACTGCACGTTCGAGCCGCCGGTCTCCACGCCGACGGCGCGGATCACGGTGATCGCCTGGTCGCGCAGCTGCTGGTAGAGCCGGTCGGGCAGCGTCTGCTGCGGGGCGACCGTGACCGAGTCGCCGGTGTGGATGCCCATCGGGTCGACGTTCTCGATGGAGCAGACGATCACGCAGTTGTCGTTGCGGTCGCGCATGACCTCGAGCTCGAACTCGCCCCAGCCGAGCACCGACTGGTCGAGCAGTATCTGGCCGATCGGGGAGGCGTCCAGCCCCCGGCGAACGATCCGGCGGAACTCCTCCTCGTCGCGCGCGATGCCGCCGCCCCTTCCGCCGAGCGTGAACGCCGGCCTCACGATCATGGGGAGGCCGATGTCGTCGAGGTGCTCGAGTGCCTCGTCGAGCGATGTCGCGATCGCGCTGCGGGGCATCTTCAGCCCCGCCTCCTCCATCGTCTCGCGGAATCGGTCACGGTCCTCGGCGCGGTCGATCGCCTCGTGGTCGGCACCGATCAGCTCGACGCCGAAGCGTTCGAGCGTGCCGTCCTCGGCCAGCGCCTTGGCGAGGTTCAGGGCCGTCTGCCCGCCCAGCGTCGGCAGCAGCGCGTCGGGGCGCTCCTTCTCGATGATCTGCGCGAGGGGCCCGGGCAGCAGCGGCTCGACGTAGGTCGCGTCCGCGAACTCCGGGTCGGTCATGATCGTCGCCGGATTGGAGTTCACGAGGACGACCTCGTAGCCCTCCTCGCGCAGGACCTTGCAGGCCTGCACGCCGGAGTAGTCGAACTCGGCCGCCTGGCCGATGACGATCGGCCCGGAGCCGATGATCAGGATCTTGTGCAGGTCGTCGCGGCGGGGCATCAGAGGAGGTCCAGGAAGCGGTCGAAGATCCCGAGCGAGTCGTTCGGGCCGGGCCCGGCCTCGGGGTGGTATTGCACGGCGGCGCCGGGCACGTCGAGCAGCGCGAGCCCCTCCACCGTGCGGTCGTAGAGGTTCACGTGGCTCAGCTCGGCCGCACCGAAGTCGGTCTCCCAGCGGACCGGCTCGTCGCGCTCGACCCGCAGGCCGCCGTCCGGGGCGGCAACGGCGAAGCCGTGGTTCTGGGAGGTGATCTCGATGCGTCCCGTCCGCAGGTCCTTGACCGGGTGGTTGGCACCGCGGTGGCCGAACGGCAGCTTGAAGGTCTCCAGGCCGACGGCCCGGCTGAGCAGCTGGTGGCCGAGGCAGATCCCGAAGATCGGCTTGCGCCCGACGATGCTGCGGACGGTCTCCACGATGTATCCGAGCGCCGCCGGATCGCCGGGGCCGTTGGCCAGGAAGATCGCGTCGGGATCGCCGGCGAGCAGCTCGTCGGCGGAGGCGGTGCACGGGTGCAGCTCGAGTCGCGCTCCGCGCTCCACCAGCGCGCTCACGATCGAGCGCTTGATGCCCGTGTCGATCGCCGCGATCCGCGGTCCGTCGCCCTCGCCGCAGCGGATCACGTGCGAAGCGGTGACCTCGCGCGCGAGGTCGCGCCCGCTCATCGGCGGCTCGGCCGCGACGAGCGCGAGGGCGTCGGCCTCGGGGGTCGCGTCGGTGAAGATGCCGCCCCGCATCGCGCCGGCGCCGCGGATGTGGCGCACCAGCGCGCGCGTGTCGACGCCTGTGATCGCCGGAACGCCGCGCTCGGCGAGCCAGTCGAGCCAGCCGCCCTGCGCGCTCGGCGCGTCGGCGCCGCTGGTCACCGAGCGCATCACGAGTGCCTGGGCGTGCGGCGCCGCGCTCTGCATCGCCACGTCGCTCACGCCGTAGTTGCCGATGTGCGGATATGTGAAGACGATGATCTGCCGCGCGAACGACGGGTCGCTGACCGCCTCCTGGTAGCCGCTCATCACCGTCGTGAAGACGACCTCCCCGGTCGTCGGCGCCGGCGCCGCGCACAGCTCGCCGTCGAAGCGCGTGCCGTCCTCCAGCAGGACGTAGCCCTGGATCGCCTCCATCGTGCTCATCGGTGCTCCTCTCCGGGCTCGGGCGCGGCACACAGCACGAACGAGCGCTCTCGATAGGCGACCGACCCCGCGGCGACGGTCAGCAGGACACGTCCGCTCAGCTCCGTGCCGGCGAAGCAGCAGTTCTCCGAGCGGCTCTCATAGCCGTCGTCGCCCGGCGTCCAGCGCTGCTCGAGGTCGATCAGCGTCAGGTTCGCGGGCTCGCCGACGGCGACCCGCGGGATCGGCAGGCCGAAGCGCGCGCCGCCGCAGGTCATCCGCTCGACGACGAGCCCGAGGCCCAGGACGCCGGGCCGGACGAGCAGAGCGTGCAGCGCTGCGAAGGCGGTCTCGAGGCCGGTCGTGCCCATCGGCGCCTGCTCGAAGGGCACTTCCTTCTCGTCGCGTGCGTGCGGCGCGTGGTCGGTCGCGACGCAGTCGATCGCCCCCGAGCGCAGACCCTCGATCAGGGCCAGGCGGTCCTCCTCGGTGCGCAGCGGCGGGTTCATCTTCATGCTCGTGTCGAGCGACCGGACGGCGTCCTCGGTCAGGCAGAGGTGATGAGGGCTTGCCTCGGCGGTCACGTCCCAGCCGAGCTCCTTGGCGGTCGCGACGGCGCGCACCGACGCGGCGCAGCTCAGGTGCTGCATGTGGACGGCCGCCCCCTCGTAGCCGGCGAGCTCGGCGTCGCGGGCGATCATCACCGACTCGCTGGTGCTCGGGATCCCGGCGATGCCGAGCAGCGCGCTGACGCGGCCCTCGTGCATCGCGCCGCCGGCCGAGAGCGTCGGGTCCTCCTCGTGAAGCGCCAGCACGCCGCCGACGAGCCGCTGGTAGCGCAGCGCGCGGCGCAGCATCCCGGCGCTCGCGACGGGGCGCCCGTCGTCGGTGAAGCCCAGCGCCCCGGCCTCGCGCAGCGCCGCCATCTCGGTCAGCTCCTCGCCGCGCAGGCCCCTGGTGACCGCGCCGAGCACGCCGACCGGGATCCGCGCCTGGTGGGCCGCGGCGTCGCGAAGCGCGCCCATGACCGACGGCGAATCCACGACCGGGTCGGTGTTCGGCATCGTGATGACCTGGCAGAAGCCGCCCGCCGCAGCGGCGCGCGTGCCGGTCTCGAGATCCTCCTTGTGCTCCTGACCGGGGGTGCGCAGGTGCACGTGGGGGTCGACGAACCCCGGGAAGAGGTGTCGCCCCTCCCCCTCGACGATCTCCGCCCCGGGCGGCGATGCGAGCGTCCCGGGCGCACCGATCTCGGCGATCTCGCCGTCACGCACGAGCACGTCGCGAGGGCCGTCGAGGCCGGCCCGCGGGTCGAGGACGTGCGCGCCGCACACCAGCAGGTCGGCCGGCGGCGCCGGTGCGCGCACGAGTGGGTCCGGCAAGATGAGGCTCATGCGGGCTGGGGCTCCGTGACGGGGTCTTCGGCGCGGGCGGTGGCGAGCACCTCGTAGAGAACCGCCATGCGGACGACGACGCCGGCTGCGACCTGCTCGAGGATCAGCGACTGCGGCGAGTCGACGACGTCGCCGGAGAGCTCGACGCCCCGGTTGACAGGGCCGGGGTGCATCAGCAGCTGACGCGGCCCGAGACGGCGGCTGTCGATCTGGTAAACGGCCGCGTACTCGCGCAACGAGGGGACGTGCGCCTCGGTCATGCGCTCGCGCTGCATCCGCAGCGCGTAGACGACGTCCGCGCGGCGCAGATCCCGCAGGTCGCTGCGGATCTCGACCCCGAGCTCCTCGACGTCGCGCGGCAGCAGCGTCGGCGGCCCGGCCAGCGTCACGTGAGCGCCCATCGCGCGGAACGCGAGGATGTTCGAACGCGCCACCCGCGAGTGCATGACGTCGCCGACGATCCAGATCCGCGCGCCGTCCAGCGCTCCCAGGCGCCGGCGCAGCGTGTAGACGTCGAGCAGCGCCTGGGTCGGGTGCTCGTGCTTGCCGTCGCCTGCGTTGACGACGGCGGCGTCGGTCCAGCGCGGAAGCAGTGCCGGAGCGCCCGCCCAGGGGCAGCGGATCACGATGCAGTCGGGACGGTGCGCGCTCAGCGTCAGCACCGTGTCCTTGAGCGACTCGCCCTTCTCGACCGACGAGCCGGAGGCGATGAAGTTGACGACGTCTGCGCTGAGCCGCTTGGCGGCCAGCTCGAACGAGCTGCGCGTCCGCGTGCTCGCCTCGTAGAAGAGGTTGAGCACGGTCCGCCCCCGCAGCGCGGGAACCTTCTTGATGTCGCGCTCCCCGACCTCCTCGAATGCCGCCGCCCGGTCGCAGAGCCGCTCGATCGTGCGGCGGTCCAGCTGCTCGATCGAGAGGAGGTGCCTCATGACGAGGCCTCCGGCGCCGGCGTGATCGTCACGGCGTCGACGCCGTCGAGCTCGACGACGCGGACGTTCACGTGCTCGGCGCGCGCGGTGGGGAGGTTCTTGCCGACGTAGTCGGGGCGGATCGGCAGCTCGCGGTGACCGCGGTCGGCGAGCACCGCCAGCTGGACCTTCGCCGGGCGGCCGAAGCTGAAGAGGGCCTCGAGCGCCGCACGCACGGTCCGCCCCGTGAAGAGGACGTCGTCGACGATCACCACGGTGCGTGCGTCGATCGCGAAGTCGACGGCCGTCGCGTGGACCTCGGGCGCCTCCGAGCGGCGCGAGAGATCGTCGCGGTAGAAGCTGATGTCGAGCTGGCCGAGCGGGACGTCGTCGTCGACGAGCTCGGAGAGGATCGCGCGCAGGCGCTGGGCGAGGATCGCCCCGCGACGCTGGATGCCGACGAGCGCGAGGCCGTCCGGGCAATCGTGGCGCTCGACGATCTCATGGGCGATCCGCACGAGGGTCCGGCGGATGTCCTCACTGTCGAGGACGACCTTGTCGTCGTTCAAGCGCTGTGTCCTTCCTGGCCTCACGGGACCGGGTTAAAGGAGCTCGGATGCTGCCTCAGGCACCCTAGCAGCGCGGTCCCACGGCACCAGCCGGGGCTCGCCCTTCTCGACGTGCGGCACGTCGATCGCCTCGAAGTCGCGCGGGACGACGACCGGCTCGAAGACGACCCGCGCCTCGTCGCGCACGCGGGATGGCGGGTAGCGCGAGGACAGGTGGCTCAGCGCGAGCAGCCGCACGCCCGCGTCCGCCGCGACCTGTGCCGCCTGGCGCGCGGTGCTGTGCTCGGTCAGCGCCGCGCGCTGCGCATCCTCCTCCAGGAAGGTGGCCTCGTGGACGAGCACGTCGGCACCGCGCGCCGCCGTGCGGACCATCTCGCAGGGGGCGGTGTCGCCGCTGAGCACGATCCGTCGGCCGGGGCGAGGCGGACCGATCACCTGGTCTGGCGAGACCCCGTCCACCGTCTCCCCCGCCTGCAGGCGCCCGAACGCCGGTCCGGGGGGCACGCCGAGAGCGCGGGCGGCGTCGACGTCGAAGCGGCCCGGCCGCTCGTCCTCGGCGATCGCGTAGCCGAACGCGCGACCGCGGTGGCGAACGTTGAAGCACTCCACCTCGTAGCCGTCGAACTCGATCGCGTCGCCCGGCTCGAGCTCGACGATCGCGAGCTCGTACCCGACCCGGCCCCACACGCCGCTCATCGCGCCGAGCAGCCGACCGGTGCCGGGCGGGCCGAAGACGTCGAGCGGCTTCTCGCGCCCGCGCAGGTCGAACGTCTTGAGCATGCCGGGGAGCCCGAGCCAGTGGTCGGCATGGTGGTGAGTGAGGAAGACGGCGTCGAGGTCGGCCAGACCGACGCTCCGCAGGAGCTGACGCTGCGTGCCCTCGCCGCAGTCGAACAGCACCCGGTCGCCGTCGAGCCGGGCCAGGAGCGCCGGCAGGGCGCGGCGCGCGGACGGTGCCGACCCGCCGGTGCCGGCGAAGAAGAGCTCGACCTCGTCCATGCGCGGCGAGCGTACCGCCGCCGCCGAGCGGTACGCTGCTCGCCAGGCGCGGACGACCGTCCGCTCCCGATGCGCCCGTAGCTCAGTGGATAGAGCGCTTGCCTCCGGAGCAAGAGGCCGCAGGTTCGAATCCTGCCGGGCGCGCTGGTGGTCCCGTGAATCCCGGGGCGCCGTACGCCGGCGGCGCTACGCGCGGGCGTCGAGGAGATTTCCGCGGCCCTCGATGATGCGCGCGGGGACGCCGACCGCCGTCGAGCCGGCCGGAACGTCGCGGTTGACGACGGCGTTGGCTCCGATCGCGACGTTGTCGCCGACGACGATCGCCCCGAACACCTTGGCTCCCGGCGCCACGTAGACGCAGTCGCCGATCACCGGGCTGCCGCCGTGGTCGCCGAGCGTCACTCCCTGGCTGAGGTTGCAGTTCTCCCCCACGACGACCCCCGGCCCGACGGTGATCCCCCCGAAGTGCCCTATGTAGAGGCCGGGCCCGAACCGCGCGCCCCCCGCGATCGAGATCCCGGTGGTCATCTCGGTCAGGCGCTGGGTGACGGCGGCCAGGATCGCCAGGGGCAGCCGCGCCGGACCCCTGCGCTCCTTGCACCAGCGCCGCAGGCGGTACTCGACGACCGCCCAGACCCCGAGATCCCGAAGCAGCGCGCCGGCCACCGCGCGCCGGCTCCAGCGCGCATCCTGGTGGCGCGCCCCGGGGCTGCAGTACCGCGCCAAGTCCGCGCGCAGGGTCTCGATCATCGCCGCGACGATATCCGGAGCCTCGCGCACCGACCTCACGTCGCGGTAGCGTCGGCCCGTCACCGACCGAGGAGGACGCAGATGCTCAGGGAGTTCCGCCAGTTCCTGATGCGGGGCAACATCGTCGAGCTGGCGATCGCGATCGTGATCGGCGTTGCGTTCGGGGCGCTGGTGACGGCGCTCGTCGCGGATCTCATCACGCCGATCGTCGCGGCGATCGTCGGCAAGCCGGACTTCTCGGGCCTTACGTTCACGATCAACGGCTCGGTCTTCCGCTACGGCTCCTTCCTCAACGCCCTGATCGCGTTCGTCTCGATCGCGGCGGCGATCTTCTTCTTCGTCGTCAAGCCGATCGATGCGATCCAGCGTCGGATGGGCATCGAGAAGCCCGCGGACGGGCGCAGCGACGAGGCGGTGCTGCTCGAGGAGATCCGCGACCTGCTCAAGGCGCGCACCGGCGCCGCGTAGCGGCCCTCAGACGCGACGGGCCCCGCATCGGCGGGGCCCGTCGTCCGTCGCGCGCTCGCCTCGGCGAGCTCTCGCGTCTACGGCGTGCTGATCGTCCCCGCGGGATCGACGGTCAGCGTGCCGATCTCGGCGCCCGAGACGAGTGACGTGCCGAAGGCCTTGTTAAGCGCCTTCGTGCCCTGCTTTGCCAGCTTCATCGTCGCGGTGCCGACGCCGTTCTCGACCTTCCCGCCGCTCAGCGTGAAGAGGCGCAGCGTGCCCTTGCCGGAGACCCGCGCGGTCACGACGCCGCCCTTCTGCGCGGCGAGGACGATGCGGAGCTTCGTGAGGGTCACATCGGGCTTGCCGGCGAGTGACAGCGTGAGGCCGCCGTCGTGGCGCAGCCAGCCGGCCAGTCCGCGCGGCGCCGTGGCGCGCTTGCCGCGCTTGACGACGACGTGCCCCTTGGTGATCGGCAGGGTGAACGCCGCGACGGAGGGATCGGACTGGACCGCCGGAAGGACCGGCGCGATCGTCAGGCCGGCCGGCAGCGCGCCCGTGATGGCGAGCGTCGTCGTGCCGCCGGTGAGCTTCTTGACCCCGAGGCGCTTGAACGACTTCGCCGGGTTGTCGGGCTTCTTCGCCTTGCCGGGCCCGTGGGAGGCCGCGACGGCGCCGGTCGCCAGCGCCGCGAGCATCGCCACGAGCGCGCCGAGCGTCAGCGCGAGGCGGATTGGTCGGGACATGGGTGAGGGTCCTCCTCCATCGGGGTCGATGCGGCTCGAACACCACCACCGTCGGATCGTTGCGGTGGCCGAGGTGCGGTGCTGGACGATCGTTCGATGTCGAGGCCCCGGAGCCTGCCCGGCGGTGGCCCCCGGCGGGGCGGCGCCGGCGCGCCTCGTCAGCGCCCGATGCGCACGAGGGCCCGGCGATCGCGGCCGGCGTCGGGGTACCCGATCGCGACCTTGCCGCCGCCGGCGGTAACGGCGACCGACAGGTTCGACGAGTAGCCCATCGAGCTCTGGACGACGCTGTGGCGTACGGGCCGCCCGGCGGCGGTGAGCTTCAGGTAGCCCACGCCGTTGTTCGAGCAGACCCGGCCCCACCAGCCGACCCGCCGGCAGGAGAGCTGCCGCATGCGGCTGTACGCGATGTGCGCGGCGCCCCGGTCGTCGACTGCCAGCGCGACCTGATCGACGCCCACGCGCGTGCGGATCAGCCTGCTCCCCGTCCACACTCGGAGCGAGCAGCAGTCACGCGTCGTCGAGAAGACCGCGCGGGCCCGCCCGTCGCGTCCGACGGCCATGTCGAAGTCGTTCACGCCGCGCGCGAGCGTTCGCGACGACCAGCCGCCCGAGCGCCGCTGGAACAGCAGCAGCCGGTTGCCGTCGGTCGCGGCGATCGCGACAACGCCGCCCCCGGCCGCGATTCGCAGCCCCCGCACGCCCCGCAGCGACAGCGCCGTCGTCCGGCCGTCCTGGGCGTGGTGGACGAGCAGGTCGGAGCGCCCGACGCCGTAGGCGGCGTGAAGCGCACCGGTCCGACGGTCGACGGCGAGGTCGTTGAACAGGTAGCCGGTGTCGTTCTCCGCGGTCCGCGCCAGCTCCGCGGGCTCAAACGCCGGCCCAAACGCCTGGCGGAGCTGGCCGTAGTGGTGGCCGAGGCTGGTGCAGAAGTCGCACAGCTTCGGGTCGTACTCGACGAGCGGGTAGGCGTAGGTGATTCCCGCAGTGCCGTCGGCGCCGACTGCGAAGCCGAGCTGTGCACTGGCCGAGCCGGCGCTCGTGTCCACCACGCGGCTTCCGGCGGGGCCGTGGTAGGTGATCGAGCGTCCCCAGACGACGGGCTCGATCTCCGCCGCCGCACGCGGCGACGGCACTGCTCGCCGGGCGGGTCGCCGCTCCGGCCTTCCCGCGGCACCCTATCGCCGGTCGCGCGCCGGAGCCGCGAGACCTCCCGCGCCGCGGCCGGCGCTCAGCGGCCGGGGACCTGCTCCGTGAGGCTCATCAGCCGCCACGACGACTGGATCGGGTCAAGGAAGTAGGGCGGCTGACGGTAGCGGAAGTTGTCGTCGTAGTTGTAGTTCTTGACGTAGCCGTCGGAGATCGTCGAGCCGCCCTGGCCGACGGGACCGCGGTACTTCTGGATGATCGCCCCGGTCACCGTGAGCGTGCCGAGCGGACCGCCGCAGAAGTAGTAGTCGACCATGAAGGAGTGGTTCAGCGCCATCAGCGACGAGTCGATCCGCACGCTTCCGATCTGCTGGCCGGAGACGTTGTCGCAGTCGCTGTTGTTGTTGCGCAGGTTCTGCACCGGGTGCCAGACGCGGATGAAATCGTTGGCGATCAGTCCGAGCAGCGCGTTGTTCGACTTGACGATGTCGTCGCGGATGATGATGTCCTTGGCGCTGGCGATCGTCAGCGGCTGGCTGTACGTGCCGCGCACGTAGACGTCGGCGCAGCCGGCAGGCGAGTTGTAGGCGTCGTAGGGCTTGTACGACTGTCCGCAGCTGCCGTTCTGCACGTAGATGACGCCGTTCGAGGGGTAGGGCATCGAGACGCCGTTCACCGAGATCGCCGCCGGGCTGAGGATGATGTCGGTCCGGCCGGTGAACAGGTAGCTCGGCTGGACGACGTCACGGAGCTGGTCGTTCGCGGGCGGCATCGTCAGCAGCGGCGCGCCCGGCGTCCAGCTCCCGGCGAAGTTGGGGCTCGCGCCCGAGCAGGCGGCGCGCCACGCCGGCGGCGAGGCGGATGCCTCGATCGAGTCGTCGACCGTGCGGCCGAGCTGCGGGCTGCCGCAGATGTAGAACTCGTCGTTGGTGTGCATCGGACCGAGGATCCTGTCGCCCGGCGCGAACTGGATCTCGCTGCAGCGCAGGCTGAACGAGCGCGGCCGGTTGTAGCTGTCGTACCAGTAGCCGTTGTAGACCTTGCTCGACCGCCCGTCGCGGTAGTAGCGGCAGTTGTCCGACGCCCAGCCGGTCACGTCGGGGCTCGTCGGCGCCCCGCCGACGGTTCGCGTGTACCACGCCGGGTCGAGCGTCTCGTAGTCGGTGTAGTACAGGTAGTCCAGGAAGCTGCGCTTGCGCATCTTGGCGATCAGCGATCGCTTGACGCCCCGCGTGCGACCGGTCGAGCGGACCCGGATCTGCCCGGCGGCGATCATCGTCCCGACCGGGTTGCTCGTGCTGCACTGGGTCTGGCCGGCCTTCGGCAGCAGCTCCACGGTGTATTGCGAGGCCGACGCGGGAACGTTGCGCCAGACGCGCGGGTCGCTGCCGGAGCCGTCCCACGGCTGGTTGACGAACGGCGTCCCGGAGAGACCGGTGCAGCGCGTCCAGACCTCGGGATCGCGCTGCAGCTTGAACATGTAGGCGTTGACGCCGGCCTCTGCCGAGGCGAGCGCGGCCTTGCGGTCCTGGTCGCGGCGCGCCTGCGGCACGTCGGACTGCGCGGTCGTGATGATCGCCGCGCTGAGCATCGCGACCACGGCCATCATGCCGATGACCGCCGGCAGCGCGATGCCCTCCTCGCCGCCCGGCCGGCGCGGGACTACGTCCGCGCCCCGCGGCCGGCGTGCGATCCGCTCTCGGATTGTCAGCTGCATCGGGGCCCCTTCTGGCCGGTGGTCACGCTGCCGGTGTCGTTCGGGTCGGCGAAGCGGACGAAGGCGGCGTCCTGCAGATCGGCCCAGCCTCTCGCCGAGCCGTCGCGGAAGTCGCGCGCCGGCTGGACGCGCAGCGCGACGGCGATCCGCACGACGAGCGCGAGCGACGTGCCCGAGAGCGGCGTCGCCAGCGGCGAGTCCGGGACGAGCGGCGAGCCGGCACCCCACGTGAAGTAGCGCAGCAGCGGCGTCGAGCCCTGCGTCGTCACGTTCTCGAGCAGCGTCCGCGTGCTCGTCGGCGTCGCCGGCCACGTCATCGTCGGTGGCACGCCCGTGCCGACCCAGCGACGGAGCACCAGGTCGCCGCTCTCGAGTGAGATCTGATGGCGCTCGGGGAGCTGGTCCGGCCCGCCGAGGTTCACGTAGAAGGTCACCTGTGTCGCATTGCCCGAGACGATCGGCGGCGTCGTGCCGCTGAGGCACACCTGCGAGCGCAGCTCTCGCATCATCAGGTCGAGCGCGAGGCGCCCTCGCTGCGTCGCGTCGACTCGCTGCGCCGTCGCCTTGGAGAGCCTGGTTGAGCTGTCGAGCAGCATGAAGGCGCCGAAGATGACGATCAGGCCGATGGCCATCGCGACGAGCAGCTCGGGCAGGCTGAAGCCCGCCTCGCCGGACGGCGGCGCGGCGCGGCGGAGGGCTCGCGGCTCACGGCTCACGGGCAGCCGCCGCTCGTCGTACCGCTGCGCAAGTCGATCGCGGTCGTCGCCGTGCCGGCCGCGGCGCGGTTCTGCACCGTCACCTGCTTGCGGACCGGTGTCGTCCGGTTGTCGTCGACGCAGATCGCGTAGTCCCCGTACGGGAGCCCCGGGTCCAGCAGCGCGCCGCCGGCGCTCAGCAGGCCGGTACCGCCGAACGCCGCCCCGCAGCCCGGCGTCGTCGGGGTGATCCTCACGTCCAGGGCGCTCATCGCGACGCCGCTCGGGGGCGTCACGAGCACGTTGACCGCCGGCTGGCGGACCGTCACCGCGGCGGCGGCGCCCGGGGCGATCCTCGCGAACGGGGCCGACTGACCGTAGAGGCGCGGGTCGGCGCCGTCGCACGCCCCGGCCCAGACGGCGTAGCCGTCGGTGAACGGGTAGAGGGTGTAGCCGGATGTGATCGACGTGGCGGGCGTGCCGACGGTGAAGGCGCGGGTGCCCGGCGGCGCCATGCCGTTGTTCGCGACGGTGACGGCGCGCGCCTTGCTGCCCTGCGGGGCGCTCGCGCCGACCTTCGTCTCGAAGCTCGCGTCGAGCCTGGCGGCACGGTCGTAGGGGAAGTCGAGCGAGTTCGTGGCGCCGCCGACGACCGAGGTCGGCTGGGTGACCGTCTGGTTGCCGTTGCGGTCGACCCAGCCCGCCTGGCCGAAGCTGAGCGTGTACGAGCCGGCCGGCAGCCCCGTCCAGAAGATGCAGCCGTCGGCGTCGCTGGTGCCGCTGACGTTCGCCGGGCCGGTGAGCGAGCCCGGGATCCCCGCCGCGCCGGCGCCGGAGACGCCGCGCAGGCGGATGATGAGGCCGCCGGTGCCGCCGTCCATCGCCCCGAGCGGGATCGCCAGGAGGCTCTCGCTGACGACCGGGCGGATCGAGTCCATGACCGGCCAGGTGACGGTCGAGGAGACCTTCAGGTAGTCGGTGCGCGTGGCGCCCGACGGGCAGGTGACGGAGTCGGTCGTGTCGTCGATCCAGACGGCGCGGGAGACGATCGTGTACGACACGCCGCGAACGGTCTGGGTGCGGCTCGTCGTCGTCTGCGCCAGGTCGCGGGGCTTCAGCGCCCGCATCCGCTCGATGTCCTCCTGGGCCAGCGATGCGGCGGCGGCCCGGCGCTCGCTCTGGCCGCTCGTGCGCGCCGCCGTGTCGATCGCCGAGAGGAAGCCGAGCGACAGGATGACGAGCAGCACCGCCGCGACCAGCGACTCGACGAGGAACGCCCCGCGCTCCTCCGCGGCGGCGCGTCGGAGCACGGCCGCGATCCGCCCGGCGGGGATTGCAGGGGCCACCGTCACATGGGAGCTATCGGCCTGCGCGCGGCGAGCCTTGACAGGCCCGCCTGCAATGTGTGTCCAAGCGAGACCGCATACCCGCTCCGGGCGCCCTCGTACGAGCGTCCGGCGCTCACATGGCGGGCAGCCGCTGGCTCAGCGAGAGCGCCGGCGCGAGCAGGTCGCCATGCTCGTCCATCCGGCGCAGGACGTCGGGTGCGAGGAAGCGCAGCGCGTCCGTGTCGCGAGCGGCGGCGCACGCCTCGATCTCCTCCCAGGTGACCGGCGCCGAGACCGTCGGCCGCTCTCGTGCCCGCAGCGAGTAGGGCGCGACCATCGTTCGCGCCCGGTCGTTCTGGTACCAGTCGACGAGCACGCGCCCGGAGCGCAGTCCCTTGGCCTGGCGCGCGACGACGAGTCCCGGTTCCTCCCCCGCGAGCAGCTCCGCGACCGCTCGGCTGAAGCGCTTGGCCTGCGCGAACGTCGCATCCGGGCGGTTCAGCGGAACCAGCAGATGGAGGCCCTTGCCGCCCGACGTCTTCGCCAGGGCCCGCAGGCCGACGCCGTCGAGCATGCCGCGCAGCAGCAGCGCCACCCGGCAGCACTCGACGATGCCTGCCGGCGGGCCGGGATCGAGGTCGAAGGCGAGCCAGGTGGGCCGATCCGGCGCGTCGGCGAGCGCCGCCGACGCGTGGAGCTCGAGCGCCGCGAGCTGCGCCAGCCAGACGAGCGTCGGCGCATCGTCGGCGATCACGTGGCGGATCCGCTCGCGACCGTAGGCGACGGTCTCGGTGCGCACCCAGGCGGGTGCGTGCGACGGGGCTCGCTTCTCGAAGAACGACTCGCCGTCCACGCCGTCCGGGAATCGCTTGAGCGTCAGGGCGCGTCCTCGCAGATGCGCGGCCAGCAGCGGCGCGATGCGGGCGACGTAGTCGAGCGCGTCGCGCTTGCTGAAGCCGTCGGGGTAGAGGGGCTTGTCGAGGTTGGTGACCGCAATCCGCCGCCCGTCGACGAGCGCCGTCGCGCAGCGCCCTTTCCCGCGCATCTCGCGCTCGTCCTCCAGGACGAGCGGGCGCGGAGCATCGTCGCGCAGGCCGACCCAGACCGGGTGGCGCAGCAATCCACCGCGTGAGCGCTCACCGAACGCGACCTCGGCCAGCAGCTCGGGCTCCACCCAATGGGCCTCGCGCGGCGGTCGGGCGCCGCCGGCCGCAAACGGCGAGCTGCGCCGAGCGAGCGGTGCGAGCCGTGCGGCCAGGTCGTCGAGCGCGTCCTGCGAGAGCCCCGACCCCACCCGGCCGGCGTAGCGCAGGCGCCCGTCGGCACCGGCGTCGCCGAGCAGGAGCGAGCCGATCCGTCCGCCCCTGCCGCCCCGGCCCGCGAGCCAGCCGCCGATCAGCAGCTCGGCGGTCGGCCGTCGCTTAACCTTGACCCATCTCGCGCTGCGCCGCCCAGGCTCGTATGTGCCGTCGAGCCGCTTGGCGACGACCCCCTCGAGGCCGAGTCGCTCGGTGGCGGCGAGCAGATCCCGCCCGTCGCCCAGGTGGGCCTTCGGAACCTGCCAGCGCTCGCCGTCGAGAGCGAGCGCGTCGAGCTGCCTGCGGCGCTCGGCGTAGGGCAGCTCGAGGAGCGGTCGCCCGTCGAGCCAGAGCAGGTCGAAGACGACGTACGTCACCGGCGTCTCGCGCGCCAGCCGGCGAACGTGCTCGGGGCGCTCGGCGTGCATTCGCCGCTGCAGCGCCTGGAAGCTCGGACGCCCGGCACCGTCCGCCACGACGACCTCGCCGTCGAGGATCGCGCGGTGCTCGCGCAGCGCACGGCCGAGCCCGGCCAGCTCGGGGTAGCGGGCGCTGACGTCCGAGCCGCTGCGCGAGCGCAGGGTCAGGCGCCCCGGCTCCGACCGGCACTGCATGCGCGCGCCGTCCCACTTCACCTCGAACGCCCAGCCATCCCCCTCGGGGAGCGACCCGGGCCGTGCGAGCATCGGCTCGATCCACTGCGGCAGCGGCTCGGCGCCCGGATCGACGGGGGCTCCCATCCGGTGGATCATCCACGAGCGCTCGTCGCGTGGACTGCGCCCGGTCGCGAACAGCGCCCAGCGACCCCGCAGGCGCTCGCCGTGCAGCTCCACCTCGACCTTGCGCGCCTCCCACAGCAGCGGCGCATACGTCCCGCGGTCGAAGATGTGGATCTCCCCCGCCCCGTACTGCCCTGCCGGGATCGTCCCCTGGAAGCCCAGGTAGTCGAGCGGATGGTCCTCGGTGCGAATCGCGAGGCGGTTCTCGCCCGGGTCGTCGGGCAGGAAGCGCGGCAGCGCCCACGACGCGAGCGCGCCGTCGCGCTCCAGTCGCAGGTCCCAGTGCAGCCTGCGCGCCCGATGCTCATGGACGACGAAGCGCGACTCGGCGGCCGGCGCCGGCGGCTCGACCCCGGCCGGCTCGGGCGTCGCGCCGAAGTCGCGCCGCCGGCGATACTCGCGCAGGCGGTCGGGCATGCCCCGACCGTACCCGCCCCGGCGAGCCCGCTCGGCGGGGCGGGTGGGCCGTCTTCGGTCGGAGCGGCCGCCCGCTCAGCCCCCGGCGGCCGCCCGCTCAGCCCCCGGCGACCACTCGCTCAGCCCCCGGCGACCGCCCGCTCAGCCCCCGGCGACAGCCGGCAGCACCTGGATCTGGGCGCCGTCGCTCAGCGGCGTCGCCAGATCTTCGCCGAAGCGGATGTCCTCCCCGTCGACGTAGACGTTCACGAAGCGCCGCACGGCTCCGGACTCGTCGCAGAGCCGCTCGCGCAGCTCGGCGTGGGCGGCGAACAGCGACTCGAGCGCATCGCGCACGGTCGCTCCGTCGACCGCCACGACCTGTGCGCCGGCGGCCGCGTCGCGCAGCTGGGTCGGCAGCTTCACCGTGATCGCCATCAGGCCACCGCCCCGCTCGCGACCGGCTCGACTCGCTGGCAGAACTCGTCGAACGAAGCATCGATCTCGAACGTCTCGAACGTGTCCCGCACCGCGTCGAGCGTCTTGAGGCCCTCGCCCGTGATGACCAGCACTACGCGTTCGTCGGCACCGATCGCGCCGCTCTGGGCGAGCTTGGCGAGCGTCGCCGCCGTTACCCCGCCGGCGGTCTCCGTGAAGATGCCGGTCGTCTCGGCGAGCAGGCGGATCCCGGCGCGGATCTCGTCGTCGTCGACGGCCTCGATCGAGCCGCCGCTTCGGCGAGCCAGGTCCAGCGCGTAGGGTCCATCCGCCGGTGTGCCGATCGCCAGCGACTTCGCGATCGTGTCCGGGCGCACCGGGCGACAGACGTCGTGCCCTTCGGCGAACGCTCGCGCGACGGGTGCGCAGCCCGCCGCCTGCGCTCCGTGGAAGGCAGGCTCGTCGCCTTCGATCAGGCCGAGCTCGAGCCACTCGGCGAAGCCCTTCGCGATCTTCGTGTACAGCGAGCCGCTGGCCACCGGCGCGACGACGCGATCCGGCGTGCGCCAGCCGAGCTGCTCGGCGACCTCGTAGGCGATCGTCTTGCTGCCCTCGGCGTAGTAGGGCCTCAGGTTGACGTTCACGAACGCCCAATCCCGCTCGCCCGACAGCTCGGTGCAGAGCCGGTTGACGTCGTCGTAGGTCCCGCGGATCTTCACGAGGTTCGTCCCGTAGACGCCCGTCGCGAGCACCTTCTGCTCCTCGAGGTCGGCCGGGATGAAGACGTAGCTCTCCAGCCCGAGCGCCGCCGCGTGGGCCGCGACGGAGTTGGCGAGATTCCCCGTGGAGGCGCAGGCGAGCACTTCGAAGCCGAGCTCGCGCGCACGGGCCGCCGCGACGCTGACCACGCGATCCTTGAACGAGTGGGTCGGGTTGGCGGCGTCGTTCTTGACCCAGAGCTCCCCCAGCCCGAGCCGCTCGGCGAGCCGGTCGGCCCGGATCAGCGGCGTGCAGCCCGCCGGCAGCGCGGCACGCGAAGACGCTCGCGCCGATGGGCCCGGCGGCCCCCCGGCGAGCGGCAGGAAGTCCGCATAGCGCCAGATGTTCTGCGGCCCGCCCTGGATCCGCCGACGCAGCGCACCGACATCCGTCAGGCCGCTGTGGTCGTACGCGACCTCCAGCGGCCCGAAGCAACGCGAGCAGACGTAGCTCGCGTCCAACTCGTAGGGCGTCGCGCATTCGCGACACCGAAGCCCCGTGGCCCCCATGAGAAAACCTCCGCCGTGACACGTGGCGGAGGTTCTGGATTCTCCGTCACATCTTTCAGGAATTGGCACCGTGCCCTTGCGGGAGGTTGCCGGGGTTTCGTCGGGCCAGTCCCTCCACCCCTCTGGATGTGTCCAGCTATGTGCGTGTCAGCGTAGCACGCGGTGCGGCGCCGAGCCGCTTGGGGAGCGGGCCGTCCGCGGGTACACTTGCGGCTCGGGCGATTTCCGCCGGAGGCGCTGAACGATGCACACCGACGAGCCACGAAGTCCGTATGCCGAGCCTTCCCAAGCCCCGCCTCCGCCGCGGCGCCCGCTCGCGCACGCTCGCCGCAACACCCGCTGAGGATCGCCGGCCGCACGTCGAGACGATCGTCGGGGGCCCCGACGGTCGCGAGCTGCGCTGGATCAACCTGTCCGGCTTCGACGCACCCGAGCGCGACTGGCTCGAGGAGCACTTCGACTTCCACGCGCTGGCCGTCGAGGACCTGGGCTCACGCAACCAGCGCCCGAAGGTCGACGAGTACGACGACCACCTGTTCGTCGTCCTGCAGTTCGCCCGCTACGACAAGCAGCTCGGCCGGCTGAGCGCGGCCGAGCTCGACGTCTTCCTCGGGCCCGACTACGTGATGACGGTGCCCAACCAGCCGCTGCAGGCGCTCGACTACCTGTTCGAGCGGTGCCGCCAGAGCACCGAGCTGCGCGACCAGCTCTTCTCGCAGGGCGCCGGCTACCTCCTCTACCGGATCGTCGACGACTCCGTCGACGCCGCGTTCCCGATGCTGCGCAAGATGGGCAACAAGCTCGAGCGGCTCGAAGACGACGTCTTCGAGGGCCGCTCCTCGGAGGTCGTGCGCGACATCTTCAGGGTCAAGCAGGAGATCATCAACTTCCGCCGCGTCGTGCGCCCGATGCGCGCGGCGCTCGCCGACCTCGAGCGCACGACCCGCCGCTACGTGCCGGACGAGCTGGACGCCTACTTCGACGACATCAACGACGCCTCCGAGCGGATCTGGGACATGCTCGAGAACTTCAAGGAGGCCGTCGATGCGCTCGAGAGCACCAACGAGTCGGTGCTCTCGCACCAGCTGAACGACATCCTGCGCGTGCTGACGTCGATCAGCGTGATCGTGCTGCCGTTGACGTTGCTGGCGAGCATCTTCGGGATGAACGTGCACGTCCCGTGGGAGGGCGACATCGGGGGCTTCTGGATCATCCTCGTGATGATGGGCGTCATCCTCGGCTGGATGCTCTGGGCCTTTCGCCGCCGCGGCTTCCTGTAGCCGGCGCTAGGTTCACCGCGTGACCGGGAGTGCCCTGCTCGACGAAGGCCTCGCGCAGCTCGAAGCGCCCGTGAGGCGTCGGCGCCTCGCCGTAATCGTCAACGGCCATGCGAGCGCCGTGACGCCTCGTCGGCGGTCGATCATCCTCGCCGCGCTCGCCGGCCGCTACGAGGTGGAGCCGCTCGACACCGCGGGCCCGTGGCAGGCGGCGGACCTGGCGCGGGACGCCGTCGCCGCAGGCGCGGACGCCGTCGTCACCTACGGCGGCGACGGGACGATCAACGAGGCCGCGAACGGCATCGCCGGGACCGGCGTGCCGCTCTTTCCCCTGCCCGGCGGCTCCCAGAACGTGTTCGCCAAGATGCTCGGTCTGCCCGCGGACGCGGTCGACGCCACCGAGCGCCTGCTCGCCCTCGCCGACGACTGGCACCCACGCTGCGTCGACCTCGGCCGTGTCAACGCCCGCCGTTTCGTGTTCTCGGCCGGCGCCGGGCTCGACGCCAGCGTCGTCGAGCGGACCGACGCCAACCCGGCGCGAAAGGCGCGCTGGCGGCAGTGGTACTACGCCCAGATCGCGACGAGCGTCTACCTGCGGCGCTATGTGCTGCGGCCGCCGCGAATCGAGGTCCAGGGCCCGGACGAGCCGCTTCGCGGCATCACCGTGGTCGTCCAGAACGGCGCGCCATTCACGTACTTCGGCCGGCGCCCGATCGATATCTGCCGCGACGTCTCGCTGGCGTCGGGAACCCTCTCGGCCGCGGTCCTGGAGCGCGCCCGCCCAACGGACCTCCCGAGCAGCGCCTTACGGCTGCTCAGCTCGCGACTGGAGCTCACCGACCAGCGCCACGTACGATCGCTCGCCGGGCTGCGCGAGCTCACCGTCCGCGCCGCCGGCGACGAGCCGTTCGCCGTCCAGGTCGACGGCGACTTCCTGGGCCTGTTCGAGCGAGTGACGTTCGCGGTCGAGCCGGACGCCCTCGCGGTCATCGCCTGACAAGCGTCCGGCGCATCGCGGGCGCCGCCGCCGGACGCTCGGACAAGTCGAGCCGACAGATCCGCGGGTGCCCGTCGCATGATCGGAGCGTGCGAGCGCGGCGGCCGCTCACGTCTGTGGCATCGGGGGCGGCGGAAGCGCCTGCGCGTTCCACAGCTCGTCGGCGAGCACCGCCGCCTCGTTGCGCTCCAGCTGCAGCTCGAACGACGAGACGCCGCGAGGGTCCGTCCCGCAGACGCGTGCCAGACGCCGGCGGCCATCCAGCGCGCAGCTGACCGGAAGCCGCATCGGCCTCCCCACGCGCGCGGCGAGCCGGCCGCGGCCGGGCTGCCGGCGAGCCGCCGCCGACGTCGACAGGAGCCGCGCCTCCCCGTCGGTCGCCGACTCGAGGCTCGCGCCCTCGAGCAGGTCGAGCAGCCAGAGCGGGTTGGGCCACCAGTCGCCCACGGGCCTCAGCTCGGCGACGGGAGCGCCGATCGCCCCGCAGAGCGAGATAGCGCCGCGCACCAGACACGCGGAGCCGTCGTCGTCCCAGAGAAGCGCCCTTCGCGCGCCGTAGTCGAGGTAGCCGGAGAGCGACCACGTCGACGCCTGACCGAGATCCTCGGGCAGGTGGGCGAGGAGGCGCGGGTGTCGGCGCCTGGCCTCGGCGAGGTCTTCGCCGAGCGGTCCCTCGAATCCCGGGACCACGTGTGTGAAGCGCGCGGCGAGCGCCCCCTCCTCGCGCAGCCGCAGGCGAGCGGCCTCGATCTCGCCAAGCCGGGTCATGGCGGGAGGCTAACCACCGGAGCGGGCGCCGCTCGTCAGGCCGTCCCCTTCGAGCCGTCCACCCGCCGTGCGGATCGCTCTCGCTCCGGGCCGCCGGTCGCCCGCACGTCAAACCCGCCGGCAGACCGACAGGGAGACGGCGCGGGCCCGCTCAGGCCGACGGCGTGACGCGGTAGGCGTCGAAGACCGCGTCGACGTTGCGAAGGCGGGTGATCGTCGCCTTCAGCGCCTGCGTGTCGGCGACCTCGACGACGAAGCGGTTGCTCGTCATCGGCCGGTTGACCGCG
>JANJTP010000050.1 GCA_024711025.1 Solirubrobacteraceae bacterium
ACCTCCGAGCAGCCCCCACCGCACTCGACTGGCCGCAGCGTGCACCGCCACTCGCCCTCGTCGATCGACAGCCCCTCCTCCACGTCAATGCGCGCACACCCCTCCGGCAGCCGACCCGCGACTGCTCGCAGGACCCCCAGAACCTCCTCGCGAACCTCAGGCGTAGCAGGATCTACTAACACGCGCGTCACTACGGATGTAAGTCAAAGTGGCGCCCCTTGTAGCGCGGGCTGAGCGTCCGCGGTTTGCGGCGCGGCTTCAATATCCAGATACGTATCTTGTCACTGCCAACGCCCGGCATCGGATGCCCACCTCAAACGCACACACCGTGACAAGCCCCTCCGAAACGAGTGACACCCGACCGGCCCGTGGTGTGATCTACCGCGATGTCAAGATGACGCTAGCGTCACCGAGCAACTGAAGTCAAATCGCTGAAATGCCAGGAACGACACGAGGCGGGGAATCAGGTCGCGGCTCAACCCCCCGACGCCCGCGCCGACGCAGCTCCCCGTCGACCCGCCCCGAGCGCGCCGCGCAGCCGCCGCAGCTCCGCCGGCGTGACGACCCGCGCGGCGACGAGCGTCGGAGCGAGCGCCAGCCACAGCGCCAGCCGCGCCGCGAAGCCGGCGGCGCCGGCGGCCGGCAACAGCAGCTCGCCGGCGATCGCCAGGACGCCGACGACGGCGACGGCCCGTGTGACGCGGGCCCACTCGAACGGAACGGGGAAGGCGCGACGCAGCAGCAGGTGCAGGACCGCGAGCGACGCGACGTAGGCGGCGACGAGCGCGATCGCCGCGCCCTCGATGTCCAGCGGCCCGGTCAGCACGACGAGCACCGCGACGTTCACGACGAGCCCGACGAGCGCCGCCGGCAGCGTGCGCACCGTCAGCTTCATCCGCCCGGCGATCGAGACGAGCACCAGGTGCAGGCCGTACAGCGCCCAGCCGAGCGCCAGCCACGGCAGCGCGGTGTGCGCCTCGAAGAACGCCGGCGCAGCGAGCAGCCGCACGACCCAGCGGCCGAGCAGCGCGAAGCCGGCGACCGCGAGCGCCGCGAGGACGACGTAGCCGCTCGTCACCCGCGCGTACAGGCGGCGCGCCTGCTCGTCGTCGGTGACGGAGTAGGCGAGCGGCGGCCAGGCGAGCTGGAAGGCGCGCACGACGACGATCACCGCCGTCGCCAGCTTCACCGCGACCGAGTAGAGGCCCGCGGCCGCCGGCGACTCGACGCGCAGCAGGTACGCGCGGTCGATGACGTTGAGCAGGAAGACGGCTGCGTCGGCCGGTACGGTCGGCGCGCCGAAGCGCAGCAGCGGCGCGAGCGCGACCGCGCCGCGGGCGGGCGGGCCGATGTGCTCGCGCACCGCCAGCAGCCAAAGCCCCAGCAGCACGACTCCGGACGCCGCGTAGTTGCCGACGACGTAGCCGCGGGCGCCGGTGTCGAAGACGACGACGAGCAGCACCGTCAGCGTCACCGTCAGCACGACGTTCGCCGCCGACGCGATCAGGTACGGGCGGCGGCGCTCCTCCACGCGCAGCAGCGCGTAGGTGACCTCGAGGTTGGTGAACGTCCAGACGCCGAGGACGCCGAAGGCCATCAGCGTCGCGTCGTGCGTTCCCAGCACGAGGCGCGCCAGCGGCCCCGCAAGCAGGACGCCGGCGACGAGCGCGACGGTCGTCGACACGAGGACGAAGCTCGTCGTCGCGCGCGCGAGGTGCCGGCGCCGCTCGGCGTGCTCGTCGTCGAACCAGTGCCGCACGAACGCCTCGCCCATCCCGGCACGCAGCAGGATGCTCGTCAGGATGACGATCGTCAGCAGCGTCTCCGCGTAGCCGAAGTCCTCGCGCGTCAGGTTGCGCGTGTAAAGCGGCAGGGTGAACAACGCCAGCAGCGCGGCGAGCAGGCTCGCCGACTGGTAGGCGAGGCCAGAGGCCGCCAGGCGCTTGAGCAGCTCCGCCATGCCGGCGGCACGCTACCCGGCGGCGGGGTCGCCGCAGCCGGCCGCCCGGCCCGCGGGGCGTCCGGTCGGCTCGGCGGGCGGTCAGCTCGGCGGTGCGTCGGGAGATCGACAGCGCTCGCGGACACGTGACGAAAGTAGCGGGACCGCGCCACCTTTGCGCGATCACGGTCAGCCCCGGAACGTGGCTGCAATAACGTGCCCTATACCTGACTTTCTGCAGCCACGTTCGGTGGGCGCGATCCCGACCCCGTGACCCGCAAGCCACGGCCCGCCCTCAGGCCCCGCCCCCTCACGGCCCGCACCCCACGCCCTCCCGGCCCGCACCCCACGCCCCGCCCCTCACGGCTCGCACCCCACGCCCTCCCGGCCGTGGCGCCGACGCCCCGCGCCCGCCTCCGCCCGCGACGGCAGGCGCGGCACGCGGCGGCTAGGGTCGCGGGCCACGATGGCAACGAGCTCCGCCGATGCGCGCCCGCCGATCTGCGTCCTCCTGCTGCCACGCGAGCTGGAGAGCTTCATCCTGCGTGAGCAGGCGGAGGATCTGCTCCGCGCTCCCCGCGTCGTCGCGGTCGACCCGCCGCGGATCCGCTATGGAGCCTTCGCCCGACTGCCGGAGGCCGCCGGCGACACGCTCGCCGCCCGACAGGCCAAGCGGCTCGTGCGCGCGCTGCGCCGCAGCCATGGCGAGCCGCGCGTCGTCGTGCTCTACCACCCGCTGCAGTACCAGCTCGCGCGGGCGATCCTCGCCCTGTGCCCGGGCTGCGAGCTGTGGTACTGCCGCTGGGACCGCTACGAGCGCGCCTACGACGCGGGGCCCGCGCGGCGCGAGCAGCTGGAGCGACTCCACGAGCTGGCCGCCCAGCGTGCGGCGCTCACCTTCGGCGTCTCCGGCAAGCTCGTCGAGCTGGAGCGCGAGGCCGGACGCGACGCCGCGCTCGTGCCGATGTCGGCCGACGACTTCCCGGCCCCCGATCCGGACGGGACCGTCGTCGCGGTATCGCTCGGCCACCTCGGCTGGCGCACCGACTGGGCTCTGCTGCGCACCGTCGCGGATCTGCTCGGCGAGCGTCTCGTGCTGCTGCTGATCGGCCGCTGGCACGACGCGGAATGCGCCGCGGACCCCGACTACCAGGCATGCCGGGAGCATCCGAGTCTCGTCTGGCTGGGGCAGCGCAGCGACGAAGAGGCCTCGCGGCTGATCCTCGCCGCGGACGTCGGGATCGTGCCGTTCCGGGTCGAGCCGTTCAACGACGCGGGGCTGCCATACCGGATCCTCAAGTACGCCCGGCTCGGCAGGCGGACGGTCTCGCTGGAGCTCGCCGGCGTGCGAACCTGGGAGCGGGCCGTGACGCTCGCAGCCGACTCGCCCGCTTTCGCGCGCGCTCTCGCGGCGCACGCCGGTGACCGCGCGCGCCCCGACATGGAGCTGCGCGAGTGGGCGCTCGCGCAGACGGCGCGGACGCAGGACCGCCCGCTCTGGGAGAGGCTCGAGCGGCTCGGCATCGCGCGCGACGCCTGACCGCCAGCGCGCCTCCCCAACGACTCGCGCCGCGCGGCCTCACACCCGACGTCCCGTGCCGCACGACTTCACACCCGATGCCGCGTGCCGCGCCACCTCACGCCCTACGTCCCGTGCCGCCCGGCCTCACACCCGACGCCGCGCACCGCGCAGCCTCACACCCGACGCCGCGCGCCGCCCGACCTCACACCCGACGTCGCGTGCCGCGCAGCCTCACGGACACGCCGCGCGCCGCGCAGCCTCACGGACATGCCGCGTACGCGGCGACCCGCCCATGGCGGGCGATCGGCTCGAACCCCGGGTCGGGAACGCTCGTGCTGCGGCTCGCGCCTGCGGCGTAGCCGTAGCGCCGTAGCGTCTTGTCGTCGGTGAAGAACAGCGCCACACCGTGGTCGCGACGCTTGGCCGAGCGCGCGCCGACCTTGCTGCGCGGGGCGTCGAGGATCCAGCGCGTGTCCGGCACCAGCCGGTAGTTCGGCAGCGTCAGCGGCCCGCAGCTCCGGGCCCGGCGCACCGCCGGATCCGCGAGGGTCGCGACGAGGTCCTCGTGCACCCCGCCGATGAAGCGCACCTCGTCGACGAACCGCGTGACGACCGTCGCACGCGCGGCGACGAACGCGAGGCCCGCTAGCGCCAGGATCGCAACCGCCCGCGTCCAGCGGCGTCGGACCGTCGAGCCGCCGGGCTCGAACAGCCAGCCGGTCGCCGCCCAGCCGGCGAACAGCGTCAGCGCCAGCGCCGGCACGGTCAGGTAACGCGGCAGGATCGAGAGCCCGGCGACGCCGGTCGCCAGGAACGTGAGCAGGCCGGCGCCGAGCAGCGCCAGCGGCACGTGCAGCGCGAGCGCGCTCCGGCGCCGCAGCGCGAGCCCCAGCCCGGCGAGCGCCGCGACGAAGACCGGCGGGCGCAGCACGTCGGCCAGAAAGCTGACGAGCGCGCCCGGCACGTGCTCGACGCCGCGCTCGCGGCCGAGCTCGTCGGCGAGCTCGCTCGTCGCGTGCAGCGACCACAGCGGATCGCCGGTCGCCGCGAGGTCGACGAGCGCCCAGGCGAGCGGCGCGGCGAGCGCAAGCGCGAGCAGCCCGGGGCGCAGCCGGCGCGCGCCGGCGCCGTCGCGCGGCCAGGCGCACCACGCCCATGAGGCGAGCGCCAGCAGCCAGGCCTCCGGGCGGAGCAGCCCCGCCACGGCGAGCAGGCCCGTGACCGCGGCGCCGCGGCGCGGGCGCTCCGCCTCGAGCGCCGCGGCCCACATGACCAGTGCGAGGAACGGGATGTCGACGTACGCCCGCGCCGCGTACAGCAGCAGCGCGAAGCTCGATCCGGTGAGCAGCGCCGCGACGATTCCGGCCCACTGCCCGAACACCGCGCGGCCGGTGCGGAAGACCGCCCAGACGAGCGCGACCAGGGACAGCGCCACCAGCAGCACCATCGCGCGATCGGCGCCGTCGCCGACGAGCGCCGCGAGCAGCGTCGCGACGGCCAGGTAGAGCGGATGCTCGGTCGGCGCCTGGTAGGCGTCGAGGGAGGGAGCCCGGCCGGCGAGGATCTCGCGGCCCCAGACGAGGTGGTAGTAGCCGTCGTAGCTCGGGTACGTGGCGACGAGCGCCCACACCGCGACGGCCGCCAGCGCCAGCGCCGCGACGGCGATGAGCTCGCGGCGGCGGGCGCTCGCGAGCTTCGCCGCGCGGGCCCCGGTGCCGGGGCGAGCGGTCGCCTCGCCGCCCGCGCCCCACTCGTCGTGGCTGCAGCGGCAGCTCCTATACGCCGAGGGGCGCGGCCAGGAGCGGACGGGGGGGAACAGACGGGATCTCACGCGCCCTCCGACTCCGTGGCGGGCTCGCCGGCACGCGGCGCCGGCTCCCGCCGGGCCGCCCGCGTCGACCGCGCGTCCTCCGAGTCGACCGAGTCGACCGAGCCGGCGACGCCGCGCTCGTCCTCTGAGCCCACCCGACCGCCGGCGACGCCGCGCTCGTCCTCGAAGACGGCCGTGTCGCGGCCCGCCCCGGCGCTTGCGAGCGCCGTTCCCACGGCCAGCAGCGCCCATGCCAGCGGGTCCTCGAGGAACGCCGCATAGAGCAGGGTGTGAACGACGAGCGCGACGAACGCGGCGGCGATCGCCGCGCGCGCCGGCCCGGCGCCGCGCGCGCCGCGCAGCAACCGCGCGAGAGCGCAGCCCAGCAGGACCAGATAGGCGAGCAGCCCGCCGGCGCCCTGCTCGGCAAGGACCGTGATCGGGATCGTGTGCGACGCCGAGCTGGCCCGCTCGACCGATACCGCCTCGGCGCGCCGGTACTCCCGGGCGAAGGCGCCCGAGCCCCAGCCCGTCAGGGGCCGCTCGCGCGCCAGCCGCAGACCGCCCTCCACAAGCGCGGCGCGGCCGCTCGTCGCCCGGTTCGCGAGCTTCCCGCCCTTGAACGCATCGGTCCCCAGAGCGATCGCCGCGAGCGCGACGACGAGCGCCAGGGCCACCGCGGCCAGCGTCCGGCGCACGCTCCAGCGCAGCGCGGCCAAGACGGCAAGGCCCGCGAGCAGCGCCGCGAAGCTCGACTGCGAGAGGGTCAGCAGCAGGCCGCCGAAGACGAACGCCGCACCGGGCGCGGCGAGCGCGACCTGCCGCCCGCGCGAGCGCCAGAGCATCCACGCCATCGCGAGCACCAGCACGATCGCGAGGAACCGCCCGAATATGTTCGGGTCGAAGAACAGCGAGTTGACCCGGAAGTACTCCTCGACCTGGTTGGAGGCGATCACCTTCGGGTTCAGCAGGATGTGGCGCGTCGCGTACTCGACATAGCCGACGGCGGTCAGCGCGGCGGCGAGCCCGGCGAGCGTGCCGAGCGCGATGCCCTGCAGGCGCGCCGTCCACTCGAGGCGGGAGAGCAGCACGTAGAGCGCCGCGAACGGGACGTAGAAGAAGACGACGTTCTCGAGCGCGCGGTCGTGGCCGTCGCTGTAGGCGCTCTGCGCCGCGTAGAGGACGAGGACGACGGCCAGCGCCCATTCGAGCGCCCCGGGGCGCCGCCCGTCCCCGGCCCCGGCCCCGGCGACCGCCGGTGCGCGAAGGCGCGGAGCGGCCCATGCCAGCACCCCCGCCGCGACAACGAGGTAGAGGCCCAGCAGCAGGTTCGCGCTCGCGCCGGCGACCGCGAGCGGCAGGCGCAGGGGCAGCGTCACGAGTGCCGCGACGGCCAGCGCGGTCGGGATGCGCCGGAAGAGCAGCGCCAGCAGCACGACCAGCGCGAGGCCGCCCGCCAGCGCGGCCGCGGCGAGCGCCGGGCGCTCGCGCAGCGTCGCGAGCTGGTCGCTGTCCCGGACGTGGATCGCGAGGATCACCGGCGCGAGGACCAGCGAGGCGAGCAGCAACCACGCACGCGCGCGGTCAGAGCGCACGACGAGGGCGCCGGCGGCCAGCGCCGAGCAGGCGATCAGCGGGACAGCAGCTCCCACGCGCGCTCCATCAGCCCTTGGGCGTCGGGATCGTCAGCCAGCCGCGACGGCAGCTCGGGCAGGCCGAAGCGGACGACGAGCCCGCGGCCGACGCGCAGCGCGACGACGACCGGACGCTCCCGGTCGTCGACCGCGGACGCGACGAGCTTCGCGCGCCCCGTCGAGCGCGTCGCCTCGACCTGCGTGTAGCCGCGCAGCGCCCCGCCCGTGTAGCGGAACAGCTCGACCTCGTCGGTGGCGCCGACGACGTCGAACGTACCGCGCCGCAGGGGCTCGAGCTCGCTGCCGAACAGGTCGGCGCTCGCCGCCGGCGTCGGGTCCGTGAGCCGCAGGCTCGCCGTCAGGCGCGCCTGGCGGCGAAGCGAGTCGACGCCGGCGGCGACGAGCGCCCCGCCGCGCGCGACGAAGCGGCGCAGGTCGCGCTGCAGCGCGGGCGGCAGCCACACGGCGTCGCCGGCGAGCAGCACCCCGCGATGGCCCTCGAGCTTCGGGCCCACGCCGGTTGCCAGCGCGACGTCGGTCGTGAGGTCGAACCGCCTGCGTCCCTTCGCCAGCCACTCGAGCACGCCCCTCTCACGAGCGGCGAAGCCCGGGGGCAGCGGCGTGCCGAAGACGCGTGCCAGCCGCACGTCGCTGCCCGTGCCCAGCAGGTTCGGCCGGCCGTCGCCGTCGTCGTCGACGGGGTTGCGACCCTGCCAGGTCATCGCCGGAAGGACGACGAGCACGCGATGGTCCTCGCGATCGTCGACGGCGATGGGAACGCTCGCCTCGAGACCGTCGCGGCGAGCGGTGAGTAGGTGGACCGCCGAGCGCGCACCGCTCGGCGTGACGTGGACGAGCGCGCGCTCGGCGCGCCCACGGCGCTCGGGACGCGCCTCGCCCAGCACGCGCAGCGTCCAGTGGTACGGGCGCTGCCGCGCATCGACCGCGACCGTCGCCCGCCGTCCGGCGCTCACCGGCGCGAGCGGCGCCTGCAGCGCCAGGCGCCGGACGGTGATGCCCCCGCGGCCGGGCATCTCGCGCCCGTATTCCGCGACCGGCCGCCCGCGGCCGTCCAGCGGCGCGGACGTGCCGACGTTGCCGGCGCTGTCGCGCGTCTCGACGACCGCCAGGTAGGGCCCCTGCGCGACCGGGGTTCCGGAATCGTCGGTCCCGTCCCAGCTCGTCACGCGCAAGCCGTCCGGGATCGGCGTGGTGCGCACCAGCGCCCCGGGTGCCGGCCAGGTGCGAAAGACGAGCAGCCGACCCGCGCGCGCCGGCGCCGCGAGCCGGATCCGGGCGGGCTCGCCCTGGGGGTTCGGCAGGAGCTCGGGGCCGGGCGTCCTGCTCGGACCGATCGAGGCGATGCGCGGGCGCGGCGGCGTCGTGTCCACGCGGAACGAGCGTCGGACGACCACCGTGCGGCCCTCGCCGCGCAGCGTTATCCGCACGCGGTAGATGCCGTCCCGAGCACGGTGACCGGAGTCGGTGCGCCCGGTCCAGCGCAGGCCGGGCTCGAGCTGCCGGCCGGCTGGAAGCTCGACGCCCGACGCGAGCTCACGGACGGTGTCGCCGCGCTCGTCGACGATCGCGACGTCGACGGTGTCGCGCCGCTTGAGCCGAAAGGTGACGCGCTGGCGGTCGAAGCGCCCGTCGCCGTTCGGCGAGATGACGCGGTGGGCGAGCTGGAAGCGCTGGATGACCGGCGGCTGCGACTTCAGGGCCTGCGCCGCGAAGAACGCCCCGAACGCGGCGAGGACCATCGCGGCGAAGACGACCTGCGCCGTGCGGGTCACAGCGCCACGAGGCTCCCGTTCGCCGGACGGCCCGGGGTCTGGCCGGCGCGCCCGCCGAGCGCCAGCCGAATCGTGTTGCCGTGGCAGACGATGACCACCGGCCCGGGCCCCTCTCGCGTCCGCCAGTCGGCGATCGCGGCGCGGACCCGCTCGCGCTGGTCGGCGAACCGCTCACCGGAGGGGAAGCCCCAGTCGAGGTCGAGCGCGAGGAACCGCTCGAATCCATCGGGATCCTCGGCGCGGATCTCCTCGAAGGTGCGCCCCGTCCAGGCTCCCGTCTCCGTCTCGGCGAAGCGCTCGTCGACGATCGGGTCCAGCCCGACGCGAGCGGCGACGATCTCCGCCGTCTCGCGGGCGCGCTCGATGTGACTGCAGACGAGGACCGTCGGCGCGAGGCGCTCGACGGCTTCCGCGAGCGCCGCCGCCTGCTCGCGGCCGACGGCGTCGAGCGGCACCGGCAGGTGCCCCTGGAAGCGGCCCTCGGCGTTGAACGCGGTCTGGCCGTGACGGGCGAGGTGGAGCCCGGCGGCGCCGGGGGAGGCGAGGCGCGACATCGCTCGCTACTGCGCCTGGTCGGCGCCGACGATGACGACGACCGGCGCGTTCCCGCCGAGGGCACGCGCGTTCTGGTCCATCTGCTGGAGTGCCGTGCGCTCGATGCCGATCAGGCGGGCGACGTCCTGCGCCTCGCGCCGGGCTCCGGGCTCGAAGAAGACGACGGTCGCACCGCGCGCCTGGTTGGAGGTGTCGGTGGTGACCGGGCCGATGTCGCGGTAGCCCCCTGCCTGCAGCTTGTCGGCCGCGGCCCGTGCCAGGCCGGTGACGGTCGTCCCGTTGAGGACCGCGACCTGCGTGCCCGAGCGGTTCGGCGCCGTCGTCGTGCTCTGGCCGCCGGTGTCCGGCGTCGTCGCCGGCTCGACGATGTTCGGCTTCTGCGGGGGGGCCTGATCGCTGCCGCCCAGGACCTGGGTGATCAGCAGCACCGCGACGGCCGCGATGACGACGGCGGCGACCGCCACGATCGCCACGGCGCGGCGCGACCCCCCGGCCTCGCCGTCGCCGCGCGTGCGACCGGTCGCCTCCCGCGTGTCGGCACGGGCGACTGCCGCGCGCGGGCGGGGAGCCGGGCCAGGGGCGGGCGACGGACGATCGGGAGCGCCGACGCTCGCGCGCGGCGGCACGGCACCCGGCGCCGCCGGCGGTCGGACGGTCGGCGGCTGGGCGGCCGCGGCTTCGGTCCCCGAGGGCGGCTCGGCTTCGATCCCCGAGGGCGGCTCGACTCCGGTCGCCGCCGGCACGCCCGCCGCGCCGGCGGCGGTCGCCGGTTGGGGCCCCGCTCCCACGACCTGCTCGCGCGCGGCGGCGGCCGCCGCCTGGGCGGCCGCCGGCGTACCGGGGCCGGGCGCAAGCGGCCGCGCCGGCTGGGCGGCGGCATCCGCGACGCCGGGGGCCGCGGTCGTCGGCAGCGCCTGTGTCGCGTCGGGGGATACGACCGGGGGCGCGGCCGGCTGCGCGGGAGCGGGACGCTGGGCGGCCGGCGTCGCGGCGACCGGGCGCGGCGCGGAGGCTCGGCGCTGGGCCTCGACGACGACCCGCTGCTGCAGCTCGGCGTCACGCTCGGGTGCGCGTCCGGCCCACTCGCGCAGCCGCTTGACCTCGCGGGCCTGCGAGATGTAGAGCAGCACCAGGACGCCGAGGCCGACGATCGCCGCGATACCCGCGTACGCGCCGTACTTCTGCGCCTGGTCCGTCAGTGAGAGAGCAGCGAGGACCGCCGGCATCGCCGCGGGATCCTAGAAGGTCGGTCCGCCGTAGCGCATCGGCAGCCGGGGCTCAGCCGCCGCCGGGGGCACCGGCGGCTCCCGTGCGCGCGCCCTCGCCGAGCGGGGGCACGCCGTCGCCGACGAGCCCGGCGACCTTCGCCGCCAGGCCCGCGACGTCGCCGTCGTGCACGAGCCGGTCGATCCCGTCGAACCAGGTGGCGACCGCCTCGGGATCGCGCGGCTCGCGGCGCGCGTGGCGGATCTTCTCGGCCGGCGTCGGCTGCGGGCGCTCGTGGGGGTTGAACAGCTCCTCGTGGAGCTTCTCGCCGGGCCGCCGGCCGATGACGTCGATGGCGATGTCCTCGTCCGGGCGCAGCCCGGACAGCTCGATCATGTCGCGCGCGAGCTGCATGATCGACACCGGGTCGCCCATCTCGAGCACGAAGATCTCGCCGCCGTCGCCCAGCGAGCCCGAGCGGATGATCAGCTGCACGGCCTCCGGGATCGTCATGAAGTAGCGGGTCATCCGCTCGTCGGTGACCGTCACCGGGCCCCCGCGCGCGATCTGGCGGCGGAAGATCGGCACGACGGAGCCGGACGAGCCGAGCACGTTCCCGAAGCGCACCGTCGCGTAGCGGGTTCCGGGGAAGCGCCCGCTCATCTCCTCGACGGCGTACTCGGCCAGCGCCTTCGACGCGCCCATGACGGTCGCCGGCACGACCGCCTTGTCGGTCGAGACGAGGACGAACGCGCGCACGCCGAGCTCCCCCGCGAGCCGCGCGAGCAGCCGCGTCGCGAGCGCGTTGTTGCGCACCGCCTCGACGGGGTTGGCCTCCATCAGCCCGACGTGCTTGTAGGCGGCGGCGTGGAAGATCACGGTCGGCCGGTGCTCGGCGAGCACCTCGCGCATCCGATCGCCCTCCTTGCAGTCGGCGAGCACGGTGGCGAGCGCGGACGGGTGGACGTGGCGGTCCTCCTCAAGCTCGCGCTGGATCGCGAAGAGGTTGTCCTCGGCGTGGTCGAGCAGGATCAGCCGGCGCGGTGCGACGCGCGCGATCTGCCGGGCGAGCTCGGAGCCGATCGAGCCGCCGGCGCCGGTGACGAGCACGATCTCGCTCGAGAGGTAGGCGCCGACACGGTCGAGCTCCATCCGCACCGGCTCACGGCCGAGGACGTCCTCGACCTGGACCTGGCGCACCTGGCGCACGACTGCGCCCGAGCCGGCCTGCAACAGCTCGAAGACGGTCGGTAGCGTGCGGACCTCGATGCCGCGCTCGCGCCCCGCGCGAACGACGCGCGCGCGCAGTGTGCCGGGCGCCGAGGGGATGGCGATCAGGATCTCGTCCGGCTCGGTCTCGTCGAGGATCCGCGGAAGCTGGTCGGTCCCGCCGAGGACCTTGACCCCGTCGACGCGCATCGCGCGCTTGAGCGGGTCGTCGTCGACGAAGCCCACCGGGTTGAGGCGCAGCTCGGGGTTGCGCAGGATCTCCCGCAGCGTGAGGCGCCCGCCGTCGCCGGCGCCGACGATCAGCACCCGCCGGGCATCCCGTCGAGCGCGAAAGCCGCGCAGCGGCCGGTCCGCGACCAGCCGGGCGACGAACCGCGAGCCGCCGACGAACAGCAGCGTGAGCAGGAAGAAGAACGCGGTCACGCCGGTCGGGATCGAGACGTTCACCGCGCCGCTCGCGGACGGGACCGTCACCGGCTTGACGAGCGCCACCAGCCCGACGACGAGGAGCGTCAGCCCGACGGCCGCCTGCAGCACGCCGCCGTAGTCGCGCTGGGTGACGTACCGCCACTGCTTCTGCTCGAGACGCAGCGCCGTGAACACGGCGAGCGCGAGCACGAAGACCCACGGCAGCGTCGCCGAGAACAGGCGCTCGTAGCGGTCCGGCACACCCGTCGACTGGTCGAAGCGCAGCTCGTACGCGAGCCAGTAGGCGAGCACGACGAGCCCGCCGTCGATCGCGAGCTGCAGGAGCTGGTGCCGGTGCAGCGGTAGTGCCGCCAGGGGCAGGCGACGGCGCATCGCGGCGATTCTAGTCGCTGGAGCGCGGATCGCCGGCACGGCCCGCGCTCGCCGGCGTCCGCTGCCGGCCGTCCAGCGGGCTGCACAGCAGGTCGACGAGCAGCTGCGGGTCGCGCCGGACGCGCCCCCGCGCGGCGCTCTCGCCGGCTCCGGCGTCGCGCTTGACCAGCCGCACGTCCTCCGGGCGCTCCAGGCGTCGGAGCCGGCCCTCGGCGATCAGCCGCTCGTCGACCGCGCCGAGCCGGCCCTCGAAGGTCGTCCAGACGGGCGTGCCGAGCGCCACGGCCTCGCGGTTCATCGTGCCGCCGGCGCTCACGACGAGGTCGGCGAGCGCGACGAGCGACGGGGCATCGATCGCATGCTCCGGAACGACGTAGCCGCCCGCCGCCGCCAGCTCGGCGCGCTGCTCCGCGGTCCTCGGCAGGACGACGACCTGGCCATGGTCACGCAGGCGCCCGAGCACCGCGGCGAAGAGCTCGTTCTCGAAGCGGTGGTAGAGCGAGACGGTCGGCGGGGTGCGCACGACCGCGATCGGGGCCGAGGGGTCGAGCCCGAGGCCCTCGAGCACCGCCGGGTCGGGCTCGAAGTCGGCGAGCTCGTACTCCTCCTTGAGGCCGGGATACGGGCGCAGCTTGCCGAGCGCCCCGTAGCGGCGAAGCCGGTCCGGCGGGATCGCCTCGGGCACGACGACGGCCTGGGCGAGACGGCAGTTGACGGTGTGCTGGATCGTCGCCCACTCGTAGTCGAACATCGTCGAGCACGGGATTCCCAGCACCCGTGCCGCGACCGTGACGTCGTTGGACCCGTGGCCGAATGCCAGGTCGAAGCGGCGTCCGCGCGCCCAGCGGATCAGCGCAAGCGACCGATCGGCGAGCCCCAGCGCCTTCGCGGCGAGACGGCCGCCGCGATGGCGGCCGATCACGTGCGCGTCCAGGCCGCGGCGCTCCGCCAGCTCGACGGTCTGGGCGAAGTCGCGCGCGGTCACCTCGACGTGAACGCCCGCGGCGCGCAGGCGCTCGACGACCGGGGCGAGGACCAGGACGTGAGGGCTGTTCGTCAGGTCGACCCAGGCGCGCATCGACGCCTCAGGGCCGCAGCACGGCGCGTGCCGCGCCGACGACCTCGACGACCTGCTCCCAGCCGATCGCTGCGCTTATCGGGAGCGCGAGGTGCCTGGCCGCCGCCTCCTCGGTCCCCGGCAGTCGCGCCCCGGCGCCCCACCGCGCCATCGCGGGCTGGCGGTGGACCGGCGTGCGGTAGTAGGCCCGCGCGCCGATCCCGCGCGCCTGCAGTCCGGCTATCAGCTCGTCGGACCGGTCGCAGCGCGCCACGTACAGGTGCCACGCCGGGGCGCTCGCCGGCGTGGGGACCGGCAGGTCGCAGAGCTCCGCGAGGCCGGCCTCCTCGTACCAGGCGCCGGCGAGGTGGCGATGTGCCGCCCAGTGCTCGAGCTCGGGCAGCATCACGCGCAGCGCCGCCGCCTGGAGCTCGTCCAGGCGGCTGTTGTAGCCGACCTCCGTGTACGTGACCTTGTCGCGCGAGCCGTGGAAGCGCAGCATCCTGACGCGGTCGGCGAGCTCGTCGTCGGAGGTCGTGATCGCTCCCCCGTCGCCGAGCGCGCCGAGGTTCTTCGACGGGTAGAACGAGAACGTCGCGAGCGCGCCGAGCGCGCCGGGCCGCCCGTCGGGGCCGATCGACCCGGCCGCCTGCGCCGCGTCCTCGACGACCGGAACGCCCAGCGCCGCGATCTCGGGCACCGGCGCGACGTTGCCGAACAGGTGGACCGCGATGACCGCCTTGGTGCGCGGCGTCAGGACGGCGCGCACCGTCTCCGGCGTGGCGAGGAACGTCTGCGGGTCGACGTCGCAGAAGACGGGCGTCGCACCGGTCGGGGGGATCGCCTCCGCGCTCGCGTAGAAGGTGAACGACGGGACGACCACCTCGTCGCCGGGCCCGACGCCCAGCGCCCGCAGCGCGATCGTCAGCGCCTCGGTTCCGTTGGCGACGCCGATCGCGTGGCGCGCGCCGAGGAACGAGGCGAGCTCGCGCTCGAACGCCTCGACGTTCGGGCCGAGGATGAAGCGCCCGTCGTCGAGCACGTCCAGCAGCGCCTCTTCGAGCCGCTCGCGCAGCGGCTCGAGCGGCGTCGTCGGGTCGAATAGCGGCACCGTCATGGCGGCACAACGCTAGCCTCTCCGCCCGGTGCCGCTCTCCGCGATCCTCGTCGCCGCCTCGATGACGGACAAGCTCGCCGAGTGGGTGACGTCCGTCGTGGGCGATCTCGGGCTCCCCGGGATCTTCCTGCTGATGACGCTCGAGAGCATGTGCGTCCCCGTGCCCTCCGAGCCGACGATGCTGTTCGCGGGCTTCAACGTCAGCGAGGGCACGTACTCGTTCTGGGCGGTCGTCGCGGTCGCCGTGGCGGCGAACGTCGTCGGCTCGTGGATCGCCTACGGCGCCGGGCGCTTCGGCCGGCTCGAGCTGATCGAGCGCCACGGGAAGTGGCTGCACGTGAAGCCCTCGCACATCGAGTGGGCCGATCGCTGGTTCGAGCGCTACGGCGACGCGGCCGTCTTCTTCAGCCGCATGCTGCCGATCGTCCGCACGTTCATCTCGCTGCCCGCCGGGGTGGCGCGGATGCCGTTCTGGCGCTTCACGGTGCTGACGACGCTCGGCTGCATCCCGTGGATGGCCGCCCTGACGTTCCTCGGCCTCAAGGTCGGCGAGAACTGGGAGGACCTGCGCGCCTACCTGCACTGGCTCGACTACACGGTGCTCGCCGCGATCGTCGCGGGGGTCGTCTGGCTCACGGTGCGCTGGCGGCGCGCGCGCACGCGAGCAGCCGATGCGCCTGCCGGCTGAGCTCGCGGCGCCGCCCGCCGACGGCGGGGAGACGCCGGGCAGACGCGCGGATGCGCCCGCCGGCGCCGACCTGACGGCGCTCCCGGCGCGCCACGCCATCGCGCTCGGCCTGATGCACGGCCCCGCGGAGCTGCTGCCGGTCTCCTCCAGCGGCCACACGACGCTCGTCCCGTGGCTGCTCGGCTGGCCGTACCCGAGCCTCGACCCGGAGCTGCGCAAGGCCTTCGAGGTCGCGCTGCACGCCGGCACGGCGGCGGGGCTGCTGATCGCCCTGCGCGGAGAGGTCGTCGCCGCCGTCGGCGGCCTGGACGGCCGGCGGCTCGCGCTGATCGTCGGCTCGTTCCTGCCGCCGGCGATCGCCGGCCTCGCGTTCGAGCGCTCGATCGAGCGGCGCCTCGGCACGCCCGGCTCGATCGCCGCCGGCCTGGTGGCGGGAGCGCTCGCGATGATCGTCGCCGACGCCCGCGGCGGGCGCGGACGCCCGCGCGAGAGCGCCGGCGCGGTGGACGCGCTCGCCCTCGGCCTCGGCCAGGCCGCGGCGCTCGCCCCGGGCCTCTCACGCGGCGGCATGACCCTTGCGGCAGCGCGGATGTGCGGCTTCGACCGCCCGGCGGCGAGCGCGCTGTCGCGCCACGTCGCGCTGCCGGTGATCGCCGGCGCCGGCGTGCTGAAGGGTGTGCGCCTGGCACGGCGCGGGCTGCCCCCGGGCTTCGGCGGGCGACTCGCGCTCGGCGCGAGCGCCTCGTTCGGCTCGACGCTGCTGGCCGCACGGCTGCTGCCGGTCGAGCGCGTCGGGGCGCTCTGGCCCTACGCCGCCTACCGGATCGGGGTTGCCGCGCTGACGGCCGCGCGGCTGCGGCGTGAGGCTCGCCTCCCGGGCCACGCGGCTCGTCGATCCGACGGCCGGTCACCACACGTTCGAGCGTGAGCAGGAGCGCCGGCCGGGTGATCATCGGGCCAGGAGGACCACCCCCGCGAGCACCAGTCCGAGGCCGACGAGGCGGACGGTGCTGACCGCCTCGGCCAAGAAGACCGCGGCCAGGAGCACTGTCACCGCCGGATACATCGACCCGATCGGGACAACCATGCTGGCGTCACCTCGCTCCAGCGCCACGAACAGCAGCACCGAGGCGACGATCAGGCAGACACCGCTCAGCGCCGCCCAGAGAGTGCCCGAGCCGAGCTCCACGCCGGAGCCCCGAGCCGCCAGGATCGCCGCCGCGACGACGTAGCCGCCGGCTCCCCAGAGGATCAGCTGCGGCCATTCGAGGCCTCGCAGCGCGAGCTTGGACGTGATCCCAAGCGCCCCCATGGCGAAGACGTAGCCGAGGGTGGGGACCAGCCATGAGCTCATGCGATCTCCTCTGGCCGGCGCCGGTCGCGTGCCATCCACCTCGTACGCGCTTAGCGCGCCGGCGGCCAGACGCTCTCGGGGTCGCGCCGGGCCGCGGGCGGCTCGATCGCCTCGGCGATATACCCGAGCACCGCCGTCGTGTCGAAGTAGGCGAACCCGCCGGAGCCGTCCGCTCCGAGACCGCGCCCTGCCTGCAGAAGGGCGTACCCGGCATCCGCCATGGCGCCGATCGCAGCCTCCAGATCGTCGGTGAAGTAGCCGAGGTGATGCAGGCCGTAGCCGTGCTCGGCGACCCATTCGTCGTACACGCTGGGGCCGGCCACCGGCTCGATGAGCTCGATCTGCGGCTGGGTCGGATTGAGCGCGATGCGCATCTCGAAGCGACCGGGGCCGCCGCGGAGCTCGACGCTGCCAACGGTGCTGCGCCCGTAGGTCCAGATCCGCCATGGCGTTGCCGCGCCGTAGGCCGGAAAGGCGGCTTCGAGCGACGGCACGATGATGCCGACCTGATCCGGCCGTCCGTGACGGCCGGCCAGCAGTGGAACCTCGTCGGTGAACTCGTTCATCTTGGCTGCCACCTTGTCTCCTGCGGTCGCTGATCGCGCCTGGCCGGGCCGGACGCCGTTGCCGGGCTAGCCCGCCGCCGAAGCACGGCGCTGGAGCGCGTTGTCGTAGGCGTCGACGATGTGGTCCACGTCTTGGGCGCTGTGGGCGGTGGAGAGGAAGAGCAGTCCGCGCGGCGCCGCATAGACACCGTCGGCCAGGACGCGTTCGCACAGCTCGGCGATCGGCGCCGGGTCGGCCAGCGAGACGTCGGCGTAGTTGCGCATCGGCTCGCGAGGCGCCCACAGGAGCTGCACGAGCGAGCCCACCTGGTTGGCCACCAATGGGACGCCGTGGCGCACGCCGAGCGCGCGCAGGCCCTGTGCCAGCCGGGCACCGGCCTCGTCGAGCTGCTCGTAGACCGCCGGCGAGCGGCGCTCGAGGTACTCGATGGCGGCCAGCGCGGCCGCGACCGCCATGGGCGTGGCGTTGTAGGTACCGCCATGCACCACCGGTCCGTCGACTGCCGACGCCATGGCTTCGTCGGTCCCGACGACCAGCGCCAGCGGCAGACCGGCCGCGACGCCCTTCGCGTAGATGGCCAGATCCGGTGTGACGCCCAGCAGCTCCTGTGCGCCGCCCAACGCGACGCGAAAGCCGGAGACGACCTCGTCGAAGATCAGCAGGGCACCGTGCCGGCGGCACAGCCGACGCACTCCCTCGAGATAGCCGTCCTGCGGCAGGAAGGTGCCGAGGTTGAATGGGATCGGCTCCATGATCACGGCAGCGACCTGCTCACCGATCCGGGCGAGCAGCTCGTCGATCGCCTCGAGGTCGTTCCACGGGCATACGACGACGTCCTCCGGGGCAGGCTGGCCGGGGACGTTGTGCGTCACCTCCAACGGCACGGGAGCCTGTGCCGCGGCCGGCACGCCGGGGCTGTTGACGAACAGCGGATCGATCCAGCCGTGGTAGTGACCGTCGAACTTGACGATCAGCCGCCGCTTCGTCGTCGCGCGCGCGATCCGCACCGCGGCCTGCACGGCCTCGGAGCCAGTGTTGGAGAACACCACCTTCTCGGCACACGGGACCGTCCGCACGACTCGCTCGGCCAGCTCCGCTTCACCCTCGTGCTGACCGCCGAACTGGAGTCCCCGGCTCAGCTGGGCGGTGACGGCCTCGATCACCTCCTGCGGCGAGTGCCCCAGGAGCAGCGGCCCAAGGGCCATCACGCAATCGACGTAGCGATTGCCGTCGACGTCGAACAGATACGCGTCGCGACCGGACTCGAACGCGACCGGCACCGCCCGCAGCCGTCCACGCGAGGCGAGCCCGCGAGGGATCACCCGCCTTGCTCGGTCCATGTACGCCGTCGACCCCGGCACATGGCTGACGGCCTCGAGCGGCGTGCCGCCACCAAGTCCGAGGAGAGGGTTGACGTCACCTGCGGTGGGTTCGACTGACGTGCTCATATGGAGTGGCGACCTGCCCTTGCTTCCGACGCCGCGGCGGCCGGATCGAGATGGGGAGACGGTGCCCCTCCACGGCGAGGCGTCGCGGAGGCGGCACGGCGGATGTGGCGACGGGCCGGTGTCACGGATCGATGGCCCGATGGGTTGAGAAGGACCGAGTCACCGGGGCTACACCAGGAGCGCCGGCGGTCGCTCGAGGAGGCTCGCGACGTACGACAGGAACTCGGCGGCCTCTGCGCCGTAGACGACACGGTGGTCGCACGCCAGGCGCAACCGGCAGAGCGAGACGTCGACGAGCTCTCCATCTCGGCGTCGCACTTCGTCGCGAATCGCCCCGACCCCGAGGATCGCCGCCTGCGGGCGGTTGATGATCGACGTGACGGCGAAGACCCCGAACATCCCGAGGTTCGAGACCGTGAAGGTGCCGCCCGACAGCTCGGCGGCGGTGAGCTCACCGCGGCGGGCGCGGTCCGATAGGCGGCGCGTCTCGGTGGTGATCTCGGCCAGCGACCGCCGGTCCGCATGCGTCACCACCGGCACCAGGAGCGCATCGGGCACCGCCACCGCGACCCCGACGTTGACGTCGTCGTGGAGCACGAGGGCCTCGTCGCGATAGGAGCCGTTGAGGCGGGGGTACCGCCTCAGGGCGAGCGCGCACGCCCTCACGATCATGTCGTTGACCGAGGGCTTCACCGCGCCGTCGATCGCGGCGATGGACTCGCGCAGCGCGGCGGCCGCATCGAGCTCGACGTCGATCTCGACTTCGAAGTCGGGCACCGTCGCCCGCGACTCGGCCATGCGGCGCGCGATCGTCTGCTGGACGCGGCCGAGCGCCACGACGCTCGATCCACCTGCGGCGGCCGCCGGCTCCGGGCCGGAGCCATCGCGGTCGACCCGCGTGCCGGCATCCGGGATCGACGGCGCTGCGCGCTCGGCGACAGACCGCTCGACATCCTCCCTGGTGATCCGCCGGCCGGGCCCCGTGCCCGCAAGGGTCGAGAGGTCGATTCCGTGCTCGGCGGCCAGCCGGCGCGCCAGCGGCGAGGCCTTCGCGCGCGGCCTGCCGGCTGCCGAGGCGTCCGCGGCTCCGGCCGGTGCGGGCACGGATGGCTCGGCTTGCCGCTCCCCACGGCTCGAGTCAGGCCCAACCGGCGCGACGGGCGGCCCGTCATCGCCGATCCACGCGAGCCGCGCGCCGACGGGCAGCGTCATCCCGGGATCGGCGAGCAGCCTGATCGTGCCCTCCGCCCATGCCTCCAGGGGCATGTTCGCCTTGTCGGACTCGATCTGGGCGATGACCTCGCCCAGCGCGACCGTCGCACCGTCCGCGACCAGCCACTCGATGAGCGTGCCCTCCTCCATCGTGTCGGAGAGCCGCGGCATGGTGATCTCGGGCATGAGCTAGACGCCGGCCAGCCGCGCCCGGACATGCGCGACGATCCGCTCCACGCCCGGGAGCCACGCATCCTCCAGCGTCGGGCTGAACGGCACCGGCAGGTCCGGCGCCGAGACGATCGTCGCGTCCTCCAGCAGGTCGAGCGCCTGCGCGGCGAGCTGCCCCACCAGACCGGCGGCCCAGCCGCCGGTGACCGGCCCTTCCTCGACGCAGACGATCCGGCCCGTCTTCTCGACGGAGCGCACGACCGTCTCGAGGTCGAGCGGACGCAGCGACCGAAGGTCGATGACCTCGACGTCCGTGCCTTCGGCGGCGAGCACGTCGGCGGCCTGCAGCGCGTCGTGGACGCCCTTCATCATCGACACCATCGTCAGGTCTGCGCCCTCGCGGACCACTGCGGCCGTCCCAAGCTCCACCAGGCCGCGGTCGAGCTCGCCCTTCATGGAGAAGAGCCGCTTGTGCTCGAGGAAGAGGACGGGGTGGTCGGCCTGGACGGCGCTGCGCAGCAGGCCGTAGGCATCGCCAGGAGTCGACGGCGCGACGATGCTGATACCCGCGACGTTATGTAGCCACGTGCCCGGGTTCTGCGAGTGGATCGCCCCGAAGCGGCCGCCCGCGCCGACCGCCGTCCTTACGGTCAACGGCACGGTCACCTGGTCATTGGACAGGAACCGCCATTTCGCAGACTGGTTGATCAGTGAGTCCATGGAGAGCGCCATGAAGTCACCGAACATGATCTCCAGGACGGGCCTGCGGCCCATGAGGGCGCTGCCGAACGCCGCCCCGGTCATGGCCAGCTCGCTGATCGGGGTGTCGATCACACGGTCGGGCCCGAAGCGCTCCAGCAGGCCCTCGGTCGTCTTGAAGACGCCGCCGGCGGCGGCGACGTCCTCCCCGAGCAGGAAGACGGACGGATCGGCGGCCAGCTCGTCGGCCAGCGCTTCGATGATGGCGTGGCGGAACTCGATCATGAGAGGACCTCAAGCTCCTCGGGTGTCGGGAACGGGCTGGCAAGGGCTGCGTCGATCGCGCGTTCCAGGCGCTCGTCGACCTCCTGCTCGCGGGCCGCGATGTCCTCGTCGGGTGTCCCGAGCTCGTCCGTGAGCGCTCGCCGCGAGAGGGTCAACGGGTCGCGCTCCTGCCAGCGCTCCAGCTCGCCCTCGGGGCGGTAGTCCCCCGGGTCGCTCCGGGAGTGGCCGACGAAACGGTAGGTCCGGTACTCGAGGAACTGCGGCCCCTCGCCGGCACGGGCCCGCTCGACCGCCCGCAGCGAGGCCTCGTAGACCGCCCGGACGTCCATGCCGTCAACGCGCTCGGTCTCGATGCCGAAGGCCTCCGCACGACCCGCGAGGTCGTCGGGACGGGCGGTCACGTTCCCGATCGGCGTGTATTCCATGTAGCCGTTGTTCTCGAGCGAGAAGACCAGCGGCAGGTCGTAGACCTTCGCGAAGTTCAGGCACTCGAAGAAGTACCCCTGGTTCGTCGTGCCGTCGCCGAAGTCCGCGACGGCGACACGGCCGGTGCCCTTCAGCGCGAGTGCCGCGCCGGTCGCGGCCCCGATGCTGCCGCCGATGATCGCGAAGGATCCGATGTAGTTGCGCGTCGGGTCGAACACATTCAGCGACCCCGCCCTCCCGCCGCAGAGTCCGTCGACGCGGCCCAGCAGCTCAGCAGCGAGGCGGAGCTCCTCCGAGCCGCGCGCCAGGATGTGGCCATGGCCGCGGTAGGTGCCGGCCACGACGTCGTCCTCGTCGAGCGCGTAGCCGAGGCCGACGCAGACGGCCTCTTGGCCGTTGCAGAGATGCGTCGTGCCCGCGATCTCCCCACGGAGGAAGAGCCGCATGATGTGCTCCTCGAAACGGCGAATCGCGTACATGTCCGCGTGCGCGCGGAGGAGCATCCGCCCGTCGAGTTGGCCGGGTCGCTCGTCCGGACGCGCTTGAGCAGTCGGTGACATGGGTCCTGCCTTCGTTGGAAGATCAGCAGCCCGCCCCATCGCACGATCGAGGCCGGGACGCGCTGCAACCGGGCGTCCCGGACCCCATCGGGGCGAGTCCGCAGGGATCCTAACGTCCGTTCGGGGCGAGAGTCAAACTTTCCCGCGGAACGTCTCGCCGAGCGATGGGTCGAGTCGCCCGGGGTGGCGGGCTTTCTCCCCTATTTCCGGCATAAGCCCGGTCTCGGCACAGCCATCGGAGACGGGCGGGTGCGTCGCGTGCGAAGCCATCACGTCGTTCGGCGCCGAGCACGCCGAGGTGATCTCCGGGGAGCCCGCGCCGTATCATCGGAGACGTGGCAAAGACGCCGATCACCGAACCCCCAGACGAACCCGCCGGGAGCCCCCGCGTGGGAGCCGAGCGGCGGGCGCACGAGGCGCTCCTTCGGCTCGTCATGGCGACGCGCCAGAACACGCGCGCAACCGGCAACCAGACGCAGACGCGAATCCTCAACGACGCGATCCGGCTCTTCGCGGTTCGCGGGTACGGCGGAACGTCGATGCGCGACATCGCAAGCGCCGGCGGCATAAAGGCCGCGAGCATCTACGAGTACTTCAGCTGCAAGGAGGACCTGCTCCACGCGTCGCTGCTGGAGGTACTCGACCAGTTTCACGACCACCTTCTCGAGGGCCTCGACATCGACGCCGCACCTGAGGACCAACTGCGACGGATCGTCGAGCACCACCTCACGTGGCAGCTCGGACATGCCGACATCGCCGGCGCATGGGACATCCTCGCCGACGACCAACGGGCGTCGGAGATCCTCTCACCGCAGGTTCGCGAGGACCTCGAACGCAAGCGCACGCTCTACTACCGGGTAGTCGCCGCGCTGGTCGAGGCGGCCTTTCCCGGGCCGGCCGCAGGCGCGCGGGCAGCGGCCATCATTGCGCTCTGCAACCGCGCACCGGTCTGGGGCCGTGCGATCGACGGCGATGACGAGGAGGTCGCGGCCTTCGCGATCGAGTTTGCACACGCGATCGCCACGGCGCCGGTGCCGGCGCCGGCACCCGTCTCGTCGCCGCGTCCGGGCCGGGGCCGGACGCGCGTCGCTCGTCAGGGATAGATCGCGCGGGCGAGCGCCGCTGTCGAGACGCGCTCGACCGCGGTGACCAGCGCCGCGGTGCGCCAGTCGACGCCGCGGCGCTCCGCCGTCTCGACCACCCGGTCGAGCGCCGAGCGCAGCAGGCGACGCATGCGGTCCTGGATCGCGACCGTCTCCCAGACGAGTTTCTGCTGGTCCTGCACCCATTCGAAGTAGCTGACGGTCACCCCGCCGGCGTTGGCGAGGATGTCGGGGACGAGCGTGATCCCGCGCGCGGCGAGGACGGCCTCCGCTCCGGGCGTGGTCGGGCCGTTCGCTGCCTCGAGCACCATCTCACAGCGCAGTCGCGACGCGTTCCGCTCGGTGATCTGCCGCTCGAGCGCCGCCGGGATGAGGATGTCGCAAGCCAGCTCGAGCACCTCGGCGCGACCGACGGGCGCGCCCAGCGGACAGCCGGTGAGCGTGCCGTGCTCGGCCACCCAGGCTGCGACGGCCGGTATGTCGAGCCCGCGCTCGTCGTGGATGCCGCCCGTGTGATCGGAGACGGCCAGGATCGTCGCGCCGCGGACGGAGAGCTCCTCGGCGACCACCGCCCCCACGTTGCCGAAGCCCTGGACGATCACCCGCTTGTCGGACAGGCGCCGGCCCAGATGCTCGCATGCCGCCTCGGCGATCTGGACGACGCCCAGGCCCGTCGCCGACGGGCGCGCAGCGGTGCCCCCGAGCACCGCCGGCTTGCCGGTCACGATCTCCGGCACCGCGTAGCCCTTGAGCTGGGAGTAGGTGTCGTAGAACCACGCCATCTCCCGCTCGCCGGTGCCCATGTCAGGCGCCGGGATGTCCCGATCGGGACCGATGATCGGGATCAGCTCGCTCGCGTAGCGCCTGGTGATGCGCTCCAGCTCCTCGTCCGAAAGGGCGGTCGGGTCGCAACGGACGCCGCCCTTCGCCCCGCCGTACGGCAGTTCGAGGAGCGCGCACTTCCAGGTCATCCAGGCTGCGAGGGCCGCGCACTCACCCATCGAGACATCGGGCGCGAACCGGATCCCGCCCTTGGTCGGCCCCATCGTCAGCGTGTGTTGGACGCGGTAGCCGGTGACGTTGACCACCGAGCCGCCGTCCAGCCGCACGGGGAAGTTGACGGTCAGGGCTCGTCGCGGCTCGCGCAGGCGCGCTCGTGCCTCCTCGTCCAACTCGAGCACCGCCGCCGCCCTGTCGAACTGCGCGGTGGCGATCCGGTAGAGCTCGGAGTTCCACTCCTCGCCGGCGCCGACCATAGAGCGGCCTTGGACCCGGGCCGAATCCGACACTATGACTCCGACTCCATACCATGAGCCTAACAATCGTTAGGATCATGTCAAGGCGCCCTGGAAGCACCCAGCTCTGAGCGGGGCGCCCCAGGGGCGACGGCAGACGGTCGCGGTCAGGCTCGCGACGAGCTGCGCTCAGCGGCGAGGACCTGCCGCTGCTCCTCGGTCCGGGCCCCGTCGACGGCGAGGCTCTCGTCGTCGCGGTGCCCGGTGAACACGACCCCGTACACGTCCCGGGCCCGCTCGATCGAGACCCATCCTTCGAGCACGTCGAGCAGGGCCGCGTCCGGGTCGCGCTCGAGCGGGTCGCCGAAGCCGCCGCCGCCGCAGCCGATGCCGGCGACAAGCTCGCCCGGCACGATGTCGACGGCCCCGAGGCCCGGCAGCGGCGAGCGCGAGCCGTCCTCGGCGATGCGCTCGGAGCGCTGGAGCGAGCCGGAGCCGCCGCCGTGCACACCGGCGGCCGGCGTCTCGTGGCCGTCACCGGCCCATATGACGCGCATCTCCCCGCCTCGCGTGCCGATGACCACCTCGGCGGCCAGCCCGCCCCGCTGCCGGCCGGGACCCCCCGAGTCGGGCATGAGGCGCAGCGACTCGACATGCAACGGATACTTCTGCTCGTCGATCTCCACCGAGTCGCGGTACAGGAGCCCGGCCGTGACGGGAATCGTCCACGTCAGCCACCCGTCGGACGCATTCGTCGCGGGCCCGCCGTTGTTGCCCAGGAGTATCTGGTTGATGTAGGGCGAGCCGGTGCGCCAGTCGCGGCCGGAGATGACGCTGAACGACAGGCCGAGCCCCGTGCCGCCCTCGGCGACACCGGCCTGCGGTCCGGCGCCCTCGAACGCGGCCGCGACGAGGTTCACGAGCCGGTCGGCGACGTTCGTCGTGGCGACCGAGCAGCACGTCGGGTGCCGCGGGATGCCCACAACGCAGTTGTCGCGCAGATGCACCGTGATCCGCCGGAAGGAGCCGGCGTTGTGCGGGATGTCCGGATCGAGGTTGTAGAAGACGCCGGTGATGGCGCTGTTGATCGCGGTCGCCCGCGACAGGTTCAGTCCCGCCTCGAGGCAGTCGGGATTGTCCCTGAGATCGACCTCGACACGCCCGTTCTCGGCGTCGACCGTGATCCTGGCCTTGATCGGGATGCGCGGGGCAGGCCCGAAGCTGTCGTGAACGCCGGTCCGCTCGTACGTCCCGCTCGGCAACTGGCGCAGGGCATGGTCGATACGCCGCTCGGAGTAGTCGAACCACTCGCTGATGAACTCCCGGATGAGCTCGACGCCGTACTTGTCGACGAGCTCCTTCAGGCGACGCTCGGCGGTGCGGGCCGCTCCCAGCGTTGCGAGGAAATCGCCATACCACTGATCAGGAACCCGGATGCGGCGGCGGCACATGCGGATGACGTCGTCGATGTTGCGGTAGTCGCGCTGGACCTGAACGCAGGGGAAGCTCAGCGCTCCCTCCTGGTAGATGTCCTTGGCGAACGCCATGAACTGCGTGGGCTCGCTGTTGCCCAGGTCGGCCTGATGGGACTTCGCCGCGGCGGTGAACAGATGCTCGCCGTCGACGAACACCGGCACCAGGATCGTGTGGTCGGCGTGGTGGGTGTTTCCGACGTAGGGGTCGTTGTCGAGGAACGCGTCCCCCTCGCGAAAGTCCGGATGCACGCGGCGCATCTCGGCGGTCTGGAGGTGGGTGCCGAAGATGTGGACCGGAAGGCCCTCGGCGGACGCGAGCAGCTGGTCGTCGGCGGTAACGATGCTGCAGGAGAAGTCGCGCGCCACGCTGATCACCGCCGAGCGTCCGGCGCGCATCAGCGTCGAGGTCATCTCGCGCACGATGCCGTCCAGCCGGTTGGCGATGACCGCCGTGAGCGCCGGATCCAGCGTCGTGGTCTCCCGGTCCTGCGGGGTCGCGGCAGGCGAGGTCATGCGTCGAGCTCCAGGTAGTAGTTGCCGAGATCGGTGACGTGCACGGTTGCGCCCGGCGGGACCACGAGGGTGCTCGTCGGCTCCTCGATGATGGCGGGGCCCTGGACCACGGTGCCCGGCGACAGCCCGCTGCCGTGGTGGATCGCCGTCGCCTGCCAGACGCCGTCGAACGATGCCTTCCGCGTCTGCGCCGGGTCGGAGGGGTCGTCGAGCCGCGCCTCGGAGCCCAGCGCGTCGACGACCGCCCGGCCGACCGGCGATCGCACCCGCGCCCTCCAGGTCAGGCACTCGATCGGCGCACCCGGCTCGGCGACGGCGAAGACCCGCTCATGAGCCTGGTCGAACGCGTTGCTGAGCCGCTCCAGGTCCTCGTCGCCGGCAAAGCGCGAGCTGGGACAGGGGACCTCGAGCTCCCAGTTCTGGTAGGCGTAGCGCGCGTCGACGAAGTAGTCGACCGAGATGTCGCCGACCGCGCGCTCGCGCAGAACGCCGGCGAACTCCTCGATCGACGCGTCCAGCTCGGCAAGGACCCCGTTGACCTTGCCGGCGTCGAAGCTCGCGGTTTCGATGAACTCGCTGCGGCTGAACTCCGCCACGATGTCGGAGAACTGCGCGCCGGTCGCGCTGAGCGCGCCGGCCGTCCGCGGCAGGATCGCACCGGCGCAACCCAGCTCGCGGAGGAACGGCACGATGGTCAGGCCCGCCGCCCCGCCACCGGCGACGATCAGCGCCTCCCGCGGGTCGACGCCCTCGTTCACCGTGATGTCCTGGACGGCGACCACCATGTGCTCGTTGGCCACGGACAGGATCGCGTCGGCCGCCGCCTCGAGGCCGATCCCGAGCCGCTCGGCGAGGCGCCCGGTCACTCGGCGTGAGGCCTCGACGTCGAGCCACATCCGGCCGCCGAGAAAGCCGGCGGGGTCGATATAGCCAAGTGCCACCGCCGCGTCGGTGACGGTCGGTGCGTCGCCCCCACGCCCGTAGCAGGCCGGCCCGGGCCGGGCGCCCGCGCTGTGCGGACCGACCCGCAGGAGGCCGCCGTCGTCGACCCAGGCGATCGAGCCGCCGCCCGCCCCGACCGAGCGGATGTCCACCGAGGAGACGCCTGTCAGCAGCCCGGTGAAGCGGGGGCCGAGCCACGTCTCGCGGGTGTAGGTGACCTCGCCGTCGCGAATCAGCGAGACGTCGAAGCTCGTGCCGCCCATGTCGCACACGATCACGTCGCGCTCCGGTCGGCGCTCGGCTGCCGCATACGTCTTCGCCGCCACCGGGGCCATCGACGGGCCGGAGCGGACCGTTTCGATCGGGCGCGCCGCGACGTCTTCGATATGCATGACGCCGCCGTAGGACGTGGCGACCATGAGCTCGCCCGTCAACCCGCTGTTGCGGAGATCCTCGCCCACCTCACGCAGGTGGGTGCCCATCAGGGGCTTGAGGGAGGCGTCGATCGCCGCGGCGGACGCGCGGCGGAACTCACGCACGATCGGGTTGAGCTCGTGCGACAGGGTGTACGGCACCCCCGGCAGCAGCTCGTCGAGCAGCTCCCCGACTCGGCGCTCATGGGCACCGTTGGCCACCGACCACAGCAGGCAGACGCCGACCGCCTCGACGCCGCGCTCACCCAGCGCGCCGATGACCTCGCGAGCGCCTTCTTCATCGAGCCGCTCGACGACCTCCCCCTCCGAGCTGATGCGCTCGTCGATCTCGAAGGTCAGCCGGCGCGGCACGTAGGGCTCCGGGAACGGCGCGGCGAGGTCGAAGCCGTTGGCCTTGCCACCCTCGCGAAGCGTCAGGACATCGGCGAACCCCTTGGTGGTCAGCAGCGCGGTCCGGGCGACGTGGCGCTCGAGGATCGCGTTGGTGGAGCGTGTCGTGGAGTAGATGAAGAGCGAGGTAGAGCTGAGCAGCTCCTCGACGCCGAGCCCCAGCGACGCGGCCGCGACCTCGAGCCCACCCCGCACGCCCGCGAAGGCGCGCTCGGTCGTCGGGGACTTCCCGATGGTCAAGCGCCCCTGCTCGTCTGAGACGACCACGTCGGTGAACGTGCCTCCCGTGTCGACTGTGATGCGAAAGGACATTGCTACCCCTGTGTTCGAGTTTTCCTGCGGACCGCTACTCAGCGACCCAGCCGCCGTCGACGGCGATGACCGCCCCGGTTATGTATGACGCGGCCCGCGAGGCCAGAAAGGTGACGGTCGGTGCGACCTGCTCCGGAGCGCCGATGTGCCCGAGCGGAATGCGCTCGAGAAGCCAGGCCGCGTACTTCGGATCGCCGTCGATGGCGTCCCGGTTGATCGCGGTCTTGATGATCCCCGGCGCGATCGCGTTGATCCGGATCTCTCGCTCGGCCAGCTCGCGGGCCAGGCACCGGACCAGCATCTCGATCGCCCCCTTCGACGCGCTGTACGCCGAGGCGCTGGGGAACCCGACGCTGCCGAGGATCGAGGAGATCAGCACGATCGACGCCTCGCGACGCAGGTGCGGCCGCGCGTGCAGGATCAGCTCGTACGGCGCGCGTACGTTGATACCCAGGACCGCATCGAAGTTGTCGATGCTCGTCTCCCAGATCGACTCCGGATTGAAGATGCCGGCGCAGGGCACGAGCACGTCGATGCCCTCGCCGAGCCGGAGGGCGGCCCGGACGATCTCCGCGCTGGCGCCCGGCGCGGCAACGTCGACCGCCAGGGCCTCGCATGCCCCCGCGCCGGCGGCGAGCGCAGCCTGCCGCACGGCATCGAGTCGCTGCTCGTCACGGGCGACGAGCAGCAGGCGCGCGCCGGAGGCGGCGAGCTCGGTCGCGATCGCCTCGCCGATGCCGGAATTCGCGCCGGTGACCACCGCCACCTTGCCGTCGAGCGCCATCTTCACAGCCTCCCCACTCGCCGCGAGGACCCGGGCGTAAGCCGGGAGAGCGCGATCGCCAGCACCAGAGCGGTGCCGTTGAACACCGGCTCGACCCACGACGGTACGCCGAGGATCTGCAGCCCGGAAACGCCCACGGCCAGCAGGTAGACCGAGACGACGACGCCCAGCGCGTTGAACCGGCCGAGCTGGAAGGCGGCGAGGCTGAGGAACGCCCCCGCGAACGCCGGTAGGAAGAAGCTCGCGTTCGCGGTCGGGTTGGCCGATCCTATGCGGGCCGTGAGGACGATGCCGGCGAAGGCGGCAAGCGTCCCCGCGGTGATCAGCGCGATCGCGCGCACGCGGCGCGTCGGGACCCCGGCGAGGCGGGCCGCCGACTCCCCGGCGCCGACCGCGTAGAGCAGTCGGCCCGCTGGGCGCCGATCGAGCACGAACCAGAGGACCAGCGCGATCACCGCCATGTAGATGACGGGTAGGCCGATGCCGGCGACGTCCGACGTCCCCAGGTCGGTCAGCGACCTCGGGATGCCCTCGAAGATCGTGTTGCCTCCCGAGTAGAGGATGATCATGCCGCCGACGACCGAGTTGGTCCCGAGGGTCACGACGAACGACGGGAGGTCGAAGCGCACGATGAGGAGGGCGTGGATCGCGCCGATGGCCGCGCCGATCGCCAGCACGAGGACGATGACGAGCGGCACCGGGATCCCGGACTTCCCCGCCAGGCCGGCGGTGAGCATCGCCCCGAGCCCGAGCACGGCCGCCACCGACAGGTCGAAGTCGTTGGCGATCAGCGGGACCATGACCGCGAGCGCGAGGATCGTCAGGACGGCGTTCTCGACGAGGATCGTCTTGAAGTTGTCGGTGGTCGCGAAGCTGTCCGGGCGCAGCAGGCTGAAGACCGCGATGAAGGCGGCGAGGAGCCCGAGCACGGCGAAGCGCGCCAGCGGTCGGCGCGTGGCCCCGGTCTGCCGGCGAGTCGGGGGCGGCGGGGGGTCGGCCGTCGCCGGGCGGGCGTTCACGGTGTCGATGTTCGCGTTCACCTGCGCTCCTACTGCATCGCGGCGATGATCGCCTGGGTTCCGGTGCGTCCCTTGAAGCGCGCGACGATCCGGCCGTCGCGCAGGACGACGACGCGGTCGCAGATCGACGTGATCTCGTCCGGCTCGCCGCTGAGGAGCACGACGCTCAGGCCATCGGCGGCGTGGGACTCGATGCGCTCGAGGATCTGCGACTTAGCGTAGACGTCGACGCCCTGCGTGGGCTCCTCGGCGACCAGCACGTCGGGGGAGACGGCCAGCCAGCGCGCGAAGATGACCTTTTGCTGGTTGCCGCCGCTGAGGCTCGCCATCTCCGCTTCGGTGTCCGGCGGCTGGACCGCGAGCCGGTCGAACCACTCGCCGACCAGGCGGTGCTCGAGCGACCGGCTGAGCGCCCCGCGCCGAACGTACGAGCCGGGATGGGTGATCGTCGCGTTCTCCCTCGCCGTCAGCCCGGAGAGCACGGCTTCGCCGGGACGGTCGGCCGGGACGAACCCGACGCGTGTGACGTCCGCGGCCCTCAGCGACTTTCCGTGCAGTCGCACGACCCCGGCGGCCGGCGGCTGCCGTCCGCTGAGCAGGCGACCGAGCTCCTCAACGCCGCTGCCGGTGAGTCCCACGACGCCGAGCACCTCGCCACGGCCGACGCCGAGATCCACGTCACGGACGACCTCGCCGCAGGCGCCGTCCGCGACGAGCACCACGTCGGACGGCTCGTCGGCCACCTGCTCCGCGCCCACCGAGTCCTGGCCCTCGAGCGCGCAGACGCGATCCAGCGGGCCGTCGACGTCGCCCACCATGCCCGTGACCAGGTCGGCGATCGTCAGGCCGTCCGCCGAGCCGCTGCTGATCACCCTGCCGTTGCGCAGGATCGTCACCTGGTCGGAGACGGCGAGCACCTCGCGCAGGCGGTGCGAGACGAAGAGGATCCCCAGGCCGTCGGCGGCGAGCGACCGGACGACCTCGAGCAAATGGCGGGTCTCCGACGCCGAGAGCGTCGACGTCGGCTCATCGAGGACGAGCGCCGAGCAACGATCCCGCCGCTCCAGCGCGCGTGCGATCGCGACGATCGTCGCCTGCGCCCGCGTGAGCTCCGCGACGGGGAGGTCGACGCCGCCATCGAGGCCGAAGGGCGTGAGCACCTCGACGGCTCGCACCCGCTCGGCACGCCAGTCGATCGTGCCGCGGCGGGTCGCGACGCGCCGCCCGAGGGTGAGGTTCTCGAGCACGGAGAACTCCGGGATGAGCGCCAGATCCTGGTGCACGAACGCGATGTCCGCGTCCTCGTGCCCGTCGGCGCGTGCGCTCGAGACCGTGATCGTCCCCTCGTCGGGCCGGTGGTAGCCGGCCAGCACCTTGACGAGCGTCGACTTGCCGGACCCGTTCATGCCGATCAGAGCGTGGACGCTGCCGGGGTGGATCGTCAGATCCACCCCGGCGAGCGCCACGTTCGCCCCAAACCGCTTCGTGAGCCCGCGAACTTCGACTACGTGGCGGGCATCCATCATCACGCGGCGCTGTCGCTCCAGATCTCAGCGAAGTGCGACGCGTAGTCGACGTCCCCCGTCCATGCCTGGCCCTCCGGGATCTCGTCGATGTTCTCCTTCGTGATGAGCCGGATCGGCAGCTTCTGCTCGATCGGCTCCTGGCCGGCGAAGACCCGGTTGAGGTTGTCGAATGCGGCGTAGGTGCCCCACTCCTTGGCCTCAGCCGACGTCGCGGCGACCTTGCCGTCGCGAATGAGCTGCAGCCACGCCTTGATGCCGTTGTAGGCGCCCACGGTGACCTTCTCGCTCTCCGGGAGGTTCGGCACGGCGTTCAGCAGCGCGGCGTCGTACGGCGCGATGATCGTGGTGATGTTCGGGTGCTGCGCGAGCGCCGAGCTGATGAGCTGCGGAACGCGGGTCGGGCCCTCGGCCCCCGTGAAGTCGTCCTTCTTGACGATCTCGCACGTCGGGCATTCCTCGAACGCCTCCTGCGCGCCGACGATCTGCTCGACGCAGACCTTGAACTCCGGAGCGTTCAGCAGGTAGGCCGTGGCCTTGCCGCCGCCCTTCCATGCCGCGTAGTTGGCGAGGGACCGGCCCTGCGCCCGATAGTCGGAGCGGATGTCATAGACGACCCCCGTATCGGATTGCTCGTTGAAGCCGTCGAAGCTCCCCACGGGGATCCCGGCCTTCCGCGCCCTTTCGACCGCCCCGGACACCGCCTCGACCGCGATCGCGTCGAGGATGATCCCGTCGACCTTCTGGTCGACGGCCTGCTGGATCGCCTGGTTCCAGACGCGCTGGTCGAACTTGCCATCGACGACGTTGACGTCCCAGCCGAGCGCCTTGCCGGCCGCCTTGGCGGCATCGGCCGGCCGCTTGCACCCGTCAGCCGCGAAGCTGCACGACAGGAACATGATTCGCTTGCCGCCGACGGCCTTCGGGCCTTCCGTCGGCCCGATCCACTCGGCCGTCGGCTCCATCGCCTTCTTGGCGGCGGCTTCGAACTGCGCGACCGACGCCGCAGCGTCGCCGCCTGTCCCGTTGCCGCCCCCGGCCGAGCTCGAGCCGGATTTCGAGTCTGACCCGCAGGCGCCGACTCCAACACCCAGCACCGCAGCGACGAGCACCATCCCGACGCGGCGCTTGCCTGTCCTCATGCTCCCACTCCTCCCGGAAAATTACGTGGCCAGCGACGAAGAGAACGTGCCGCCCCTCGGAGGGGCAGCCCCGTGCGCTCCGATCGGCCAGGACCCTAACGTCCGTTAGACCCGACGTCAAGACCTGAGCAGCGCCCAGCCCATTCGCGGCCAACCCCACCATCGCGCCGCCGACGTTTGCCCCGACCAAGTAACGGAGGCGTTATCCGCTGTAAATAGGGGTGCGTGCGGCCTCGTCCAGACTGCCGCCCCCATCCTCGCAGCGGCAGATCGCAGGCTACGCCCAGACCCTAACGATCTGTTGGCACCACTACCCACGTAGCCGACAGGCGGGCGACGCTCACGAAGAAGGCGCCCCGACGATCACGAGATGCCACGATCGCCGAGGGGTTCTATCCTGACGCCGGCCGCAGGCCCGCGGACCGAGCAGACGTCCGCTCCGCGAGCGCCGACGCGCCGGGCGGAAGCCTCGCGCTCACGCCGCGTGAGCTGATCAGGACCGAGCCCGACTCCGCGCCGAGCATGCCGGAGCCGCGCCGTCGCGCGCAGTCTGCGAGCATCGGGCGCGATGAGCGACGCCTACGCCGAGGCCGGGGTCGACACGCGCGAGGCGGATGACGCGGTACGCGCGCTGGTCGGCGTGCTGGCGGGGATCGACAGCGGCGGCCCGTCGCGCTCGGTCGTCCCCTCGGGCCACTACGCGAGCGTGCTGAGGGTCGCCGACGACCTGGGGATCGCGATCGCGACCGACGGCGTCGGATCGAAGATCGTCGTCGCCGAGCAGACCGGCCGGCTCGAGACGGTCGGCATCGACTGCGTCGCGATGAACGTCAACGACCTCGTGTGCGTCGGCGCCGAGCCGATCGCGATGGTCGACTACCTCGCCGTCGAGCGCGCCGACCCGCGAGCGCTCGCGGCGATCGCCCGCGGCTTGCGCGACGGAGCGAGCGACGCGGGGATCGAGATCCCGGGCGGGGAGCTCGCGGTCCTCCCGGAGCTGATTCGCGGCCATCCCTCGCCGGGCGGCTTCGATCTCTGCGGCACGGCGATCGGGACCGTCGCGCTGTCGACGCTGCCGCTCGTCCTCGGCGCGCGGATCGCGCCCGGGGACGCGCTCGTCGGCGTGCCGTCGAGCGGCCTGCACTCCAACGGCTACACGCTCGCCCGCCGAGTGCTCGTCGACGATGGCCCGGGGCTCGACGCGCGCCCCGACGAGCTGAGCGGCGCGACGGTCGCGGACGCGCTGCTCGAGCCGACCGTGATCTACGTGCGCGCCGCGCTCGACCTGCTGCGCAGCGACGTCCCGGTCCACGGCCTGGCGCACATCACCGGCGGGGGCCTGCGCAATCTCGTGCGGCTGGCGCCCGGGCGATGCGGCTTCCGCGTCGAGCGGCCGCTGCCGGCGCCCGGGGTCTTCGCGCTGCTCGCCCGCCTCGGCGCGATCCCGCCCGCCGAGATGTGGGAGGTCTTCAACATGGGTTGCGGCTTCGTCGCCGTCGTCCCCGAGGATCGCGCCGACGACGCGGCCGCGATCCTCGCGCAGCGCCACCCCGGCGCCGCGCGAATCGGCACCGTCAGCGACCGCGCCGGCGAGACGCTCGCTCCGGGCGCCGTCGTCGTGGGGTAGCGGCGTCTCGCGGCTACCGAGCGGCGAGGGCGAGATCCGCCCCCGGCGCCCGTGTCTGCCGGCCGCGGCTTGGCACGCGGCTCATTCGGCGTCGTAGCGAACGAGTCCCAGCGCGACGCCGCCGTCGACGACAAGCGTCTGGCCGGTCGTGAAGCGAGCGCCGTCACCGAGCAGGAAGACGACGGCGGCCGCTATCTCGCCCGGCTCGACGAGACGGCCGAGTGGCGTATGACGCGCGATCCACTCTCCGTCGCGGTCGAGCGCCGCCGAGGTCAGCCCCGTACGCGCGAACCCCGGGGCGACGGAGTTGACGCGGACGCCGCGCTCGGCGACGGCGACCGCGAGAGCGCGTGTCGCGTGCTCCAGAGCGGCCTTGCTCGCAGCGTATGCCGGAGTCGGCCGGCCGGAGGTCGCGAGCACCGTTCGCCCCGCGATCGACGTGATGTTCACGATCGACCCGCCCGACGCCATCCGCTCCGCCGCCGCCTGCGCGATGAGCACGGGTGCGACGAGGTTGATGCGGAGCAGGCGCTCCCACTCCGCTGCGCTCGTGCGGCCGTGCTCCTCGCGCTCGGCCACGCCTGCGGCGTTCACGAGACCGTGGACGGGAAGGGGAAGCGCCGCGACGCAGGCCGCGGCGCCTTCCGGGTCGGCGAGATCGAGCGCGAGCATGCTGCCGCCAAGGGTCGACGCGACTTCCGTCGCGGCCTTCGCGTCACGGTCGGCGACGATGACCTGCGCGCCCGCCTGCGCCGTCTGGGCGGCGATCGCGGAGCCGAGCCCGCCGGCGCCGCCGACGACCAGGATCCTCCGTCCTTCGAGAGCGCTCACGATCGCCGCCGCCTGCGCTGAGGCGGCGCAAGCCCCACGGCGCTCGTCAATGGACCTCGTGTCCGCCGGAGACGTTGATCGCCTGCCCGCTCACGAATGCCGCGCCATCGCGGCAGAGGAAGCTCGCCACCTCGGCGACGTCCTCGGGCCTGGCCACGCGACCCATCGGGATCTCGGCGACGAAGGCCGCCCGCGCTGCAGACTCCGAGCCGACGTCGGGAAGGCGCGCGTAGGCGCCGGCGAGCTGCTCCATCATGTCGGTCGCCGTGATCGCCGGGCACACGGCGTTCACGGTGACTCCCGTACCGGCGACCTCGAGCGCGAGCGACTGGGTCAATCCCACGAGTCCGAACTTCGACGCGCAATAGTGCGCGAGATAGGGCTCGCCGGTCTTCGCGGCGTCCGATGCGACGCTGACGATCCGTCCCCAGCCGCGGTCGACCATGCCGGGGACCACCGCCTTCGCGCAGAGGAACGCGCCGGTCAGGTTGACGGCGAGCACCCTGTTCCACTCCCGCTCCTCCAGCTCGACGACGGGCGCGACCGAGATCACGCCGGCGTTGTTCACCAGCACGTCGGGCGGCCCCAAGGCGGCGGAGGTGGTGGCGACCATCGCGGCGACCTGATCCGAGCGCGTGACGTCGCCGGGCGCGGCGACGGCCTTGCCGCCGCCATCCGCGATGGCGGCGGCGACGGCAAGGGCGAGCACCTCGTCCGCGTCGTTGACCGCCACCGCGAGCCCGTCCGCGGCAAGGCGCACTGCGATGGCGCGGCCGATTCCACGGCCCGCGCCCGTGACGAGCGCGACTCGGGACACGATCAGGTCAGGGTCGAGGGCGCCGGAGCAGCGACGGGGGCGACACCACCCTCGTGCTCGTCGGCATGCAGGTGCGATGCCACCTCGTCCGCCTCGGCGGCGGCGAGCGCGCTGCCGATCCGCTCGACCATCTCCGGACGGCGCTTGCGAGCGTGGAAGAGCAGCACCGTGCCGAGCGCGATCCAGCCGAGGTAGACGAACGGGAGCGCTCCGTAGATCCCGTCCTGGAGCGGGAAGACGCTGCGGTAGAGCGGATAGCAGAGGATCGCCGCTCCGAGCGCCGGGAGCACGCCGTGACGGAAGAGGCGGAACTCCCCGTTGCCACGCGTCCAGCGGATCAGCGCCAGGTTCGTCACTACGTACGAGACCAGGAACGCGATCCCGATCAGGAAGCCGTAGTAGCCCCACGTTTCGAACGGGCCGACGGCGACCGCGAACGGGATGCTCATGACGAGGCACGCGACGACCATCGCGATGATCGCCTTGTGCGGCGTGCCGCGGTGGGAGACGCCGCCGAGCCAGGCGCTGAGCACGCGCTCGCGGCCGAGGGTGTACACCACGCGGCAGCCGGCGTTGAACGACGTCTGCGCGAAGGCGAGGATCGAGACACCGGCCGCAAAGACGATGATCGCGAGGCCGAAAGCGCCCCAGTACTTCTCGGCCACGGTCTGGATCGGCACCGCGTCCTTGGCGAACGCGCCCTGGATGTCGGCGACGCCATAGCCCTGCACGAGCGCGTAGGAGACGAACACGTAGAACGTCGGGACGAGGATCGCCGTCACCCAGAGGCCCTTCGGGATGTTGTGCTTCGGCTTCTTCGTCTCCTCGCCCAGCGTCGCGCCCTCCTCGATGCCCACGTGGGAGAGGACCGCGAAGGTCATCGCCAGTCCGAGGGCCGAGGCCCCGCCGCTCTGGATGGCGCTCGGACGGAACGGCGTCGTGCTCCACTCGCCGGGTCCGACCGTGACCAGCATCCAGATCGCGAGCCCGATGAGCAGCACGACCTCGAAGGCCAGCATCGCGAGCGTCGCATGGAGCGTCTGCACGATCCCGAGCAAGCCAAGGATCGCGACGTAGCCGAGGCCACCGACGGTGAAGATCCACCACGGCACGTCGAGGCTGAACTGGCTCTGCAGGTACTCCGACATGAAGCCGCCGAAGATCGTGAAGCCGCCGCGCGAACTCCGCGAACGAGTTGACCAGGATCAGGACCGCCGGCCAGATGAGGACGAACGCGAGCACGAGCGCCGCGCCCGCGAACTGCCCCATGAAGGGGATGTTGAGCGCGATCGTCGCCGCGGGCCCGCAGCCCGCGACCGACAGGATCGCCACATGCCGCCAGTCGACCGTGTTGCGCTTCAGCTGGGGTTGACCCACCTGGTCCGGACTCGTTGCGGCAGGGGTTGCCGTCGACGCCATCATCTCACCTCCCCTCGTGCTGACGAACGCTCGTTAGACTCTAACGAGCCACAACTGGTGATGCAAGCCGGTTTCTGCTACCCATTTCACCGGACGGACGTTCGTGCGCTTAGCTCATATGTTGAGCATCTCGCGCGCCTGGGCCGGCGTCGCCACCGAACGGCCGAGGACCGCGCAGTCGGCCGCGGTGCGTGCCACGAGCTCCGCGTTCGAAGCTGCCAAGCGCCCGCGCTCCACGTACACGCCGTCCTCGAACCCGGTTCGCAGGCAGGTCGCCCCCATGAGCGCCCCCAGCGCCAGCAGGCGGCGCTGATGGCGCCCGATCGCGGTGACGCCCCACGTGCACGCGTCCGGCACCGCGGACGCCAGCATCGCGAGATTGCGGTGCGTCGCGGCAAGCGCACCGGGAACGCCCAGCACCAGGTTGAAGCGCAGCGGCTCGGGCAGGGTGCCGTCCACCGCGAACGCGAGCGCCGCCTCGACGTGGCTGAGCTCGAACGCCTCGACCTCCAGGGCGATCCCGAGCTCACCCGCCGCACGTGCGATCGCGCGCGTCTCTGCGGGCGTCGTGGGAAAGAGCTCCTCACCGAAGTTGGTCGAGCCGGTCTCGATGCCGGCCATCTCCGGCGCCGCCCGCAGGCCTGCCGCCCGCTCGTCGACGGACATCCCGATCGCACCGCCGGTGCTGACCATCGTGATGATGTCGCAGCCGCCGCGGATCAGCTCGATCGCCTCGGCGAACAGCTCCGGTCGCGCGCTCGGTGCTCCGTCCGGCTCGCGCACGTGCAGGTGGGCGATCGCCGCCCCGGCGGCGTGCGCGGCGATGACCTCGTCCGCGATCTCCCGCGGCGTGTAGGGGACGGCGGGGTTGTCCTCCCGCGTCACCTCCGCGCCGGTCGGCGCCACGACGATCGCGACGGGCCGGGACGCCCAATCCGTCTCGCGGATCACGAGCGCGCCGCTTCCACGAGCGATCGAAACGAGCCGAGCTGAGCCTCGTCGAACTCGGGGGCCATGAGCTCGGGATGCCATTGGATCCCGCGCACGCGCCCGGCGGCGTCCTCGATGGCCTCGATCGTCCCGTCCGGCGACCAGCCGACCGGCTCGAGACCCCGGCCCAGGCGGTCGACGGCCTGGTGATGGACGCTGTTGACCTCGAGCGTCGTGGTGCCATAGGCCCGAGCGATCGCCGAGCCCTCGAGAAGTCGAACGGGGTGCGCCGGGCAGTCGTGCGGATCGTCGATGCGGTGGGTCAGCTCGCTCACGTCCGGGAGGTGCTGCACCAGTGTCCCGCCCAAGGCGACGTTGAGCACGTGGATCCCCCGGCAGACGCCGAGCACCGGGAGGTCGCGCGCGATCGCCTCGCTCACGAGCGCGATCTCGAAGCGGTCGCGCTCGCCGTCGACCCAGTAGAGCTCCTCGTGAGCATCCGCCCCGTACTGCGCCGGATCGACGTCGCCGCCTCCGTTGAGCACCAGCGCATCGATCCGCGCCGCGAGCGCCGCCGGATCTGCCGACTCGTCGGCGTAGACCGGCGTTCCGCCCGCCTGCGCGATGAGGTCGCCAAAGCGCCGGTGAACGGTGGCATGCGGGCTCGGCCCGGGCAGGGTCGACGTGAGCGTGCGCGTGATCGCGGTGACGGCGACCAGCGTCATTCGGCTGTCTCGCTCAGCGCCGGCTCGAAGTTCATGATGAACGGGTAGCCGATCGGCACGACCTCGACGTCGAGGCGCGTCGCGCAGCTCGGGCAGTAGAACTCGCGCAACACCATCCAGTCCGGATCTGCGGCCCGCGGGCCCGGGAAGAACGGCGTCTCGCCTTCGCGCTCGATCACGGCCGCGGCATGCTTCCAGTTGCGCCGGTGGTCGCCGAAGTCGTGGCCGCAGCGGCAGCGGACCACACGCTCTCCGTCATCCCGTCGCACGATGAAGAGCGCCTCCTGGAGGCAGACGAGGATCGGGTCGTCGAATGCGACGCGCTGCTGCTCGAGCCCGATGACCATCTCCTGGCGACCGGCATCCTTCGGCGCCCGCTGGATCGCCTGCAGGTCGTCGGACGAGATCGACCCGTCGAGCAGGTCGTGGATCAGCTCGGCCGGATACTCGGTCATCGGGCCACCTCGGGGTCGGGGATCAGGAAGTCGTCGTCGAGCTCCCAGAACTCGCGCATGTGCGCGGCGAAGCGGGGGCTGTTCTCGAGCAGGTCGTTGTACATCCGCCGCGTCGGCGTCGAGACGTCGCCCGCGACGAGGCGAGCGCGCGCGCGGGCGCGGTACTCATCCGCCGGGATCGCCTCGGCCAGCCGCTGCCGTCGGCGCTCGGCGCGCAGCCGCTCGGTCCCCTCGCGATCGACATCGCCCGCCTCCGTCAGCGCGACGCAGTACTCCTCGCGTGCGGCGCGACGGCTCGTGCGCTCGTCGCGCACGTCGCGCGCGACGGCCTCGGGGTCGCGGTCGATCGAGTCGCCGTAGCCGCCGCCGTCGCCGCTGACCGCGGTGAACATGTCGTACGCCTTCATCGGCTCGGTGCGCTTGTTCGCCCCGTGGTGAACCGTCCACTCGCCCTCGACGAGCTCCACGAAAGCGGGGTTGGCGGGATCGTCGCCCTCGCCGTCGGGAATCGGCCGCCGCGCGGCCGCGACCTCGGCGAGGTTCGTGCCCTTGCCGGTCCACATGTAGAGCGTCGCCGCCGGATGGCCGCCCATCAGGCCCGGCGACGGGTAGATCGGCACCGACCCGAACGAGCCGACCTCGATGTCGCTCGTGTTGGCGAGCATGTACAGCGACTGGATGCCGTTGCCGCCGCGGAACTTGCCGGCGCCGCCGCCGTCCATCCGCATCCGCCGCGACAGGTAGACGCTCGGCAGCATCTGCTCCCAGATCTCGGCATCGCCCATGTCGCCCTCGGGGTTGAACTCCACGCCGGAGGTGTCCAGGCCGTCGGCGACGCCGGTCGCCGGCATGCCCGCGGCGCCGAACTCCATGTTGTGCGCCCCGAAGGAGCGGCCGTACTGGTCGATCCCGCCGGCCGTGTAGCCGCACGAGAGGGCGCTCGAAGCGTGGACCTCCTCGCGGTAGCCCTGGGCGAAGAAGGCCCGCGAGAGCGCCTGCCCGACGGCGAGCCCGGCGCCGTACGCCGGCCCCCAGAGCGTCGTCGGGTAGAGGATCGAGGGCGGGTTGCAGCAGGTCCCGAAGGGGACGTCCAGCGTCGCCGCGAGCAGCGTGCCCTCGTTCGTGCGGCTGTCGTAGAGGACGTGCTGGATGAGGCCGTTCATGACGAGGCCCTCGAGGCACGAGAGGCTGCCCTGGAAGGGCTGCCAGGCGGCCGACGAGAGGCCGTCGAAGCTCAGGTGGATCGAGCCGTCCTCGCGCACGGTGAGCTCGACCGGGGCGTGCAGCAGGCGCTCGTCGCCGGGGATCGGCGACCCGCGCCAGGCGACCTCCCGGTAGACGCCCGGATGCAGGACCGCGGCGATCTTGCGCTTCGCGGCCCGCAGGCTGTCCTCGATGAACTCCTCCGAGGCGCGCTGGAAGTACTCGAGGCCGTACTCGGCGATCAGCTCCTTTACGTGCTCGCGGATCATCAGCGAGCCGGTGACCTTCGCCCGGTTGTCGGTCAGCCAGTAGACCGGGGTGCGCGTGCTGCGCTCGACGAGGAGCTCGAAGTCACGGCGCAGCTCGTCGTTCTCCCCGATCTTCACGCACGGGAGGTAGAGGCCCTCGTGGAAGCGATTGGTGAAATAGGAGTCGAAGCCGCCCGGCGCCGTCGCCCCGACCTCCGGGACGTGCGTGAGCCCCGCCGCCCACCCGACGAGCTCGCCGTCGACGACGATCGGTGTGACGATCATCTGGTCGAGCGCGTGCGCGCCGCCGATGTAGGGATCGTTGTTGAAGTAGATGTCCCCCTCGCGGAAGCCCATCGTCTTCTCGTAGTCGTTCTCGATCATCCACTTGATCATCCGGCTGATCGTGTGGACGTGGACGATGAGCCCGTGCGAGAGGGCGATCGCGTCGCCGTCGGGCGTGTAGAGGCCGAAGATCAGCTCCCCGAGCTCGCGCGTCATCGGCGAGGCGGAGACGAGCCGCGCCACCTCGTGCGCGTTGGCCACGACCTGCGAGAGCTTCGTGTAGAGAAGCTCGAAGCGGATCGGGTCCTCCTCCCAGAGGCGCAGCTCGTCGACGTATGCTCCTGTCCTGGTGAAGCGCTCGGTGCGCTCGTGCAGGAGCTGCTTGAGCGTGTCTGCGGCCACAGTGGCGCTCGCTTCCGTGGTCATGATGTTCACCGAATCGCCTCCTCAGGCCTTTACGCTCATCCAGATGCTGCGGTACTCGTCCATATGGACGCTGCGGCCCGGTGGGACGACGACCGTGGTGTAGGCGTTCTCGAGCACGGCCGGTCCGTCCACGCGGTTGCCGGGGCGCAGCTCGTCGACGCTGAAGATCGACGCCTGGGCCCACTCCCCGTCGAAGTACGCGGGGCGGGTGCCGACGCGCGCGTCGGTGGCGGGCCGCTCGCCCGAGAGCTCGTGCCGGCGCAGGCGCGGGCGGATCTTCGGCGCGCGGACGACGAGCCCGACCTCGAAGAGGTCGAAGCCCGCCTGGGGGTATCGCGCCGCGCGCGAGTACGTCTGCGAGTACTGGGCCTCGAAGGCGTCGATCAGCGCACGCCAGTCGTCGACCGAGTCGATCCGCTCGCGCGGCGAGTCGACGACGAGGTCGTTGAGCTGGCGCCCGTAGCGGAGCATCGCCTGATGGCGGTACTCGAGCCGGGCGGGGTCGAAGCCCTCGAGCTCCATCTGCTCGGTCGCCCGTGCCCGCAGGCGATCCCAGACCTCGGTGACCCGCGCGGCGACCTCCAGGAGGTCGTCGTCGCTCGCGTCGGGCGGGATGACGAGGTTGAGCGACTGCGAGTAGTGGTGCTCGTAATCGGCGGCGGCGGCGCCGAACGCGGAGAAGACCGACGAGTAGGGGAACATGATGATCCCGCTCAACGGCACGCCGTCGGTGTAGCCGGCGACGTGGCCCGGGCCGCCCCCGCCGAACGCGAGCAGCGTGTACTCCGACATGTCGAACCCGCGCGAGACGACCAGGCCGTAGATCGACTCGCGCATCCGCGTGTCGATGATGCGGCGAACGCCGAGCGCGGCGTCCTCGACGGTGAGGCCGAGCGGCTCGGCGATCTTCTCGCGGATCGCTCGCCGGGCGCCGTCGACGTCGAGATCCATCTGCCCGCCGGCGAAGCGAGCGGGGTTGAGGAGGCCGAGCACGACGTTGGCGTCGGTCACGGTCGGCTCGGTCCCGCCGCGGCCGTAGCAGACGGGCCCCGGGTCGGCGCCCGCGCTCTCGTGGCCGACGACGAGTCGGCCGGTGAGGGGATCGATGCCGGCGATCGTCCCGCCGCCGGCGCCGATCGAGACCACCTCGGCGATCGGCACGCCGAGCACGAATCGACCGACGGTCGGCTCGCGATTGACCGCGACGTTGCCGTTGGTGATCAGCCCGAGGTCGAACGAGGTGCCGCCGACGTCGGTCGTGATGATGTTGCGCAGGCCATACGTCTCGCCGATGAAGCGGCCGCCGACGAGCCCGCCCACGGGGCCGGACTGGATGGTCTCGACGACGCGGACGGAGCGCGCCGGCGCGAGCCCTCCGGCGGACTGCATCACCTGGAGCTCGCCGTCGAAGCCGCCGCGCTTCAGCTCGTCCTCGAGATTGGCGAACGCGCGCTTGACGAGCGGGCCGGCGTACGCCTCGAAGGTCGCGGCGTTCGCGCGCGGGAGCTCGCGGATGACGGGCGAGACCTCGTGCGAGGTCACGACGGGCCCGTCGACCCCTCGCCGCGCGAGGACCTCGCGCGCGATCTCCGCGGCCCGCGCCTCGTGCGCGTCGTTGAGGAAGGACCACAGGAAGCAGACGACGATCGCGTCGGCCCCCGCGTCCAGCAGCTCCTCGACGGCCTGCTCGACATCGGCTTCGTAGAGCGGGATCTGCTCGGCGCCGAGGCAGTCGACCCGCTCGGTGACGCCACGGACGCGGCCGAACGGGATCAGGGGCTCGAGCATCCGGTGGGTCACCGGATGGATCCGCGCCGGGCGATCCAGCTCGGTCCAGCTCTGCTTGCCGCGCCCCATGGCGAGGAGGTGCTCGAAGCCGCGCGTCACGATGAGGCCGGGAGCTCCGCCGCGGCGGGTCAGCACGGTGTTGAGCGCAACGGTCGCGCCGTAGCCGAGGACGCGCAGCGACGACAGCGTCTCGCGCACCGGGAGGCCCATCTCGTCGGCGGCGCGCTCGATCGCGCGGAAGAAGCCGCGGCTCACATCGTCGGGGGTGCTGGGCGCCTTGGCGGTGGCGAACTCACCGTCCGCGTCGACCAGGAAGGCGTCCGTGAACGTACCTCCGACATCGATGTAGCAGAGCTCAGGCTGCCGTCCCATTCAGTCTCTCCTCAAAGCCTATTGACGAACGAACGCTCGTTAGCTAGGGTCAAGCTAGCATTCGGTTCGGGAGGATGTCAAGCGGATAGCTTGCTCATCTGCGGGGTTTGCTGGATAGGCTCTCCTCGCGCCCTAACGAACGTTCGGAGTGACGAATTGGGAACACAGGCAGAATTGTCCACGGTGGAGCGCCTCGAGGAGACGGCGCTCGACTGCTTCACGGAGCTTGGCTTCCATGCCACCTCGATGCGGACGATCGCCGCACGGGTGGAGGTCCGCCCGGCGTCGCTCTACCACTGGTTCCCCAGCAAGCAGGCGCTCCTGCAGGCGCTCATGACGCGCTTCCTCGAGGGCCTCACCCGCGAGGTGCTACAGGTGCTCGACGAGCACGCGACGCCGGTGCGGCGACTTGCGGCCGCGGCGTGGGTGCACGTCGTCTACCACGGCGTCCATCGCCGTGCCGCGTTCGTCAGCGACACCGAGGTGCGCGCGCTCGAGGGCGGGAACGCGGAAGCGATCATGCGCCTGCGCGACTCATACGAGCAGATCATCCGGCAATTGATCAGCGACGGCGTCGCCTCGGGGGACTTCGAGTGCCGAGACGTCCGCGTCGCTACGAAGGCGATCCTCCTGCAGTGCACGGGCGTAGCCGTCTGGTACCGGCCGAACGGCCCGTTCACGCTGCCGGAGATAGCCGAGATGCACGTCGAGCTCGTGCTCAACTCGCTGCGAGTCGACGTGCCGGTCGGCAGCGCCGCGGAGCTGCTCGGCGACCGCCGACCGATCGCAGTCACGACAGAGGAGTGAGGGACACGATGCACAGGACCGCCGAGGCGCAGGCCACGCCGGCCTTCCGCGATCACGACGTCGAGGCCGCGATCGCGTTCTTGGAGGAGCGCGACATCGACACGCTGATCGTCGCGGGCAGCGACACCCATGGGGTCATGCGGGGCAAGCGCGTTCCGATCGCCGAGGCGCCGCGCGCGCTGGCGGACGGGATCAACCTGTGCAACGTCATGTGGGTGATCGACGTGGCCGAGCGCGACTTCGTTCCGTGCCCGGACGGGGTCGACGGCTACTTCCCGACCGAGCGCAACGGCTACCCGGACATGCGGCTGGTCCCCGACCTCGCAACGCTCCGCGTCGTTCCGTGGCACGAGCGCACGGCGCTTGTGCTGGGAGACTTCTCGACGCCGGACGGCGATCCGGTGCCCATCGCGCCGCGGACGGTCCTGTCCCGACTCGTCCAGCGCGCACGTGCGCTGGGCCTCGAGCCGCACACGGCGATCGAGCTCGAGTTCTACGCGCTGCGGGAGACGACCGAGTCGCTCGTCGGCAAGGGATCCGCGCAGCTCGTGCCGTACAGCCTGCGACCCGCGACGTACGGCGTCGTCAGCGGCTCGGCGCAGGAGCCCCTCACGCGCGTCGTACGCGAGGGGATGCGGGCATTCGGAGTGCCGATAGAGGCGTGCAACCCCGAGACGGGACCCGGCCAGTTCGAGATCAACCTCCGACACGACGAGACGCTCACGGCCGCCGACCACGCCTTCCTCTTCAAGAGCGGCGTCAAGGAGCTGGCCGCCCGGATGGGTCTTACCGCGACATTCATGGCGAAGCCTCACCCGGAGTGGTCCGGCAACTCCTGCCATGCGCACATGAGCATGACGCGCGACGGGAGGAACGCCTTCGCGGCCGGCGGCGACGAGCCCGGGGCGATGTCGGCGACGATGCGCTCGGCCGCGGCCGGCATGATCGCGACGCTGGCGGAGCTGACCGCGGTGATCGCCCCGACGATCAACTCGTATCGTCGCTTCCGGCCCTACTCGTGGGGTGGCACGACCGCGACCTGGGGTGTCGACAACCGCACCGTCGGCATCCGCGCCGTCTGCGAGACGCCGGCGGGCACGCGGCTGGAGCACCGCCAGGGCGGTGGCGACGCGAACCCGTACCTCGTCGCTGCGGCGATGCTCGCCGGGGCACTGCACGGCATCGAGCACCGACTGGAGCCGCCGATGCTCCGCGAGGACGACGTCTACGCGCTGCCGGCCGGCGAGGTCGAGCAGGCGCCGACGTCGCTTGCGCAGGCGACGGAGGCGCTCGACCGCAGCGCCGTGGCACGTACGTACCTGGGCGACGACTTCGTCGACCACTACGTCGCGATGAAGCGCGCGGAGATCACAGCCGCGAACGAGGCCGTCACCGACTGGGAGATCGACCGCTACCTCGAGAGCGTGTAGCGCGATGAGCGACCTGCGCGAAACCGCCCACAACTCCGAAGCCCCGGCCGCCCTGCTGCGCGTCCGAATGTCGTCGTCGGAGGCTCGCTACGCCGGCGGCCTCGTCGACGGCGCATCGATCACCGCGCTGTTCGGCGACCTCGCCACCGAGCTGTCGATTCGCCACGACGGCGACGAGGGGCTCTTCCGTGCCTACGAGGAGATCGAGTTCCTCGCCCCCGTACGCGCCGGTGACTACATCGAGGCGCGCGCGTGGATGCTGCACGTGGGCCACACGTCGAGGCGTGTCGCGTTCGAGGCGTGGAAGCAGATCACGGCTGAGCCCGAGGCCGGCGACTCTGCCGCGGCGGTCCTGCCCGCGCCCGTGCTCGTCGCGCGGGCCGTCGGGACCGTCGTCACGCCACTCGAGCGTCAGCGTCGACTACCCACCACGGCCTGAGCCCCGCCCCGCGCGCCACTCCCCCGCTCTCCACATCTCGCTCGCGAGCACCCGCTCGGGCCGCGCGCGCCACTCGAGCGCGCGCCGCCACAGCTCGGCGGTCGCGCGCGGCGGCGGCAGGTACTCGACGTCGCCGCCGCCCACGCCCCCACAATAGGACCATGAGCTCGATCGTCGGAACCTCGCTCGGGGGCCGCTACCGCCTCGAGGAGCAGATCGGGCGCGGGGGCATGGCGACGGTCTGGCGGGCCTTCGACACGACGCTCGAGCGCACCGTCGCCATCAAGCTCATGCACCGCGACGTGGCACGCGACGCCGACCAGCTCGAGCGCTTCCGGCGCGAGGCCAAGGCGATCGCGAAGCTCTCCTCGCCGTACGTCGTCGGCGTGATCGATGTCGGCGAGGACGACGGCACCCCGTTCATCGTCCTCGAGCACATCGCCGGCGAGACGCTCAAGGAGCGCATCAAGCGCTCGCACCGCCTCGACAGCGCCGAGGCGGTCGCCTACGCCATCGAGGTGGCACGCGGCCTCCAGGCCGCTCACGACCGGGGGATCGTCCACCGCGACGTCAAGCCGCAGAACGTGCTGCTCGACCTGGACGGCGCCGCCCGCGTGACCGACTTCGGGATCGCGCGCTCGCTCACCGAGGAGGGGCTGACGGCGGACGGCCGCGTGCTCGGCACGACCGACTACGTCAGCCCCGAGCAGGCTCTCGGCCATCCCGTGACACCGCAGTCGGATCTCTACTCGCTCGGCGTCGTCCTGTTCGAGATGCTGACCGGGGACGTTCCGTTCCACGGCGAGACGCAGGTCTCGGTCGCGATGCGGCACGTGCGCGAGGATCTGCCCGACGTGCAGCAGCGCCGCCCGGAGATCTCCAGCGCCCTGGCGGCGATCGTCGATCGCGCGACCGCCAAGGACCTCGACGTCCGCTACGACAGCGCCGGCGGTCTCGTCGCCGATCTCGAGGACGCGCTTGCGATCGAGACCGCCCGCAGCGGGCACATGACCGGCGAGGCGACGACGGTGTTCCGCTCGCTGCCCGAGCAGACCCGCCGGCGGGTCCCGGAGCGCGTCGCCCACCCGGCGCGCTGGATCGCCGCGATCGCGACCCTCGCGGCCGCGGCGGTCGCGGCCTTCGCGCTGCTCGCCGACCGCACCCAGCGAGGAACCGGCACGCGCGGTGCGCCGCAGGCGCCGGGGCTGCGCGCCGTCTCCCTCGGCCAGGCCGGCGCCCAGGCCTACGACCCCTTCGGCGGCGACGGGGAGCACGGCGAGGAAGCCCCCTTCATCCTCGACCGGGACACGTCGACGACCTGGTCGACCGAGCGCTACGACAACGGAGAGCTCGGCAAGCCGGGCGTCGGCGTCGCGATCGACGCCAAGCCGGCGCTGGCCGCCCGGCGCATGGAGCTGCGCACGCCGACGCCGGGCTGGAGCGGTGCCGTGTACGCCGCCGCCAGCGGCTCGAAGCCGCCGGTGACGCTCGACGACCCCGGATGGAGCAAGATCGGGACGATCGTGAGCGCGCAGCGGCGCGCGCGGGTCGATCTCGATACCGCGGGACGCGCGTTCCGCTGGTACCTCGTCTGGATCGAGCGGCTTCCCGAGGGCTCGGAGAAGGCCGAGATCAGCGAGGCCTACCTCTACCGCTGAGCCCGCGCCCGGCGCGGAACGGGAGGGAAGACCTCAGAAGCGGTACCGGCGCTCCTCGCGGTGGCGCTCGACCGCGATCTCGACGAGCCGGTCGACGAGCTGTGGGTAGTCGACGCCGCTCGCCTCCCACAGCTTCCCGTAGACGCTCGTCTGCGTGAAGCCGGGCAGCGTGTTGATCTCGTTGAGCAGCACCTCGCCGTCCTCGACGAAGAAGTCCGCGCGCGACAGGCCGCTGCAGCCGGCCAGGCGGAAGGCGCGCACCGCGAGCTCGCGGACGCGCTCGCGGACCGCCTCGGAGATCCGCGCGGGGACGATCAGCTCCATCCCGCCGGGCGTGTACTTCGCCTCGTAGTCGTACCAGCCGCCGGGTGAGGCGCTGCGCACGACGACGATCTCACCCGGCTCGCTCGCGCGGGCGCCCGTCGTGTGGCCGAGCAGCGAGCACTCCACCTCGATCCCCTCACACGCCGCCTCGACGATGACCCGCGGGTCGTGGCGAAACGCCTCGTTCAGAGCGCCGGCGAGCTGCGTCGCGTCCTCGACGCGTGCGATCCCGACCGACGAGCCGAGCCGCGAGGGCTTGACGAACACCGGCAGTCCGAGGGCCGCCACGTCGGCCCGAACCCGCTCGGGCTCCTCGCGCCAGCGCGCCTCGTCGAGTCCCACGTAGCCGACCTGCGGCAGACCGGAGCTGCCCATCAGGTCCTTGAACGCGATCTTGTCCATGCAGATCGCCGACCCGAGCACCCCCGAGCCGACGTAGGCGACGTCGAGCAGCTCGAGCATGCCCTGAACCGTCCCGTCCTCGCCGAACGGCCCGTGCAGAACCGGGAAGACGACGTCCGCGTCGAGCAGCCCGCGGCCCGGCGAGAGCGCGATCTCGGCGCCGTCATGACGCCACGCACCGTCGCGGTCGAGCTCGACCCAGAGCACCTCGTGGCCGGCGCGCAGCAGCCCCTCTCGCACCGAGGCCGCGCTGGCCAGGGAGACGTCGTGCTCGGACGAGCGACCGCCGCCCAGGACCGCGACCCTCATGCGCCACCCCCCGTCGATCCGTCGCCGGACGCTCCCGGCTCGGGCGGCGGGTTGAAGCGGCCGATCCCGATCCTCACCGCCGAGCCGCGCTTCGCGGTCCCGCCGGGCGGCCGCTGGTCGACGACGATGCCGTCCCGGTCCTCGCTGTCGACGTCGACGGTCCGCTCGCGCACCGCGAAGCCGTCTGCCCGCAGGCGCTCCAACGCGGTGGCCTCGTCGAGGCCCGTGACGTCCGGCACCGGCACCTCCGCAGGCTGGCGGGCGACGACGAGGCTCACCGTCGAGCCGCGGTCGACCTTGCCGCCGGCCGGCGGATCCTGGCTCAGGACCGTTCCCGGGTCGGCCTTGTCGTCGTCGCGCCGCGTCACGCCGACCTGCAGGCCGGCGGCGGTCAGCAGCGCTCGCGCCTCGTCCTCGGTGCGACCGACGACGCTCGGAACGGCGACCTGCTCAGGGCCGCTGGACACCTCGAGCGTGACGGTCGTGCCGCGCTCGACCTGCGTCCCGTCCACCGGTCGCGTCCCGATCGCCCGGCCCTTGGGCACGGCGTCCGACGGTCCTGCGCGCACGCGCACGCGCAGGCCGGCCTGCTCCAGGAGATCCCGCGCGTCCCGCGCGCTCAGCCCGTCCACCGGCGGCACCGTTGCGGTCCCCGGGCCATCGCTGACGGTGAGCGTCACCACCGAGCCCTTCGCGGCCCGCGCGCCCCCCTCGGGGCTCTGGCCCGTGACCTCGCCCTTCGGCCGATCCGATGCGCGCGTCACCGAGTCGACGGAGAAGCCCTCTCGCTGCAGCGTCGACTGGGCGACGGCGAGCTCGCTGCCGACGACCTTGGGGACGATCACCTGGTCGCCTCGCAGCAGCAGCAGCGAGGCGATCAGGACGCCGACGACGACCAGCGCGCCGACGGCGAACAGCCACCATCGCGGGCCGGGCCCGTCGTCGTCGTAGCCGCCCGACGGTGGCAGCGGGTGTCCGTAGCTCGGCGGCTGGGCGGCGGCCGGCGCCGGTGCGAATGCCGGCGCGCCGACGATCGTCGTGCGCGTGCCGTCCCGGCTGCCCGCACCCCGTGCGGCCTCGAGCGCCGCGATGAGCTCGTCGGCGTCGGCGAAGCGTGCGGCGGGGTCCTTCTCCAGCGCCCGCAGGATCGCCTGCTCGAGCGCCGGGGGGATCGCCGCGTTGTGGGCGCTCGGCGCGAGCGGCGTCTCCGAGACCTGCTTGAGCGCGATCGCGACCGCGCTCTCGCCGTCGAACGGGATGCGGCCCGTGAGCATCTCGTACAGCACGACGCCGACCGCATAGAGGTCGCTCTGCGCGCTGACGGCGTGGCCCTGGGCCTGCTCGGGCGACAGGTACTGCGCGGTCCCCATGATCGAGCCGGTCTGCGTCATGTCCGACGCGCCGGCGCGAGCGATGCCGAAGTCGGTGACCGTCGCGGCGCCGTCGTCGTCGACGATGACGTTGTGCGGCTTGATGTCGCGGTGGATGACCCCGCGCCGGTGCGCGAAGCGCAGCGCACGCAGGATCTGCGTGGCGATGTCGATCGCCTCGTCGGGGTCGAGGCAGCCGCGCTCCTGCAGGAGCTGCTTGAGCGTGCGCCCCTCGAGGTACTCCATCGCGATGTAGTAGGTGCCGTCCCACTCGCCGCGGTCGTAGACGGCGACGATGTTCTGATGCTGCAGACCGGCTGCGGCCGAGGCCTCGCGGCGGAAGCGCTCGACGAGCTCCGGGTCCTCTGCGAGGCGCCTGTAGAGGAGCTTCAGCGCGACCGAGCGGCCGAGCTGCAGGTCGGTCGCGAGGTAGACGTCGGCCATGCCGCCCGAGCCGATGCGCCGCTCGATCGCGTAGCGGCCGTCGACGACGGTCTGGGGCTCGAGGCGCTCGGTCATCGCAGCAGGGACTCCATCACGGCGCGGGCGATCGGTGCGGCGTCGGTGCCGCCGAAGCCGCCGATGGTGCTCTCGATCGTCACCGCGATCGCGATCTGAGGGTCATCGGCGGGGGCGAACCCGATGAACCACGGCTGGGTGATGTTGCGCGACGGGTCGCGCTCGGCGGTCCCGGTCTTGCCGGCGACGTCGATGCCGGCGAGCGCCGCAGCGGTGCCCGTCCCCTCGCGCACGACCTGGGTCATCATCGCGGTCAGGGTACGGGCGGTGCTCGGCCGCATCGCCCGTGAGAGAAGCTCCGGCTCGTTGCGAAGCGTCGTGCGGCCGTCGGGGTCGATCGCGCTCGTCGCGACGTACGGCCGCATCAGCTTCCCGTCGTTGGCGACCGCGGCCGCGACCATTGCCATCTGCAGCGGCGTCACCTGCAGCCTGTCCTGGCCGATCGCCATGCGCCCGATGTCGACGCAGCCGGCGGTGGCGGGGGCGAGCTCGTCGGCGCAGCGCTCGCCGCTGGCTCGCACCTCGTCGCGCGGCAGGTCGATCGGCGGCGGCTCGCCGAAGCCGAGGCGCTCCATGTAGCGCTCCATCGTGCGCGGTCCCAGACGCTCGCCGACCTGGGCCCAGACGGTGTTCACCGAGCTCGTCAGCGCCTGCGTCAGCGTGATCTCGCCGTAGTCCTGGCCTCCGGCGTTGCTCAGCGGAACGCCGGAGATCGGCACGCCGCTGCGCCCGTTCACGCGCGAGTCGGCGGTGAAGCGCCCCGAGTCGAGCGCGGCGATCGCCGTGACGACCTTGAACGTCGAGCCCGGCGGGTAGCCGGCGGCGGTCGCGCGGTTCAGCAGCGGCGCTCCGGGCGCGCGGTTCAGCCGCGCGGTCCCGGCCCGGCTGCGCAGATCGCCCGGGTCGTAGCCGGGGGTCGACGCCATCACCTTGACGCGCCCGGTGCGCGGGTCGAGCGCGACGACCGAGCCGGCGTGGCCGGCGAGCTGCTGGAGGGCGACCCGCTGGGCATCGGCATCGAGCGAGGTGCGCAGGTCGTCGCCCTGGTCGCGCTTGCCCTGCAGCCGGCGCAGCGTGCGCTCGAGCCCCTCGTCGCGGCCGGTGAGCCGGCCGTTGTAGAAGCGCTCGAGGCCGGCGGTACCAGGGATCAGGTACGAGTAGCCGACGGTCTGCGCGAAGAGGCCGTCCTGCGGGTAGCGTCGTGTGTACGTGCCGTCGCGCCGCCGCGTCGAGCGGGCCAGCACCTCGCCCCCGGCGGCCTCGATCGAGCCGCGCGCGATCCGCTGCTGGGCGATGAGGGCCCGCCTGTTCAGCGGGTTGTCCTGCAGCTGCGCCCGCTCGGCGACCGTCCAGCGGGCGGTGAACGCGATCAGCACGCCGAACAGCACGAGCACGACGACGAAGACGCGGATGATCGGCGCGTTCACCCGCCGCGCGCCTCCCGCCGTGCGCGATCGGAGACGAGCAGCAGCAACGCGACGATCACGAGGTTCGCGACGACCGACGAGCCTCCGTACGAGACGAAGGGCAGCGTCACGCCGGTCAGCGGGATCACCTTCGTGACGCCGCCGACGATGACGAACACCTGCAGCGCGACGACCGCCGTCAGCCCGGCCGCGAGCAGCTTCGAGAACGAGTCCCGGGCGAGCACCGCGATCCGCATGCCGCGCTCGACGAGCAGCAGGTAGACGAGCAGCAGCAGAGCGGCCCCGACCAGGCCCAGCTCGTTGACGACCACCGCGTAGATCAGGTCGGTCTGCGCCGCCGGCAGCAGGATCGCCTGGTCGGGCGGGGTGCCGATCCGGACCAGCGCCTCGCCGATCCCCTGGCCCCAGACCCCCCCGTCGGCCTGTGCGAAGAGCGACTGGGCGAGCTGGTAGCTGCCGCCGGGACGGTCGTAGAGCGCCTGGTCGAAGGGCGTGCGCCAGGCGTCGATCCGGTCGCCGACGTGACCGACCGACGAGGCGAAGAACCAGGCGCCGGCCGCGAACAGGGCGCCGCCGGCAAGCGGGAAGACGAGCCGGTTCGTCGCGACGTAGAGCAGCGCGAGGAAGCCGCCGAAGAACATCAGCGACGAGCCGAGGTCGCGGATCACGACCAGCATCAGCATCGCCATGCCCCAGACCGCGAGCAGCGGGCCCAGGTGCTTGAGCCGCGGGACCGCGACCCCGGCGATCGTCCGCCCGACGAGCAGCGCGCGCGTATCGCGCAGGTAGCTCGCGAGGAAGACGATGATGCCGATCTTCGCGAACTCCGCCGGCTGGAAGGTGACCGGCCCGACCGCGATCCCGAGGTAGGCGCCGTTGACCTGGGCGCCGATCACGGGCATCCGCGGCAGCACCAGCAGCAGCAGGCTGGCGGCCGCGATCACGTATCGGTAGCGCTCGAGCGAGCGGTAGTCGCGCAGCGCGACGATCGTCACGGCGAACGCCCCCAGCCCGACGACGAACCACTGGGCCTGCTCACGCGCGAGCGTCGCATCCAGACGGTAGATCACAACCAGGCCGACGCCGGCGAGGATGGCGACGATCGGGAAGAGGTACGGGTCGGCGTCCGGCAGGCGCACGCGCAGCACGAGATGGGCGGCGAGGCACAAGCCCAGGAACGCGGCGCCGTATGTCAGCGAGCCGTCGGTCAGGGCGTCGCTCTGGCGGATCACGACCGCGGCGAAGCCGCAGACCACGAGCAGGCTCGCCGGCAGCAGGCCGAGCAGCTCGCGGTTGCGGGCGCTCACCGCCCGAGGCTCCCGAGCTCGAGCTGGCGGACGTAGTCGTCGGCGTCCTCGCGAGAGCGAAGCTCGTTGGAGCTCACGACCGTCCGCTGCGCGGGCGTGAGCTGCCCGGTGCTCACGCCCGATGTGTAGACAGGCTGGTAGAGGTCGACGCCCGCGAGCCGGTACGGGACGCCGCGGTAGACCGTCACGAAGCCGTCCGCCGCCGGGCTGACGAAGAAGACGGCCTGGATCGCGAACACGGCCGACGATCCGACGATCACGGCCATCCCCAGCGCCACGAGGACGCCGAGCCCCAGGCGCCCGCGGCGCCGTCGCGGGGCACGGGCGGCCGTCGCGGGGCGCGGAGCGCGCCCACCCGCCGCAGACCGGTCAGGCGACGGCGTCATGCCGGCCACGGGCCGCTCCGGCGACGGCGCCGCGGTCGGCGGCGATGCGACCCGTGCGGGCGCCTCCTCGTCCCGCGCCAGCGCGGCGCGCACGTCCGCGGCATGCAGCGCGGCATCGCCGACGCGGGTCGGGGCCTCGTCGAGCCCGTCGCGCTCTCCGCCGACCTCCTCGAGGCGCACCAGGACGACGGTGATGTTGTCGCGACCGCCGGCGGCGTTCGCGCGATCCACGAGCGCTCGCGCGGCGTCCGCGAGCTGCGGCGCGCCTGCCAGCGCGCCGGCGATCTCGTCGTCCCCGACCATCGAGGTCAGGCCGTCGCTGCACAGCAGCAGCGTCTCGCCGCCGCGCGCCGGCACGGTCGTCGCATCGGGACGGACGCGCCCCTCGGGGCCGAGCGCGCGGGTGATTATCGAGCGCTGTGGATGCTCCTCGGCTTCGCGCCGGCTCAGCCGCCCCTGGCGAACGAGCTCCTCGACGAGCGAGTGATCGCTCGTCAGCCGCTCGAGCCGACCGTCGCTCCAGCGGTAGCAGCGGCTGTCGCCGACATGGGCGATCGTCACGACGCCGTCGCCGACGTGAGCGACGGTCAGCGTCGTGCCCATCCCGGCTCGCTGCTCGTCGGCCACCGACAGCGCGTGGATCCTCTCGTTGGCACGCTGGACGGCCGCGGCCAGCCGCTGCTCGACGCTCTCCCCTTCGGGCAGGCCCTCCGCGAGCACGTCGACCGCCGTGCGCGAGGCGACCTCGCCGGCCTGGGCGCCGCCCATGCCGTCGGCGACGGCGAACAGCGGGGAGCGCGCGAAGAAGGCATCCTCGTTGGCCCGGCGCTGGCGCCCGGTGTCCGTCAGCTCGACGTGCTCTGCGACGCGCAGCATCCTCATCCCGCCATGTAGGTGAACTCGCTGTCGCCTATCCGCAGACGGTCGCCCTGGTGGAGCGGCTGCGGCCCGTCGACGAGCTCCTCGTTGAGATAGGTCCCGTTCGTCGACCCGAGGTCCTCGAGGACGACGAGGCCCCCCTGGCGGGTCAGCCGAGCGTGCCGGGCGGAGGCGAACGGGTCCTCGAGGCGGATCTCCGCCTGCTCCCCGCGGCCGAGCACGGCGCCGACGCCGATCTCGTACTCCATGCCCGGTGTGTGCCCCGGCGCGCGCTCGACGACGAGCCGCGGGTCGAGCGTGGCGAGCGCGTGCATCCCCGTCTGCCCCGCGAGCGTCGACGCCGGCGCGGCGACGGCAAGCGTCGGGGGCGGCACGCGCGCCTCGTCGGGGCGCCGCAGGTCGCGCAGCGAGCTGCGCGCGACCCAGACGATGAACAGGAACATCACCGCGAGGAAGGCTGCCTGCAACGCGACGGCGGCCGGCTCGAGCATCACTCGACCTCGAAGCGGGCGGAGACCGTGCCGATGTGCAGGCGGTCGCCGGAGCGCAGCTCCTGCGACCCGGCGACCCGAGCCCCGTTGACCTGGACCCCGTTCGTCGACCCGAGGTCCTCGACCGTCCAGCCTCCGGCTCCGGGGGCGATCCGCGCATGTCTGCGAGAGACGTTGGCATCGTCGAGGACCACGTCGCACTCACGACTGCGGCCGATCAGCGCGCCCTCCCGTCCGAGCGCGAAGCGCCGCCCCTCGGCGGTGAGGATCGCCCGGCCGGCGAGTTGCGGCGAGCCGCCCGCCGACCGCGGGCTTGCGGCGATGGGCGCGGGCGCGTGCTCGCCGCCGGCCGGCGGACGCCCCGCCGCGAGGCGCGTCTCGATGCCGAACTCCCCGAGGCCGAGCGCCTCGTCGGTCGCGAACGCGATGATCGGCGTGGCGGTGAGCACCAGGCGCTCGGCGCGGGCGTGCTCCAGCAGGTAGGCGGACAGCTCGTCGCCGACCTCCCGCTCGATGCCGGCGTAGCGCTCGCGATCGTCGGGCGAGAGCCAGACGACGTACTCGTGCGGCGCGTACGTGCGCGACAGGGAGACGGTGCGGTGCTCGTCCATCTCCTTGGCCAGGCGCCGCGCGAGCTCGACGGGGCGGACCTCGCTGCGGAAGACCCGCCCGAACGTGCCCTCAACGAGCCCGGCCAGCTTGCTCTCGAGGTTCCTCAGGACGCTCATGGTGCGCTGCGCCGCAGCGTGGCGCAACGCCTCATGCTAGATGGTGTCGGCCCGTTCGCCGGCGGTGTCGGCCCATACGTCGGACGATGGCGCCCGGGCCGCTCTCGCCGTCGCGCCGGCGAGAGCGAGCGCGGCGGCCAGTGCGGCTCCCGCGAGCGTGCCGCGCAGCTCGACGCCGCCGACGGCGGCGGTCCCCGCCGCGACCGCCGCCGTCCACGCGGCCGCGGCGACGAGGTCGAAGGCCAGCCTGCTGCCGCGCACCAGCCACGGCAGCACCACCGCCGCGAGGGCCCACAGCGCACACGCGGCGAGCGTCGGACCGCTCACAAGCGGCGTCAGCACGTCGGCGGCGGCTGCGGCGGGCGACCGTTCCCAGCCCGCCGGCGGGGCGGCGGCCGGCGGGGCGGCGAACAGCAGCGCCCGCCCCGTCAGCAGCTCGGCGAGCGCCAGCCACCAGAGCCCGAGAGCGCCGAGCGACGCCCGACGCAGCCAGCCGCCGGCCTGGCCGGCGAGCGCGACCCAGGCGAGCGCCAGGCCGCCGAGGCCGAGCAGCGCGGCGAGCAGCGGGACGCTCCAAAGCGTCGGCGCCCGCACCAGCAGCACGCAGGGCAGCGCCGCCGCCGAGACCAGCAGCGCGCTGCCCGGGGATCCGGCGATCGCCAGTGAGACGACGGCCGCGAGGACCGACAGCAGCCAGCCCGCGCGAGGCAGAGCGCCGGTCGCCACGGCGGCCGCGACCGCGGCGACGGGCGCGCCGGCGGGTGCGCCGTCGGGCAGCATCGTGAGCACGGCCCCGACGAGCGCGCCGGCGCCCGCGCCCGCGAGGCATCGCCGCGCAAGCGCGCGGCCGCGGCG
>JANJTP010000015.1 GCA_024711025.1 Solirubrobacteraceae bacterium
CTGGCGGCGGAGCGCCACCTGGGCTCGCCCGTCGCCGCCGTCCTCGCGGCCGGCCCGGCCGTCGCCGGCTGGGACGAGGCGGGCGAGGCTCTGCGCGACGCGGCCTGCGCGGCGGCGCTCGCCGCCGGCGAGCCGGCGCGCCCGTGGCACGACGCGTCGGTGCCGGGGCTGCGCCACCTCCTGTGGCGGCTGCGGGACGACGCTCGCGTGCGAGCTTTCGCCGCACGCCGCCTCGCGCCGGTGCTCGAGCACGACGCGGCCCGTCGCGGGGCACCGCTGCTGCCGACGCTCGAGGCGCTCTGCGACAGCGGCTGGCACAAGGCTCAGGCCGCCCGCGCGCTCCACCTGGAGCGCCAGTCGATCTACCCGCGCCTCGAGCGCCTGCGAGCGCTGCTGGCGGCGGATCTCGACGACCCCCAGACGCAGGCGGCGCTGCACGTCGCGGTGCTGGTGCAGCGACTGGGTGGGGTCTGACCGGGCGGGTCCGTCGGTGGGGGTTGCTTCGGCTGCCTGGCGGGCTGCGCGCGTGGCCGGGGGTGGTGCGTACGGGCGCTGCCGCGTGTGGCCGAGGGTGCGCGCGTGGCCGAGGGCGCGCGCGTGGCCGGGGGTGCGCGCGTGGCCGAGGGTGCGCGTGCGGGCGCTGTCGCGTGTGGGGCGGGTGCCGCGTACGGGCGCTGTCGCGCGTGGGGCGGGTGCCGCGTGGCGTCGGGTTCCCGCGGCGGGTCCACGGCGACTGCTCGCGTGTGGGAAACGTCGATCTGGGCGCGGGGTGATCGCACCGCTCTGCGTTGTGCCCCTCCTGGCGTGGTCTTTGCCGACCGGTGCCCGGCGCCGGCTGCGAAGTCTGCGCTCACCACACGATCGGCTCGGGCGGCCGCCGCCGCCGCAGGCCCCCGCCCGCCACCGCCCCCGCCCGCCACCGCCACCGCCGACGCAACCACCGCCGCCGCCACGGCCTGGCGCCACCGCCGACGCCGCCACCACCGCCGACGCCACCGCCACCGCCGCAGCAGGTCCCCGCCCGCGGCCCGGTCGCCCCGGCTCAGATGTTGTAGAGGAAGTCGAGCCCGATGCTCTGGAGGAAGCGCTGCGCCTCGACGTTGAGCCGGGTCAGCTCGCCGGTGAGGATCAGCAGGCCCATCACGACGAGGATCGCGCCGCTGACGAAGCTCACGACGAGGTAGTGGTCGCGCAGCCAGCGGAAGGCGCCCGTCGCCCGGTCGAACGCGACCGCCGTCGCCAGGAACGGCACCGCCATGCCGAGGCTGTAGAAGCTGAGCAGCAGGCCGCCGTGGGCGACCGAGTCCGACGTCGACGCCGCCGCGAGGATCGACGCGAGCGTCGGGCCGACGCACGGCGTCCAGGCGACCGCGAACGCGAGGCCGGCGACGACGGGGCCGCCGGTCCCGGCGCGGCGCATCAGCACGTCGGGGTGCCACTGGCGGTTGAGCCGCGGCACGAACGGCATCAGCACGAACACGACGCCCATCGCGACGATCACCGCGCCGGCGATCGTGTCGAGCGTCTGCTTGTTGTCACGCAGCGTCGAGCCGAGGCTCGTCGCGGTCATCCCGAGCGCGACGAACATCACCGTGAACGACAGGCAGAAGACGATCGCGGGCGCAAGCAGGTGCCACAGACGGTGCTCGCCGGTGCGGATCTCGGCGACGCTGACGCCGGAGATCGCCGACAGGTAACCGGGCACGAGGGGCAGCACGCACGGCGAGACGAACGAGATGAAGCCGACGGCGAACGCCGCGAGGATCGTGGTGTCGGCGGCGGCGAGCGGGATCATCGTGCGTCGAAGCGCTCGAGCTCGGCATCGAGCCGGCGGGCGTCGTCGTCGCTGAGCGCCGCCGTGCCGGCCAGGTCACCGGACGGACGTGCACGCCCGCGCCGTCGCCAGCGCGGCAGCAGGACCACCAGCAGGGCGAGCAGCCCGAGGGCGACCAGCGCCGGGACCAGGTAGGCGGCGAGGTCGAAGCCGCTGTCGGCGGGCATCGCGAGGATCGCCGGGCCGTAGCGGTCCTTCAGCGTCGCCTTGATCTGCGTCTTCGTCTCACCGCGGGCGATCAGCTCCTTGATCTCGCGGCGGAGCTGGTCGGCGCGCGGCGACTCGGCCGTGTAGAGCGGCACGTTGCACGTGTCGCACATGACCTCGTCCTCGACGTCGGGGAACGAGGCGCGCGGCTGGGCGGCCCCCGCCGCGGCGGGCAGCGCGAGGAGCGCGAGCATCAGCGCGGCGAGCAGCCCCGGCAGCCCGAGCCGCCCGAGCAGCGCCGGGCGAGTCCGCGGCATATGCCGTCGATCGTTCGCCGCGCGCGCCGGGCCGGTCCTCATCACCCGCTCCCGTCGCCGAGCACGCGGTCGAGCGCGCCGTCGACCCACTCCTGCTCGACCTGGCCGCGGGACATCGCGGCGACCCGTCCCTCGCGGTCGATCACGAACGTCTCCGGCAGGCGCGTCGTGCCGTACTTCGGCGCCAGCTCGAGCTTGTCGTCGCGCAGCGACGGGTACGTGATCTTCACCTCGCGCGCGAACTTGCGCGACTCGTCGGCGAAGTCCTTGTACGTGACGCCGAGCACGGTGCCGGCGCCGGCCTTCTGCAAGCGCTGGTGGGCGCGCTCGAGGACGGGCGCCTCCTCGCGGCACGGATCGCACCACGAGGCCCAGAAGTTCAGCACGACGACCTTGCCGCGCAGCTCGGCGACCGACATGCGGCCCTTCCCGTCGAGGTCGGGGAGCTTCACGTCGGCGCCCGGCGCGGCGGGGCGCTCGCCCCGCTTGACGGCCGCGTCGAGCGTCGTGTCGTCGCCGGTGTTCAGAACGCCGTAGACGAGCAGGCCGATCAGCCCGATGGCCAGGACGGCGACGATCGTTGTTACGGGGCCCGGACGCTTCATGCACGGCGAAGGGTAGATGGGAGCGGCGCCGGGCGGCTCATCCCCCGGTCCCGAGGTGGTAGCCGATACCCCCAGTAGATGGGAGCGGCGCCGGGCGGCTGCTCCCCCAGGGAGCCGGCGGGGGCGGCTCGATGGGCGAGGCGGGTACGGGCTCGCCCGCCTACTCGCAGAACGCGATGAACGGGATCCCGATGAGCGTGACCACGTGGGTCGTCGTGTCGACCGCGAACTGGAGTCGCCCGCCGCCGCTCTTGGGGACCTTCACGAGCGTGATCCCGAACACCGCATCGGTGCCGTGGTCGACCGTCGCCTTCGGGTAGGCCGCCTGGATGTCGGCGATCGTGTCGCCGATGCCGACGCCGCGTGCGGTTGCGCCCCCGCGGATCGTGATGTTCGTCACCTTGCGCGGCGATGTGAGCGTGAAGTCGACCGAGCCCTGCAACGGCGCGCGCAGCCGGGCCGAGCGTGTGTTCGGGCCGCCCAGCTCGCACCCCCTACGGATCCTTCCGACGCGGTGGTGCTCGTGCAGCCTCCGGTAGGTGAAGCCGAGCCTGACCCCGTGCACGCCGGTGCGGGCGATCGCCTTCGCGGCGACATGGCCGGTCGGCGCGGGGGCGGCGCCGGCGCCGGACTCAAGGACTCCGATGCCGACGAGCACGGCAGCGGCGGTGCCGAGCACGCGTCCAAGGCTGTGAGCGCTCATGGGCGCAAGCTAGCCGAGGGGTCTCGGGGTGGCCAGGGCATCGTGGAAATGTGGAGAGTCGCGCCACGACTCCGACAGCCCGCGAGCGGCGGCGTCCCCACGGACGCAACCAGCCTGCCGGATCCCTTGACATTTCGCTTGACGTGCTACTTGCCGCAGGGCTACGCTCATTCCATGTTCGAGACCAAGCCGACGAGCATCTCCGCCGAACTGCGTGAGGTCCGAGAGGTCTTCGACGGCCAGGACCTCGCATCCGCCGCCGACCGCAGCCTGGAGACGATCAGCCGCTGGAGTCACCGGGAGCGCTTCCCCGCCCGGATCGAGCGCTTCATCGACGACCTGTGGGTGGCGACGGCGATCGTCTCGCGGGAGCTTCGCGACCCCCGTGCGGTGCGCTTCGTGCTCGTCGCCCGCAGGGAGGAGCTGGACTGGCGCTCGGCGATCGAGGTCATCTTCCGCCGGGGGCTTCACGAGACGCTCCCTGCGCTCGCGCGCATCGCGGCCGAGGTGAAGGCCGAGAGGGGAGCGGAGCCGCCGCAGACCACGCTGCCCCTGCGGAGGCTGCCCGCCGCAGGCTCGCTGCCGGCTCCCGGCAGCCGCACGGTTCGCTCGCGCGCGGTCAATCCGGCGAGCCGCCGGGCCGCGCGGGCCGCGTTCCTGCGGCGGTCAAGGACCAAGGAAGGGATCGACGCCGACGCACTGGCGGACCTGCGTGAGACGCCAGCGGCGGCATGAGCGCCCCGTCGTGGGTGGGGAAGCAGCTCCTGCTCGACCTCTCCGCCTGGGAGCGCGTCGAGCGCGACCCCGCGGTCTTCGAGCGGTGGGAGGAGGCCGTGAACGCCGGGAGGGTCGTGATCTCGCAGATGTTCGCGCTCGAGCTGCTCTACTCGGCCCGGACGAGCGTCGACTACGAGCGGCTGCGCGTCGAGCTCGAGGACGGCTTCGACCTGCTGCCGATCGACGAGCAGACGTGGGAGATCGCGCTCGAAGCCCAGCGCCGGTGCGCAGCGTTCGCGAACGGCTACCAGCGGCGCTACTCGGAGGCCGACCTGCTCACCGCGGCGCTCGCCCATCAGTACGGGCTGGCGATCCTGCACTACGACGAGGACTTCGACGAGATGCGGTCCGTCGCCGGGCTGCGATACGAGAGCGAGTGGCTCCATCCTGATCGCAAGCTCGACCGGGCGCCGACGAGGAGCCAGCTCGCGAAGACGCGGCGCAGGTCGCTGAACCTCGCTCTCGGCCTTGTGCCGGACGAGCATCGAGTCGTGCTCCTGGAGGAGCTGCGCGCAAGCACCGTCGCCAGGCTCGACGAGCTGGGCATCGCGGCGCCGGAGCCGTTGCGGGAGGGGTAGGGGGCGAGGCGCGCTCAGCTCGACGCCAGTGCCGGCGCGCGCCGTCGGCCAGGCGGGTGCCGGACGTCATGACGGCGTCGAGTCGTGCGGCGTGCGACAGGCGCAGCGCGGTGACGAGATGGATGGCTCGAGCGTCCCGACCGTCGTGGCCCGCACCGTCTCGACGGCAGCGACCAGGTGCTCGTCGAGCGGGAGCAGTACGCGACGCCCGAGAGAAGCTGGTCGGCCTCCGCGACCCTTCCCTCGCGCAGCCCCAGTCGCCGCAGCTCGACCCGCATCAGCCGGTTGGGCTTGCAATCGGCTCGGCTGTCCAGCTCATGTCCACCAAGGAGGTGGCCGCGCCGCTCAACGTTCTCCCAGCACGTGGTCGAGCACTGGGCGCAGAAGGACAAGATCCCTTATCTCAGGCTCCCCGGCGGGGAATTGCGCATCCCTCTGTCCGGGCTCGCGACGGGCGATGGCCGCTCGTGCGCGCACGCTACAGCCCTCGGGCGACACGGACGACGAGCCGCTGGACGGAGGCTGATCCGCTCTCGCTCCGCCGCTTGATTCCCGTTGGCGGGGCGGCTACATTGCCCCGCCAACAGGAATCAAATATCAACTATCTATCGGAGGCACAATGTCCGAAGACGTTGACAAGGCAAGACTCGACCGTCGCGAGCTGCTCGGCCTGGGCGCCGGCGCCGTTCTCGCCGCTGGCCTGACGGGAGGGCTCGCGGACGCCGCGTCTGCGGAGGCGCGGCGCCCCCGGTCGCGCAAGCCCGCGCGCGGCCCGGTGCCGCGGTTCGCCGATCGCCAGGTTGACAAGCTCGTCGTCGAGACCGTGCATGGGCCGGTGAAGGGGGCGGACATCCCCTTCGCGATGGGCCACGAGCACGTCTTCGGCGACCTTCACCGCGTCGGCAAGGTTGGTCAGCCCTGGGACCCGGCGTACATGGACGTCGACTGGGCCGATGTCACCGCCAAGGGCGTCGAGACGGTCAGGGCCGTGCGCGACCAGGGCGTCGGCCTGTGGGTCGACTGGACGCCGTGGGGCGTCGGCCGCTCGGTGCAGATGACGCGTGACGTCGCCCGCCAGACCGGCATGAAGATGGTGGTCCCGACCGGCATCTACAAGGACTTCGCGCCGCCGGAGTTCACGGGGATGACGATCAATGAGATGGCCGAGCGCTTCTACCGCGAGCTGATGTACGGCTGCGACGGGCTGCCGGTGCGCGCCGGCTTCATCAAGATCGCGATCACCGACGAGAAGGGACCCAACAAGGCCGAGACGAGGATCCACCGCGCGGCGGCGCGCGCGGCGCGGCGCGCCGGCGCGACGATCGCCGCCCATGCGCCCTTCGTCGACGCGACGATGCGGCTCGTCCGCATCCTCGAGCACGAGGGGTTCGACCTGCAGCGCTTCGTCTGGGGCCATCCCCGCGCGGCGGTCGACGCCCACATCAAGCTCGCCAAGAAGGGCGCGACGATCGCCTACGACGAGATCAGCATCAACCCGGGCTTCTGGGGGGAGGACACCTCGGACGAGGCAATCATCGACCGCATCCAGCGGCTAGTCGATGCCGGGCTCGGCGACCGGGTGATGGCGACGACCGACGACTGCGTCGTCATGGTCCCGCAAAACTACGAGCGTGACTGCACGCACCTGCATCGCACGTTCGCGCCGAAGCTGCGGGCGCGGCTCGGCGAGCAGACGGCGAACATGATCCTGCGCGACAACGTCATCTGGGCGTTCCGCAGGGGTAGCCACGTGCGCTGAGCCGGCTCCCATAGCAGGCTGGGGGCGGCCCGCCGGCTCGTCGCGTACCACGCGCGGGGACCGGCGGCCTCCCTCGCCGCCGTCCGGCTCGCGGCTCCGGTGCTACCTACTGCGGCCCCTGGTAGCCGGTGTAGAAGTCGGCAAAGTAGCGTAGGTGCAGGTGCATCGCCTCGCCGGCACGATCGGCGTCGCGACTCCTGACGGCGTCGAGGACCTCGTCGAGGTGCGCGACGACGCCTTCGGAGAGGCTCGCCTCGAGGTCCGAGATCTGCGTCAACGCGATCGAACTGGCGCTCACGTAGGCGATGATCAGCGGGTTGTGGGATGCGTCGGCCAGCCCGCGATGGAAGCTGATGTCGCAGCGCAGAAGCTCGTCGCGATCCTGCGTGCTCGAAGAGCGCAGGATCGCGTCGAGGCGCTCGAGGTCGGCGTCGGTCCGGTTTCGCGCCGCCGATTGGGCGGCGAGGACCTCGAGCGCCTCGCGGACCTCGAACAGCTGCGCATGGCTGGTGCGATTGGCGCCCAACGCCAGCGAGATGAACTCGCTCATCGTGCTGGCGAGCGATCGCGGCGAGAACTCGGTCACCCTGTAACCGCCGTTCCGCCCTCGCTTAGCGACGAGGATCTTCGCCGCGCGCAGCTCGCGAAGTGCCTCCCGCAAGGTCGGGCGGCTGACGCCGAACATCTCGGTCAGACGCTGCTCGGTCGGCAGCCGTGCGCCCGCCGGGAGCGTCCCGTCGAGGATCGACTCCTTGATCGTCGATGCGATCTGCTGCGGCGCGGACTGAATCGGCCGGTTGAAGCGGGCGGGGACGTTGTCTGGCTCCATAAGGTCAAGAATTACATCTTGCTACGGACGAAAAAGTCTGGCCTAATGCACGCATGGGTATCGAAGCAGACGTGAAGGTCGCCGCGTCGGCCCGGCGCGGCCGGCGCGAGGAGCTCGTGGCGCGCTGCGAGGGAGCCGTCGAAGCGATGGAAGCCGCCGGCCTCGACGCGCTCGTCGTCGCCGGCCGCGGCGGTATCGGCCAGTACGGATTCGTCGAGTACCTGTGCGGCTACTCGCCGCTCGCGCGCCCGGCCTACGTCGTGCTGTCGTCGACCGGCGGCCCGGTCGCCATCATGCCGACGGTGGCGGATCGCTACCTGGCTGCCTGCGAGAGCGACCTCGAAGTCCGCTCGGCCGGGGAGGGCGACATCGTCGCCGGCCGGGACGGGCTCGCCGCGGCGGTCGCCGAACTGCTCGTCGACCGCGGGCTCGCCGCGGGGAGGATCGGCGTCGTCGGGCTCTCGACGATCGTGCCGTACGGCGCCTACCGCGTGTGGAGCGAGGAGCTCCCGCAGGCGACGCTGCTCGACGCCACGCCGGTACTCGCCGCGCTGAAGGCGGTCAAGTCGCCATTCGAGATCGCCGAGGTCGAGGCGGCGATGGCGGTGGCCGACGCAGGCATGGCGGTGCTCGCCGAGCGCCTGCGACCCGGGGTCACCGGATGGGAGCTGCGCGGCGAGATGGAGCGGGAGATCCGCCGCCGCGGCGCCCGCTTCTCGCTGATCTTCATCAGCGAGCAGCCGTTCTTCATATCGCCGCCGACGGATCGTCCGTTCCAGACCGGAGATCTCGTCAGCGCCTACGTCGAGCTCACGAGCGCCACCGGCTATTGGGTCGAGCTGGCGCGGCTCTTCGCGCTGGGGGAGATCGACGCCGAAGCGGCGGAGCTGGCTCGGGCGTGCCTCGCCGGCGCCGATCGGGCCGAGCAGGCTCTGCGGCCCGGCGGCTCGGTCTCCGCCGTGGCGCGCATCCTCGACGACCAGGCCTGTGCGATCGGCGCCGTGTCCGGCATCTGGCACGGGCACGGCGTGGGCATCGATCACGACGTGCCGGTCATCACCGAGCACGCCACCGAGCAGTTCGCGGAGGGCGCCGTGATCGCCGTCCACCCGAACCTCCACTCTCGGTCCGGAGCCTACGGCGCGAGCGTGGCGGACACGTACGTCCTGGCGGCCGACGGTGCGCGCCGCCTCTCGACCATCCCCCGAGACCTGGAGATCATCTCGTGAGCTACGCGATCGGCATCGACATCGGCGGGACGTTCACCGACTTCCTCCTCGTCGACGAGGCCACGGGCGCGCAGGTAGCCCACAAGTCCTCGTCCACCCCGAGCGACCCCTCGACGGCGGTTCTCACGGGCCTGCGCGAGATAGCTCTGGGGCTCGGGCTGGCGCCGGAGGACTTCGCCGCGCAGCTGCGGCTCGTCGTCCACGGCACGACGGTCGCGACCAACGCCGTCCTGACCGGGCGCGGGGCGCGCACCGGCCTGCTCACGACCGCCGGCGTGCGCGACATCCTGGAGATGCGACGTGGCGTCCGCAGCCGCGAGCATCTCTACGACAACAAGCACACGGCTCCGCGACCGCTCGTTCGCCGGGCGCTGCGGATCCCGGTCGATGAGCGGGTGACGGTCGACGGCGCCGTGCTGCGAGAGGTCACCGACGAGGACGCCCGCGACGCCGTCAAGGAGCTGATCGACAGGGACGTCGAGGCGCTCGCGATCTGCTTCATGCACTCCTATGCCGAGCCCCGCAATGAGGAGCGCGTTCTGCGCGCAGCGCGCGATCTCGGCGGCGACCGCTTCGTTAGCGCCTCGCACGAGGTCCTGCCGCAGATCCGGCTCTACGAGCGGGTCAGCACCACGGTGATGAACGCCTATGTCGGGCCCGTCGTGCAGCGCTACATCCACCGCCTCACCGAGCGGCTCGCCGCGGACGGGTTCGCCGGCGCGCTGCTGATCATGCAGTCCAACGGCGGCGTCGCGACGGCCGACGTCGTCGAGCGCCTGCCGGCGTCGACCGTGCTGTCCGGTCCTGCCGGGGGGCCCGTCGCCGCGCTTCGCGCGGCCCGCGCCCGCGGCTCCGAGGACTGCGTCCTCGTCGAGATGGGCGGCACGAGCTTCGATGCGAGCCTGGTGAAGGACGGGCAGGTCCAGGTCACGCGCAACGGCGAGATCAACGGCCAGTCGATCTCGCTTCCGATGACGGAGATCCACACGATCGGCGCCGGCGGCGGCTCGATCGCCTGGGTTGACAGCGGCAACCTCCTGCAGGTCGGTCCGCAGAGCGCCGGCGCCGACCCAGGGCCGGCCGCGTACGGGCTGGGCGGCAGCGAGCCGACCGTCACCGACGCCAACGTCGTGCTGGGCTACATCGATCCCGACTACTTCCTCGGCGGGCGCATGACGCTGCGGCGGGACCTCGCCGAGCAGGCGATCGCCGAGCGCATCGCCGAGCCCCTGGGGATATCGGTCACCGAGGCGGCCGCGGGCATCCTCGAGGTCGTCAACCTGAAGATGGCCGCCGGGACGAAGGACATCACGGTCCGGCGTGGCTTCGACCCGCGGGAGTTCCCGCTCGTCGTCGGCGGAGGCGCCGGTCCCCTCCATGCAGCGGCGATCGCCCGCGAGCTGGGCATCGGCGAGATCATCGTCCCGCGGCGGTCGGCTGTTCTCTGCGCGAGCGGCATGCTCCAGGCCGATCTGCGTCACGACTACGCGCGCAGCTTCGCGCGGCTCTGGGCCCCCGCGGAAGGACCGCGCGCCGCCGCGGCGGCGCGCGAGCTGATCGCCGAAGGCGATCGGGTTCTTGCAGCCGAGGGCGTCTGCCCGGAAGACCGCGAGGCGGTCGTCAGCCTCGATCTGCGCTATGTCGGCCAACACCACGAGGTGACGGTCGAGATCCCGATGGCGGCGCTCGAGGGCGCCGCCGACGGAGTCGACGAGGTGGCCGAGGCGTTCCACCGACGTCACCGCCAGCTCTACGGCTACAGCCGCGAGCAGGCCGCGATCGAGGCCCTCACCGTGCGGGCGACCGCGATTGGGCGTCGGGCGGGAGCGCTCGCCCCGGTGCCCGACGATCTGCCGTCGGAGCCCGGCGGCGCGAGCAAGGGCGAGCGCAGCGCGTGGGTCGGCGCGAGCGGCGGCTGGCAGGACGTCCCCGTGTTCGAGGGCGGGCTGCTGGCTCCGGGCGAGCGACTCGCCGGCCCCGCGCTCGTGGAGACGGCGACGACCTGCATCTGGGTTCCCGAGGACTTCGCGCTGACAACCGAGCCTTCGGGGGACTTCGTCATCAATCCGAATAACGGAAAGGCAGGTGTCGCCTGATGAGCTCCCAGGCCGCGGCTCCCGACACGACGAGAGCCGACCCGGTCCGGCGCGCCGTGATCGCCAATCGCATGCGGGCGATCGGGCGCCGGATGGGCGTCGTCATCGAGCGCAGCGCGCACTCGCCGCTGCTCGTCGAGGGCCGGGACTTCTCTCTCAGCATCTACGACCACGAAGGCCGGCTGCTCGAGCAGACCGAGTACATCCCGATCCTCGGGTATGCGACCGCGCCCGCCGTTCGCAAGATCGCCGAGGCGTTCGCGGGGAGGGTCAACGAGGGCGACATCATGCTCCACAACGACCCCTACAGCGGCGGCAACCAGGCATCCGACTGGAAGGTCGCCAAGCCGGTCTTCCACGAAGGCGAGCATGTCGCCTGGGTCGTCGTCAACGCCCACCAGTCCGATGTCGGCGGCGCGGTTCCGGGCTCGTACAACCCCAACGCGACCGACCTCTGGCAGGAGGCCCTGCGGATCCCGCCGGTGAAGGTCTACGACAGGGGCGAACTCCGCGACGACACGTGGAACCTCATCATGTCGAACGTCCGCCTCCCCGTGGTGGCGGACGACATCCACGCGATGATCGGCGCGTGCAACGTCGGTGAGCAGGAGCTTCGCCAGCTGCTCGATCGCTACGGGGCGAGTGTCTGGAAGGCGACGATGGAGGAGGTGCTCGACGCCACCGAGGCGCTGGCTCGAAGCTTCATCGCCCGCATCCCCGACGGCTCCTACAGCGCACAGGTCGACGTGTTCGACGACGCGTTCGACGAGCGAGCGCGGATGCCGATCAAGCTGCAGGTGGTCATCGACGGCGACCACATGAAGTTCGATTTCACGGGAACTCATCCGCAGACCCCGGGGTACGTGAACGCTCCGATGCCGGTGACCCTCTCGGCGGTCCTCATCGCTTTCTTCATGCTGGTCGAGGGAGACATCCCCCACAACGACGCGATCATGCGCTGCATCGAGGTCTCGGTGCCCGAGGGAACGATGCTCAATCCGCGGTTCCCGGCGGCGACGGGCTTCGGCAACCACCTGTCCGACCAGATCTGCGCCGTCGTCATGGCGGCGCTGGCAGAGGCCCTGCCCGATCGGGTGACCGCCGGCTGGAACCCGCTGCTGTGCGCGATCGTGAACGGTCGCGACCAGCGGGGCGCCGATTACGTCGACATCCTTATCAACGCCTGCAAGGGCGGTGGCGGCGGCACGGCGGGAGCGGACGGCTACAGCCACATCGGGTTGATCGCCTCGGGCGGCGCGATCGCAGCGCAGGACCCGGAGATGTTCGAGGCGATGAACCCGTTCCTCGTGCGCAAGTTCGAGTACCGCCAGGACTCGGCCGGCCCCGGCGAGTGGCGCGGTGGCCTCGGCGTGGAGACCGAGCTGGAGGTGCTCAGCGACGGGATGCAGGCGAGCATCTTCGGCGACGGCGTCGTGCCCGGCTCAGAAGCCAAGGGTCTGCTGGGCGGCGGCGACGGCGAGCTCAACCACGCCGAGCTGCGCTACCCGGACGGTCGGGTCCACGTGCTGCGCGGTAAGGAGCTCGTCAGCGGGATACCGCGGGGAGCGGTCTACCGGCAGGTCGCCGGTGGAGGAGGCGGCTATGGCGATCCGCGCAAGCGTTCGCCCGAGCGAGTGAGAGAGGAAGTGGAGGATGGGTTCATCTCGATCGATGTGGCGCGAGAGCGCTACGGGGTGCAGCTATGAAGTGGCGTAGGCCGGCCGGCGCGATGCGCCGTGCCGCGGACGGCAGGGCGCTGCGCGCCCTCGGTGCTCTCGTGGCCTGCGCGGCGCTGCTCGGTGCCGCCGCGGGCTGCGGCGGGGGCTCCTCCGAGGGGGAGACCAAGAGCGACAAGCCGCTCGCCGGCAAGACGATCGGCTTTAGCGTCGCGCTGGCGGCGAACGTGACGCTCGGGGCGCTGGGCGAGGGGCTGACGGCGGAGATCGAGCACGAGGGCGGCAAGGTGAAGATCCTCGACGCCCAGGGCAATCCCGAGAAGCAGCTCACCGACATCAAGCAGTTCATCGCGCAGGGCGTCGACGCGATCGTCGTGCAGCCGCTGGCCTGGGAGTCCGTCCGTGGCGTCCTGCGCCAGGCGGAGCGGCAGGACATCCCGATCCTGGCCCACGACGCCGTCCTCGGCGACGCGAGCGCCGACGCGATCCAGCCTGTGAAGCTGCAGGTGAACGAGGGCAGGGCGAGCCAGGCGACCGAGGCAGTCGAGCTGCTGACGGCCGACGGGAAGGCAAAGGGCGGGGTCGTCGCGATGACCTTCTGCCCGAACCCGCCGACTCATCAGTACCTGATGAAGGAGGCGGCGGCGAAGCTCGCCGCGGCGGGCGCCAAGCTGCTGGACACCGTCTGCAACCCGAGCGACGACAGCACCGGCGCGTTCAACGTCGCCCAGCGGGCACTGACGCGCTTCGGCTCCGCCGGCGGCGTCTACGCCTACAACGACTCGTCGGCGATCGGCGTCGCCAAGGCGGCCGCCAAGGCCGGCCGGGAGGGGCTCGTGATCACCGGCTACAACGCTGAGCCCCAGGGCATCGCCGCCGTCGAGAGCGGCGAGATCAGCGCCACCTGGGACTACCGGCCGGTGGAGGTCGGGCAGACGCTCGGCAAGGCGGCGGGGCTGATCATCGCCGGCAAGGGCAACGGTCTGCCCGCGACGGTCACCGTCGATCCGCAGATGATCACGAAGTCGAACGTCGCCGACTTCGTGCCCTGGGACCAGCGGGTCGCACGCGTCAAGCGGGGTGAGTACCTCGGTGCTGCGATCGGCTAGTGATCGGAGCGCGGCGAGCGCGGCGCAGGCCGCCGTGCTCGCCGCACGCGGCGTCACGCAGCGGTTCGGCGTCGTGCGGGCGCTCGCCGGGGTCGACGTCGACCTCGTGGCCGGCGAGGTGCTCTCGCTGCTGGGGGAGAACGGCTCGGGCAAGTCGACGCTGCTGTCGATCCTCTCGGGGGCGCGTCGCCCGACCACCGGCGCGCTCCTCGCCGACGGGCGCCCGGCACGTTTCCGTTCGCCGGCGGACGCCCTGCGCGTCGGCGTGACGCTCGTTCCTCAGGAGGCGGACCTGGCGGCGCATCTGACTGTCGCCGAGAACATCTGGCTGGGGAGCATGCCGGGGTGGGTGGTGAGCCGCCGCGAGACCGAGCGCCGAGCGCGCGCGATGCTCGAAGAGCTGCTCGACCTCGACCTCGACGTGACGCGCCTCGCGCGGAGCCTTCGTCCGGACGAGGCGATGATGGTCTCGCTGGCGCGGGCGTGCGCTCGCCGCCCGCGGGTGCTGCTGCTCGACGAGACGACGGCGTCGCTCGGCGGCGACGCCGTGGCCCGCTTCCTGGAGGCCGTCCGTCGGCTGCGAGACCAGGGGATGGCGATCGCGTTCGTCTCCCACCGGCTCGAGGAGCATCGCGCGGTCGCCGACCGCGCTGTGATCCTGCGCGACGGGCAGGTCGTGGCCACGCGCGACTGGCGTGAGACGACCGAGCAGGAGCTGGTGCGGCTCATGGTGGGACGCGATCTTCCCGGCTTCCTCGCCAAGGTCAGCGTTCGCGCGGGCGATGTGGCGCTCGCCGGCAAGGGCCTGCGGCTCGGGCCGAAGCTGCGGCCGATGGACCTGGAGGTCCGCCACGGTGAGATCCTCGGGCTCGGAGGGCTCGCCGGCTCGGGACGCAGTCGCCTGGCCCGCGTCCTTGCCGGCGCGGACTCGCCCGCCGCCGGGAGCGTGAGCGTCGACGGGCGCGCGATCCGCCTCGGCAGCATCGCCGAGGCGGCGCGTGCCGGCATCGGCTTCCTGCCCGAGGAGCGCAAGACGATGGGCCTGCTGATGCGCATGTCCGTCAGGTCGAACATCGCCGTCGGCGCGCGTCGCGAGCTGACCCGCTGGGGGCTCGTGCAGCGTCGCGCCGAGCGCCAGCTCGTCGAGCGGCTCAGCCGCGACCTGCGGATCAAGGCGGCGTCGATCGACACCACGGTCGGCACGCTGAGCGGTGGCAACCAGCAGAAGGTCGTCATGGGCCGTCTGCTCGCGGCCAGGTCGCGGATCCTGATCCTCGACGAGCCGACGAAGGGGATCGACGTCGGCGCGAAGGCGGAGATGTTCAAGCTGATCGGGGCGGCGGTCGAGGACGGCTGCGCCGTCGTCCTCATCTCCTCGGAGCTGCCCGAGCTGCTCGGCCTCAGCGATCGCATCATCGTGCTCCGCGGCGGGGAGGCCGTCGCCGAGATCCCGCGTGAGGCGGCGACCGAGGAGGCAGTCGTGAGCGCGGCCATGGGGGTCGACAAGGCAGAGGTGCATTATGTGGACTAGCGTCCGTCGTGCTGTGACCATGACCGGCCCGGCCGCCGGGGTCTTCGTCGTGCTGGTGGTGCTGTGGCTCGCGTTCAGCGCCTCGCTCGACGGCTTTGCCACCTGGCGCAACGCGGTGAACATCCTCGACGCCGCATCGATCCCGCTGATCGTCGCGACGGGCATGACGTTCGTCGTCCTGACCACCGGGTTCGACCTGTCGATCGGCGCGATCCTCGCCGGGGTCGGAGTCCTGCTGGGAGCGCTCTTGTCGCACGGCCACCCGCTCGTGCTCGCGATCGCCGTCGCGATCCTCGCGGCCCTGGCGCTGGGGCTCGTCAACGGCGCGCTGATCGGCGTCGTCGGTCTCGACTTCTTCGTCGTGACCCTCGGCACGATGTCGGCGTTCGGCGGCCTCTCCATGCTCTACACGAACGGCCGCACGATCCCCGTCGAGTCTGCCTTCATGAGCGACCTCGGAGTCGCCAAGCTCGCGGGCCTGCCCGTCACCGTGCTGATCGCCGCGGCGATCTGCCTCGCGAGCTGGGTCGTGCTGCGCTACACGGCATTCGGCCGGTCGATCTACGCGATCGGCAACTCCCGCGAGGCCTCGCGGCTGGCCGGCCTGCGCGTGCCGCTGATCGCCTGCTCCGCCTATGTGATCAGCGGCCTGCTCGCCGGCGTCGCCGGCGTGCTGGAGGTTGCGCGGCTGACGAGCGCGAGCCCCAACGCCGGCAGCACCGCGGCGCTGAGCGCCGCCGCGGCGGTGTTCCTCGGGGGCACCGCCCTCTCCGGCGGGATCGGCGGGGTGGCCGGCACGGCGCTCGGCGTGCTGCTGCTCACGACGCTGGCCAACGGGCTGGACCTGGCGGGAGCATCGTCCTTCCTGCAGTCGGTCATCACGGGAGTGATCCTGATCGCGGCGATTGGCCTGGAGCTCCTCAGGCAGCGCGGCCTGCTGGCCCGCCCGCGCGGGCGCGGGGCCGTCGAAGCACCGCCGGAGCGGGCCGAGCGGCCGGTGACGACGGTGAGCTGACCGATGCGAGGAGCCGTGCGTCGGGGTCTCGACGCACTGTCGAGATCCCGGACGTCAGTACGGCGCGCGCATCTCGGCGAACATCGGGGCGGGTGACGGTGCACGTCAGCAGCCGCGCCCGGATGCGGATGGTGGTGGCGCCGACGGCCAGATCGGCGCCATCGATCGCGCCGTGGCTCGCCGGCCAGCGGCGGCCCAGCGCGCCGGCCTCCTCCGCACCTCCGCGTCCAACGGATGCCAGATCAGCGTGGACAGCAGTGAGCGGGCTGCGTCCTCCTCGTTCGTGCGCATTCCCGCGCCTGCGGGCTTCGACCGCAAGATCCGAGACCGCGCGCAAGCGTGCGAACATCGACCCCGGTGGGATCTACCGGTCGCCCCCACCCGAACAGCTCGCGATCCCCTTCGAGTTATGACGATCAGCGACAGCGAAGTAATCCACGAGCTCGTCGAGCATCTGCGCGGCGATGTCGATGCGCGCGCCGACGGAGGTCGAGTGCGAGTCCTCACGCCGATCGAGTATCAGGACGGCGACGGAGTCGTCGTCCTGATCGAAGCGGTTGACGCCGAGCGCTTCATCGTCACCGATGGTGGGGCAGCCGACGCGTCGCTTGTCGGGCGGGTCGGCAAGAAGAAGGCGGATGAGATCTGAACGGTGGTCGCCCGTCGATACGGGGCGACGTTCGATTCGCGCCGGTTGCGCAGCATCGTGGACCGCCGCGACGTCGCAGATGGATGCTGGCGGGCTTGCGCAAGCTGCGACGGCGATCGCCGAGGCGGCCACCTATGAGCGCCAGCCCGCTCGGCCAAGCGAGTTCGTCGACGTGATCGAGGGGGCTTCTCGCGAGCGCAACGTCTCGTTCGAGTCGAGACACAAGCTCGAGGGAGCCTCGGGTCACACGCACACCGCGAGTCTCTACGTGCCGGAGACCGAGACGGTCCTCGAGCCCGTAGGGGGCGATCGTGCCTGGTCGGTCGCCGCAAACGTCTACGCCGGGTTCGGCGACCTGAACAAGGCCAACGGCTACCGGCTCGTTGCGGTCGTGGACGACCGCAAGAGCGACATCAGCGAGGATGTGCGATCACTGCTCTCTCGGGTGGCGGATGTTGCGAATTGGCGCGAGCACGACCGCTGGATCGGCGACGTGAGCTCCGCGCCCAGCGGGCGGTAGCCGGCATGGATGAGCGCCCCTCGGCGGATCGCCGCCGACGGCCCGGCCGGCCGTCGCGCTCGGCTGGTCGGAGCGGGGATCGACGCCCCCTCAGCGTCAACTTGACCCTTAGATAGCCCTTAAACGCACCCACCCGGCGCATCGGACGCCCTGGTCGGTCCACGCCCGGCAAAGGATCGCGACGAGCCGCGCGACGATCTTCGGGCGGCTCGAGCTGGGGAGCCGGTGCGGTCGAGCGCGTGCTCCCCTTCGGGGGCCGTGATCAGGTCGTTGAGCCGGCGCCGGATCTACGTTCCGGGGCCACCGTGCCGCCTCGCGCCTACCAGCGGGTCTCGACGCCGTACTCGCCGAGCCGCGCGTCAGCCGTGACGACGGGCAGGCGCTCGATCAGCGCCTGAGCCGCAAGCATGCGATCGAAGGGATCGCGGTGGTGCATGGGGAGCGCACAGACCTGCCAGGCGTGCTGTGCGCTGATCGGCAGCCAGGCGAACCCTGCAGCGGTGATCTGCTCCGGAAGGTCGTCGGGCGCCGTGAGCTTGCCGAGCGAGCGCTTGATTGCGATCTCCCAGGCGCTGGCCGTGCTGACGAGCGGCTCGTTCGCCGGATCGGCGATCGCCTCACGAGCCTCGGCCGAGAGCGCCGGGTCGTCGGCGAGCCACCACAGCAGCGCGTGCGTGTCGACCAGCAGTCGGCTCACGCGGTGTAGTCCGCGAAATCGGCCGGCGTCTCGTCGAAGTCCTCGGCCATGACGATCTGGCCCTTGAGCGCTCCCGGGCGGCGGGGGGTCGTCGGGGCGTGGTACGCGACGATCTTGGCGACCGGGGTGGCCCCCCGGCGCACGACGATCTCCTCACCCGCCTCGGCGCGGGCGATCAGTCGTGAGAACTGGGTCTTGGCCTCATGGATCGAGACGGCGTCCACATCGGTGAGGGTAGTGGACTTAGTCCGCTTAGTCCACCTTTCTCAGCAGCGCCTCCCCTCCCGGCAGCGGCCCCCGGCGCGCTCGGCCGACGGGACCGGCCGGCGGTGCACGCCGCGCAGGCTCTCCCCGCGCAGGCCCTCAGGACGGCTACGGGGGTGACAGGGCCTCGTGCACAAGCGACGAGAGCCCCGACGACGTCGGGGCTCTCGGGGGAGAGCGGCGGACGAGGCTCGAACTCGCGACCCTCAGCTTGGGAAGCTGATGCTCTACCAACTGAGCTACCGCCGCAGCGCGGTCAGTCTATCGCGGAGGGGATGATCGGCGGCGACCGCGGGGCGCGCCGCGACTCGCGCGCGGGGTGATCGCCGGGAGGCGCGAGGAGCGTCGCAAAGGTGGCGTACAAGGGGGGGATCTGCGACCGTATGTCGTCGATCAATGCCGACACGGATCCTCGGCGTCGTCGACGGCGCGCCCTTCTCCCCGCTGACCTTCTCCGGCATCAGCCGCCGCCTCTTCGGCGCGCTGCGCGATCGCGGCTCGCTCACCGGGGCGGTCGATGCGCGCTATGCCCGCCGAGCCGCTCTCGCGCTCAGCTTCCACCCCGACCGGCGCCGCTGGCGCCAGCGGTACGACTCCGGCTCGTGGCCCCTTGCCGGCCCGGTTCGCGCTCGGCGCAGCGCCGTCGCCCGCCGGCGCACCGCCGGCCTGCTGCCCCACAGCGACGCCGTTCTCCAGGTGGGTGCCTACGTCGACCTCGTCGACGCGGTGCGCCCGCGACTCTCGTGCTCGTACCACGACGGCAACCTGGCCGCCTACCTGCGGCGCCGCGACACGCTGCTCGACCACTCCGCGCCGAGCGTGCGGCGCGCCCTCGACCGCGAGCGGCGCCTCTACGAGCGGCTCGACCTGATCCTCCCGATGAGCGAGTGGCTGCGGCGCTCCTTCATCGAGGACTTGGGCATCGACCCGGAAAAGGTCGTGGCCGTCGGCGGCGGGCCCAACTTCGACACGCTGCCCGAGCCGCCGACCGAGCGCGCCTGGGACCGGCCCCGCCTCCTGTTCGTCGGCAAGGGCTCGTGGGAGCGAAAGGGCGGCCCCGAGTTGCTCCGCGCGTTCGCGGAGGTCCGCGCGGCTGTTCCCGGCGCTGAGCTGTGGGTCGTCGGCCAGAAGCTGGCGGACGCCCCACCCGGCGTCACCGCCTTCGGACCGATCTCGCGCGACACGCCCGAAGGCGAGCGCCGGGTCCGCCGGCTCTACGAGGAGGCGACCGCCTTCGTCCTACCGTCGCATTTCGAGCCCTACGGGGTCGTGCTCATGGAGGCGTCGGCGATGGGCCTGCCCTGCGTCACGGCGGCCGGCGACGGCGGGGCGGTCGAGCACGTCGAGGACGACGTGACGGGTTTCGTCGTCCCCGCGGGGGACGCCGACGCGCTCGCGGACCGCCTCGTGCGCCTGCTGGTCGACCCGGCGCTCGCGGCCCGCATGGGCGCCGCCGCGCGCGCCCGGCTCGTCGAGCGCTCCACGTGGCCGGCGGTCGCCGACCGCATCGTGGCGGCGATCGAGGCGCGCCGCGCCGCCACCTGAACGCCGCGCCCGGGCGCCGATCGAAACCCGCGGGAGACGCCGCGGCCCGTACCCGACCGGCCTGGCGCGCCTGCCCGCCAGCGGGCCTGCGATACTGCCGCGAGGCCATGGATCCCGCCCGTAAGCGCAGCATCCGGCTCGTCGTCGCCCTCGGCGCCGCCCTCGTGCTCGCGGGGGCGCTCGCGTACACGAGCTTCTCCGCGTCCAGCGACGCCGTCACGCCGAGCCAGCTCCTCGCGGCGAACGGCGCTGGGCCCTACCAGCTCACCGGCAAGGTCGTCGACGGCTCGATCGAGCGCCACAAGCACGGGATCAGCTTCCGCGTCCGCGACCGCGAGGGCACGCGGTCGGTGCCCGTGCGCTACACCGGGCAGATCCCCGACCCGTTCCGCGACGGGCGGGAGGTCATCGTGACCGTGCGCCGCGAGGGCGCCTCGTATGTCGGCGAGAAGGACTCGCTGACGACCAAGTGCCCGTCCAAGTTCAGCGACAAGCAGCCGGCCAGCGGCGGCTCCACGTCCTGACGCGATGGGCGCGGTCGGCCAGGCCTGCCTGATCATCGCGCTCGGCCTGAGCGTCTACGGCGCCGTCGCATCGCTGTACGGCGCCCGCACGCGCAGCCACGCCTGGGTCGCCTCCGGTCGGCGCGCGGTCTTCGCGCTGGCGGCGGTCGCCGCCGTCGCCTTCGCGGTGATGGAGGTCGCGTTCCTGACCTCCGACTTCAGCTTCCCCGTCGTCGCGCAGCACTCGTCCCTGACGACTCCCTGGTACTACCAGCTCGCCGCGCCCTGGTCCTCGCAGGAGGGCTCGCTGCTGCTGTGGCTGACGATGCTCGCGATCTGGAGCGCCGTGTCGCTGCTGCTGCTGCGCGGCCGGCTGCGCGACGTCGCGCCCTACGCGACCGCTGTGCTGCTCGGGCTGTCGGCCTTCTTCGCGGCGCTGCTGGTCTTCGACGCCTCGCCGTTCGCGCGCGTCGCCGCCGCGCCCGCCGACGGCCTGGGCCTCAATCCTCTGCTGCGCCACCCGAGCATGATGATCCACCCGATCATGCTCTACTCGGGCTACACGCTGTTCAGCGTGCCGTTCGCGTTCGCCGTCGGGGCGCTCGCCGTGCGTCGCGTCGACGCCGAGTGGATCCGCGTGACGCGGCCGTTCGCGCTCGGCGCGTGGCTCGCGCTCGGCATCGGGATCATCCTCGGCGCGCGCTGGTCGTACGCAGAGCTCGGCTGGGGCGGCTACTGGGCCTGGGATCCGGTCGAGAACGCCTCGCTGCTGCCGTGGATCACGGGCACGGCGTTCCTGCACTCGGTGATGATCCAGGAACGGCGCGGGATGCTGAAGGTCTGGAACGCGTCGCTGATCCTCGCGACCGGGGTCCTCTGCGTGCTCGGCACGTTCCTCGTGCGCTCCGGCATCCTCGACTCGATTCACGCCTTCGTGCAGGAGGGCAAGCTGCTCGCCTGGTCGTTCATCGGGCTGGTCTGCGCGATGGTCGCGCTGTCCGTGTACCTCGTCGCGTCTCGTCGGCGCGACGCGCTGCGCAGCGAGGCCCGGCTCGACTCGCTGCTCTCGCGCGAGGCCGCCTTCCTGGCGAACAACCTCGTGCTCGTGGCGATCGCGTTCGTCGTCTTCTGGGGCACCTTCTTCCCGCTCATCTCGGAGGCGCTCACCGGCACGAAGGCCGCCGTCGGTCCGCCATGGTTCGACCGCTACACGGTGCCGCTCGTCCTGATCCTCGTGCTGCTCTCCGGCATCGGACCGGTGATCGCCTGGCGGCGATCCAGCCCCTCGAGGCTGTGGCGCAGCGTTCGCCTGCCGGTCGGCTTCGCCGCGCTCACGCTCGCCGCGACGCTGGCGCTCGCGCCCGATGCGGCGAGCCACGCGACGACAGTCGTGCTCGTCACCGTCGCGGCGTTCGCGATCGCGATCTCGGTCAGCGAGCTCTGGCGCGGGATGCGCGCCCGCCAGGCGATGACGCGCGAGCGTCCGCTCATCGCGCTCGTGTCGATCGTGCGACGCAATCGCGCCCGCTACGGCGGCTACATGATCCACCTCGGCGTGGCGGTCCTGTTCATCGGGATCGCCGTCTCGTCGGCGTTCGCGGGGGAGACCGACGTGCGCCTCGCCCCCGGCCAGTCGGCGACGGTCAAGGGCTACGAGTTCACCTATCTGCGGCCGACGGCGCGGATCGACGAGCGCGGCGGGCAGCTCGAGCGGATCGCGTTCGGCTCGCGGGTGCGCGTCGAGAAGGACGGGCGGACCGTCGCGATGCTCGCTCCCGAACGCAACTACTTCCCGATGAACAACCCGATGGCCGGTGTCGTCAGCCGGTTCTTCGAGGGTGAGGCGACGAGCGAGATCGGCCTCAGGGCGGGCCGGATGCGCGACCTGTGGATCGCCGAGTCACCGGACATCGCGGCACTGACGCCCGTGATCCGCGAAGGCGACAAGGTGTTCGCCGCGGCCGCCGACAAGGTCGACGCCTCGACGCGCTCGGTGCTGCTCGCCCAGGCGTTGACCGGGCTCGTCGATCGCTATCGCCAGAGCGCGCCGCCGGCGCAGTTCAGGATCCTCGTGAGCCCGATGGTCGGCTGGATATGGATCGGCTCGCTGATCGTCTTCGCGGGCGGGCTCGTCGCGCTCTGGCCGGCGCCCGGCACCGTCCGCGGACGTGTGCGAGCTCGCTACGCGGCGCGCGTCGCGCAGGACCTCGGTCGCGCATAGCGCCCCCGCCGCCGTGGAGATCATCACCCCGATCGTCGTCGTCGCGTTGCTCGTCGCCGTCGCCTGGTTCGTCGCCGGCCCGCTGCGCCGCGGCGCCGGCGCGCGAGCGACGGTCGAGCTGGAAGGTCGGCGTGCCGACCTCGAAGCCGCGCGCGACGCGAAGTACCGCGAGATCCGCGAGCTCGAGCTCGACCGGCGCACCGGCAAGCTCAGCGAGGAGGACTGGCGCCAGCTCGACCGCGAGCTGCGCGCCGAGGCCGTCGAGCTGCTGCACGACCTGGACCGGCTCGGGCCGGCGCACGGCGATCCCGGGCCGTCTGACGGCCGCTAACATCGCGATCGATGACCTTCGTCCTCTCGGCGCTCTGCGTCCTCCTCTCGATCGTCGTGATCTTCCTCGTGCTCATGCACTCCGGGAAGGACGCGGGGCTGTCCGGGGCGTTCGGCGTCGGCACGGGACAGGGCCGGCTCGGCGGCGGCTCGCTCGTCGAGCGCAACCTGAACCGCTGGACCGTCGCACTGTCCGTCCTGTGGGTCATCGACATCATCTTGCTGGTCACCAAGCCCTGGGAGTGACGTCCCGGCGGCGTCTGCGGGCGCCTGACGCCCCCGACGGCGACCCACCGTGCTTACGCACTATCGGGTCGCCGGCGTGGACGTCATCCATCCCGCAGCCACTCGCCGTCCCGGCGGCGTCTGCGGGCGCCTCGCGCCACCCGTGGCCGGCCACCGTGCTAGCGCACTATCGGCCGGCCACGGTCGTCGCGATTGCATCCCGCAGCCGCTCGCCGATCGCCACGGAATGCGGCTGCAGTAGCTCCGTCCATACCTGAGGAACTGCAGCCGCGATCGTCGCGACCGTCCCGGGCACGCTCGCCCGTCCACCGGATCGGCAAGACTCGAGCCCGATGCGGCGGCTCGTGCTCTCGTCCGGCCTGGCGCTCGGCCTGCTCGCCATCGCCGCCGGCTGCGGCAGCGGTACGGCGAGCACGGGTACGGGCGGCACGGCCACCGGGACGGCGGGCACGAGGCCCGGCGGCGCCGCCGGCGCGACATCCGCGGCGACGACCGTCCGTACCCCCGCGAGCGAGGCGCCGAGCGATCCGGCGCCTCCCGAGCGCCCGATCCGCCTGACAATCGCCGCCAGCGGCGACCTGCTGATCCACCAGCCGGTGTGGCAGCGCGCGCAGGCGCTCGCCGGCGGGCGCGGCTACGACTTCGCCCCGCTGCTGCGCGCGATCCGCCCATACGTGAGCGGCGCCGACCTCGCCCTCTGCCACGTCGAGACGCCGATGACGTTCGGCCCTCCGCGCGGCTACCCCGTCTTCAACACGCCGCCGGCGCTTGCCCGCGCGATCCGGCGGGTCGGCTGGGACGCCTGCGACACGGCCTCCAACCACACGCTCGACCTCGGCCAGCACGGGATCGACGAGACGATCCGCGCGCTGTCGCGGGCCGGTGTGGCGCACACCGGCTCGGCACGCTCGGCGCAGAGCGCGCGGCGGATCGTCGTTCTGCGCGCGAAGGGCATGCGCATCGCGTTCCTGGCCTACACGGCCGTCTCGAACGGCCAGCAACCGCCGCACCGCTGGTCTGTGAGCTGGGCGAGCGCGCCGCGAATCCTCGCCGACGCGCGACGCGCCCGCCGACAGGGGGCGCAGGCGGTGATCGTCAACGTGCACTGGGGCGACGAGTACCGCCACGAGCCGAGCGCCGCTCAGAGGCGGCTCGCCGACGCGCTGACGCGCTCGCGGGCGATCACCGCGGTCATCGGCCAGCACGCGCACGTCGTCCAGCCGATTCGCTGGATGAACGGCAAGCCGGTCGTCTTCGGCGAGGGGAACCTCGTCTCCAACCAGTCCGCCGCCTGCTGCGCGCCCGGCTCCCAGGACGGGCTGATCGCGCTGCTTCGCCTGCGCGCGCGAGCCGACGGCAGCGGCGCGCGGGTTGCGCGCGTCGACTACGTCCCGACGTGGGTGCGTCGCGCGGACTACGCGGTGCTACCGGTCTGGCGGGCGCGCGTGCACGGATGGGCGCCGCGGGCCGAGCTCGAGGCGTCGTGGCGCCGGACCGTCGGTGTCGTCGGGCGCACGAGTCGCTACGCGCCGTACAGGCGGGCGCGGCCGTGATGAGCGCCCGCTACCAGGCCTCGCGGTAGAGCTGCTCGATCTCGCGCGCGTCGGCCGGCGGCGGCGTCAGCGCCAGCTCGGAGCGCTTCGCGGCGGCCTCGGCGCATGTCGAGAGGACCTCCTCGTCGATCCCGATCGCGCGCAGCGACGGAACGCCCGCACGCACGGCGAAGCGTCGCGCGACCTCCTCGACCGGGCGGCCGAGCGCCTCGTCGAGCTCGGCCAGACGCTCGGGACGTCGTCGGCGCAGGGCGGCCGCGGTGACCGGCAGCAAACCCGCGTTCGCCTCGCCGTGGCCGACGCCGCCACCGCGGACGAGCGTCTGGCTCATTACGTGGTGCAGGCCGTACCAGCTTGCGTCGAGGGAGTAGCCGGCGAGCAGCGCGCCGAGCGCGAGGCCATCGCGATCGGGCTCGCCGTCGACCGGGAGCGCCCGCGCGAGGCGCCGCGCGGCGTCGACCGCGGCCAGCGTCGGGACGGGGCTCGTCAGCGTCGTGCACGCCGCCTCGACGGCGTGGGCGAGCGCGTTCGCCGCACTCGCCGCCAAGGCCGGGAGCGGCTGCGACGCCGAGAGCGCGGGATCGTTGATGACGACATCCGGGCGGACCTTGGGGGTCGCCGTGTGGACGCCGTGGGCATGGCGGTGCACCCAGCTCATCTCGGCGGCGCTGAGCGTCGTCGGGATCGCGGCAACAACGCGCTGCGGCTGCGCCGCCGCGGCCAGCGCCTTGGCGACGTCGATCACCCGCCCGCCGCCGAGCGCGACGATGCGGCCCTCTCCCGCCGTCCGCTCGAGGAGATCGGTGGCCAGGTCCTCCACCCGTCCGGCGCCGACGAGCAGCGTCGCCGAGGAGGCGGCGCCGATCTGCGGCGCCGATCCGAGCGCTCGCACCGTCGTCAGCAGCAGGTAGCCCTCGCCGAGCAGCGAGGGTGCGTCGGCGAGCGCACCGCGCCCGAAGCGGATCGTCCGCTCGCCGTCGCGCCAGGTGAAGTCGTCGGGCATGGGGGAAGGGTGGCAGAGGTCGGCGGACGGGCGCCGATCGGCCGCATCCGCCGCTGCCCGCGGGGCGACGGGACAAGGCAGCGCCCGTCCTCGGACGGGAGGAGCCCGCTGCGCGCCGTAGCGCCGAAAACCCCGACCCGTGACGCGGGTCGAGCGCGGCAAGCCGCCGGAGCTCGCAGCGCACGGGGCTATGCTCGCCCTTCGAGGGCGTCAACCGAAAGGGGTTCCCTTGCCCCACGTTCGTCCGTCCAGGTCGCCCGGCGCCGTCGCGTCGCGTGGCGGCCGCTCGCCGGTTCTCGCGGAGCGCGGGGCGAGCAGCGAAGAGCTTCCGCGGGAGGAGGGTGTCGAACTGCGCCGTACCGCCGACGGCAAGGGCGATGGGGTTCTCGCGACGCGCCCGTTCGAAGCCGGCGAGACCGTCATGGTGGGCTTCCTCGTCGGGGCGCTGACCGGCAACGACTCGCACGCGACCCAGGTGGGCCCCGGCCGCTGGGCGCGTCACGGCGGCCTGGGACCGAAGGTCAACCACTCCTGCGACCCCAACTGCGGTGTGCGCCTCAACGTCGGGGAGGCATTCGACTTCGTCGCTCGGCGGTCGATCGGCACCGGGCAGGAGCTCACCTTCGACTACGCGATGCGCAACTTCACGATCGACCACTTCCCGGGCGTCTGCCTGTGCGGCACCGCGCGGTGCCGCGGCTCGGTCACCGGCTGGAAGGACCTGCCCGCCTCACGCAAGGCCGACTACGGTGAGCTCGTCGCGCCCTACCTGCGTGCGATGGACGCCC
>JANJTP010000036.1 GCA_024711025.1 Solirubrobacteraceae bacterium
GACTGGAGTTCAGACGTGTGCTCTTCCGATCTGCCGGGCAGATCCTCGCCGGCTCGCGCACCGCCGTGGCGGCGGCCCGCCTGGCGGGTGCGGCGGGCCGCTCCGTGCGCGCCGTCGCTCGTCGCGCGCTCGGCACCGCTCTCGCCCGTCCGGGGCGGGTCGTCGCGGTCGCGGCCGCGCTCGCCGCCCTCGGCTGGGCACTCGACACGCAGACGCGGGTCGAGTCCGACGTCCAGCGACTCGTGCCCCAGGACCTCGTGGCGCTGCGCGACCTGCGTGACCTCCAGCGCATCAGCGGCGTCGGCGGTGAGGTGAGCGTGCTCGTCGAGGGCAGCCGCGTCACCGACCCGGAGGTCGTCGCCTGGATGACCGACTACCAGGCGCGCGTCGTCGAGCGCCTGGGCTTCACGCCGCAGCGCGGCTGCGGGCGCGCCGACATCTGCCCGGCGCTGTCGCTGCCGGACCTCTTCACCACGAAGGCCTCGCTCGCTTCGCGAAAGCGCATCGAGAGCCTGCTCGACGCCGTTCCCCCCTACTTCTCGCAGAGCGTCATCGCCTCCGACCGGCGCGCCGCGACGCTGTCCTTCGGCCTGCGCCTCATGCCCCTCGACCGCCAGGTGGACGTCCTGCGCACGATGCGCAGCGAGCTCGACCCGCCACCCGGCGTACGTGCGCGCCTCGCCGGCCTGCCGGTGCTGGCCGCCGAGGCCCACGAGCGCATCGCATCGCCGTGGCGGCGGGCGACGACGCTGGTCGTGGGGCTGCTGGGGGTCGCGCTGGTCCTGCTCGCCGCGCTGCGCAGCCTGCGGCGGGCGCTCCTGCCGCTCGTGCCGATCGTGCTCGCGACCGGCTGGTCGGCGCTCGTTTTGTTCGCGCTGCGGATCCCCCTGAACCCGATGTCGCTTGTGCTCGGGGCGCTCGTGATCGCGATCGCGACCGAGTTCAGCGTGCTGCTCGCCGAGCGCTATCGGGCGGAGCGCGCGGACGGGCACGGCGTGGAGCGCGCGCTGCGCCGCACCTATCGCTCGACCGGTGCCGCCGTGCTCGCCTCCGGCGTCACGGCGATCGCCGGCTTCGCCGTGCTCGTCGTCTCCGACGTGCGGATGCTGCGCGACTTCGGCTTCGTCACCGTCGTCGACCTCGCAGTGGCGCTCGTCGGCGTGCTTGTGGTGCTCCCCGCCGTGCTCGTCCTCGCCGAGCGCCGCGCCGCTGCTCCGGTCCGGGCCGGCGCCGGGCTGCGGGGGCGCCTCGCCGCGCCGGCGCGCGGGGCGGGGGAGGGGTGAGCTCGGAGATCGTCGTCGAGCGGGGCTGGCTGGCGCCCGACCTCGCGGAGGAGCACCCCGGCCTCGGGCTGCTGAGCTGCGGCTCGGCGATCGCCTCGGCGTCGGCCGAGCCCGGCGTGCGGGCGCGGCTGGAGTCCCTCGCCGACCGGCTGCGCGGAGCGCGGGCGCTGGAGCTGCGCCGCGAGCCCGTGCCGGCCGCGTACCGCGTCTTCTACCGTCACATCGGCATCGACCCCGACGTGACCCGCACGCCGGTCGAGCGGGAGGTGCTCGAGCGGCTGCTCCACGGTGGGCTGCGGTCGCGCGGGCGGATCGCCGACGCGCGGGCGCTCGCCGTCCTCGAGACCGGCGTCGCCGTCGACGCCCTCGACGAGGTCGCACTTGCCGGGGCCCTCGGGCTGCGCCCGGCCGCCCGCGGCGAGCGGCTCGGCGCGGGGGCCGGCGCGCGCCCGCTGCGGCCGGGACGGATCGTCGTCGCCGACGGCGAGCGCGCGCTCTACGAGCTGTTCGGAGCCCTGCCCGAAGGTGTGGCTCCGCATCGTCGTACGCGCTCGCTGCGGCTCGTCGCCGTGCAGGTCCCCGGCGTGCCGTCGATCCACGTCGAGGAGGCGCTGTGGATCGTGCGCGAGGCGCTCGGGCACTGAGCACGGGTCGCGCGCATGTACCCAGCGCGGGCCTCGTCGCGTACGCGGCGTCCGGGACGGGCGCTGGAGGGAAGTCGTGCGTCGCGTACGCACCCGGCGCGGGCCTCGTCGCGTACGCGTAGGCTCTTGCGGGGGAGAGGGGATGAGCGCCGCCGCGACAGCCGCCGTCGCCGTGCCGCACCGCCGGACGGCGCAGGACGAGGGGCGCGGCGACCGGCCGCGCCCGGCGCGCGACGCCGAGCGCGAGGCGCGCCGGTCGCTCCGCGCCCAGATAGCGCGACTCGATGCCCAGCTGGCGGCCGCCGTCGCCGCATCGATCCCGGACGGCGGGATCGACACCGCGGTCCCGGCGCTCGACGGCCCGCGGCTCCTTGCGCTCGGTGAGCTCGAGGCGCTTCGCGACGCGCTCGCCGGTCGGGTCGCCGAGGCGCACGACCGCCTCGCGGCGCGCGCGCGGCGGCACACGGCGGCACGTGCGGAGCTCGACCGGATGCTCGCCGACCCCGCTGCGAACCGCCGCCGGCGGATCAGCCTGCGCGAGCTCGGCGAGCCCGGCTGCGGGGTGTGGCAGGTGCGTCCGCATCGCGGGCTGATCGGGATGCTGCTCGGCTGGTGGCGCGTGACGCTCTCATCGGGCTGTCCGTAGCCGCCGGCGGCGCGCGCTCGCGATCGCTGCCATCCTGCACGTCGATGGGACGGCGCAGCCGCAAGCGCACCGCAGGCACGCCGGCCGCTGTCGAGCGCGTCGAGGCGTCGATCGACCGGCGACCGGCGGCTCCCGCCGCGGAGCGGCCGGCGCGCGGACGGCCGGCGGCCGCGGCCGCGGAGCGGCCGGCGCCCCGGCGGCGCGCGCGGCTCGACGAGGCGCCCAAGCCGCCGTGGGCTCCCGTCCCGCTGACCGAGCTGTGCCTCCTCGTCGGGCTCGTCGTGCTCGGTGTGGCGATGCTCGCGCCCGGCGGGCGCCGCAACCTGCTGCTCGCCTTCGGCCTCGGGCTCGTCACGCTGGCAACGCTCGAGGTCTCGCTGCGCGAGCACCTCGCCGGCTTCCGCTCCCACTCGGCGCTGCTCGCCGCGCTCGCCGCGATGGCCGCCGCCGTGCCGGTCGCGCTGGTGCTCTCGGCGCCGAAGGCGGTCGTGCTGATCGTCTTCGCGCTCGTCTTCCTGCTCGCCCTTCAGGCGCTGCGCGCCGTCTTCCGTCGCCGCGCCGGCGGCGTCGGCTGGCGGGCCTGAGCGCGGGGCACCCGGACGATCGTGTTCCATACATCACCGTGACCGACGAGTCGAGCAAGCCCCCGCACCCTCCCGCCGAGCCGTTTCGCGGGGCGCAGCCAGAGCAGCCGGCCGACCGCGAGGCGGCCGAGACGCCGCAGCCGCCGACTCCGCGGCGGATGCGCATCGCCGGGATCCACCACGTGACGCTGATCAGCGCCGACCTCCACCGCACGACCGGCTTCTACCGGGACGTGCTCGGGCTGGCGCTCTGGCGCGAGGCCGCCAACGACGACGACCCGGGCGCGCGCCACTTCTGGTTCTCCGCCGACGGCCAGGGCTCGCCCGGGACGATCCTGTCGTTCCTCGAGTACCCGCAGATGGGTGCGGGCAGCCAGGGAACCGGGACGACCCACCACATCGCGCTGGCCGTCGACTCGCCCGACGAGATCGGCGCGTGGCGCGACTATCTGCGCTCCCGCGACATCCCGACGACCGAGGTCTTCGACCGCAGCGGGCTTGTCTCCATCTACCTGCGCGACCCCGACGGGCACATCCTCGAGATCGTCTCCGGCGGCGCCTGACGCCGCGCCCGCCGGCCGGGCCCGTGTGAGCCCGGCCGGCGCGGGGCTGGCGTGCGCGTCAGGCTGCGCCGACGCCGGCGAGCTCGCAGAGGCGGTGCGCCTCGGGCGGCTCGGGTCGCCGGCCGAGTAGCGCGGCGACCGCGGCTCGCTGGCGATCGGTCAGCGTGCCGATCGTCTTGCTCTCGGACACCGGGATCGCCTGTACGAACCGGCGCGCGCGGGTGTGGCCCCAGCGGCGCTGGCTTGTCAGCAGCTCGGCGATCGGCATCGACTCGGCCTCCCACGGTGAGGCGAGGACAACCTCGGCAACGCTGATCTCCCCGGATGCGATCCGTCGCTTGAGCTCGGCGCGAGCGAGCCGTACGGCATTCGCTCGTTCGAGTGCGCGCAGATGCTGCGGCGCAGGGGACATCGTTGCTCCTTGCGTCATGAATCCTCCAGTGCCGTCCAGGTCGTGCCCGGACGAGCTCCTACTTGGTGTGTCGAGTGGCACCGGCAGCCTTCGGGCGCGTGGAGCTCCTCCAAAGCCTCGCGGCTCCTCTGAGCGCGCTCGCGCGCTCTTGGTGCCGGCTTCTCCGGGCGCCCTGCCGGTGGGCATCCAACCTAGGCAATCGCCGCACGGAACGTCAACGAGCCGTTAACGAATAGCGCGCTCAGAGCGCGCTATTCGTCACGCTGCACGGTCGATCTGCGGCGACGCTACGAAGAACGTCCGGCGCCGCGCGTCAGGGGTGCAGCGCGCCGCGCTCGGGCAGCGCGCCGTGCTCGCTCTCGAAGGTCGCCTTGACGTGAGCGAAGCGCGTCAGGGCCTCTTCGATCGTCGACTCGTCGTGCGTCGCCATCACGCTGGTTCGCAGCAGCGCGCCGCCCGGGGGGACCGCTGGGTGCAGTGCCGTGTTGACGAACACGCCGGCGTCGTAGAGCGCCTTCCAGAGCAGCACGGCCTTCCAGTCGTCGCCGACGAGCACCGGCACGATCGGCGTCACGATCGTCCCGTCGACGACGCCGGGGGCGTCGAGCTGGGCGCCCGGGACGTCGATCGACTGCGACGGCACGACCGCGAAACCCAGCCGCTCGAGGCCGTCGCGCAGCAGTCGCGCGTTGTTCAGCAGGCGCTCCAGCAGGGGCGGGCCGTCCGGTCCGCGCAGCACCCGCAGCGCGGCGAGCGTCGCACCGACCGCCGCGGGGACGCCGGACGCCGTGAACAGGTAGGCGCGCGACTGGATCCGCAGGAAGTCGATGACGTCGGCCGGTCCCGCGACGAAGCCGCCGCACGCGGCGAGCGACTTGCTGAACGTCCCGACGCGCAGGTCGACGCGGTCCTCGAGACCGAGCAGCTCGGCCGTGCCGGCCCCGCGGCGTCCGAGCACGCCCGCGGCGTGCGCCTCGTCGACGAGCAGTCGGGCGCCGTACCGCTCGCACAGCGCGCAGATACGGGTCAGCGGAGCGATGTCGCCCTCCATGGAGAAGACGCCGTCGACGACGACGAGCACCCCGCCGCCGTCGTCGGCCGCCCGCTGGAGGGCACGCTCGAGCTTCTCCACGCGGTTGTGGCGAAACGGGCGCAGCTTCGCGCGCGACAGCAGGCAGCCATCGAGGATCGAGGCGTGATCGCCCGAGTCGGCGATCACCGTGTCGCGCGGCGCGAGGATCGTGCCGATGACGCCGAGGTTGGCCTGATGGCCCGTCGTGAAGACCAGCGCGTCCTCGGTCCCCATCCACTCGGCGAGCTCGTGCTCGAGCTCCAGGTGCAGCGGGATCGTGCCGTTCAGCAGCCGTGAGCCGGTCAGCCCGGTGCCGTAGCGCGCGAGCGCATCGCGCGCTCCCTGGACAACGCGCTCGTCGCCGGTCAGCCCGAGGTAGTTGTTGGAGCCGAGCATGATCCGCTCGGCGCCCTCCATCTCGACCACCGGGCGGGCGGGACCCTCCAGGAGGCGGAAATACGGCAGGACGTCGGCTTCTCGCGCGGCGCGAAGCTGTGCAAGGCGCTCGTGGGTGCGCGCCTTCTCGAAGACGTCGATCGGGGTCTCGGGCATGTAGGGTGCGGCGCCGTGAGCGTCGAGGCCGGCCCCGTCTCAACGCGCCGGGACCTGAGGGAGTTCATCGACCTCCCGTTCCGGCTGCATGCTACCGCCACGCAGTGGACGCCTCCCCTGCGCCTCGAGCGCCGGATGTTCCTCAGCCCGCGCTTCAACGCGTTCTTCCGGCACGGCGAGGCGCAGCTCCTGCTGGCCCGCCGGGGCGGGCGGGTCGTCGGGCGCATGAGCGCACACATCGACCACGCCTTCAACGAGCACCACGGCACGCGCTGGGGGTCGTTCGGCTTCCTCGAGGTCGAGGATGACCAGGAGGCGCTCGACTCGCTTCTCGCGGCCGGCGCCGACTGGCTGCGCGACCGGCGCTGCGACCGCATGGTCGGCCCGATGGACTTCACGATGAACGACGAGAGCGGGATCGTCGTCGAGGGCGGCGAGCTGCCGGCGATGATCCGCCAGCCGTGGCAGCCGCCCTACTACCGGCGCCTGTGCGAGGGTGCCGGCCTCGACAAGGCGATGGACATGCTGATGTGGCGCCTGCACATCGCGGACCGGGCGAAGGTCCTGCCGATCATCACGCGGCTCGCCGAGCGCCTCGAGCCCGACCACGGCATCCGCATCCGCCACATGACCCGTCGCACGCTGCGCCGCGACATGAACGCCTTCGCGGAGATCTACAACACCGCCTGGCGGCGCAACTGGGGTTTCGTCCCCTACGGCCCCGCGGACCTCGACGCCTATGCCCATGAGCTGCAGCTCGTCTTCGACCGCAGGTGGTTCATGGTCGCCGAGCGGATCGACACCGGCGAGCCCGTCGGCGTGGGGATCACCGTCCCGGACATCAACCAGGTGCTCGCCCGGATGAACGGCCGGCTCCTGCCGGCGGGCTGGCTGCACTACCTGCGTCGCAAGCGGATCATCGACCGCTGCCGCGTCGGCTTCCTCGGGGTCAAGCCCGAGTACCAGCACACCGGCGTCGCCGCGGGGCTCTACATCGAGCACTTCGACATGGCCGAGGCCGGTCACGTCAAGTGCGGCGAGATGGGCTGGATCCTCGAGACGAACGTCTCGATGAACCGGGGGATGGACGCGATGGGCGGCGAGGTCGTCAAGCGCTATCGGATGTACGAGCGGCGCCTCGAGCCGGATGCGCAGCCGGCGTTCCCCGTCGGAGCGCGGATCTGGAACCCCGACATGCGGCGCGGCGCGATCGCCCCGGAGCCCGACGCGTCATGAGCGCTCGGTAGCCTTCCGGGCTCGATGTCCGCTCAGCCGACAGCCGACGTCAGCGTGGTCGAGGAGGTCGACGCGATCGTCGTCAGCGAGCCGCGGCCGCTTCCGGCGCGCCGCATCTCGACTCAGCTCGTGGCGGCCCAGGCCGCGGTCGGGGCGGCTTCGTTCGTCGCGGGGGCGGCGGCGGTCGTCGTCGTGAGTCGTCGGCGGGCGGCCCGGCGCGGGATCGTGCGCGGTCGCGGTCGCGGCCGGCGGGGCAAGCGCGGCCCCGACATCGCCTCCACGAGATCGTTCCTGGTCGACGTCCACCTGCTCGACAAGCAGTGATCGAGCTGCGCCGGGAGGTCAGCCCGGCGTGGCCCGTGCGCCTGCCGCGTGCCGGGCTCGACGGCGTGGCGCGCCGCCGCGGGCAGGTGTGGGAGCGACTGGTCCACGTGGACGGCGCCCCGGCCGTCGTGCGCGCGGCCCAGCGCGGCGGCGCGAGCGGCCCGGTGCTGCTCGCGGCGCGCGCCTCGAGCGCGGCCGTCGCCGAGGAGGCGATCGCGCGCGTGCGCTTCGCGCTGGCGCTCGACGACGATCTGCGCCCCTTCTACGAGGCCTTCCGCGACGATCCGCTGATCGGTGCGTCCGTGCGCGCCCGCCCGGAGCTGCGCGTTCCGCGCCGCCCGGAGCCGTTCGAGGCGCTCGCGTGGGCGATCTGCGAGCAGCTCATCGAGTTCCGCCGCGCCGCGGCGATCGAGCGCCGGCTCGTGCACGCGCACGGCCGGAGCTGCGCCGATACGGGACTGCGCGACGTGCCGAGTGCGGAGAGCCTCGCGGCGCTCGCGCCGGCGCGGCTCGAGGCCGCCGGGCTCAGCCCTTCGCGGGCGCTGGCGCTGCGGCGCGCGGCGGTCGAGGTCTCGACGGGGCGCGTCGACCTGCGCGCCGGCGACCAGGAGCGAGGCTGGGCGCGCCTGGCGAGGATCCCCGGCATCGGCCGCTGGACGATCGACGTCCTGGCGCTGCACGGCCAGGGCCGCTACGACCGCCTGCCGGCCGGCGACCTGGCATACCTCAAGCTCGTCGGGCGGCTGCTGCGTGGGCGCCCGAGCGCCCGCGCAGACGAGCAGGAGGTGCGTGAGCTGTTCGTCCCGTACGGGCGCTGGGCCGGCCTGGCGGGGGCGCACGCGCTGGGCGTGCCCGCCGGGCTGGGCAGCCTGCGCGCCGCCGGCTCGATCAGCCTGCGGTCGGCCCCGCGCCTGACGTCCCCACGCCCTCGCCCGGAAGGAACTCGTTCGTCGCCGCCTGCCCGACGTCGACGGGCCGCTTGATCAGGCTCGAGCGCAGCATCCAGTCGGCGTAGTCCTCCCACTGGCGCAGGTCCTGGAAGCCGAACGGGCGCTGCGCGTCGGACGGGAGCAGCACCGGCAGCGTCGCGCGAACGCTCGCCTCGGTGAACCGGCGGCCGAGGTCCGGCTCCGCCGCGAGCAGCGCGTCGACGCCGACCTTCGGGGTCTCTCGCGCGGTCGCGGTTCCGCGCTGCAGCGCCTGCACGAAGCGGCGGATCAGCGCGCCTCGATGCTGGATCGTGTCGGCGCGGGCGACGAGCACGAGCTCGTCGTACGTCGGGACGCCCGCCTCGTCGACCGGCAGGATCCGCGGGCGGCGGTCGTCGAGCTTCAGCTGCACGCCCTCCACGTTCCAGAACGCTCCGAGCGTCGCGTCGACGCGGCCGGAGAGCATCGCCGGGACGAGGTTGAAGCCTACGTTGACCTTTGTGACCGACTTCGGGTCGACGCCGGCGCCGTCGAGGATCTCCTGGAGGTAGGCGTCCTGGTAGGGGATCCCGGCGGTGCCGATCCGCTTGCCCGCCAGGTCCTTGGGCTCGACGGGACGGCCCTTGACGGACATGAGCGAGGTGAGCGGGCGCTGCGCGAGCGCCGCGACGCTGAGCACCCTCGCGCCCTTGTCCCGTGCGAGGAGGACCTCCGGCTCGTACGAGATCGCCAGGTCGGCGCGCCCGGCCGCGACCAGCTTCAGCGGCGCCGCGGGGTCGCTCGGCGTGCGGATCGTCACGTCGAGGCCGGCCTTCTCGAATTCGCCGGTCGCCTGCGCGGTGTAGATCCCGACGTGGTCGGGGTTCGGGAGGTAGTCGAGGACGAGGGTCAGCTTGCGCGGCTGCGCCTGGCCGCTCTGCTCGGGCTTGCCGGCGCAGGCCGTGAGCGTGCCGGCGGCGAGCGCGAGCGTCGCGAGCGCCGCGAGCAGGCGGGAGAGCCCGAGCCGGGCGGCTCGGCGCGGTCGCCGTGCGGGCGCGGGGCCGGCGCTCCGTGCGGGCGCGGACCGGGGGTGGCGGGGGAGGTCGGTCATCGTCGGGTGCTCCAGTCGGGGTCTCGGTGGGCCCAGGGCACGAGCAGACGCTCGGCGAGGGAGAGGAGGGTGAAGAGCAGAACCGCGAACGCCGCGAGCAGCGCGGCGGCGGCGTAGGCGCGGGCTGTCTCGAGCTGGGGGATCGCCTGCAGGATCACGTTCCCGAGTCCTTCGCTCGAGCCCGCGTACTCGGCGAAGACGGCGCCGATCACGGCGACCGCGACGGCGATCTTCGCGCCGGAGAGCGCGCCCGGCAGTGCCGCCGGCAGCTCGACCCAGCGCAGCTCCTGCAGTCTGGTCGCGTCGAGCGTGCGCAGCAGCTTGCGCTGCTCGGGGTCGACGGCGGCGAGCGCGTCGAGCGTCGTCACGACGACGGGGAAGAAGCAGATCAGCGTGATGATCGCGAGCTTCGGCGCGATGCCGAAGCCGAGCCAGACGATCAGCAGCGGCGCGACGATCACGATCGGCACGGCCTGCGAGCCGACGAGCAGCGGGTAGAGCGCGCGGCGCAGCGGCGGGCTGAGGTGGATCGCCAATGCGAGCGCTGCCCCGGCCAGCAGCGCCGCCACGATCCCCAGGCCGACCTCCTGCGCGGTCACGAGCAGGTTGTCGGCGAGCAGGCCGCGATCGTCCCACAGCGCCGCTCCGACCTCGCTCGGCGCCGGCAGGACGAGGTCGTCGACGGACCCGAGGCGCGCGTACGCCTCCCAGGCACCGAGCAGCGCGATGACGATGAGCGCGGCGATCATGCGCGCAGTGCGCTTTGCGCCTGTTGGCCGGTGAGCAGAGGCTGGACGTCGGCGATCATGCGCGCAGCGCCTCCAGCGCGCGCTCGCGGATCGCGAGCGTCGCGGGGTCGGTGGCGCTGCGCGGCCGCGGCAGCGGCACCTCGATCGTCGCCCTCACACGAGCCGGGCGGGCCGACAGCACGACGATCCGGTCGGCGAGGATCGCCGCCTCCTCGACGTCGTGCGTGACGAGCAGCGTCGTGCGCGGCTCGCGGGCGAGAGCCGAGGCGAGCCAGTCGCGCATCTCGGCCCGGGTCAGCGCGTCGAGCGCCCCGAACGGCTCGTCGAGGCACAGCACCGGCTTGCCGGAGAGCAGCGTGCGCAGGAACGCGACCCGCTGGCGCATCCCGCCGGAGAGCTCATAGGGGCGCGAGCGCTCGAAGCCGCCGAGGCCGAACGCCGCGAACAGGGGGTGGGCCTGCGCTCGCGCCCGGACGCGCGGTGCGTGGCGCAGTCGCGCGGGCAGCGCGGCGTTGTCGAGCGCGTCGAGCCACGGCAGCAGCAGGTCGCGCTGCGCCATCAGCACGGCGGGGGCGCCCTCGAGCGTCCCGCCGTCCGGCTCGCGCAGCCCGCAGACGACCTCGAGCAGGGTCGTCTTGCCGCACCCGGACGGGCCGACGAGCGCGACGAGCTCGCCCGGGGCGGCGCTCAGTGAGACGTCCTCGACGGCGAGCAGCGCACGCCCGCCACGTCGGCGCGGCGGGTACGACACGCGCACCGCGTCCAATCGCACTGCGTCCGGCCGGGTCGCGCCCGGCTGCCGCGGCGCCGACGGCATCCCGAGGCTGCTTGTCATCGCTCCCTCCGCGGGCATTACCCCACAGGTTCAACGGGTCCGCGCCGGATCTGGACGCGATCTCAGCCGGCCTCCGCCAGCTCCCCGGGTGAGTTTCGTTTCGTAAGCGGATCGTAGCGACGGGCGCGGCGGAGCGACGGCATCCACGCGTCCGGCAGCGGTGCGACCGACCCGGCTGTCATGAATGGGATGGTCGCCCATCCGCATTGCGCGTCCGCAACCCATCGTGCCCGCCTCGTCTTCGCATCGGCTCCTTCCACTACCGCTCGTGCTCGTCGCGGCACTGGCCGCCGGCGGCTGCTCCGGGCTCGGTCCGGCGGGCGGGCCGGCCGACTCGCCGCCCGCGTCAAGCGCGGACGCGACGTCGCGCACCACCGTGCGCATCGTGCGCGTCGTCGACGGCGACACGTTGAAGGTCCGCCTCGCCGACGGGCGCCGTCGCTCGGTCAGGCTGATCGGGATCGACACGCCCGAGACGGTCAAGCCGGGCACGCCGGTCCAGTGCGGTGGTCCGGAGGCGTCGGCGGCGATGCGGGTGCTGGCGTACTCACGCATCCGGCCGCGGGCGATCGGGCGCGCCGCGACGCTCGTCGCCGACCCGACGCAGGATCGGGCCGATCGCTACGGCCGCCTGCTCGCGTACGTCGAGGTCGACGGCCGCGACCTCGGCCGCTCGCTCGTCGAGCAGGGCTGGGCACGGGTGCGCGTCTACGCCGGCCCGTTCGCGCGGCTGGGCGACTACCGCGGGCAGGAGCGTCGCGCGCGGGGCGCCGGGCGCGGCGTCTGGGGTCGCTGCGGCTGACGGGGCTCGTCAGCGTCGGGAGGCGCGGTGCTCGAGCGCCGCGACGGCGATCAGTCCGCCGGCGAGCGCGACGTTCTTCAGCAGCTCGTTGCGCGCGATCATCCGCTTGACCGGATCCTCGCGCTTCCAGAACGGATGGCCCGCGTAGGTCGTCGGGCCGAGCATCGCGGCGACGGTCAGGGCGCCGACTCGGGGGGCCAGGCCGGTCGCCACGGCTGCGCCGCCGGCCATCATCGCCGCGCCGTTGACGAGCACCGCGGTCCGCGCGTCGACCGGCAGCGGCAGGCCGGAGCGCTCGACGACGGGCGCCAGCGGGTCCGGCCTGCGCACGAGGTTCGAGCCGAGCACGATGAACGGCACGCCGACGGCGAGGCGGGCCAAGGCTGTGAGCAGGCGGCGCATCGGGGCCGGAGCGTAGAGGGTGGACCTGCCGGCGTGTGTTGCGGGCGAATACCTCCCGGTTCTCGACAGGGCCACTCCGCCAGGCGACGCCGTTCGGTCACAAGACTCGCAGTCGTGCAACGTGAGGACATGCGACCGTCCTCGCAGGCCCGTCCGAGCTCGATGCGGACGAACTGGCCGACCGCGCTTCGGAACTGCGGGGCCGTGGCGACCGAGGCGCCTCAGGCTGTCCGCCGCGACGCCGTGGCATCGAAGACGCGCCGGCACATGAGGTGGCCGCCCTCGGGCGGATCCTCACCGCGCTCATCACTAACGCTGGCGCCAGACCCGACGCCGAGGGAACTGGTCGGCATGTTTCCGTACGTACTACGTAATCGGCTTACGGGGTTGATTACGCGGCCGATTCATAAGAGGGTAAGACCGGGAGCACCAAGATCGACCGTAATGCAGCTACTTGCGGGTTAAGGAGGCCTTGTCGGACTCGGTGAGCGTCATCGCCGTGGTGTGTTCTCAGCGCAATGTCACCGGTGTCCTTCCGATGCTGCGGCCGGACGCAAGTTTCGGGCACGCCAAGAGGTTGGGTGGTAGGGCACCGTACGAACCCTCAAAGGAAGGGTGGCCATCGTGAAGCGATACTGGCGTCAGATAGGCCTTCTGACGGGGCTGGTTGTCTTGGTGAGTGGGCTCATCGTCAATATCGAGATAAGCGGTCGTGAGTCGGCCAGGGCTCAGTCGCCGCCGCCAAGTCCAGTCGGCGGTGTGGTGGCACATGCCGAGTGGGTCAACAGGCCGGCCACCATAAGCGAACTCACCGACATTACTACTGTGGCTGTTGTTGCGCGGGTCCTGGGGATCACGGAGGGTCCTAGCCTTTCCAGCGACGCGCCCGATGTGCCGCCCATTCCCACACAGCGAATCACACTCAGCGTCGAGGAGCGGTGGCTCAGTTCCTCCGTTCCAGATGAGATCGTCGTGTTCAAGACTGGTTCCGAGAGTGAGTGGATCGAAGGAGATCCGCCGTATCGCCTCGATCAAAGGTATGCGCTCTTTCTCCAGCAGCGACCAGATGGCGCCTACATACCAGCCGCACCAGACGGTCGATTGGAGATCGTAAGTGGGAAAGCGCAACCCGTAATCTCAGGGCCACTGGGTGAGCAGTTGCGCGGTAAGCTAGCAGTAGAGCTGCGAGGGCTGGCAGAGACAGCTAGTCGAAAGGATGGATGACGATGGCTGGCGACGCGAGGGCGAGATGGAGCACGATCGTGATCGAGTGTGCTCTTGTGACTAGGCTGTTCGCCGCACCCGCTGCCGAGGCCCATATTGCTACCGACGGCGCTGGTCGCTTCATGCACCAGTCGCACTCGCGCGACCTCAATTTCTATAATGGCGTGGACGACGCTAGTTGGCACGTCGAAATGCGTGATGCCCAGCTGGATGTGCATGGCACGATGGATGGCAGCCTACGCTACTACAGCACCCCCCACGATGATGCGGTCATCCACGCAGTGGATGTCAACTACGATAAAACGGGCTGGGTGGGGTATTCCTACAATTGGGGATACGTCTGATCCTGATCTGTCTCATCGCGTCGTTCTCGTTCGGCGCGATCGTAGCCACGGCGTTCGCCACTCACTATCATTCGACAAACGGCATCGATCACGGCTTTGTGCATGGCTCAAGCAACACCGATGGCTCGTTCTTCTCACGCGTCTCCTCGGGTACCGGCCCGAGGAGCTGCCAGCTCGATACCGTGAATCACCCGGAGGGGTATCGAACCATCACTATCGGCGACTTCACTACGACTTGCAATCTCTGGTCGCGCGACATTTGGGAAAGCGCTACCGAGTGCCGGTATCGCGCCGATACATACGCCGGCTGGAGCACGTTGTCGGCCGGGTTCGACTGGCACGTGCATCGCCCTGTCAACTATTGCGGCTAGATCGGAGCGTCCATGGGCATCAGGCGACATCGAAAGTTGCTGCTCTTCATTGTGGGGATGTCTGTCACGCTGGTTGCGGGCGTCGCCTTTGCCGGAGCCGTGATCGTCGCGGACGATCCCGTGGGCGACGCGGAGGCGCCGCCATCCCTGGCGCCGAAGGCGGGCTCCCGGTCGCTCGACGTCAACGGCACGTCTCCCGGCGGCGATCCTTGGGCTGTCGAGATCAGCGAGAGCCAAACCGGGAAGACGTGCTTCTTCGCCGGACGCGTCCGTGACGGCAAGATCGGCAACGTCGACGCCGACGGGATGTTTCGAGAGCGCGACGACGCGCCATCGGAGACCTGCGGCGATCTGAATGCCGAGCCCGCTCTCGTCGGCGCGACGGCGCAGGATGGCGTCGTCGCGATTCACGGAGTCGCCGGCGAGTCGGTCGTGTCGGTGTCGATCGGGGGCGACCGGGTCGCGCTCGGACCACGCGGCGGGTTCATCGGCGTTCGGTCCGGCGAGTCGAAGGATCTGCCCAAGTGGCCGGTCGGAGTCGCCCTGAAGGACGGGCGGCAGATCGTCTATCCATGGACCGGGCCGCCTGAGACGAAGTAGAAGCGCAGATACGCGGTACCGAGGACATGTCTCGGATGCAGACCGATACGTATCCGCGAGCGAGGACCTCGTCCGGTCGGCCAGTCGGCCGCGGCGCGTGCGGTGAGAGCGATCTTGCGGTGAGAGCGATCTCGAGACCGCGTGCCGCGGTCGGCGCGGCTCTGCTGGCCGGGGCGGGTGAGCGTCATCGTCGGCGTGGCCCTCGTCGGAGCGACGGGTGCGCAGGCCCCTCCTGCTGGGGATCAGCTCGCTGTCGAGTGGGCACCGACGACGGTTGCGCGGCATGGCGGGATCGCTGCGTGGAGCTCGCTCGATCCAGGAACCGGTCGGTACAACCTCGTGGTGCACCGGCGCGGCGGGCTCCATCGACCCCCGGTCGCTTCGAGGGGCGTGCCGTTTGACGTCGACGTCGGGGTGGATCGACGCGGCGATCCGATTCTCACCTACTCGCGATGCCGCGTCGAGCCGCGTCTCGGTCGCCGGGCGCCGCGAGGGATCCCGCTGTGGGATACCGCGCGGGGCTGCGACATCTACGTCCTGTCGCTGGCAAGGGCTGCGAACGCGGCTGAGACGAAGGTCGACCACGTCAGCAGCGGCGGAGCGTCCGAGTTCCTCCCGTCAGTCTCCCGCGGGAGCATCGCGTTTGCGCGGAGGTACGAGAACGGGGGTGGGCGCGGGCGCGTCGTGACACACGTGTACGTCGGCCGGCTGCGTGGCGGATCGTCGCGGCAGCGCAGGCGGCTTGGGGGCCCGGGAGGGCGCGGGTCTGTGGCGTTCGTTGCCGGCGGTGAGCATCTCGTCTGGTCAGCGCCGAGCGGGGTGGATGCCGTCGATGTGAGGGCACGCGCCACCACCGGGGTCGTCGACGGCCAGATGAGATGCCGGGCGCTTGAAGACCCGAGGCTCGACACCGAGCCCGGTTGCAGGATCGTGCGTGAGCCGCTGCGCTTCGGGCCCCCGAGCGCGTGAGACGCAGGCGTGAGCGGCGACCGGGGTGAGGCCGGATGCCGCTCAGGCGAGAACAACGGACGGCACGCCGTGCGCTCGTGCGCCGAGGGGACCTCAACCCCGTGCCGCGTCCGGCTGAGTGAGCGCCTTGACGAACTCCTCGAGGTGGGCGGCCGTCCAGCACTCGAACGCCTCGCAGTGCTGCTCGTAGGCCGCGATCACGCTGTCGCCGTAGTTCCAGTAGAGCCGCGGCTCGGGGTTGAGCCAGTACGTCCGGCCGGCCTTGGCGGCGATCTGGCCGAAGACGTCGGCGGCGGGGTCGCGGCCGTTGGTGCGCGCGTCGCCGAGCACGATGAGCGTCGCGCGCGGATGCAGCTCGTCCTCGATCAGGTTTCGCAGCTCGCGCCAGACGCGGCCGTAGTCGGTGTAGCCGGAGACGTCGGCGACCCCGGCGTTGCGGCCGATCGCCTCGCTGACCGCCTTGAAGTCGCGCTCCTGCTCGAACAGCTCGGTGACCTCGCTGATCCGCTCGATGAAGACGAACGAGCGCATCTTGCGGAACGAGTCGTGCAGTGCGTGGAGCACCGAGAGGAAGAACACGGAGGCGCTCGTGACCGATGTCGAGACGTCGCACACGACGAAGATCTCCGGCCGGCGCGGCCGGGTCGGGCGGTACTTGAGGACGACCGGCACGCCGCCGGTCTCCAACGAGGCGCGCATCGTCCGCCGCACGTCGACGTGGGCGTGGCGCTTGTGTCCACGGCGCTCGGCGCCCTGTGTCTTGAGTCGCCGCTTGAGCTGCCGGGTGACGCGGTGCACGCTCGCGAGGTCGGCGAGCGGGCTGCTCGGCAGCGCGCGATCCAGCTCGTTCAGCGGCCGTGCCGGCGGGAGCTGCTCGGTGCGCTGGATCTGGCGCCGCTCGAGCTCCTCGCGCAGGAGCTGCTCGAAGCGGCGCAGCCCGTCGCGCGGCAGGCCGTCGCGCCGCGGGTCGCCGTCGGCGAGCTGCGGCTGCGGATCGGTGCGCAGGCCGAGCTGACGGCGGATCCGCTGCACGTCGACGCCGATCACGCCCGAGCCCTCGGCGTGCCGGCCGAAAGCCGCGATCGCCAGGCGAGCGAGATCGCGCAGCGCCGCCTCGTCGCCGGCGGCGATCATCCGCGCGATCTGCTCGCGCAGCGTCTCGGGGTCGAGCTCGCCTTCGGCCTCGCCCGGCGCGCCGGCCGCCCCGGCGTCGCGCACGCCCTCCCGTACGGCCGCGATCTCGGCGGCCCGGAAGAAGAACCGGTCGAAGACGAGGTCGAAGACGCGCCGGTCGTCCGGCGACTTCGCGAGCGTGGTGGCGAGCGTCTCACGGAACGCCGTCGGCTCCGTCCAGGCGATCTCGCCGAGCGCGCCGAACGCGTCGAGCAGCTCGCTCGTGCCGACGGCGACGCCCTCGCCGCGCAGCTCCTCACCGAACTGGACGATCTGCGCGGCGAGGGTCTGCGGCAAGGCGTCCGCGCCGTCCCCGCCGAAGAGCGCGGCGCTGCGCGAGGACCGCGGACGGCGCTCGGCCGGCCTACTCCCTCGCTCCGGCACCGAGCGCCTCCTCGGGCGCGGCGAGCTTGACGCCGACGCGCTCGGCGACGAGGTCGAGGTCGGTCCGGTGCTTGACGATGATCGACATCGTCCGGCGGAAGGTCTCGGCGTCGATGTCCCGAGCGCCGAGCAGCAGCAGGGCACGAGCCCAGTCGATCGACTCGGCGATCGACGGCGGCTTCTTCAGGTCGAGCTCGCGGACCATCGCGACGACCTCGACGAGGCGGCGCGCGATCCGCTCGTCGAGCTCGGGGGTGTGGAGGCGCACGATCGCCAGCTCGTGCTCGGGGCCGGGGTAGTCGATCCACAGGTACAGACAGCGGCGCTTGAGCGCCTCCGTCAGCTCGCGCGTGTTGTTCGAGGTCAGCAGCACGACCGGCATCGTGCGCGCCTCGATGCGGCCGAGCTCCGGGATCGTGATCTGGAAGTCCGACAGCAGCTCGAGCAGCATCGCCTCGAACTCCTGGTCGGTCTTGTCGATCTCGTCGATCAGCAGGACGACCGGCCGCTCGCTGCGGATCGCCGCGAGCAGCGGACGCTCGAGCAGGAACTCCGCGCCGAAGATGTCGTCCTGGACCTCCTGCCAGCCGGCGCCCTCGCCCTCGGCCTGGATGCGCAGGAGCTGCTTGCGGTAGTTCCACTCGTAGAGCGCCTTGGCCTCGTCGAGCCCCTCGTAGCACTGCAGGCGCACGAGGTCGCGGCCGAGCGTCTCGGCGAGCGACTTGGCGAGCTGGGTCTTGCCGACCCCGGCCGGGCCCTCGACGAGGACGGGCTTGCCGAGCCGCGCGGCGAGGAAGGCGACGAGCGCCGCCGCCTCGTCGGCCAGGTAGCCGACGGAGCGCAGGCCCTCCTCCAGGTCGTCGACGGAAGCGGGCAGGTCATTCATCACTGCGGATCATAGGAAGCGGCGTTCGTCGCACTGAGAAGACGTTCCTCGCACCGCGGTCGCGATCGGTCGGCGGGCCCGGTCAGGGGTCGACGGGGTCCTCGAAGCTGAGCTGGTCGCCCGGCGGATCGTCCGTGCGCCGGGCCCGTCCGCCGCCACGCGGCAGACGTCGCGTCGGGCGCTCGTCGGGCGGGACCGGGGCCGTCGGCCGGTCTTCGATGCGGGCCGCGCGCGTCGGGCGCTCGTCCGCGGGGACGGCCGCCGTCGGCCGGTCTCCGCCGGCGGCGCGCGTCGGCCCTTCGCCCCGCGGCTCCGCGCCCCCCGGGCGTCCACCGCGCCGGCGGACCGCGGTCGGCGCCTCGTCAGGGGCGAGGCCGTGTGCGCGCGCGGCGTCCGGGTCGGGGACCGAGACGACCGATGCGGCGTCGCCCTCCATTCCCGCCGTGCGCGGGTCGTCGCCGTCGATCGCCGGCTCGGGGCGCCGCAGGGAGTGCATGCGCCAGCCGGCCGACGCCAGCAGCGCACCGAACGCGAACGCGACGAAGATCCCCCAGCTGACGCCCATGCTCACGCTCGCCGCGCCGGGCTCGCTCACGTTCGGCTTGTCGAGCTGGCGGAAGAAGACGAGGAACATCACCCAGGCGCCGCCCGTGAGCAGCACGATCCCGTCGCCGAACGGCAGGTGGAAGGCGCGCCGCTCGCCGCGCGCGAAGACCAGCGCCAGCACCGCCACGGCCACGAGCAGGATCGACGCCTCGACGAACGACCAGACCTGGAAGGCGATCAGCGAGTCCTCGACCTTGCGCCCCGCGCCGGTGACGACCGTCTGCGCGTACCACGGCAGGAACATCGACCCGATCAGCCCGATCGCGGCGACCGCCGCGAGACGCTGCTCGCCGTAGAGGGCGCGCCAGGCGCGCCGGATCCGCGTGGCGACGGCGCCGGCGCGCGGGCTGTCCGGCCCCGCGGCGGCGCGACGCGGACGCGGCGCCGGCGCGGTGCTCATGCCGCCGCGCCGGCCGCCGCGCGCAGGCGCTCGACGAGGACGTCGGCGTCGGCGTCCGACACGGTGCGGAGCTGGCCCTGGAAGGCGAGCTTCCAGTGCTCGGCCGGCCACTTGCGCACGTGCTCGAGCCGGTCCTTGACCTCGTCGGCGGGGACCCACGCGGGCTCGTCGAGCACGACCTCCGGCTCGGTCCGAAAGCGCCACGGGTATGGATCGGGGCTGCCCGGCTTGCCGGGCCAGACCGGCTCGCGATCCTCGTAGAGCTCGGAGACGATACGTACGGCGCCGCCGAACGCGCCGACCTTCGTCAGGTAGAAGACGATGCGGTCGCCGGGCTCCATCTCCATCGCCTGCCGCCGGCGGCGCTCCTTCATCCCGATCACCGTGAAGCCGCGCTCACGGGTGACCGCGAAGTTCTCGGGCGAGCCGGTCAGGATCCAGGTCGTCGGGCGCTCCTCGGCCATGGGAGAAGTGTAAGGCGGGGCGCGACGGCTCGGGCGGTCGCGCGGCCCGCCCGCCGGCGGCGGCGCTGGCGCTGGCCGACGATGAAGCCGCGCGCCGGGCCCACCGTCATCACGGCTCTCCGAAGACGTCACGCAGCACCTCGTTGAACTCGAGCAGCGTCCGCCGGCCATCGCCGACGTACGTCGAGCCGTGCATCGCGGCCAGGGTTTGCGGCTCGAGCTCCGCGAGCGCTTGCATCACCGCGTCCGTCCGCGCGGTGTAGGGAATGTAGTCGGCGAGCGCGCCGGCCTCGTACTCGAGCAGTGACGCGCGCGCCCGCTCGATGACGTCGTCGCCGGTCACCGCCGGCACGTCGCCGTTCTGGTGCAACAGGTCGGAGCACAGCAGGGTCCGGTCGCACTCCTCGAACAGCAGTCCCGCGTCCCATCCGTGCGGGAGCTGCGGCGTACGGCGGAAGCTGAAGCGGTGCGTCCCGGTGACGAGCAGCTCGCCGTCGTCCATCCCGCGTGCTCGGCCGGTGACGAAGTCTGCGTTGACCTGCGCGCCGAGTCGGCTGCACACGGGCACAGCGTGCGGGGCGACCTTCAGCCACTCACCGAGCGCGCCGCATTCGTCGGCCTCCACGTGGCTGAACCCGATCCAGCGGATCGTCGCCGGATCGAGGATGCGGGTGACCGCGTCCCGTACCTCGCCCCAGAACGCCCTCGTCCCGGTGTGATAGAGCAGCGGCTCCTCGTCGCGGACCACGAAGTGGTTGAACTGCAGGTCGATCTCCGGGACGAAGACCGAGATCCGGAAGATGTCCGGGGCAATCTCCGTCGTGCTGGCCATCCTCGCTCCTCTCTCGCCGGCTCGGACTTGGCCGGGCGGGATTCCCGGTCCCGACCAGTCCGCGTATGTGCAAGATGATCAAATATGCCGGATGGCGCAAGTAGTCGGCGGCGCGGCGACGCGGGCGGCAGGCGACTGGCTGCCGCGAAAGCCGTCGCCCGGTCGCGGACTGGGGATCGCCGGACGCGACCGGCCGATGCTCGCGATCAGCTCGACGGGAGCCGCGGCTCGGGCCGTGCTCGCTCCGTGCCGGCGAGCTCGTTCGCCTGGCGCCACTGCCGGTTGAACAGCAGCTGGAAGGGGGCGGCGAGCTCCGGGTGGTGGACCGAGACGCTGGTCGCCACGAACTCGCCGTCGGTGGTGTCGACGAGCGAGACGACGGCCTCGGCGCCGTCGTCGCGGACGATCATCTTCAGCGGGACGTTGCTGGAGGTGCGCACCTCGGCGCCGCCGTCGAGCAGCGGTCGGTAGCGCTCCGAGTCGTCGACGAGCTCGGCGCCGTATATGACGCGGATGCCGACGCCGCGCTCCAGCGCGCGCAGCTCGCTGTTGTGCCACTCCGAGCGCGGCTGGATCACCGGTGTGGTGACCACGATGTCGAGCCGGTTCTCGGCTCGCTCGACGATGTCGACGAGCATCTGGAGCGTCGCGTCACGGCCAACCTTGGCGTGCATGTACCGGGCATCGAGGGCGTCATCCTCGACGCCGCGCGGAAGCGCCTTGAGAAGGCCGCCCACGAGCCGCTCGTCGCGCTGCGTCGACATCCTGCGCTCGTGCTCGCGCCGGCGGGCCCACTCGGGAAGCGCGACGTCGGGGCTGACCGGATGGAAGCGTGCGACCCGGTCGCCGCGCACGAAGCAGAACCCGCGCTGCTCCAGCGCCTTGAGCGCCTCGTAGACCTTCGGGCGTGCGATGCCGGCGGCGTCGGCGATCTCGGCCGCCGTGGCCGGCGCCAGTCGCAGGAGCGCCGCATAGGCGCGCGCCTCCTTGGACGTCAGGCCGATGTCGACGAGCGCGCGAACGATGCCGTCGCCCGTCTCTGCCCGCTTGCCTCCGTTGCCTTCGCGCACGAGATCAGGCTAGCGCCGGGATGGGGGCTGGACTGTGCCCCCTGATCGGGGGTACAATCGCCCGATGAGCGACGCGTGCCACCGGGGGATCTTCACGATTTCGGGCGATCTGCCCGCCCTCGAGTTCCCCCCGACGATCGACTACGAGCCGCTGCGCGGGCGTATCTGGACCGCCGCGGACGGGACCTACCGGACGATCTTCCTCGAGGGTGACCACGGGGTCGTCTGCTTCGACACCTTCTACTCGCCGGGGGCCGCGCGCTCCTACCGCGGGGCGGTCCATCGACTCTTCCCGGACAAGCCCGTCCACACCATCGTCTACTCGCACGATCACCTCGACCACACCGGCTACGCGCTGGATCTCGCAGCCGACGCCAACGTGATCGCCCACCGCGACTGCGCGGAGGTCGTCGCGCTGCGTGCGTCCGACGGGCAGAAGCCCGCCGACGAGGTCTGGGATGGCGAGCGCCGGACGTTCGAGATCGACGGCGTGGCCTTCGAGCTCGTGAACCCCGGGCCGACCCACGGCACCGGCAACGTGGCGGCGCACTTCCCCGACGTCGGCATTCTGTTCATGGTCGACACCGTCATCCCGGGCGTCGGCTACACCTTCTTCCCCGACTGGCATCTGGCCAGCTACGTCAAGACGATGCGCCGGCTGGAGTCGCTGGAGTGGGACCTCTTCGTCCCCGGGCACTTCTGGCCGGTCGACAGGGCCGGGTTCCGGGAGAACCTCGACTACTACGAGTTCATCGCCGACGCGGCGCAGCGGGCGCTCGTCGAGGAGGTCGACCCGGACGACTACCCGCAGATCCGGGCGTACGCCGAGGACCGCTACCGCGACAGCCACGGCCGGACGTTCCGGTTCGGCGAGTACTTCCCGATGAACCTGATGCGCGCGATGGCGCACTTCCGCACGGGCGGATGGGGCCTCGAGGACAACACAGGCGTGCCGGCGGGCACGCTGTAGACCGGCAGTGAAGGAGAAGAGATGAGCGGCTTTCACCGCGGCCTGTTCACCATCGACGTCGCCGACCACCAGCGGCACGAGCCCGACCTCGAGGTGGAGTCCGTGGGCGACGGCGTCTGGACCGTCTCGGACGGCGACCATCGCACGATCTTCGCCGGCGGCCACGACGGCGTGGTCGCGTTCAACACGTTCGGCACGCCCGGGGCGGCGCGCGCCTACCGGCGGGCGATCGAGCGCACAGTGCCCGGCGCGAGGATCGGCACGGTGGTCTGCACCATCGACCACCTCGACCACGCCGGTTACGCCGCCGACCTCGCCCCAGACGCGGCGCGCGTGGGTCACGAGCTGACTGCGACCGTGATCGAGGGCCGCCGTTCCGATGGGCAGCTCCCGTTGACCCGGGTCGTCCGCGGTGGCGGAGAGGATCTCGAGCTCGACGGCGTCCGGATGAGGCTCCGCTACCCGGGACCGACGGTGGGCACCGGGAACCTCGCCGTCCACCTGCCCGACCAGCGCCTGCTCTTCATGGTCGGCCCTCGCGCCGACGCCCGCTACGGCCTCTTCTCGGACTTCCACCTGCGCCACTACGCCGGCAACGTTCGGTCCCTGCTCGACATGGAGATCGATCGCTTCGTCCCCGGCCGCTCCCGGACGATGTCGGTCCACGAGGCGGCGTGCGCCTGCGACTACGTGGAGGCCGTCCAGGAGGCCAGCCAGCGCGCGTTCGCCGGGGGCGTGCCGATATGGGAGTACGAGCCGATGGAGCGTTACGTCGCCGAGGCCCTGCGCGAGGACTTCGGATCGCTCGAGGGCTTCGAGCGGCACATCGGCATCGGCGCGCTGCGCGTCGTGCACCACTACCTGACGGGTGGCTGGGGGCTCGAGGACACGACCGGGCCCGAGCGGCTGGCGGCGTCGGCCGGGCGCGCCTGATCCGAAGCGGTCGCAGCCGCTCCGTGCGGCGCCTCAGACCTTGACCGCGAACCGGCCAAGGCCCTTGACGGCGATCAGACGGATGATCCGGTCGAAGACGAAGCCCAGGATCCCCAGGGCGATGATCCCCACGAAGACCCACTCGGTGCGCCCGTAGTTGCGCGAGGTCCAGATCAGCGCGCCCAGGCCCTCCCGCGCCGCGACGATCTCGGCGGAGACGATCGTCAGGAACGAGTTGCCCATCGCCAGCCGCGCGCCGGTGACCATGTAGGGAACGGTCGCGGGAATCACCACCTCGACCATCGTTCGCAGCTTGCCCGCTCCCAGCGCCGCCGCGGCCCGCAGCTTGAGCTCGTCGACGGCGAGCACGCCCGCCATCGTGCTGATCGTGACCAGGAAGACCGTGGTGTAGAAGATCAGCACGACCTTCGATGCCTCGCCCACCCCCAGCCAGATGACGGCGAGGGTGACGAATGCGATCGGCGGGATGAAGCGGAAGAACTCGATGTAGGGATCGAGCAGGCGCCGCACGATCGTGATCCGGCCCATGAGCAGTCCCACCGGGATGCCGACGACCAGGCCGAGACCCCAGCCGATGAGGATGCGGCGGGCCGACGCCACAGTCGAGGTGAGCAGCGTCCCGTCCTTTGCGAGCTCGCGCGTCGCGGTCCACGTCTCGGCCGGGGACGGCAGGAAGTTGACGCTGTACCGCATGCTGAGCAGTTGCCAGGCGAGCAGGCCGAACGCCAGCGAGAGGACGAACATCCCGATGGCACGCCACGGCACGCGCATCCGCCACCACGCTCGCCGGGTGGTGATGGTCGTCAGGGCCCCCGAGATGTCCTGGCCCTGCTGGTATCCGCTCATTTGCCCCTCCTCACTCCAGGCCCTGCGCGCGCAGGGTCTTGGAGACCTCGATCCCGATGTCCTGCCGGATGCGCCGGTGAAGCTCGATGGCGCCCACGTCGGTCTCGTCGCGCGGGCGCGGAAGCTCGACGGGATACACGGCCTTGATCTGCGCGGCCGGGCCGGCCGTCATGGTCACGATGCGGTCGGCGAGCAGGATGGCCTCGTTGAGGTCGTGGGTGACGAAGAGGATCGTCGCGCCCGCGTCACGCCAGATGCGCTCGATCTCGCGTTGCATGACCTCGCGCGTCTGTGCGTCCAGCGCGCCGAACGGCTCGTCCATCAGCACCACGGACGGCTCGTTGGCCAGGACGCGCGCGATCTGAACGCGCTGGCGCATCCCCCCCGACAGCTCGTCGGGGAAGCGCTCGGCCGAGTGCGCCAGCCCGACGAGCTCGAGGTGGCGATCGGTCAGCTCGCGGACCTGCGCTCGGTCGAGGCCGCGCATTCGCGGCCCGAATGCCACGTTCTGCCGCACGCGCAGCCAGGGGAACAGCGACTCGCTGCTCTGGAAGACCACGCCGCGGGAGACGCTCGGGCCGCGCACGCGGGCATCGCCGACGAGCACGTCGCCCATGGCAGGCTGGACGAACCCGGCGACCGCGTTGAGCAGCGTCGACTTCCCGCACCCGCTGGGACCGAGGAGGCAGACGAACTCACCGGGCGCGATGTCGAGCGCCGCGCTCTCGACTGCGACGAAGGACCCGAAGTGGATCGACACGTCGCGTATCGAGATCGGCTCCCCCCGCCGCGGCGCGCCCGCTCGATGCGGGCGCGCCGAAGGCGAGGCGGGCTGGTTCGCGGTGGAGTGCACGCGCGAAGGACCTGTCACGAGCCGGAGGAGCTCGGCCGCACGATCAGGTCGTCGAGCGATGGCTTCTCCTTGATGACCTTGCGCGCCGCCAGGTAGTCGACGATCGCCTGGAAGCTCTCGCGATCCTTGTCCGTGAAGTCGCGGACCTGGAAGTCGATCTCGCCGATCGCGCTCTCGGTCAGAGGCTCGGGCAGCTTCGCGGCCTTTGCCGCCGCCTTCGCCGCAGCCGCCGGGTCCTGCTCGGTGAGCTTCGTTGCGGCGTCCATCACGCGCCGGAGCGCCGCGGCCTCCTGCGGGTGGCCCTTCAGCCACTCGTCCTTGGCGGCGATCGTGAGCACCGTTCCCAGCCCGTATTCGCGGGTGGGGTAGAGGATCTTCCCGCCGGACTCCTCGCCGCGCGTCGTCCACGGCGGCCAGATGACGTAGCCGTCGATGTCGCCCTTCTCGAGGAGCGGCGGCAGCTCCGGCGGGCCGGCGGGCACGAACTTGACGCTCGAGGGATCGATGTTCGCGCTCTCGAGCAGCTTCGCCGCCGCGTACTCGCTGTACGTGCCGGGGACGATGCCGATCTTCTTCATCTCCTCCGGGCCGGATATGCCCTTGCCCGCGACGACCTTCACGTAGTCGCCCGGATCCTCGGCGAAGATCTCCATCGCCGCGAGGTTCGCGCGTGGCGCGCGGGCGAGCAGGTTGTAGTCCGGCACGCCCGCAACGTCGGCGCTGCCCGCGATCAGCGCGTCCGCCGCCTCTCCCGCGTTGGCGTATTGCTGAACGTCGACCTGTAGACCCTCCTTCTCGAAGAGGCCCTCTTCCAGCGCCACGAAGATCGGCGTGAACACCGGGTCCACGCCGACGGCGAGCGCAAAGGGCTTGCTTGCGGAGGCGGCACTGTCGCCGCCTCCCCCACCATTACCACCACTGTCGTCGCCTCCGCAGCCGGCGAACACGGCCGCGACGACGGCGACGACAAGCATTGCTCGGAAAGGCACTGACGTCCTCCTTGCTCCGTCTCTCCACACCCTCGCCCCGTTGTCGGAGCGGCGGCTCTGACTCACGTCCCGAAAACCGTCCCTCCAGACGGGAGGTACATTCTCGACCAAATTTGATCAGATGTCAATCCTTGCGGCAGCGTGGGGTTTGACAGGGCACCCCCGTAATCGTAGGCTCATGTACTACTAGATGGGTAGTACAAATCCGAACATACGAGGTGGGCGCGGTGCATGAGTTCGACGTGATCGTTGTCGGCGGCGGACTGTCGGGCGGACTTCCGGCCGCCGCGTACCTCCAGCGTGCGGGCGCGTCCGTGGCGCTGGTCGAGACGCGCGACCGCACGGCGAGCTTCTTCAGCTCGTACGAGCGTGGGCCCGGCGTTCGCTTCGACGTCGCGCCGGTGAACTTCTCGTGCGTCTCGCCGGCGCTCGCCGACCTCGATCTCGCCGCGCACGGCTACCGCTTTGACGTACCCGACGTGCTGCACTCGACGCTCGACGGCTCAGGCAACGCCAGCACGATGTACGGCGACCTGACGCGGACCGTGAACGATCTGGCGCGGTTCTCCGAGCGTGACGCGGCGCGGTTCGCCGAGCTGATGACCGCGCTGAGCTCCCGCGCGCGAGAGATCCTCGCCGTTGCGTTCTTCACTCCTGCGCCGGATCTGGACCGCGCGCTGGAGCTCACGTCGCAGGCCGTCGGGATCCCGTCCGCCGAGCTCTGGGAGCTGAACGGGCCGGACGTCGTCGAGCGGCTCTTCGAGAGCGACGCGGTACGCGTGGCGCTCACGGCGCTTCCGGCGATCAACCTGTTCGGCGAGCTCCTGCTTCCCGGGGAGGGCGCGATGGCCTGGCTGTGGTCGTTCCTGCTCAGCAGCTGCCGCGCCCCGGATGGCTCGTCCTCGCTGTCGGCGGCGCTCGAGCGAGCGTTCATCGCTCACGGCGGCACGCTGTTGCTCAACACGACCGCCCAGGGGTTCGTGCGCGACGACGACGGCGTGTGCCGCGGCGTGCAGGTCGAGATCGGGCGCCAACGCGACGTGCTGATCGCCCGCCATGCCGTCATCAGCAACTTGGGCGCCGACCTCAGCGCGCAGCTGCTGGGCGAGGAGATCCGCCCCGGCTGGCGATCGGCGGGCCGCACGGTGTTCACCGCCGACCTGGTCCTGGATCGCCCGATCGCCTGGCCTCACGAGGGCTTCCGCGACGCTCAACGCGTCTATCTCGTCTGGGAGGACTGGGACCGGTGCCTGCAGTGGCTGAGGGCCGCCCGCGAGGAGCGCGAGGAGGTGTTCCTCGGCCACCTGGAGCTCACGCAGTTCTCGGTCCTATATGGAAGCGGCGAGGCCGGCACGCCGCTTCGCGTGCGCTTCGGCACGGGGCCGTTCGTCGACGAGGACTGGCCCGCCCGGATCGAGCGCTACGAGCAGGCCGTGCGCGAGCGGATCGCCGAACTCGATCCGCACGTCACGATCCGCTCGCTCGATCTCGGCACGCCGCTCGACTACTGGCGGCTGAACCCCGCCGCGCGCCACGGCAATCCGGTCGGCGGCGACTTCGGTGAGGGCCAGTGGATGCACGAGCGCCTCCCTTACCGCAGCGAGGTCCCCGGCCTGTACTTCTCGAACTCCGTGTGGCCGACGTCGATGTCGTGGATGGCACCCGGCTGCAACGCGGCGAGCGCGGTCGCCGAGGACATGGGGATCCGCGATCAGGTCTGGTGGTCGAGCCCGCCGCTGCCGGAGATCGCCGTCGCGAGCGCGGCCGCTGGTAGGGAGCGCCTCGACGGCTGACCGGGCGAGCCGCCCGCCGGTGGCCGTCAGCGGACCGGGACGACCTCGACCGGGCCGGGCGGCGCGGCGGGCGGCGCGAGCCACTCGGCGAGCCGGTCGACGAGCTCTCGGAGCAGCAGCAGGATCTGGCGGGCGAGCTCCGCGAGCTGCTCGCGCAGCTCCTCGGGGAGGAGGGTGCCGAGCGTGCGCAGCAGATCGGCGAGCGCCGCGAGCTGCTCGCCGCTCTGCGCGCGCTCGCCGGCCGTCCGCCATCCGGGGCCGGGGTCGGCGCCCCGCTCGTGCGCGGCGCGGGCGGTCGCGGCCTCGTCGGCGAGCCGCTCGGCGGCGGCGCGGGTCTCGCGGACGCGCTCGCGCAGGTCGGCAAGCGGGTCGCGCAGTGGAGCGTCGTCAGCCATCGGCGGTCCTCGCGGGCGGGTCGAAGGTCACGTGCAGAACGCCGTCGCGCAGCTCGGCGCCGGCGGCACGATACCCCGCCAGCGCCGGCGGGAGGTCGATCGCACGGCGCTCGCCGTCGACGGCCACGAGCAGACGGTCGCCCTCGCGTCGTACGAGGATGCGCTCGCGCGAGGCCAGCGGCGTCGCGAGCCGCAGCGTCGCTCCGCCGGCGCCGACCTCGAGCTCCTCGACCCGGTGCTCGCGCAGCACGGCCGCCGGGTCGCGGCCGGCCAGCAGCCGGGCGCCGAGAGCATCGAGCGCGGAAACGCCGACAGGCTCGCCGGCGAGCAGCGGTGCGACGAGGACCGGCGCAGGGGCCAGCAGCGCTGCGGCACGTTCGAGCGGCTCTGGTCGGCCGGGCGGCAGACGCGCGAGGATCGCGGCATCGGCCAGCACGCCGCGCAGCGCCAGCCCGGTCCACGCGCGGCGCGCCTGCGCAAGCGAGGCGCGCCCGGGGTCGAGCACGACGCGGGCCGTCGTGGCCTCGTCGTCGCGGAGGATGTCGTCGACGTCGAGCAGCGCGCGAAGCGCCCGGGAGGCCAGCCAGGCGGGGACGCGATCGGCGCTGCGCCGGCTGCGCTGCGGCACTCGGCGCGCGAGGACGCCGCGTGCGAGCTGGGCCAGCGCGAGCGTGCGCAGCGCGACGGCAACCGGCCCGAGGTCGACGACGATCGCGGTCCAGCGCTCTTCGGCGTGCGCGCGGCGCAGCGCCAGCAGCCCCGCCAGCTCGTCGAGGCCGGGCGCCGCGGGCAGGCCGTCGAGCATCGCGAGGAGGTCCGCCGGCGAGCCGCCGGCCTGCTCGAGCTCGCTCTCCACGCTCGGCGCGATCACGTCGAGCCGCTCGCCGGCGCGGACCGGCTGCGGCCCGGCATCGACGCCGAGCGGCTCACTCGGGCATGCGCCCGGCCCGATACCGAGCAGCAGCGTGCGGTGGCCGGCGGCGGCGAGGCGCACGGCGCTCGCCGCGGCGATGGTGCTCGTCCCGGCGCCGCCCTTGCCGGTGTGGAGGATCGTGCGCGGCGTCACGCCGGCACGAGGATAAGCCCGAAAGCTCAGCCGCGCGCGCTCGAGCGCTCCTTCAGGTACCGGTTGAACGCCTGCCACGTCTCGCAGTAGGGCGCCGGATCCGGCCAGCTCTCGAAGTCCTCGAGCACCGCGTCCGGGTCGCCGGTGCGCTCGCGCAGCGCGGCCTCCTCGCGGTCGCGGTCGTCGAGCATCCGCGTGCAGAGCCCACGCACGAAGTCGCGCAGCAGCTCGTGGTAGCCGGTGTCGGACAGCTTCCCCGGCCGGTAGTAGGACCAGGAGCCGCTGTCCGCGCGGCGGACCGCGACGCGCGCCTCGCGCTCGCCGTCGAGCCAGAGCCGGCGCGCGGCGCCGTCGCCTGCGATCTGCGCGAAGTCGTGCAGGCCGATCAGCGACTGGAAGAACATGTTGTAGATGAGCGTGCCGGGCGCGTACGAGTAGCCGGCGTACTGGGAGCCCGCCGCGACGCGGACCCGCAGGCCCGACGGCGGCGCGGCACGGAACGCGCCGAGCGCCTCGTGCGCGTGCGCAAACAGCTCCGGGCGCCGCAGTCGCTCGCCGGCGCGCGCCAGTGCCTGCAGCGCGGTCCCCTGCGAGATCGAGCTGATCCATGGCGGCCGTCCGCCGCCGAAGCGGAACTGGTACTCCCAGGCGATGCCCCCGGCGCGGTCGCTCGCATAGCGGAGCACCTCGTCGGCCATCGCGCCGAGCGGCGCGTCGTAGCCGCGGCGGTCGGCGAGGTACAGCTCGTTCATCCGTCCGAGCGTGCCCAGCCACTGGATCTGCACGCCCTGGCCTGGATAGGCCTGCCAGACGAGTCGGCTGCCGGCGAAGCGCAGGCGCTGACCGTAGGCGAGCACGCCCTTGCCGGAGCGCCACCACTGCGCGTTGCGCCGCAGCGTCTCGAAGGCGACGGGCAGACGCGAGGGCGTCAGTCGCCGGGCCGCGGCCAGCGCGTCGACGTTCGCGATCACGGCACGCAGCTCGCGCCGGCGCGAGCCCTTCAGCCGCCGCGCGTCGCGCCGGGCCCGCGCGTGCACCGCGGCGTACCGTCGCTCGTCGGCGGCGCTGATCGCCTTCGCGCGGCGAAGCCGGCGCAGCTCGCCGGCAACCGTCCGCTTGCGGCGCTTGCGGCTGCTCGCGGCGCGGGGCTCGCCGGCACCGGGCCGGCTCGACGAGCCCGCCGGCGCCGGCGCGCGCCAGTGGCTCGGCGCCTCGGCGGGGCTCGGCGGGGGCAGGAAGCGGTCCTGCTGCGCGCGCACGCGGCCATGCCCGTCGACGACGAGGATCGTTGCGGCGGACGCCCGCGTTGCGCCCGCGTGAAGCGCGAGCAGCAGCAGTGCGAGCGCCGCGAGGACCGGCGAGCGGCGCACCACCACGATGCTACGGTGACGCGCTCGCGCCGGTCGCAGCCCCCGTTGCAGCCCAGCCCGATGCTCCGTCGCCCGCGCCGTCAACCACCCGCCCAGCGTCGTGCCGTCGGCGCCCTGCCCCGGCGGGCCTTCGTCGCCGCGCCCGCTCTGCTCGCGTCGTTCGTGCTGGCCGCGCTGGCCGTGCTGCCCGGCTGCGGCGACGGCGGCTCCGGGCAGGGCGTCGAGCGTCTGCTGAGCGACACGTTCTCATCCGACCGCCCGCTGCGCAGCGGGCGGCTCGACCTCTCCTTGAACGTCCGCGGGGCGGGCGTCGAGGGGCTTCCGTCGAGCCTGCGACTCGACGTCGACGGCCCGTTCGAGGGCGCCCCGGGGGCGGGCACTCCGCGTTTCGACCTGAAGCTCGCCCTGGCGACGCAGGACGGGCGGCTGCGCGCCGGGCTGATCTCGACCGGCAGGCGCGGCTGGGTGGTGCTTGGACAGCGCGCGTACACGCTGCGGGCCGAGCAGCTCGCGCAGCTCGCCCCTCCCACGGGCGCGCAGCGGGATCGCCCGCCCGGCATCAGCCCGGCGTCGCTCGGCGTCGACCCACGGCGCTGGCTGCGGGGCGTCCGCGACGAGGGCGTCGAGCAGCGATCGGGGGAGCGGGTCGTCCACCTGCGCGGCGAGGTCGACGTCCCTCGGTTGCTCGCCGACGCCGAGCGTCTGCTGGGCACCACGGCGGGGGCCGCCCTCGTCGACGCCGCCGGTCGGGCGCGGCTCGCGGCCGCCGTGCGCGACGCGCGGCTCGAGATCTGGACAGGCGAGCGTGACCACCGCCTGCGTCGCCTGCTTCTCGTCGTGCGCCTGGCCGGGCGAGACGGGCGAGACGGCGCGATCCGGCTGGACGTCGGGCTGTCGGCCCTCGACCGCCGCCAGCCGATCGCGGCGCCGGCCGATCCTCGCCCGCTGAGCGAGCTGACGGCGGCTCTCGGCCTGCTCGCCCGGCAGCGCGGCGGCGACGGTGCGCCCGACGGGGGCGTCCCTATGCTGCAGGCGCCGTGAGCGCGCCGCCCGCCCTGCCGAAGCCGACGTCGTTCCTGCGGACCGCGTCGGGCTGGCCGTACCTGCTGGTGCCGTGCATCCCGCTCGCCGTCGTGCTCGAGCTCGCGCACGCCTCGGCGGTGCCGACGTTCGTCGCCTCGGCGCTGGGCGTGATCCCGACGGCCGCCCTGATGGGCCGCGCGACCGAGGAGCTCGCCGCCCGCTCGGGCCCGGGCGTCGGCGGCCTGTTGAACGTGACGTTCGGCAACGCGCCGGAGCTGATCATCGCGCTGTTCGCGCTCGGTGCGGGCCTGCACGAGGTCGTCAAGGCGTCGATCGTCGGCTCGATCGTCGGCAACGTGCTGCTCGTGCTCGGCGCGTCGATGTTCTTGGGCGGGCTCGGTCGCGACCGTCAGCGGTTCAGCGCCACCGCCGCCAGCGCGCAGTCCTCGATGCTGCTGCTCGCCGTCGCCGCGGTCGTGATGCCCGCGATCTTCGAGCTGGTCAGCGGCACGGGCCTGCCGTCGGTCAGCGCCGAGCGAATCGACTACGACGCGACCGTCGAGCACCTCTCGCTCGCGGCGGCCGGCATCCTGATCGCCGCCTACCTCGCCGGCCTGCTGTTCTCCCTGCGCACCCATCGCGACCTCTTCAACCCGGTCGGGGGAGAGGAGCTGGAGGGCGAGCCGTGGAGCGTGCGCCGCTCGGTGGCGATGCTCGCGATCGCGGGCGTGGCGGTCGCCGCGATGTCGGAGATCCTCGTCGGCTCGATCACCGAGACCGCGAAGCAGGCGGGCCTCAGCCAGTTCTTCATCGGCGCGATCGTCGTCGCGATCATCGGCAACGCGGCCGAGCACTGGGTCGCCGTGCTCGTCGCGCGCAAGGACAAGATGGATCTGGCCGTGAACATCTCGATCGGCTCGAGCGCCCAGGTCGCGCTCTTCGTCGCGCCGGTGCTCGTCTTCGCCTCCTATCTCATCGGGCCGAACCCCATGGCGCTCGTCTTCAACGGCTTCGAGCTCGCCGCTCTCGCGCTCGCCGCTCTGATCGCCAGCCAGGTCACCCAGGACGGCGAGTCGACCTGGTTCGAGGGCGCCCAGCTGCTCGCGCTCTACGGGCTCGTCGGCGCGGCGTTCTTCTTCGCATGACCTCGCGGGGCAGCTAGATGCCGTCGGTTCCCCTCGCCGCGCTGGGCGACGACCCGGGCGCGATCGCGGTCGTCGTCGCGGTGGTCGGCGCGCTGCTGCTCGTCGACCTGCTCGTCTTCGCCAGGGGGCGCGAGCCCTCGCTGCGGGAGAGCGTCGCCTGGAGCCTCGGCTGGCTGGTCGTCGGGTTGATCGCGACGATCCCGATCGCGCTGCTCTCGAGCAGCGAGGAGGGGATCAACTACGTGACGGTCTACCTGATCGAGCGCACGCTGTCGCTCGACAACCTCGTCGTGTTCCTGTTGATCTTCGGCTCGTTCGCGGTGCCGCCGGCACAGCGCGGGATCCTGCTGTTCTGGGGGATCGTGCTGGCGCTCGGGATGCGCGGCGTCGCGATCGTCGTCGGCGTCGAGCTGATCGACCGCTTCCACGTCGTCATCTACATCCTCGGCGCGACGCTGCTCGTGCTCGCCTGGCGGATGTGGCAGGGGGGCGCCGAGGAGGTCGATCCCCAGCGCAACCCGCTCGTGCGGCTCGCCGGGCGCGTCTGGCCGGTCGGCGGCTACGAGGGATCGCATTTCTGGGTGCGGCGCGAGGGCCGCGCCGTGCTGACGCCGCTGGCGCTGGCGCTGGCCGCGATCGTCGCGGCCGACATCGCCTTCGCGATCGACTCGATCCCGGCGGCGTTCGCGATCACCGACAACGCGCTGGTGATCTGGGCGGCGAACGGCTTCGCGCTGCTCGGCCTGCGGGCGCTGTTCGTGCTGGTGACGGCGCTCGTCGCGCGCTTCCGCTACCTCAACCAGACGGTCGCGATCGTGCTCGGCGTGGTCGCCGTGAAGCTGCTCGTCGAGGACGTCTACAAGGT
>JANJTP010000041.1 GCA_024711025.1 Solirubrobacteraceae bacterium
CAGCGCCTCCCGACGGATGTCGGCCAGGCCCGAGCGCTCGCTGGAGCGCAGCACCCGGTCGTAGAGCGCAGCGGAGAGGCGATGCATGGTGCGGCGAGGCTACCTCGCACACCGCTTGCGCGCCGCCGGTGGCGACGAGAGCTGCGATAGGCTCAGGCCCATGGTGCTCGCGCTCAGCCAAGCCGTCAAGGTCGACATCGGTCTGATCGGCGTCTTCCTCGTCTTCTTCCCGCTGCTCGTCCACGGCCTGATCGGCTTCGCCACCGGAGAATCGGTCGCCGAGAAGCGCGACAACGACCGCTACCTCGACGAGCACCGGATCCCCGGCCACGGGGCCTGAGCCGACCCGGCGGCCGGGCGCGAGACGTCGGCCGTCGCTCGTACGCCCTGAACGCGGCCCGGACGTCCTCGACTGCGGTCAGCCGGCCGCCGGCCGCCCGCCCGTCGTGATCAGGTCGCGCGCACGGTCGAGGTCGAGGCCTCCGGCGACGCTGAGCGCAGCACGCACGCGCCCGTCCTGCAGGTACCAGACGCCGAACCGGCCGCCGGCCATGTCGCCTTCGACGACCTCCTCGTCCCATTCGCGCGCCGGGCCGACGTACTCCAGCGAGACCCAGTCGGCGAGGTCGGAGTAGAAGTAGGGCACCTCCTCGTACGGCCCCGTCGCGCGCCCGAGCATGTCGCGGGCGGCATAGGAGCCCTGCGCCTTCGCGTGCTCGACGTGCTCGACGCGGATCCGCGCCCCGCCGTGGGCGGCGCTCGCGTACTCGCAGACGTCGCCCGCCGCCCAGATCCCGGCCGTGCCGGTCCGCAGCCGCTCGTCGCAGCGCACACCGCCGCTCTCGCCGATGGCGAGGCCGGCGCCGCGGGCGAGCGCGACGTCGGGCGTGACGCCGACGCCGCAGACGACGAGCTGCGCCGGCAGCTCGCGTCCGCCCCGGGTGACGACCCGCTCGACTCGCCCGTCGCCGGCGAAGCGCTCGACCTCGTCATCCCCGACGACCTCGACGCCGTGCTCGTCCAGCACCGCGCGCGTCCACTCGGCGAAGCGCTTTCCGAAGACCCGCTCGAGAGGCTCGTGCTCCTGCATCAGGATCGTGACCCGCTTGCCGAGCTGGGCGAGTGACGCGCCTGCCTCGCAGCCGATGAACGAGCCGCCGACGCAGACGACGTCGGTGACGCCGTCGAGCTCGTCGCGGACGGCGTCGGCGTTGCCGAACACGCGCAGGTAGTGAAGGCCCTCGAGCTCCGTGCCGGGCACCCGCAGCCGCCGGACGTTTGCGCCGGTCGCGAGCAGGGCCTGGCCGAAGCGCACCCCCTCGCCGCTCGAGAGCGTCGCCTCGCGGGCCTCGGGATCGAGCTTCGTGACGGTGGTGCGGGTTCGCAGCTCGATCGGCGCCTCGTCGAACCAGCCCGCGCTCGGCGAGTACGAGTCGGCGCGCTGCTCCTCGCCGCGCAGGTATCCCTTGGTGATCGGCGGGCGTTCGTAGGGCGGCTCCGGCTCACGCGCTACGAGAAGCGCCGAGCCGACGAAACCCTCCTCCACCAGCGTCTGCGCGGCGCTCGCGCAGGCCACCCCGCCCCCGACCAGCAGCACGTCGACGTCAAGCTCTGCCATGAGTCGACCATACCCGCCAACCGGGGATTCGCTAACCGGCCGACGCATGCGAGCGCCCGGGGCCGAAGCTCGTGCACGCAGCGATCCCCGGGCGAGTAAAATCATGTCTGCGATGGCATCCGAGGAGACGCACCTGATCCCCGCCGACGAGCCGGTCTTCGACCTGCGCCTGACCGCGGCGGAGCTGAAGGTGACCTTCAACGCGCTGAAGTCGTACTTCGACGACTTCGGTCGCGAGGAGCTGGACGTGATCAGGGTCGTGCGCGGAGTGCTCGAGAAGCTCCCCGGCGAGCACGAGATCCGCGCGATCGACCTCGACGACGAGCTGCGCAAGCTTCGAGCCCTGCGTGGCTGAGCGGGCGGTGCCGCAGAGCGCCGCCGCCGTCCGCGAGGACCTTCGCAACGTCGCGATCGTCGCGCACGTCGATCACGGCAAGACGACGCTCGTCGACGCGATGCTGCGCCAATCCGGCGCGTTCGGCGAGCGCGACGAGGTCACCGACCGCGTCATGGACTCGATGGACATCGAGCGCGAGCGCGGCATCACGATCCTCGCCAAGAACACCGCGATCAGACGCGGGCCCATCAAGATCAACATCGTCGACACGCCGGGGCACGCGGACTTCGGGGGCGAGGTCGAGCGCAGCCTGGCGATGGTCGACGGCGTGCTGCTGCTCGTCGACGCGGCCGAGGGGCCTCTGCCCCAGACGCGGTTCGTGCTGCGCAAGGCGCTCGAGGCCAGGCTCCCGGTGATCCTCGACATCAACAAGGTCGACCGTCCCGACGCCCGCTGCGCGGAGGTGCTGCGCGAGGTCGAGGACCTGTTCCTCGACCTCGACGCCGACGAGGACCAGCTCGCCTTCCCGGTCGCCTACAGCGACGCCAAGCGTGGCTGGGCGTCGCTAGATCCGAGCGAGCGCGGCTCCGACCTCGGGCCGCTGTTCGCGTTGCTGCTCGACCACGTTCCGCCGCCGGCCTACGAGCCCGCCCACACCCTGCAGGCCCAGGTGACGAACCTCGACGCGTCGCCCTATCTCGGGCGCCTCGCGATCTGCCGCGTGCGCCAGGGCACGATCCGCCGCGGCCAGCGGATCGGCTGGTGCCGCGCCGACGGCAGCCTTCAGTCGGTCGCGATCGGCGAGCTGTTCGTCAGCGAGGCCCTCGAGCGGGTGCCTGCCGAGGAGGCCGGCCCCGGCGAGATCGTCGCCGTCGCGGGACTCGAGGAGGTCACGATCGGCGAGACGCTCGCCGACCCCGACGACCCTCAGCCGCTACCGGTGATCCGCGTCGACGAGCCGTCGCTGTCGGTGACGATCGGGGTGAACGCCTCGCCGCTCTCCGGGCGCGAGGGCAAGCACCTGACCGCCCGGCTGATCAAGGCCAGGCTGGACCGAGAGACGATCGGCAACGTCTCGATCCGCGTGCAGCCGACCGACCGACCCGACGCATGGGAGGTGCAGGGCCGCGGCGAGCTTCAGCTCGCGGTGCTGGTCGAGATGATGCGCCGCGAGGGCTTCGAGCTGACGGTCGGCCAGCCTCGAGTGCTCGAGCAAATGGTCGACGGCACGCGCCACGAGCCCGTCGAGCGCCTCTCGATCGACGTCCCCGAGGACTACGTGGGCGTCGTGACCCAGCTCCTCGCGCTGCGCAAGGGGCGCATGGAGCAGATGACCAACCACGGCCAGGGCTGGGTGCGCATGGACTTCCGCCTGCCCTCGCGAGGGCTGATCGGCTTCCGCACCGAGTTCCTCACCGAGACGCGCGGCACCGGCCTCATGCACGCCGTCTTCGACGGCTGGGCGCCGTGGTTCGGCGAGCTGCGCACGCGGCCGACCGGGTCGCTCGTCGCCGACCGGGTTGGTCCGGTCACCAGCTACGCGCTGTTCGGGCTGCAGGAGCGCGGAACGATGTTCGTCTCGCCGGGCGACGAGGTCTACGAGGGGATGATCGTCGGCGAGCACGCCCGCCCCGAGGACCTCGACGTGAACATCGTGCGCGAGAAGCACCTGACCAACGTGCGCTCCTCGACCGCCGAGGTGCTCGAACGACTCGTACCGGCGCGACGCCTCTCGCTCGATCAGGCGCTCGAGTTCCTGCGCGAGGACGAGTGCGTCGAGGTGACGCCAGCATCCATCCGCCTGCGAAAGGCGATCCTCGACAAGACACAGCGGGCGAAGGCGCAGCGGCGGGCCAAAGTGGGCTGAACCGACGCCGGGCTGAGCGGCACGCGGGCGAGGCGCGGGTCGTACGAGCACGCAACGCCCACCTCTTCTCACCGCCACGCGGCACTGCCGGCGACGCGAGTCGCGCGCCTTGCGACAGCCCCGTGCCGAGGCGACGACGTCGAGGCATTCCTCTACAGCCCCGGCAACGCGGGGTGCGAGACTCGTGTCCTGTGCCTCGGATCACTCGACACGCACACGAGACTCGTCCGCTGCCGGCCCCGCGGGCCCGACCACCGGCTGCGTGGACGCTCGCGGTCCCATGGGCCCGACCGTCGGTTTCACGGACCCCACTGTCGGTCTCGTGGGCCCGCTGTGGTCTTCGCCGATCTCGCGCGCCCTGTCAGCCACGCATCGGCGCAAACCCCGTTCTGGTGTGGGCTACGCCGACCGGTACTCGCGAGCAGCCGCGAGGTTGACATTCGCCACACGGCCATGATCGCCGCCGCCGGCGCACCGGACGATGACGCCCGTTCGCCCACCGGCTCGCTCGGCGAGCGTTCCCGCTCGCCGAGCGCCGAGGAACGCGACACGGCGTCTCGGCGGGAATCGGCGTCGCTCGACAGGTGGATCGCGCTGCTCGCCACACGCCAGCACGGGGTGGTCTCGCGCGGGCAGCTCGTGGCCCTCGGACTCAGCGGCCGGGCGATCGAGCACCGACTCGCCCGCGGCCGACTCCACCTGGCGCATCGCGGGGTCTACTTCGTCGGCCACCCCGTGGAGGCACCGCTGGCGAGAGAAACGGCCGCCCTGTTCGCCTGCGGCGATGGTGCCGTCCTGAGCCACACCTCGGCTGCGACGCTGTGGGGGATCCGGCGACCCGACGAAGATCGGAGCGAGATCAACGTGACTGTCACCGGAGGATCGCGCCGGCGGCGACGCATCGGACTCGCGATTCACGTTGTCGCCGCCCTTGAGCCTTCTGAGGTCGACGTCCGACACGGCTTGACGGTGACGAGCCCCGTCAGGACGCTCGTCGACCTGGCGTCAGTGCTCGATCAGCGCGATCTGGCACGGTGCCTGGAGGAGGCCCAGATCCGACGCCTGCTGCGTCGCGAGCGGCTCAGGGAGTCGCTTGACCGGCGGCGCGGCGCGCGTGGGACTCGGATGCTGCGCGAGCTGCTGAATGTAGGCGAGAACCCCTCGCTCACGCGCTCGGAGGCCGAGCGACTGCTGCTGGACCTCGTTCGCGCGGCGCGGCTGCCGCGTCCGGAGACGAATGTGCGAGTCGGCGGCTACGAGATCGATGCGCTGTGGTCGCAGGAGCGTCTCGCCGTCGAGGTCGACGGGTACGCGTATCACCGAACTCGCGCCGCATTCGAACGCGACCGGCGACGCGATGCCGATCTCCAAGCGGCCGGGCTGCGCGTGATGCGCATCACCTGGTTGCAGCTCACGAATGAGCGGGACTCCGTGGTGGCGCGGCTCGCGCAGGCGCTCGTCACCACGTATTGAGCGGGTCGCCTACACCGCCCTCCCCCGCGCCCGTCGCAGCCGCCGCACCAGCTCGTTCGTGGCGGCGTCGTGAGTCAGCTCGGGCGGCTCGGTGGCGGTGAGCTCGTCGGCCAGCCCGCCGGCGAGCTCCTTGCCGAGCTCGACGCCCCACTGGTCGAACGAGTCGATGCCCCACATCACGCCCTCGACGAGCACGCGGTGCTCCCAAAGCGCGATCAGCCGGCCGAGCGCGTGCGGCGTGAGCGGGCCGTCGACGAGCAGCGTCGTCGAGGGCCGATCGCCGGGGCAGGCGCGGTGGGCGACCTGATCCTCGGGCACGCCCGCCGTACGCAGCTCCTCCGCCCCCCGCCCGAACGCGAGCGCCTGTGCCTGGGCGAGCATGTTCGCGAGCAGCAGGTCGTGATGGCGGCCGATCGGGTGCAGCGGCTCACTGAAGCCGATCAGCTCGGCCGGCACGACCTCCGTCCCCTGATGCAGGAGCTGGTGGAAGGAATGCTGGCCGTTCGTGCCCGGCTCTCCCCACAGCACCGGCGCGGTCGGCCAGCGCACCGGAGCGCCGTCGAGCATGACGCGCTTGCCGTTGGACTCCATCTCGAGCTGCTGCAGGTACGCCGGCAGGCGAGCGAGCTCTGCGCAGTACGGCAGCACGGCGACCGTCGGGTGGCCGAGCAGCGAGCGGTTCCAGACGCTGACCAGCCCGAGCAGCACCGGCAGGCAGCGCTCGAGCGGCGCCTCGCGTAGGTGCTCGTCGATCTCGCGCATGCCGGCGAGCAGCTCGCCGAAGCGCTCGGGCCCGATCGCGATCATCAGGCTCAGCCCGACCGCCGAGCCGACCGAGTAGCGCCCGCCGACCCAGTCCCAGAAGCCGAACATCCGCTGCGGGTCGATCCCGAAGTCGCGTACGCGCCGCTCGTCCGTCGAGACCGCGACGGCGTTCGAGGCGACCGCGTCCTCGCCCAGCGCGTCGACCAGCCAAGCGCGCGCGGCCCGTGCGTTCTCCATCGTCTCCAGCGTCGAGAACGTCTTCGAGACGACGACGACGAGCGTCTCCGCCGGGTCGAGGTCGCGCGTCGCGGCCCACAGGTCGCTGCCGTCGACGTTCGAGACGAAGCGCGAGCGCAGCCCCTCCTTCGCGTATGCCGCAAGCGCGATCGTGGCCATCTCCGGCCCCAGGTGCGAGCCGCCGATGCCGATGTTGACGACGTTGCGCAGCGGTCGGCCGCTCGCGCCGACGTGGGCGCCCGAGCGGACCGCGCCGGCGAAGGCGGCCATCCGTCCCAGGACCTCGTGGACATCGGGCACGACGTTGCGCCCCCGGACCGCGATCCGCGTCCCGCGCGGGGCGCGCAGGGCGACGTGCAGGGCGGGGCGCCGCTCGCTGACGTTGACCTCCTCGCCGTCGAACATGGCGGCGACCCGCTGCGGCAGACCGGCCTCGCGGGCGGCTGCGACCAGCAGCGCGAGCGTCCGCGGCGTGATCCGCTGCTTCGTCAGGTCGAGCCGCATCCCCCGGGCGTCGAGCGCGAGCGCCGCGGCGCGCCGCGGGCCCTCCTCGTCCCAGAGCGCGCGCAGCGTACGCCCGCGCAGCTCGTCGGCGTGCGTGCGCAGAGCGCTCCAGGACGGCAGCTCGTCGAGCGCGCGAGGACGCATCGCTGCCGGACCGCCCGTCACGCCGACCACCACCGCGGAGCCATCCGGCGTCTAGGCGCCGGCCAGCGCCGATCGCTCGGACTGGATCGTCTGCAGCAGCGAGCGCCAGCTCTTGACGAACGCCTCGGCGCCTTCGCGCTGCAGGCGGCTCGCAAGCGCGCCGACGTCCTCGCCGGAGCGCTCGAAGCCGGCGATGACCGCCTCCGCGTCGCCGCCGTCGCGGGGCAGCAGCACCGGCGGGTCGACGCCATGGTCGGCGTACGCGCGGAGCGTCGCGTCCGGCATCGTGTTCACGGTGCAGGGTGCGGCGAGGCCGTCGACGTACAGCGTGTCCGAGGCGTCGGGGTCCTTCGTCCCGGTGCTCGCCCACAGCAGGCGCTGCGGCCGCGCGCCGGCGTTCATCAGCCGGCGGAGGCGGTCGGAGCCGAGCAGCGCCCGGTACGCCACGTACGCTCGTCCACCGATCGCGAGGCCGAGTCGCCCCCGGAGCTCCGGCGGCGCCGTCTGCGCGACCGCGACGTCCCAGCGACTCACGAACAGCGAGGCGACCGACGGCACGTCCGGCGCCAGGCCGGCGGCGATCCGCCGCTCGAGCGCGCGGTGATAGGCGTCGGCGGCCGCCATGTGCTGCTCGCTCGAGAACAGCAGCGTGACGTTCACCGGGATCCCCGCGAAGACCGTCTCCTCGATCGCCGCGAGTCCCTGCGGAGTTCCGGGGATCTTGATGTACAGGTTCGGGAAGCCCACCAGCTCGTGCAGCTCGGCCGCCTGGGCGATCGAGGCCTCCGTGTCGTACGCCAGCTCCGGGGAGACCTCCAGCGAGACGAACCCGTCGAAGCCGGCCGTCCGGCGGTGGACGTCGGCGAACAGGCGGCAGGCCCGCCGCAGGTCGCTCGCCGCGAGCTCGAAGAACACCTCCTCGTCTCGCAGCCCCCGCGCCTCGAGCTCGGCGATCTGAGCGTCGTAGGCGCCGCTCGCAACCGCCTTGTCGAAGATCGTCGGGTTCGACGTCATGCCGCTCACGTGATGCTCGGCGATCAGCCGCTCGAGCGTCCCGTCGTCGAGCATCATCCGCGTCAGGTTGTCGAGCCACAGGCTCTGGCCCGCGTCGTGCAGTGCTCTGGTCGGTGTCATCGGGGGTCCTCCTCAATCCGCGGCGGGGCGCGGCGGGTCAGCGGGATGGGTGTGGTCGGAGCCTTCCACGCGGGGCGCGTACCAGCCGCCGCGACCGGCCAGGCCGTCGGCCTGAGCCGGGCCCCAGGAGCCCGGCTCGTACTCGTGCACGGGAACGGCGTCCCCGAGGATCGGATCGACGATCCGCCACGCCTCCTCGATCGCCTGCTGGCCCGCGAACAGGTCGTGCTCGCCCTCCAGCGCGGCGCTCAGCAGCCGCTGGTAGGGCGGGATCTGCTGCGCGGCGGCTCGGGTGGCGAGCAGCTCGATGTCCTCGACATCGAAGTCCTCCGAGCGCGGGTCGCGCGCCTGCACCTCGATCGCGATCACGAACTCGGGGTCGATCTGGAAGCGGATCCGGTTGCCGTGCGGGTGCTGCTTGGGGAACAGGCGCTCGGGCGGGCGCTTGAGCTCGACGACGATCTCGGTCGCCTTGACCGGCAGGCACTTGCCGGCCCGGATCAGGACCGGCACGCCGGACCAGCGCCAGGTGTCGATATCGAGGCGCAGCGCGGCGTACGTCTCCACCGTCGAGTCCGCGGCGACGCCCGGGGTCTCCCGGTAGCCGCGGTACTGGCCCCGCACCACGTCCTGGGGACGCAGGGTGCGCACGCCGCGCAGGAAGCGCGCCTTCTCCTGGCGCAGCGCGTTGCCGTGCCGACCGCTGAACGGGTCCATCGCGAGCAGCGTCAGCACCTGGAAGAGGTGGTTCTCGACGACGTCGCGGATCGCTCCCACCCCCTCGTAGAACGCACCGCGCGTCGACACGTCGAAGTCCTCGGCGAGCGTGATCTGGATCTGGCGCACGTGATCGCGATTCCAGATCGGCTCGAGGAACGCGTTCGCGAAACGGAAGAACAGGATGTTCTCGACCGGCGACTTGCCGAGGAAGTGGTCGATGCGGAAGACGCGCTCCTCGGGGAAGACGCGCTGCAGCGCGTAGCTCAGCGCCTGCGCCGACCGCAGATCGCGCCCGAACGGCTTCTCGACGACGACGCGTCCCTGCTCGGCGAGCCCCGCGGCGCCGAGGTGGTCCACGACCGTCGCGAACAGCGTCGGCGGAATCGCCAGGTAGTGGACCGGCCGTTCGCAGCCCTCCAGCGCGGTCCGCAGCTCGGCGAACGTGCCGGGCGCGTCGTACGTGCCGCCGGCATAGCGCATCAGCGACGAGAGCCGCGCGAAGGCGTGCTCGTCGAGTCCGTCGGGGCTCTCCTCCAGGCTTGCGCGTGCTCGCTCGCGGAGCTTGTCGAGGTTCCAGTGCTCGCGCGCGACGCCGACGATCGGCACGTCGAGCTGGCCCTCGCGCACCATGCGCTGCAGCGCCGGGAAGATCTGCCTGAACGCGAGGTCGCCCGTCATCCCGAAGACGACGAGCGCGTCGCCGCGCTCCGAGCGGGCGCCGCTCACGGCTCGGGGGCCCCGTACACAGCTCGGGGTGTTCTCATGGCGCCTGCTCCCCGCCGCCGGTCCGCTCGACGTGGCCGCCGAACTGCTCGCGCATCGCCGACAGGAGCCGGCTTGCGAAGAGGCCCTCGCCGCGCGAGCTGAAGCGCTCGTACAGAGCGGTCGTCAGCACCGGGGTCGGGGTGCCCGTGTCGATCGCGGCGAGCGCCGTCCAACGTCCCTCGCCGGAGTCGGCGACGCTGCCGGCGAGGTGCGCGAGCTCGGCGTCGGCATGCAGCGCCGCGGCCGTCAGGTCGAGCAGCCATGAGCGCACGACCGTTCCCCGCCGCCAGGCCTCCGCGACCTTGGCGACGTCGATCTCGTACCGGTAGCGGTCCGGGGCCCGCAGCGGCGCGGTCTCCGCGTCGGCCCCGCCCTCGCGGGCGCCGGCGTTCACGTTGCGCAGCAGGCTCAGCCCCTCGGCGTAGGCGGCCATCAGGCCGTATTCGATGCCGTTGTGCACCATCTTCACCAGGTGCCCGGCACCGGACGGGCCGCAATGGAGCCAGCCCTCCTCCTCCGGCGCCGGCTCCCCCTCGCGGCCGGGGGTGCGCGCGGCGGCGCCCGTACCGGGGGCCAGCGCGCGGAGGATCGACTCCAGCCGCGCGACCGCCTCCCGCTCACCGCCGGCCATCAGGCCGTACCCCTCCTCGAGCCCCCAGACGCCGCCGCTGACCCCGCAGTCGACGTAGTGGACGCCGCGGGTCGCGAGCGCGCGCGCGCGCGGCGGGTCGTCCCAGTAGTGCGAGTTGCCGCCGTCGACGGCCACGTCGCCCGACGCGAGCAGCGGCGCGAGCTCCTCCAGGACGGTGTCGACGAGCGCCGCCGGCACCATCATCCAGACGACCCGCGGCACCTCGAGCCGGTCGACTGCATCGGCGAGCCCCGTCGAGCCGATCGCCCCGTCGGCGACGAGCGCCGTGACCGCCTTGGGGTCCGGATCGCAGGCGACGACCTCGTGGCCTGCGCGCAGCAGCCGCCGGGTCATGCCGGCGCCCATCCGCCCGCAGCCGACCATCGCGATACGCATGGCGCTCAGCCCACCCGCCCCAGCTCGGCGTCCAGGCCGTAGCGCTCGATCGCATCGACCTTCGCCCGCCGGCGGATGTGGCGCGGCGCGCCCTCGACGCCGGCAGCGAGGAACGCCGCGACCAGCTCCCGCGCGAGCGCCGGCCCGATGACGCGGGCGCCGAGGCACAGGACGTTCACGCCGTCGTGCTCGACCGCCTGATGGGCGGTATACGAGTCGCAGACGGCCTGTGCGCGGATGCCCGGCACCTTCGAGGCGGCGACGCCGACGCCGGCACCCGAGCCGCAGATCAGGACGCCGCGCTCACAGGCGCCGTCCACGATCGCGCGGCAGACGTCGAGGGCTATGTCCGGATAGTCCTCACGCTCGCCGACGTCCAGCAGGTCGTGGCCGCCGTCGAGCAGCGCCGCCAGGACATCGTCGCGTAGCGACGCTCCCGCGTGGTCGACTCCCAGCGCGACGATCATCGAGGCTCGACAGTACCGCCTGACCCCGTCGATGCGGGGCACCCGGTCGACGCGGACCGCCGCGCCGCTATCGACCCGGAACGGAGGACCGCGCCCTTCGCCGGCGTACCGCCAGCGCTCCGGCGAGCGCCGCGGCGGCAAGCACCGCCAGCGCGCCGATCGCGACGGGCGGCATCCCCCCGCCCGGCTCCCCGACCCAGTAGAGCGTGCCGTGGATCTTCACCGGCCGATCGCCCACGAGCAGCGGCACCGCGTAGTCGAAGACCTTCGTCCGGGCACTCGGGTCGCGCACCGACGGCGGTCGACCCGATCCCATCCAGTGGATCCGGTGGTCGTGCCAGGCAAAGCGCCCGTCGCCCTCGACGCGCTCCCAGCGCGGCTCGGCGCCGGCGTGTGCGCCGGCGGGCACCGGGACCCTCCCCAGACGCTCGTCGTTGAGGTACGCGGCGGGCGAGCTCCGGTTGACCTCGACCCGGCCGTCGGCGAGCAGTCGCGCGTACGGCTCGCCGTCGTAGCCCGTCACGACGACGTCGCGCCCCGTGCGGTTGACAAGCTCGAGCGAGTCGTCGTAGTTGAGCACGCGGACCTCGAGCCCCGGCTCGCGCGGCTCGACGGAGCGCAGAACCGAGCTGAAGCTCGGATCGCCCTGGTGGGCGATGGCGGGCGCCGCGGACACCGCGAGCGCGGCGGCGACCGCGACCGCGGCGACGAAGCGGAGCATTCGCCTCAGCCTATCGCCGCGCGCCGCGATCTAATTTGCCCGGCCATGGCGGCGTGGTGGCGCACCTCACCGCAGCTCCGCGTCCGCGAGGCGCTGCTCTCGGCGATCGCCGGGCTGGCCCTCGCCGTCGTCGCGTTCTGGCCGCTGGCCGCGAGGCTCGGCCGCGACGTGCCGCTCGACCTCGGCGACCCGCTGCCGCAGAGCTGGCAGGTCGCCTGGGGCGGCCATGCGCTCGTCCACCAGCCGCTGAGCCTCTTCCAGAGCAACCAGTTCTGGCCGCTGCGCGACACGCTGGCCTTCTCGGACGCGCTCCTCGGCTACGCGCCGGCGGGCCTGATCGGCGACGGGCCGGTGGCGGCGGTCGCCCGCTACGACGTTCTCTGGCTGCTCAGCTTCGCGCTCGCGTTCGCGGGGGCGCGCCTGCTCGCACGCGAGCTCGGCGCCGGGCACGGAGCGGCGACCGTGGCCGGCATCGCCTTCGCGATGGCCCCCTGGCGACTCGAGCAGGGCGGGCACCTGCACGTGCTGTCCAGCGGCGGAATACCGCTGACGCTGCTGCTGCTGCTGCGCGGCTGGCGACGCGAGCGCCCGGCGCTGGTCCTCGCGGGCTTCGCGGTCGCCGCGTGGCAGGTCTCGCTCGGCTTCACGCTCGGGCTCCAGCTCGTGTACGTGCTGTCGGCGCTCGCCCTCGTCGCGCTCGCCTGGTGGTGGCGTGCCGGCCGCCCCAACCCCCCGCGGCGGATGATCGCCGCTACGGCGGTCGGCGCGCTGGCGTTGGCGCTCGCCTCGGGGCTGCTGGCGCGTCCCTACCTGCGGGTGCTGGACGAGCACCCGGAGGCGGCGCGCTCGCCGCTAACGGTCGCTCACTACTCGGGCGGCCCGTTGGCGTTGCTCGCCGCGCCCGAGACGAGCCTCGTCTGGGGCGGCGCAAGCGCCGGTGTGCGCGCGCGGCTCGACGCGGTTCCCGAGCAGACGCTCTTCCCCGGAGCGGCGATCCTCCTGCTGGCCGTCGTCGGGCTGGGCTGGCGCGGCTGGCCGCGCGGACTGCGGCTCGGGCTGGGCGCGGCCGCACTTGTCACGGTGCTGCTTTCGCTCGGGTTCGAGACGAGCGGCGCGGGGCGCCTGCTGCCCTACCGCATGCTCTACGAGCTCGCCCCGGGCTGGCAGGGCGTGCGCGTCCCCGGCAGGCTGCACACGCTGACGACGCTTGCCCTGGCGCTGCTCGCGGCCGGGGGCGCACAGCGCATCGCACAGGCGCTCGCGCGGCGTCCGGGCGGTGCCCCGTGGCCGCCCCGCGCGGCGCTCGCCGGCCTCGCGCTCGTGGTCGCACTCGAGGGCGCCGGCTTCGGCATCGGGCGCGGCGGGCAGACGCTCGCCGCCTACCCTCACCCCACGGTGCCGCGGGCTCCGGCCGGGCTCGCCGGGCTCGCCGATCCGCTGCTGGAGCTTCCCGCCCGACCGCCGGACAACCGCCGCTACCTCCTTTGGTCGACCGACGGCTTCCCACGGCTGATGAACGGTCGCAGCAGCGTCGAGCCGCGACTGCTGGCCCAAACGCTCGCGGCCGTCGAGGGCTTCCCGGACCGCGGGTCGGTCGCGCTGCTGCGTCGGATCGGCGTGCGGACCGTCGTGCTGCACGCCGACCGTGCCGCCGGAACCCCGTGGGCCGCGTGGCCGGCGCGATCGCCGGCCGGCTCAGGCGTTCGCCGCGAGCGGCGCGGATCGCTCGTCGTCTACCGACTCGGCGACTGACCGCCGGGCACGGCGGCGCGAGGACCACCACGCGATCGCGAGCGCGATCAGCGCCGCGCCGGCGGCCAGTGCCACGATCTGTCGCGGCAGCCCACCGTGGTTGACGTGGCCGCGCAGCGCAGCGCCCGCGCCGAGGATCCGACGCTCGCCGACCGCCGGCGTGAGCACGAGCGCGACGAGCACCCATGCGCCGACGGCCCAGAGCGCGAGGCGGGCGTCGCGGCCGGCGAGTGCCGCCCGTGGTGTCGCTCGCGCCGCGAGCACCCCGGCGCCGACCACCCCGAGCACGACCAGCAGCGCGGGCGCGAGCCCGTTGCCGAGGCCGAGGATCGCCAGCACCGTGTGCTGCATCTCGCCGGACCGCAGCCGCGACCACCACTGCCACAGGCTCCCGGTGCCGATCAGCGGGTACGTCAGCGTCCCGACGAGCATGACGACGGTGCCGCAGGTCGTCAGCGCCAGCGTCGTGACCGGCCAGCGCCGCCAGGACTCGACGAGCCCCAGCGCGAGGAACGGAAGCACCGGCACCAGGAAGCGCGGCCCCGGCGAGCCGCCGCCGAACGGCAGCCAGTAGCCGCTGTCGTAGACGAGGAACGCCAACGCGACGGCGGCGATCGTCAGCGCCTCGGCCCGCCGGCCGCGGCGCGCGAGCAGCCAGACGCCGGCCGCGGCGAGCGCGACAACCGGCGTCAGGGCGAGCAGCCCTCGCGGGGCCAGCAGCAGCTCCAGCGCGACCCGCGGACGGGGAGCGCCGATGCCGAAGAAGCCGCCGTCGTTGAGCCCGAGCGTCTGATGGCCGGTGACACCCTGGCGATCGACCGCGTCGGCGTACGACATCGTCGTGAGCGAGCCGAACGCCCAGAGGTTGTAGGCGGCCAGCGGGAGGACGCCGACCGCCACGCCGGCGGCGTAGGCGCCGGTGCGGCGGAGCAGCGCTCGCACGCCGCCGCGTACGGCATCCGCGCGCAGCACCCCGTACAGGCCGACGATTCCGCCGGCGATCGCCAGTGGGTACTCGACTACGACGGCGAGACCGGCCAGCAGGCCCGCGAGCGCGACCACCGGCAGGCGCGACGGCCCGTCACGCTCGCGCAGCAGCACCGTGAATGCGGCGAAACCGAGCAGCGCGGCGAGAACGTGGCCGAAGAGCTGCGTCGCGAACGGCAGCACGAGCGTCCCGCCGCCGAGCGCGATAGCCGTCGCCGTCCCCAGTCCCGGCCGCAGCCGTTCGGCGGTGGCGCGAACCATGAGCAGCAGGCCGGCCGCGGGCAGCACGGTTCCGAGCAGCCCGAGCGCCCAGACGAGCGGCGCCTGCACCTCGAGGGCTCGCTTGACGCGCGCGGCGCGGGCGCTCTCATAGCCGTAGCTGGCGACGTTCAGTCCCCTGTAGGTCCACTCCCGCGCCCCGCTCCTGCGTGCCCGATCCGCTGCCTCGCGAGCCAGGCGCTCGCCGCCCGCGACCCTGATCGCCTCGTACCAGGGGAGCAGCAGCATCGGCATGCCGGGCGCCTTGACGGAGAAGAAGTGGCCGTCGATCCACGACTTGTCGCGCGTTTCCCAGTGGTAGGCGTCGATGCTGGCCGTCCCGTCCGCCAGCGACTTGACGAACGCCATGTACGACGTCTGGGCCCAGCCGAGCGACTGCATGACGAGCGCCCACGAGCACGCGAGCACCGCGATCGCGGCGATGCCCGTACGGCGTCGCCGCGCAGCGAGCCCGCCCTCTGTTCGCGCGAGGCCCATCCGGGCGGCGATCCTAACGGCCGCAGGCGCCCGCGACGCCGGTCTGCCGGAGCGCCGTTGACCGGATCGAGAGCCGGGCGTAGCCTCCGGCGCGGGCGGCTGACCGGCGTCGGCCGCACTGTGCGCTTCACGTCCGCACCGGCGTGGAGGATCCGCGCGACCGCGCCGATGAGCCGATCCACCACATCGCTGCCCGCGCTCGCACCCGCGCGCGCGGACTCGACGATCCGGCTGGAGCTGGACGGTGGGCGGCGGACGACGCTGCATCTCGCGAGCTGGTCGCTCGCGGAGGTGAGCCTGAGGGTCGTGCGACTCGACGAGCCGACGCGGCTCGTCGATTGGTGCAGGCGCACCGGGGTCGCGGACGCCCTTGTCGGCGGCTTCTACACGCCGCGCGGCAGAGAGCCGCTCGGCGAGCTGCGACTCGACGGCACCAGGATGCCGAGCGTTCCGTTCCTGGAGCCTTGGCACGCGACGCGCGCCTGTCTGCACGTCGACGGCGATGCGATTCGCGTCGCACGGCGCGAGAGCCTCGCGGCCGACCCTGCCGGCGACCTGCTGCAGGCGGGCCCGCTGCTCGTCGAGGACGGCGAGGTGATCTGCCGTGACGGCGACGACGCCGAGGGGTTCGCCGCCGGGTCGACGCAGTTCGACTCCGACATCACCGACGGGCGCCACCCGCGCGCGGCGCTGGCGCTCGCCGCCGACCGCGTGCTCGCCGCCGCCTGCGACGGGAGGACGGCGGACGAGGCCGGGCTGACGCTCGAGGAGCTGGCCCGGGCGCTCGTGGCCGCGGGCGCCGAGCGGGCACTGAACCTCGACGGAGGCGGCAGCACGTCGCTCGTCCTCGACGGCCGCCTGCGCAACCACCCACGCGAGCAGCACGGCGTCGAGCTCGCCGGCGGCCGGCCGATCGTCACCGCGATCGCGTTCGACGGCACTTGAGCATCGTCGCCGGCACCGGCAGGGCGGCGTCGGCGGACGCGATCGGCGCGACGCGTCGGTAGGGCCTCGGCCGAGCAGCTCTTCACCGGGGGGTCGAGAGCGGATACAACCGTCGCTGATGCCGGGAGCCGGGCGGCGCGTCGTCAGCGCGATCATGTTCTATCCGCGCGGGGGCTCCTCGCACGGCGTGCGGGCGTTCGCCCGCCGACTGCCTCGAGAGGGCTGGAGGACGACGCTCCTCTCCGGCTCGCGCAGCGACGCCGGAGCGCTGCGCGACGCGCGGCACTTCTACGACGACGTCTCCGATCTGCGCGTCGTCGACTTCACCGCCTCGCTGCGGGCCGCCGACCCACTCGACCCGCCGGCCGGAGCCGTCCCGCTCCAGCCCTCCTACGAGGACCGACCGGGGGCGCCCGACGTGGTCTTCGCACGGCTCGACGACGCGGCGCTCGAGCGTCAGACGCGGGCGTGGGCGCAGGTGCTCGACAAGGCGGGCGCGGGCGGTGCCGCCGTGCTGCACCTGCACCATCTGACGCCGCTCAACGCCGCGGCCGCGCTCGTTGCGCCGGACGTGCCGATCGTCGCCCACCTGCACGGCACGGAGCTGCTGATGGCCGAGCGGATCGCCGCAGGTGCCCCGGCGAGCTGGACGCACGCCGCCGCCTGGGGCGAGCGGCTGCGTGGCTGGGCGCAGGCCGCGCAGCTGGTCGTCATCGCGACGCCGCGCGGCGCGCGGCGCGCGGCGCGGGTTCTCGAGCTGCCCCACGAGCGGATCGCCCTCGTGCCGAACGGGGTCGACGCACGGCGCTTCTCCCCCGCGGGGATCGATCGCGACGCCCTCTGGCGCCGGGTGCTGCTCGACGAGCCCCGCGGCTGGCTCCCCGGCGGCGAGCCGGGAACGTGGCGCGCGCGGCCGCAGGACGTCGCCGCGCTCTCGCACGACGTCGTGCTGCTCGCCGCCGGGCGCTTCACCGCGGTCAAGCGGCTGCCGCAGCTGATCGCGGCGTTCGACGAGGTGCGCCGGCGGCTCGGCGGGTGCGGCGTCTCGCTCGTGCTCGTCGGCGGCCACCCGGGTGAGTGGGAGGGGGAGCATCCGGCGCAGACGATCGAGCGGCTCGGCGCGCGGGGCGTGCTGCTCGCCGGCTGGTACGACCACGACGAGCTGCCCGCGCTGCTGCGCGCGAGCGACGCGGTCGTCCTGGCCTCGGAGCGCGAGAGCTTCGGCCTGGTGCTGGTCGAGGGCATGGCCTGCGAGCGTCCCGCGATCGCGATGCGCGCCGGCGGTCCGGCCGAGATCGTGCGAGACGGTGAGACCGGCTGGCTGGTCGAGCCCGGCGACGACGAGCATCTGGTCGCAGCGCTCATCGCGGCCACAGGCGACCGCTCCGAGCGCGAGCGCCGCGGTCGCCTGGCACGAGAGGACGTGCTGGCACGGTTCACGTGGAGCGCAGTCACGCACCGGCTCGCCCTGGTCCTCGACGAAGCGGCGACCAGGTCCTGAGCGCATCGCGGCACCGCCGACGCCGACGCTCCGCCCGACTGCGGACTCAGTCCCAGCTCGCGCCGACGAGCACCGGCTCAGGACGCAGGCGAACGCCGAGCCGCAGCTCGACCAGATCCGCGATCTCGCGCGCGAACGCAAGCAGCTCACCGGCGCTCGCGCCGCCGCGGTTCGTCAGCGCGAGGACGTGCTTGCTCGAGAGCGCGACCGACCCGCGCGCGTCGCCACGGCGGAAGCCGACCGCCTCGATCAGCCAGGCCGCGGAGGTCTTCACGCGCCCGCCGGGCTCGTCGAAGCGCGGCGGCTCGCCACGCGCCCCGGGCAGCGCGGCGGCGCGGCGACACAGCGCGTCGAACGCCCGCGGCTCGAGCACCGGATTGGTGAAGAAGGATCCCGCGCTGCAGGTGTCGCGATCGCCGGCGTCGAGCACCATCCCCTTGCCGCGACGCAGCTCGAGAACGGCGGTGCGCACGTCCGCCAGGGGGACGCGCTGCCCCGGCGCGGCGTCGAGCGCGCGCCCCAGCTCCGCGTAGCGCAGCGGCAGCCCGAGCCGGTCCGGCCGCAGCGCGAAGCTCACAGCCAGGATGGCGTGACTCTGCTTGCCCTTGAAGGCGCTCGTGCGGTAGCCGAACGCGCAGTCCTCCGGCGCCAGCTCTACGACCTCGCCCGTCGCCCGGTCGAGCGCGTGCACCGCGCGGATCGTCCCGGCGACCTCCTGCCCGTATGCGCCGACGTTCTGGATCGGCGTCGCGCCGGCCGAGCCCGGGATGCCCGCGAGGCACTCGACGCCCGCGAGGCCGTCGGCGACGAGCCCCGCCACCAGCGCGTCCCACGGCTCGCCGGCCTGGGCGGTCACGGCCACCCGCCCGTCCGCGAGCCGTCGCCGCTCGATGCCGCGCATGGCGACCTGGACGACGGTGCCGTCGAAGCCGGCGTCGGCGATCACGACGTTGCTGCCGCCGGCCAGCAGCAGCAGCGGCTCGCCGGCCGCGTCGGCCTCGCGGACGGCGGCGACGAGCTCGTCCTCGGTCCGGGCCTCGACCAGCCGCCGCGCCGGGCCGCCGAGGCGCAGCGTCGTCAGCGGCGCCAGAGGCGCGTCGAGCACGGTGACGGACACGGCGAGCAAGGGTAGACGCGGGGCTGGCGGCGCTGCGAGGATGCGGCACAGTCCACGTGAAGGAGCTGATCACGATGAGCCTCGAGCTCGCGATCGTCACCTACCACGGCGACAGCGCCGCCGAGTCGGCCTTCGGGACGCTGCGCGAGCGGGCTCCCCGAGCGCCGTGGACGCACGAGGCGGCGCTCGTCCAGCACCACCACAACGACCGCATCGCCCTGCACGGGACCGTGGCGGGCCGCTACGTCTCGGTCGACGAGGAGGACCACCTCTCACAGCCCGGTGCCGCGCGGGGCGCCATCGCCGGCGGCGTGATCGGCCTGCTGCTGCTCGGCGGGCCGGCGGGCCTGGCGCCGGGGCTCGTGATCGGCGGCATCGTCGGCGCCGAGGCGGCGCACCCCGACGAGGTCGAGGCCGAGCCGGGGGCGCTCGTCGACGATCTGCGCACGGCCGTCCCGAAGGGCTGCTCGGCGATCGTGCTGCTCGCCGCACCCGACCACGTCGACGAGATGCTCGCGCTCCTCGCCGAGCGCTCGGGCGAGGTGGTGCGCAGGCCGCTCAGCGACCGGGAGATGGCGCGCTTCGAGGCGGCGCTCGCCGAGACGCCGTCGGCATCGACGGGGCCGCGCGACGAGGGAGAGGCCCCGCCTTCGCTCGGCGATCCGACGGCCACCTGAGCGCGCCGTGGATGTCGAGCTCCGCGAGGCTCTTCGAGCCGGTCGCGGCGGCAGAGCCTCCGCGTCTCCGGCCGAGCGGGCGCCCCCCGGCGCCCGGCGCCGTGTGGCGGCCGGGCCGGTCCGTCCCGGCCGCCACGAGCACCCTCAGGCGGGCGCCCCCGTCTCCGGCGCGCGGGCGCCGAAGACGTAAGCCTCCTCGGGCTCGAGCGTCGCGCGAATCTGCTCGCGCAGCTCAGTGGTGTCCTCGTGCTCGTGCACCGAAGCCGCGTGCTCGGCAGCCGCGCGCACGACCTCCTCCTCCTCGCCGATGATCGTCAGCGAGCAGTTGCTGACGCTCGGAAAACGTCTGCAGTCGGCCATCATGCGCGCCATCGGGGTCCTCCCCTCATCGGATTCCCGGTCCAATCAAGCGGTTGTACTCCTTACCGCTGCGCACGGCAACCCACCGCCGGCGCCGCCGATCCGGCCGCGAGGCCGCGACGCCGCGACGCCGCGCGGCAACGGCGCGTCGACCGGCCTGCGTCGTGCGACCACGCCCGGCGCCCCACGGCACCGGCGCGAATCGTAGGATCCGACGGAAGTGACGCCCTCCGAAGTCGGCCCGTGCGCCCAGGGCGCGAGCAGCGATGCGCGGCGACGCGGAGCGCGCGTGTGGCTCGACGAGCTCGAGCGACTCGACGTGGCGACGTACGCGGCGATCGCCCGCTCGCAGACGCCGCTGCTCGACGCGGCGATGAGCCGCCTCTCGCGTGCCGCCGACTACTCGAAGCTGTCGCTCGGCGGCGCCGCCGTGCTCGCGGTCTTGGGCGGGCGGCGCGGGCGGCGCGCCGCGGCCTTCGGCCTTGCCTCGGTCGGCGTCACGGCGACGGTCGTCAACGTGGCGCTCAAGCCGCTCGGTCGCCGCGAGCGGCCGGACCGTGTGCGGGCCCAGGTGCCGATCGCCCGGCACGTGCCGATGCCGATCTCCACCTCGTTCCCTTCCGGGCACTCCGCCGCGGCGTTCGCCTTCGCGACGGGGGCCGGACACGTGCTGCCGCTCGCCGGCCTGCCGCTGCGGCTGCTGGCGGCGCTCGTCGCCTATTCGCGCGTCCACACCGGAGTGCACTATCCGGTCGACGTCATCGCCGGCGCGCTGCTCGGCGGTGCGTTCGCACAGCTCACGACGCACGCGCTGGAGCGCCGCGGCGCGGTCAGCGTCGGGGCAGCACCGGCGAGCGCGGGGGCAGAGCGCTGAGGCCGCGCGGCGCGGCGAGCGCGTCGAGCATCAGCGCCGTGTCGGCGATCGGCACGCCCGTCAGGTGCTCCTCGCGCTGCTCGAACGAGGCCACGATCGCGCTCAGCTCGCTCGCGTAGCGGGCGGCGTCACCCGCGGCGATCGCCGTGATCGCCGCGGCCGTCCGGTCGAAAGCCGGCGAGCCGCCGCGCATCCGCTCCGCGGCCTGCGTCGCGAGCGCGTCGTCGCCGTCGACGAGCGCGGCGATCGCCAACGCGTAAGCCGACGGCGCCGAGTCGGCCGAGTCGTCGAGCTGCCCCCGGGCGTAGCGGGCCGCCTCGCGCGCGTCCCCGGCGAGCACGGCAGCCTTGAGCATCCCGATCAGCCGGCCGAAGCTGCGCGGCGGAGCCGCGGCCCACGACGCGCGGTAGCACGCGGCCGCGGCGCCCATGCCGGCGCTCGCGGCATCGACGTCGCCGTCGAGCAGCGCTCGCTGCGCGGCGGCCTCGAGCTCGAGCGCCTCATCCAGCAGCTCGACATGCGGTCCGGGTTCCAGCGGCGACACTGGCCGTCACGCTATCGGTCGGGCGCCTCTCGCAGCGAGGATCCGCCCGCGTCCTCGAGCTGGGCGTTGAGCTCGGCGCCGAGCAGCACCGCGAGGTTCGAGATCCACAGCCACACCAGGAACGCGATCACGCCGCCCAGGGCACCGTAGGTCTTGTTGTACGAGCCGAACGTCGCCACGTAGAGCGCGAACAGCTCGGAGGCGGCGAGCCACAGCAGCACCGCCACGACGCTCCCGGGCGTGATCCAACGCGGCCCGCGCCGTTGGACGTCCGGGCCCACGTGGTAGAGCAGCGCGAGCAGGATGCTGATCAGCAGGGCGAGGGCCGGCCATTTCAGCACCGACCAGAGCTCGACGACGACATGGTCGACGCCGATCAGCTTGGCCGCCTGCTCGGCGACCGGCCCCGTCAGGACGATCGCCGCCGCGCCGGCCGAGATGACGAGGAGCGCGAGCAGCGTCACGCCGAGGCGAAGCGGGATCGCCCTCCACGCCGGGCGCCGGGTCTCGACGTCCCAGATGACGCCGGCGGCCCGCATGAACGCCCCGACGTAGCCGGACGCCGACCACAACGCCACGACGAGCCCGAGCACGAGCAGCGCGCCGGCGGCGCCGCGGTCGCGCTGCAGTCCGTCGATCGAGCCCTCGACGATCTCGCGCCCCGGCCCCGGGGCGAGCTGCGCGAGGTTCTCGATCATCGACGTGGCGACGCCCTGCCCGGCCAGCCCGACCAGCGACGCGAAGACGATCAGCGCGGGGAAGATCGCGAGCATCGCGTAGTAGGTGAGCGCGGCGGCCCAGTCGACCAGGTCGTCCTCACGCAACGAGCACCAAAGGCCGCGCAGCAGCGAGCGCCAGGACGGGCGCCCGGCACGAGCCGGCTCATCGGCGGCCTCACCGGAACGATGCACCATGCACCTGGCTGCCGATGTCGTCGGCCACGACGATGTACCGGCGATCGGGGCTCAGCCCGACCCGGGGCTGCCGGGCTCCACGCCGACGCCGCCTCCGTCGGCGGCCGGGGGGAAGCCGAGAAAGCCCGTCGGCTGCAGGCTGTCGAGCCGTGCCGAGGCGACCCCCCGGTCGGACAGCGTGTAGAGCCGGCCGCCGACGACGAACGAGCGGCGGATCTGGGCCGGCCATCGATCGCCGCCGTGGCGCAGGCGGCCGATCTCGCGCAGCCCGTCGGCACGGCCCGCGCGCAGCCCGATCGCCTCGGAGCCGTAGACGCCCGACGACCAAGAGTCGACGGGCAGCACGGCGGTACGCGTCGGGGCCCACCAGAGGAAGGCGCAGTGGTCGCCCTCGACCTGCGTGCTCGAGTCGGTCCCGAGGCGGAGGTGCGCGAGCCGGCGGGGCGCCGCCGGGTCGCGCACGTCGAAGAGCGACGCCTGGGCTCCGAGCCGAAGGCCCTGCTCGGTCGCGTCCTGACCGACGCCGAGCAGCAGGCCGTCCCCGAGCGGGTGCAGGTACGCCGAGTAGCCGGCGATCTCGAGCTCGCCCGCGACGCGCGGCCGCTCCGCCTCCGAGAGGTCGAGCGTGTAGAGCGGATCGACCTGCCGGAAGGTGACGACATAGCCGGCGTCGCCGATGAACCGCACCGCGTAGATGCGCTCCCCGCGGCCCAGGCCGTCGATCCGACCGACCTGCGCGAGCCGGCCCGCGCGCTCGCGCAGGACGCTTACCATGCTCTCGCTGCGCTCGCGCTCGCGCTCGGCGAGCGGCGCCGCGGAGGGGGTCAGCCAGGTGGGCTCGCGCGTGCTCGCGACGCGCAGCGCGCCACGATGCTCGGACATCGCGAACTGGTTCAGCAGGAAGCCGGGCACGCTGCCGCTCGCCGCGTAGCGGGTGCCCTCGCCCGGCGCGGCGTCGAAGCGATGGATCTCGGTCGTGAGGGTCGTGGGCACGTCCTCGGGGTCGTCCATCCCACGGACCCAGCGCTGGCTGGCGACGTAGAGGCTGCGCGGCGTCTCGTAGACGACCTGAGCGCCCGCGAGGATCGCGTCGCGCTCGATCGAGTAGAGCCCACGGTCGAGGTCGACGGTCAGCACCGTCAGCAGGTCGAGGCCGGAGAAGCGAGCCGGGCGGCGCACCTCGCGGCAGGCGGCGAGCGGCCGGCGGAAGGTGCGATGGGTGATGCGGCTGCGCAGCCTCGTGCGCGGCACGAACGCGCGCAGGCCCGCCCGTGCGGCGACGTGCGCGGCCGCCTCGGCCGGGCCGCCGGTCGCGACCGGGAGATCGGGCGCCGTCGTCACGACGACCCGGGCCTCCCCGCCCGTCAGCCTCGCGGCGACGTATGCGCCCGGAACATCGAGCGTCCGCGCGATCCGCATCGCCGCGGGGTCGCCGACGGCGACCTCGGTCAGGCGCACCTCGCCGCGACCGGTCGGCGCTAGCTCGCGCATCGCGACCGGCCCGTCCACGACGCCGCCCGAGCCGTCGCCGATGACGAGCAGCCGATCGCCGCGCAGCAGCAGCTCGCGGGCTCCGCCGCCGATCCGCAGCTCGCCGAGCAGCCGGGGCTGCGAGCCGCTGATGTCCATCGCCAGCAGCAGCTCGCCGTGGAGTGCGAAGAGCCGGCGTCCGTCGCTCTTGGCGAAGTCCGCCTCGTCCACCGAGGCCTCCTGGACGTTGGTCCCTGAGAAGGCGTCGGCGGCGGTCGGCGCGGCGGCCACCTCCTGCGCGCCGCCGCGCCCGCCGCCCTGCGCGAGCCCGGGCGCCGGCGCCGGCAGTGCGCGCACCGGCACGCCGCGCAGGCCGCCGGTCCGCCGGGCGCCCGCACTCGCCCAGTCGACGAGCTGCGAGCACGAGTCGAACGCCGCGAGCCGCGGCGCCCGCTGCGCCGCACGGGCATCCGCGGCCTGCAGCGCCAGCACCAGCGCGAAGATCGGCAGGGCCAACAGCGGTCGACGCATGCCGCCGACCGTAACGCAGGCACACCCGCGCGGGCACGGCGGAGCGGCCCGTGGCGCTTCACGGAGTTCCTGGACGGCGCCGGAGGCTGACCCAGGCACCCGGCGTCGCGGCTGCTCCGCCCCGGCCGCGGCGATCAGCGCGTCCAGCCGTGGTGGAGCGCCAGCAGCTCGAGCAGGGCGTCGGCGATCGCCTGGGGCGAGGGCGGGCAGCCGGGTATCCGCAGCGCGACCGGCAGGATCTCCTCCAGCGGCCCGGCGAGCTCCGCGCGGCTTCCCAGGACCCCGCAGCCCAGGGCGCAGTCGCCGAGCGCCGCGACGAGCCGCGGCTCCGGCATCGCGTCGAAGGCGGTCCGCAGCGGCCCGGCCATGCGCCGCGTCACCGGACCGGTCACCAACAGGACGTCGGCGTGGCGCGGCGAGGCGACGATGTTCAGCCCGTGGCGCTGCAGGTCGTAGTGGGGCCCGGCGGTCGCCGCCAGCTCGTGCTCGCAGGCGTTGCACGAGCCGGTGTCGACATGACGCAGGGCGAGCGATCCGCGCCGCTCCTCGGGCGGCAGGGCGATCTGACGACGCAGGCGCTGCAGCTGGCGAAGGAGGAGGAACATGGCTCAGCGGTCGCAGCAGGCGTAGCAGAGCTCGAAGCTCTTGTTGATCAGGGGGAACTCCGGCAGCAGCTCGCCGCGCGCGGCCTGCGCGACGAGCGGCCAGTTCGCGTAGGAGGCGCTGCGCAGGTGCATCCGCGCCACGCGCCCGTCGTGCGCCGAGACGACGCAGACGCTCTCGCCACGCGGGCTCTCGATTCGCCCGACGCCCACGTCGCCTCCGTGCGCGGCGGAGTCCAGCGGCTCGCAGCGGGCCGGCTCGATCGCCCGTCCGAGCAGCCCGTCGAGCAGGCCGAGCGTCTGCTCGAGCTCGACTGCGCGCATGTCGACGCGGGCCGCGACGTCCCCGGTCGGCGAGGGCGGGCGCGCCGGCGAGAAGTCGCCGTAGGCCAGACGCGGGCTGAGCGTGCGGGCGTCGCGGGCGACACCGCAGGCGCGGGCCGCCGGCCCGACCGCCCCGTGGCGAAGCGCCTGCTCGCGGCTGACGACGCCGACGCCGGCGAGCCGCTCCTGCAGGGAGCCGGCGAAGCGCAGCTCGCGCCAGGCGCGGGCGCTCTCGTCGGCCAGCTCCCGGAGCTCCTCCCGGGCTCGGCGTGCCCGGCTCTCGTCGACCTGCAGCCGGCTGGCGCCGACGGCGACCGAGTCGAACAGGAAGCGGTGGCCGGCGAGCGACCGGTTGAGCCGCAGCGCGCGCTCCTTGAGCGCCGCGAACGCCGCGGTTCCCGGGGCGAACCCGACGCCGGCGCACACCGCCGAGATGTCGCCGAGGTGGTTGTAGAGCCGCTCGAGCTCCAGCAGCGTCGTGCGCGCACGAGCGAGCTCGGCATCCGGCCACAGCCCGCCGGCGCTCTCCCAGGCGTGCGCGAACGCGACGGAGTTGGCGACCGCACAGGCGCCGCATGCTCGCTGGGCGTGACGCAGCGCGTCGGCCGGCTCACGGCCCTCGGCCGCCCGCTCGAGGCCGCGATGGCTGTAGAAGAGCCTCAGGTCGAGATGCAGGATGCGCTCGCCGACGACGTGGAAGCGGAAGTGCCCGGGCTCGATGATCCCGGCGTGGATCGGGCCGACCGCGACCTGGTGGGTGTCCTCCCCGCCGACCTCCACCGTCCACGAGTCGAGATCGTCGCTGTGGTGCACGAGTGGGCGCAGCGGCTCGTGGCCGCTGAACGAGATGCCGTAGAGGTCGTGCGCCTCGCGCTCGTCCCAGTCGGCGGCGGGGACGATCCCCAGCAGGCTCGGGACGATCGTCGCCGGGCCGGGGTCGCAGACGAGCAGGCGCTCCTCTCCTGAGCGCCCGAACAGCGCGGCGGCCATGACGCCCCCGGCGCCCTCGATGCCGAACAGGCCCGAGAAGCGCAGGCCGGCGTCAAGCGCCTCGCGCGCCGCGTCGCGCCAGCGTGCGGGCTCGACGTCGATCCGCCGAGCCGCCCCCGGAGGGCCGTGGTGCAGCGACGTCGTCGCGTGGCCGCTCATGCGACGCCGTCCATCAGCCGCTCGACGAACGCCGCCCCGACCAGCCACGACGTGCTCGCCGAGAGCGCCAGCAGGCAGGCCGAGATCGCGACGGTCAACGCGACCGTCCGGCCACCCGAGCGCGAACGACGCGGGGCCCGGCGCACGGGGCCCGCGAGCCCCTCGATGAGCGAGTGCGCGAGCCCGACGAAGCCGAGCGCGAGCAGCACCGCGGCGAGCGATGCGACGGCGAGGTGGCCGCTCGCGATGCCGCCGGACACGATCAGGACCTCGCTGAAGAACAGCGGCGAGGGCGGCAGCCCGCTGAGCGCGCCGAGGCTGACGCCGACGGCGCCGGCCGTCGCCGGGCTCGCGGAGGCCAGGCCGCTGAGCGGCTCGCCGGACGCCGCGGGATCGCGGCGCAGCAGTGGGATCGCGGCGTAGAAGCCGAGCGATTTCGCCAGCGCGTGCCCGACGAGGTGGAGCACGACACCGGCGGTCGCCAGCGGTGACGCGAAGCCGATGCCCAGCGCCAGGATCCCCATGTGCTCGAGGCTCGAGTAGGCCAGTAGGCGCTTCCACGGCTGCGGGCGCCAGAGGAACGGGACCGCGACCGCGAGCGAGGCCAGGCCGAAGGCGAGCAGCAGGCCGTTCGCGCTGTCCAGCCCGGCGGCGGGTCCCAGCACCAGCGCCAACCGCCAGGCGACGAGCACCACGCTCGGCAGCAGCGCCGCCGACAGCAGCGCGCTGACCGGCGGAGGCGCCTCGCTATGTGCGTCGGGCAGCCAGTTGTGCACCGGCGCCCAGCCGATCTTGGTCGCCAGGCCGGCGAGGACGAGGACGAAGGCCAGGAGCGCCGTTCCCTGGTCGAGCGTCGCCGCGCGTGCCGCGATCGCGTGCCAGTCGAGCGTCGCGAGGTCGCCGCCGCCGCCTCCGATCGAGGCGTAGAGCACGAGTATCCCGAGCAGCGCGACGGTCAGCCCGAGCGTCGTCAGCACGAGGTACTTCCACCCCGCCTCGAGCGCGCTGCGCCGACCGCTGAAGGCGACCAGCAGCGCCGACGCCCCCGTCGTCGCCTCGACGACGAGCCATGCGACGGCCAGGTTGTCGATCACCGGCACGGCGATCAGCGCCGCCCAGAAGAGGTCGAAGGCGAGGTAGTAGAGGACACGCGCACGGCGCACGCCGAAGAAGCTGCGCCCGCCGCTGCGCAGGTGGCTCGGCGAGGCGAGCGCGCTCAGCACGCCGACCGCCGCGATGACGACCAGGAAGACGCCGCTGCCGGCATCGAGCAGGTACCAGCGTCCGTGCTCCGGAGCACCGCTGTGCACGATCGCCCACACGCCGAGCCCGCCCGCGAGAGCACCCGTGACGCAGGCGAAGGCGGCGTTCAGCAGGTCGGCCGCGCGGGCCGTCGGCATGAGCTGGACGAGCAGCCCGCCGAGCACGGGCAGGGCCAGCGCGGCGATCAGCAGCGCCTCAGTCACGGAGCCCTCGCAGGACGGAGCTGTCGCCGGTCCCGAACTCCTCATGGATCCGCGTGCCGAACGCGCCGGCGACCGAGACGATCACGACGAGGTCGAACAGCACGCCGATCTCGACGAGCGCCGGGACGCCGCCGATGAGCGAAAGGGCGGCTACGTAGACGCCGTTCTCGGCGATCAGGAAGGCCAGCGCCTGGAAGACGACCGGCCGGCGCGTCGCGGCGGTGACGATCCCCAGCAGCAGCAGCCCGGCGGCGGTCTGGCCGGCGGCGGCGCTGTCGAGGCCTATCGCCGGCACGAGCGCCACGCCGGCGAGCACGACCGCGATGCCGACGACGAGGCGCGCGATCGCGGGGCCCTCGCCTCCGACCCGCCGGGGCTCGCGCGTGCGGACGACGAGCAGCAGGAGGATCGCCGGCAGCGCGGCCGCACGCGCGAGCAGCACGACGGCGACGAGCGGCGCGGCGGAGCCCTCGAGCGCGTCGGCGAGCGCCACCACGGCGAGCACGAGCGACTGGACGGCGATCAGCACGACCGCCGACGAGCGCCGGCGGACGACCAGGACGGCGAGGCCGAGGCCGAGCAGCAGCCAGAGGGTCGCCCCGCTCATGCCGGCAGGCCTCCGACCGCGGAGACGAGCCCGAGCAGGCAGAGCGCGACGCCGCCCGCCAGGAACCGCGGCACGCGCAGGATCCGCATCTTCGCCAGCCCGGTCTCGACCAGCGCGAGCGCGATGCAGAGCGCCGCGAGGCCGACGAGCAGGACCGCGAGGCGCGCGGCGAACCCGCCCGCCTGCGGCAGGAACAGCGCGCCGGCGAGCAGTCCCATCAGCCAGAGCCGCGCGGCCGCCGACCACTGCAGCAGCGCGAGCTCGCGCCCGGCGTGCTCGAGCAGCGGTCCCTCGTGGACCATCGTCAGCTCCAGGTGCGTGGTCGGGTTGTCGACCGGCTGGCGGCCGGTCTCGGCGAGCGCCGCGAGGGCGAATGCGAGCGCCGCGCACCAATGGGCCGGCTCGCGCCACGGCCGGGCGCCGGTCGCGGCGTCGCTCATCGCGACGAGATCGGTGCTCCCGGCCGGCAGCGCGGCGAGCAGCACGACGAGCAGCAGCAGCCCCTCGATGAACACGGCGAACACGAGGTCTCGGCTCGCCCCCATCAGGGCGAAGCCGCTGCCGGTGTCCCAGGCGGCGAGCGCGATCGAGAAGCGTGCGATCGTCAGCAGGCCGACGAGCACGAGCGCGTCGCCGCCGGTTGGCCAGCCGGGCGCGACACCGCCGATCGGGACCAGCAGCAGTGCCAGTGCCGTGCATGTGGCGACGATCGCCGGCGCGGCGCGGTAGATCGCGGTCGCCCGCTGCGGCGCGACCGTCGACTTGCCCCACAGCCTGCGCAGCTCGCGGTAGGGCTGCGTCGGCGATGGCCCGCGGCGCCCCTGCAGGCGCGCCTCGAGGTGCTGGACCGTTCCGTGCAGCAGCGGCGCGGCGCCGAGCCCGGCGAGCTGAAGCGCACCGACGACCAGCCCCGTCGAGGTCATCCCAGGCCCCCGAGCCGCGCGAAGCCGAGCAGCGCCAGTACGAGCGCAAGCAGGTACGCGACGTACGTCCGCAGGCTGCCGGACTGCAGCCGTCGCGCACCGGCGGCGGCGCGCACCGCGAGCCGGTGGGCAGGCCCATAGACGAAGGTGTCGAACACGAGCGGGACCTCGGACCGGTACGCGATCGCCTGCACGACGCCGCCCTGCTCCCTGCGCTCCAGCTCGCGCCGTGGGCGCAGCAGCGCCTCGAGCATCAGGCGAAGCGGCTTCGTGAAGCCCGCGGCGGTCCACGCCAGCGGCTCCACGACGGGCTGCCCGCACGTCCAGGCCGGCGTTGGACGGGCTCGCGGCGCACGTGCCACGAGCGCCATCAGCGCCGCGACCCCGGTCAGCAGCGCCAGGGCGATCCACGGCGCGGGCAGCGACCCGGTTCCCTCGAGCGCGAGATCCACCGTCGCCGGCGGGCTCACGGCACCGCCGAGCCCGGCCAGCGTCGGCAGGAGCAGGCCCGGCACCAGGCCCAGCACGACGCAGCAGCCGGCGAGGAGGGCGACGCTCGCGCGCATTCCCGCGGGCGCCTCGCGCGCCTGCTCGGCCTGGGGCGTGCGCGGCGCGCCGAGCAGCGTCAGCCCCGCGACCCCGACGAAGCACAGCGCGGCGAGCGCCGCGGTCGCCCCCAGACCGGCGACGGCCAGCGCGCCCGCGAGCGCGACGCCCGGCGAGCCGTCGAACGCGACCCGCAGCAGTGCCTGCAGCGTCAGCCACTCGGAGGCGAACCCGTTCAGCACCGGCAGGCCGGCGATCGCGGCGCAGCCGACGAGGAACGCCGCGCCGGTTCGCGGCATCGTCCGCAGCAGGCCGCCCAGGCGGTCGAGCCGCAGCGCCCCGACGGCGTGGCCGAAGGCGCCCGCGCCGAGGAACAGCAGCGCCTTGAAGACCGCGTGGTTGAGCGTGTGGAGGAGCGCCGCGGCGAAGGCGATCGCGGCCCAGCGCTGCTGGTCGGACGCCGTCAGGACGAGCGACGCCCCCAGGCCGAGGGCGATGATCCCGACGTTCTCGATGCTGCTGAAGGCCAGCAGGCGCTTCAGCTCACGCTGGACGAGCGCATAGAGCACGCCGCCGAGCGCCGACAGCAGGCCGAGCGCGAGCACGGCGAGCCCGACCCAGAGCGGCGCCGGCCCGAGCCACTCGAAGAGCACCCTGACCAGCCCGTAGATCGCGACCTTCAGCATCACGCCGGACATCAGCGCCGACATGTGGCTCGGCGCGACCGGGTGTGCTCGCGGCAGCCAGGGGTGCAGCGGCATCAGGCCGGCCTTCGTGCCGAAGCCGACGATCGCCGCGACGGCGACGATCGCCTGCGGCCCGCCGGGCGCGAGCTGCGCGCCGAGCGCTCCCTCGTGGGCGAGGACGAGCATCGCCACCCAGACTCCGGCGCCGCCGAAGTGCGTGATCGCGAGGTAGGTGAAGATCGCGCGGCGAACCTCGGCGCTCTGGCTGGCGAGGATCGCGGCGGCCGCCGGGAGCAGCGTCATGAGCTCCCAGAAGGCGAGGAACGTGACGACATCGCGTGCGAGGACGACGCCGAGCAGCGCGAGGACGAAGCCCGCGGTGAGCGCGGCCTGGGCGCGGCCGGCGCCGCTCGCGGGCAGCGAGTCCGCCGCGTACAGCAGCGCCGGGACGGCGACGACCGCGATCACCACGACCAGCAGCGCCGTGAGCCCGTCCGCGCCCATGCGTGCGTGCAGGCCGGAGGTGAACGGCGCCCCCAGCATCGTCCCGTCGGCCAGCAGGACGACGGCCACGACGCCGGCCAGCAGCACGCCGGCGAGCTGCACGCGCAGGCCCAGGCGCGGCGAGCGGCGAGCGGCGCCGAGCGCTCCCCCTGCCGCGATCAGGGCGAGGGCAAGAATGCCCGCGAACGTCACGGACGCAGGAGCTGGGCGGCGCTCACGGGGCCGCGGCCAGGTCGTCGAGCAGCGCCCGCGTCTCCTCGAGCTGCGCGGTCAGGATCTGCCGCGCGACCTCGAGGAGCTGGAACGTCCGCGGATCCTTGACGCGGTAGTAGACGCTCGTGCCGTCCTTGCGGCTCTCCAGCATGCCGGCCCGCTTGAGCACGCTGAGGTGCTGTGAGGTTCCGCTCGAGTCGAGCTCCAGCGCAGCCTGCAGGTCGCCGACCGACCGCTCGCCGTCGCGCAGCAGCTCGAGGATCCGCACCCGCGCGGGGTGGCCGAGCGTACGGAAGAAGTCCGCCTTCACGCGATGGATCGGCGTCGTCAACGCAGGTGCAGCCCGACGGCGGGGAGTGACGTACCGAGCACGCAAGGCATCGTAGCGAAGTCACTCAATCTTCAAATCTTCAAGATTCGTAAGATCGGCGCTCAACGCGGTCCGCCCACGGGCGCGCGCGAGCGCCATATCATCAGGCGACCGAAGTCCAGGCGAGCCAGGCGGGTGATGCGGATGTCCACGGCCAAGGAGCGCATCCACAAGGAGGAGGTCCTCGCGACGCGGGCGGACGCCGCCCGGCGCCTGCGCGAGCTGGCGGACCTCGTCGAGGCCGGCGGCGTCGATCTCGGCATCCGGCCGGTGGACGTGCCGGAGCTCGTGACGCTCGAAATCGACATCGTCCGCAAGCAGCAGGTGAACATGGCGACGTACGAGATCGAGACCGAGATCCACTGGTCCGAGCGCGCCGCACCGACGCCCGCGCCCGACGAGGCGGCCGAGCCGATCGAGGAGCTGACGTCAGGCAGCGTCGACTGAGCGTCCGCCGGACGGACGGCGCCGTCCGGGCGCCAGACGCGTCAGCTGCCCGCCGGCCGCCGCCACGCGAGCATCAGCCCATCGCCGACGGTCAGCAGCACGTTGTGGACCCGCTTGTCGGCGTGGACGCGGCGGACGAACTCGCGGATGCCGAGGGTGCCCTCGTCGCGGGACGCGGGATCGAGCGCCTCGCCGCCGCGGAAGAGGTTGTCGGCGACGATCACGCCGCGCTCGGCGAGCTTCGGCACGACGGCGTCGTAGTAGGCCGGGTAGTCCGACTTCCAGGCGTCGACGTAGACGAGGTCGAATGGCCCGTCGAGGCGGCCGATCGCCTCCAGCGCGTCGCCGACGATCAGCTCGACCCGCTCGGCGTGCGGGCTCGCCTCGATATGGCGCCGCGCCACGGCGGCGCTGGCCTCGTCGATCTCCAGCGTCGTGACGCGCCCGCCCTCGGGGAGCGCCGCGGCCATCGCCAGCGCGCCGAAGCCCGTGAACGTGCCGATCTCGAGCACGCGGCGGGCCCCGCCGACGACGATCAGCGCCTCCAGCAGGCGGGCCTCCGGAACGCCGCTCATCATCTGCGGCACCTGCGCCTCGGCCGTCGTCCACGCTGCGACGGCGGCCAGCGTGCCGGAGGGCGGGCTCGTGTGCGCATCGGCGTAGGCGGACGCCGCGGCGGCGACGAGATCGGTCATCGGCGAAGTCTAGGTCGGTCGGCGCGAGCGATCGCGAGCCGACGGCGTCCGGAGGCCATCCCCGATCGCGCCGGAGCCTCGCCGCTCGCGCGGGGCTTCGCGCAGGAGTAGCGTCGAGCCATGCCGCCCGTGAAGAGGCCCGCCGCCGCCGCGCCGAAGCGCAGGCCGAAGCCTGCCGCCGAGGCGCAGTCGCCGCCCGCCGCGCGGCACCGCGCGCCGCGCGGGCTCACCGTCGCCGTGACCGGTCCGACCGGCGAGATCGGCAAGCCGCTCGTCTCGCTGCTCGACCGTACGCCGCAGGTCGGGCGGATCGTCGGCATGGCGCGGCGACCGTTCGACCCGGCGGCGCGCGGCTGGTCGAGCAAGGTCGAGTGCCGCGCGGGCGATGTGCTCGACAGGGCCGCGATCGACGAGCTGGTCGCCGGTGCCGACGTCGTCGTCCACCTGGCGTTCATCGTGCGCGACGCGGGCGAGCACTCGGTCCCGGTCAACGTCGAGGGCTCACGCAACGTGTTCGCGGCGACCGCCGCCTCGCCGACCGCGAAGCGACTCGTCTACACCTCTTCGGTCGCCGCGTACGGCTTCCGCGAGGACGCTCCCGCGCTGCTGACCGAGGATGTCCCCGCATCCGGCACCGAGCGCCACCCCTACTCCGCCCAGAAGGCCCGGGTCGAGCGCGAGCTCGCCGCCGCGCTGAGCGGATCGCAGGTCGCGGCCTACGTCTTCCGTCCGTGCATCGTCGGCGGCCCGCAGGCGCCGCTGCTCGTCAACTCGATCCCGTTCGTCCGCCTCGGCGAGCGGCTGCCCGGGGCGCTGCGCGAGCTGTTCGAGCACGTGCCCCTTCTCAAGCCGGTGCTACCGGACACGGGGGTGCCGCTGCAGCTCGTCCACCACGACGACGTCGCGGCGGCGCTGCTGGGCGCGGTGCTCGGCCGCGGTGCGCCGGGCACCTACAACCTCGCCGGCGAGGGCGAGATCACGCTCGCCGACCTCGCCCGCGAGCTGCGTTGGTACTCGATCCCGGTACCGGAGCTCGCCGTCGACGCGACCGCGGAGATCATCGCCAGGCTGCCGTTCCTGCCCGACGAGGCGTCATGGATCGAGGCGCTGCGCCGACCGGTGCTGATGGACGCGACGAAGGCGCGCCGCGAGCTGGGCTGGTCGCCCGAGCACGACACGCGGCAGACGCTCCACGAGACGATCGAGGCATGGCGCTCGGACCTCGACGCGCAGGAGCAGTGGGGGCTGGAGCCGGCCTGAGGGCGACGGCGACGAGGGCTCTTGCCCTCGCACTTCCCGTGAGCCGCTGGGCTCGGGCCGCCCGCCGAAGCGGCCGCCGGACGGTTGGAACTCGCGCCGGGAACGACTAGCCTCGGCACAGCCTGCGTGTCGCGGGCCGTCGAGTTCCCCACGCACCCAGGAGCACCGATGAACAGCTGGAATCTGGCGACCGCCGATGTCGACCGGCATCGTCCGCGGATCCTCGCGACGCCCGGCGAAGGGCGGGCGATCCTGCTCAGCCTGCCGGCCGGCGAGCGACTCCACGAGCACGAGGTGCACGAGCGAGCCTGGGTCGTCGTCGTCGCCGGCGAGGTCGAGGTGACGCCCGACGGCGGCGTGGGCGTGACGGGTGGGCCCGGACACCTCTTCGAGCTCGCGCCGCAGGAGCGCCACGAGGTCGAGGCGCTCGCGGACGCCCGGCTGCTCCTGCTGCTGACCCCGTGGCCGGGGAACGGCCATCCGGGTGCGATGACGCTCGAGGAGAAGAGCCGAGCGCGCGAGCAGGCGGCCGCGCAGGCCGGGCGCTGAGGGCGCCGCGACGCTGCCCCCTCAGGTCTGTGCCGGCACCGGCTCAGGCCGTCGCCGGAGCCACGGCGCCGGGGAACCCGGGTTGCTGATGATCTGGCCAACGTCGCACGGGCTCAGGCCGTCGCCGGAGCCGCCGCGCCGGGGAAGGCGATGACGACCCCGTCGCTCTGCTTGACGTAGGTGCAGCCGTTGTGGGCGAACGCCTTCGAGCCGGCAACTCCCATCGCGCTCGCCGCGAGGGCGGCGCCGGCGATGCGGCTCAGGTCGCATGCCTTGCCGATCGGGAAGAGCGCCGCCGTCTCCTTGGTGACCTCGGTGCTCCCCGCCCTGAGCACGGTTCGCAGGCTCGGCTCCACCGCCAGCGCCGCAACGCTGATCGCGACGTTCGTCAGCTCGTCGCTCGTCACGGCCGCCAGAGCCCGCGCCCGGTGCAGGCAGAGACGCTCCAGGACGAAGCGATCGCTGCCTCCTCCCAGCACGACCGGGATGGCCCGCTGCTTCGCCCACCGGACGTACGGCGAGTCGGGGTTCTCCTCCACGACCACGACCGGCACGCCGAGGCCGCGCAGCTTCAGGCAGAGCCGGAAGCCGACCTGGCCGAGGCCGACGACGATCACGTGCCCGGAGCGAGGGATCGTCCGGCGGCCGACGAGGGCGATCAGCCGCCGGCTGAGCAAGCGACTGACGAGGGCCGCCGCGAAGACCGCGGTCAGCAGCAGCCCGATCACCATCATCGCGCTGGCGTAGACGCGGGCCCCCGCACCCCCGTGCTCGGCGAGGTCGCCGGGGCCGGTCGTCGTCAGCGCCTTGAGCCCCTGGTACAGGCTCGTCGCGATCGCCTCGTCGCGGGCCACGGTGCCGACGAGGACCTCGACGACCGCGAACAGGATCAGCCCCGCCACGCTCAGGATGAGCAGGCGGGACGCCTGGCCCCAGGGCCGCAGCTGCCGCTCGGCGAACCACTTGAGCCGCCGAAGCGGCCCGGGCTTGCGCGGCGCCCACGTGACCGTCGCCGGCTCGCCGGTCTCGTCGTCGATGCCGACCGCCGCGTCGCCGCCGTGGTGGGCGATCAGCGAGTCCGATAGGCAGGGCCCGAGGATCGTGCCGACCGCCGCGTCGGCCATCGAGATGACCTCGCAGTTCGGCACCGCGGCGGCCACCTGGCGCGCCACGGTGCGATCGAAGATCGTCACCGTGAGGCGGATGCCGGGCCGCAGGTACTCCACCATCAGCGCGGTGCGCAGGGCGCCGATGTCGTCGCGGTTGACGACGACCACGCCGTCGACCTCCGCGGTCAGCGTGCGCCGCAGCTCACGGTCCGAGGGGCGCGGCAGCCGGTGGGCGTCCACGCCCGCCGCCTCCAGCACCTCGGCGACGGTGGCGGCGAGCGCGCTCTCGCCCACCACCAGGATGCGCCGCCGCGCGCCGTTCAAGCGCGCCCAGCCTGACGAGCGCGGCCGGCCCCGCGAGGGACGCGTACTTCGGGGGACTCCGGCTCGCGAGGCGTCGGCATCCGCGGGAGCTTAGGGCGCGACGGGGCTGCCGGCGAGCGCCTCGCCCCGCGATCGGGCTGCCGCCAGCAGGCCGCGAGCGTGGCAAGCGCCTCGTCCCGGGATCGGGCTTCCGCGCGGGGGCGTTGAAGACGAGCGGCAGGCCGGTGAAGACCTCCACAGCGTGGAGACCGGGGGCAGCTCGCGACGGCACTCGACGCGGTTCTGGCGCGGCTCGAGAGCACGACGGATAGCTGGTTACTTTCCGTCACACGCGAGCGATGGATTGATAGAATCTTTCCATCATGTCCGCGACGCCCGTCTTCCGTCCACCGTCGCTCACGGAGGTCGACCTCAGCGTCATTCGGCTGATCGACGAGGTCCGCGACGCGATGAGCCATCGCGTATCGGAGCCTCGCCGGTGGGCCGGCACCCTGCGGCGCATGGCGCTCGCGCGAGCGATCCAGGGCTCGAACAGCATCGAGGGCTACAACGCGGGTCTCGACGACGTCGGCGCGGCGGTCGACGACGAGCCGGTCCTCGACGCGGACGAGGAGACCCAGGCCGCATTGACCGGCTACCGCGACGCGATGACGTATGTCCTCCAGGTCGCACAGGACGACGCACCGATCGACGAGGGCCTGCTCAAGGCCCTCCACTTCATGATGATCAAGCACGACATCTCCAAGAGCCCTGGTCGGTGGCGGCCCGGCGATATCTACGTCCACCGCGAGGAAACCGACGAGATCGTCCACACCGGCCCCGACGCGGACGACGTCCCGGCGCTGATCGCATCGATGCTCGAGGAGCTGGAGCGCTCCGCCGAGCCGATCCTCGTCCGCGCCGCGATCGCGCACCTCAGCCTCGTGATGATTCATCCGTTCCGCGACGGCAATGGCCGCATGGCTCGCTGCCTGCAGACGCTCGTGCTCGCACGAGAGCGGATCGTCGCGCCCGTCTTCTCGAGCATCGAGGAGTATCTGGGCCGTAACACCCAGGCCTACTACGACGTGCTCGGCGAGGTCGGGCAGGGCGCCTGGCACCCGGAGAACGACACCCGCCCATGGATCGAGTTCTGCCTTACCGCGCACTACCGCCAGGCCCGCACTCACCTGCGCCGAATCGAGGAGATTGAAGAGCTCTGGCGCCGCTGCGCCGAGCTCGCGACAGCTAACCGCCTACCCGAGCGATCCATCGGCGGACTCGTCGAGGCCGCGTACGGGTTCCGGCTGCGCAACTCCGTCTACCGGATCGTCGTCGAGTCGATCGACGGCAATCCGATCTCCGAGCTCACCGCCAGCCGCGACCTCAAGGCAATGACCGAGGCCGGCCTGCTCAGAGCCGTCGGCGAGAAGCGGGGCCGCTATTACCTCCCCAGCGACGAGCTCGTCGCGCTCCACCGCAAGATCCGAGCCGGACGCCCGCCACACAGCGAGCTCGACCCGTTCGCGGTCGTGCGCAGCGGGCGTCAGCTGTCGCTGATCGAGGACGGAACCGCTTGAGGAAGCCGGTACTCAGCTGCCGAGCCGGCGACGTGATCTTGCACGTGCCGCGAGCGGCGGCCTCGGCACGGTGCCGGCGTTGTGGGCGACGAGTTGACCGAGCACGCTGCCGAGGCAGCGTGTGTCGCTCTCGCCGGGGGCATCCTCGGTCTCGCCGCGCGTGTGGGCGTCGAATATCTCGACAAGGCCGAAGCCCCGGTCCGGTTGGGTTGCGATTTCAGGCCCTTGCGGGCTTTCGGGCTTCCCTCGTTACCGAGGCTTCGGTAGTAGCGGGGGCAGGATTCGAACCTGCGACCTTCGGGTTATGAGCCCGACGAGCTACCAGACTGCTCCACCCCGCGGCGTGGACCATCGAGTATAGCGCCGGGCAGCGCGGTTGGCCAAGCGTCTCGACAGGCCATCTCGATCGTGCGAGCGCACCGCACGGGTCCCGCGCGGCCGCTTCCCGGCCGGGCTCGCGGGCGGTCCTCGCGCGGGTCGCTCCGGCCCGGCGGCCGCGCACCGCCGTCAGCGCCGTCAGCGCCGGCCGGCGCGCACCTCTCCCCGCGGGCGCCCGCCCCGGTACGCTCGGATACGCGATGGCAGACGATCGCTCTCCGTCACCTGAGACGGGGTCGCCGACCCCGCGCGAGCGCTATGGCCCGCTGCTGCGAGCGATGGTTCGCGTTGCGGCCTCGCGCGCCGGCGCCTGGTGGTTCATCCACGTCAGCTCGCGAATCGACCCGCTCATCCTCCGGCGAACGAACGGGCGGCTCTCCCTGGCTCCCGGCTGGCCCGTGCTCCTGCTGCGTCACACGGGCGCGAAGTCGGGTGTGGTGCGCGAGACCCCACTGCTGTACGCCACCGACGGGCCGCGGCTCGTCGTCATCGCCTCGAAGGGCGGGGCGATGCGCAACCCCGCCTGGTACCACAATCTCACCGCCCACCCCGAGTGCGACGTGATCGCCAAGGGGCGCTCGGGCCGCTACCGGGCGCGCGAGTCGCGGGGCGAGGAGCGCGAGCGGCTGTGGGACGTCGTGACCCACCTGTACCCCGGCTACATCACCTACCAGGCGCGAGCAGGCGAGCGGCGGATCCCGCTGGTCGTGCTCGAGCCCGCCTGACCCGCGATCGACCGGCGCCGGGCGACGCGCGAGAGCCCCCGGGCCCGCCCGGCGCGCGCGCCCCCGGCTATCGTCGCCGGCCGTGGCCCGCGTCTTCGTCACCCGCGAGCTGCCCGGCGACGCCGTCGGGCGCCTCATCGCGGCCGGCCACGAGGTGACGGTGCATCCCGGCGAGATGCCGCCCACCCGCGAGCAGCTCGCCACCGGCCTGGCCGGCGCCGACGGGCTGCTGAGCATGCTGACCGACCGGATCGACGCCGAGCTGCTCGACGGGGCGCCGAGCCTGCGCGCGATCGCCAACTATGCGGTCGGCAGCGACAACATCGACCTGTGCGCCGCGCAGGCCCGCGGCATCGCGGTCGGCGTCACGCCGGACGTGCTGACCGACGCGACCGCCGACCTCATGATGGCGCTGCTGCTGAGCGCCGCGCGTCGGCTGCCGCAGGCGGCGGCCGACGTGCGCGGCGGCGCCTGGCGCACCTGGGAGCCGGCCGGCTGGCTCGGTCTCGAGCTGCGCGGCGCGCGCCTGGCGCTGATCGGCCACGGACGGATCGGACGCGCCGTCGGCGAGCGAGCGGCGGCGTTCGGGATGGAGGTCGAGCCGGTCGGCCGCGGCGACGACCTCCACGCGGCGCTGGGCCGCGCCGACGTCGTCAGCCTCCACGCGCCCCTTACCGACAAGACGCGCCATCTGATCGACGCCGCCGCGCTCGACGCGATCAAGCCGGGGGCGATCCTCGTCAACACCGCGCGCGGCGGGCTCGTCGACCAGGAGGCGCTGGCGCGGGCGCTTCGCACCGGCCGGCTCGCGGCGGCGGCGCTCGACGTCACCGACCCCGAGCCGCTCCCCGCGGACGACCCGCTGCTCGCCGCCCCGAATCTGCTCGTCGTACCGCACATCGGCTCGGCGACGCGTGCCACGCGTGCGCGGATGGCGGATATGGCGGCGGCGAACCTGCTCGCCGCGCTCGCCGGCGAGCCGATGCCCCACCCCGCGATCCGCGAGCGCCGCCCGGCTCGCGCTCAGCAAGACTAAGCCCAAGAAGAAGACAGGCGGTACGGGCCGGCGTCTGGCCGGTCGTAGAGGGTCGACGCTCCCGCGGGCCGCACGACGCGGGGCCGGCCTGTTCAGCGGGAGGCCCCGTCAGGCGAGCACGCCGTCCAGGGCCGCGCGGAGTGCGAGGTCTCTCGGGTCGCCGGTGAGGTCGGTGCCCATGCGGTTGGTGACGTAGCCGTACCCGACGCCCAGCTCGGGATCGGCGTAGCCCATCGATCCGCCGGCCCCCGGGGCGCCGAACGCGCCAGGGTGTCCGAAGGCGATGGACTCGCTCGGCTGCATGAACCCCAGCGAGAACTTCGCGGGACCGTTGAAGCACTCGTCGTGGAAGCCGTGCCGCGACGGCCTCGCCGGCGCCGACAGCGCGGCGAGGGTCTCGGCGCGCAGCCCGAGCTCGCCACCTCCGTCGGCGAACGCCCCGTACGCCCTCGCGATCGCACGAGCAGAACCGATCCCGCCGCCGGAGGGGACCTCCAGGTCCCGCACCACCACGAGCTCGGGATCCAGGTAGAACCCAGTACCCGGGTTCGCGACGAGCGACCGGTGCAGCACCGAGCGGGGGTTCATCGCCGCGATGGTGAGCCCCAGCGGCATCCCGGTCAGCCGGGTCCAGAGCCTTGGGGGTTCGAGCGGTGCGATGCGCTCGACCGGAACGTTCGCCGACGTGCCGATGTAGAAGTCGATGCCGAGCGGGGTGGCGATCTCGTCGTGGAAGACACGACCGAGCGTACGGTGCGCCGGATCGACCCGGCGGATCAGCTCGCCCTCGTAGAAGCCGAGGCTGATGGCATGGTAAGCCTGTCGCTCTCCTGGTTCCCAGGCGGGCCGTTGCCTCGCCATGACCTCCGCGAGTCGATCGAGGTCGGCCACGACGTCGCGGTCGACCTTCTCGTCGAACCCGAACAGCCCGGCCTGGTGGGACAGCAGCTGGCGGACCGTGATCCGCTCCTTGCCACGCTGCGCGAACTCCGGCCAGTAGGTGCCGACCAGTTCGTCGTAGTCGAGCCAACCGTGGGAGTCGGCCAGCGCCATGACCATCGCGGCGAGGCCCTTGGTGGTGGAGTGCACGATCGCCATGGTGTCCGCCCGCCACGGGTCGCCGACCCGCCGGTCGCGCACGCCGCCCCACAGGTCGACGACCTTTTCCCCCAACCGGTGCACGCAGACCGCTCCGCCCACCTCACCCCGGTCCGTGAAGTTCTCCACGAACGCCGTACGGACGGACTCGAAGCCCTGCGCAACGGTTCCCCCGACCGCCGGCGCTGCTGTGGTCGCCATGGCCTTGTACCTCCTTATAGAGCCCGACGTGCACCATTGTGGGCCGGCGCGACGCCCGGATGACTCATATACTTTCTTGCGCACGTTGACCACGGCAGCGGATGGGAGGCTCCAAGATGGCGCGTTGGGAGTACACCACCATCGACTTCACGAGGCCGAAGAAGGCCATCGAGGAGTTGAACCCGTCGTGGTGCCGAGGGATGGGAGGCGGTTGCGATGGTGACGACTTGGGGTGTGAGTGAGTGGCGTTTCGTCCATCCCATCGTCTTGCTGAAGCGGGCGCTGTCCGAGGACGCTGCTTCGGTCTTGCCGACGTGACGTGATCCTCGCGCGCCGGCCTGGTCACCTCGATCACGTCGACGCCGGCAGCGGCAAGGAAACGGGCGAGGCCCGCGCCGTAGGAGCCGGCGCCCTCGACGCCGGCCCGCCGAACCAATCCGAAGCTGCTCGCCCACGCAGCTCCTCATAGCCGTTGCTCGTCACGGCGAAGGACGATGTCGCCAGCGTCCGGCCGATGTCATCGATGACGGCTGCAGCATGAACGTCGAGATGCGTGTCGACGCCAAGGGCGTGCCCCAGCGTTTGAGATCGGTGGGATGCGCACCGCCCTGGCCGGGACGGCGGACAGGACACTCGAGGTGCCGGGCAAAGCTCCTATCGGCTTAGACTGCGCGCGATGCGCGTCGCAGTCGTCGACATCGGCACCAACTCGACCCGCCTGCTGGTCGCCGACGTTTACCCCGGGAGCGGTGAGATCCGCGAGCTGGCGCGCCGCAGCGAGGTCACGCGACTGGGCGTCGGCGTCGACCGGACGGGGCGCCTCTCGGACGAGGCGATCGCCCGGGTGCAGCGCGTGCTCGACGAGTACGCGGCCGCGATCGACGAGCTCGGCGCCGAGCGCCGGCTGGCCGTTCTGACGAGCGCCACGCGCGACGCCGTCAACGGGCCGGAGCTGACCGCGCGCGTGCGCGACCACTACCGGCTCGAGGCGCAGACGATCCCGGGGGAGGAGGAGGCCCGACTCTCGTTCCTGGGGGCGATGAGCGGACGCCCGCCGGGCAACGGCGAGACGGTCGCCGTACTCGACATCGGCGGCGGCTCGACGGAGCTGATCGTCGGCCGCGACGGCGCGGTCCTGCACCATGTCTCGACCCAGGCCGGCGTCGTACGCCACAGCGAGCGCCACCTGCACGACGACCCCCCGACCGCGGGCCAGCGGGCGGGGCTCGCCGCCGAGGTGCTGGGAATCTTCGAGGCGGCCGTGCCCGCCGAGCTGCGCGAGCGCACGGAGGCGATGATCGCGGTCGCCGGGACCGCGACGTCGATGGCCGCGATCGACCAGGCGCTCGAGCCATACGACTCCTCGCGCGTGCACGGCTACCGGCTCTCGCGGGCCTCGGCCGAAGCGATCGGCGAGCGCCTCGCCTCGATGACCGACGCGGAGCGACGCCTGGTCGCGGGGCTGCACCCCGACCGCGCGCCGACGATCGTCGCCGGCTCGATCCTGCTCGTCGAGGCGATGCGCGCCTTCGGGCTGGACGAGGTGGAGGTCAGCGAGCACGACATCCTGTACGGCGTCGCGCTCGACGCAGCGCGCATCGAGCAGCCGCGGGCGAGGTGAGATGGAGGGAAGCCGCCCGGAGGCGGCTTCCCGACGAGCCCACGGAACGGGCAGGGGTTCGTCCGTGGGACCCGAGCCTTGCGGCGCGCGCACGCGACGGATCGATCGCGGGTGGCGCGGTCCAAGACCGCGGGCGAGTATCTCCGACCGCGAGAGGCGCGGTCAAGGAGCCCAGGCGATGTGCGATGGGCCGTCGCAGCGGTGCGATGGGGCCGCCGCAACGTGCCGTTGGATCACGACGCGCCGCGTCAACGAGATGCCGGTATGCGGGGCCGCACGAGCGGCCGTGAGCGGGCCTGCATCGACCCCTACCGGACGCGGGGCACGCGGATGACGAGGTCCGGGCTGCCTGAGCCGACCGCTTCGACGTCGACCACGCGCGAACGGCGCTGGTCGAGCACCGCGATGTAGTAGCGAAGACCGTCGGGGACGGCGCCGATCGTGCCCGGGGCGGCCCTCGTCCGGACGAGCCTCGCACGCCCGTCGGCGGTCCGGATCTCGACCGCCGCGATGTCGCGGGGGGCGGTCCCGTAGACGAAGCTCAGCTCGCGACGCCGCGAAGCGCGGACGGATCCTCCCGGCTCGGCATGAAGCGCCGCCCCGTCGATCAGCCTGTCATCCGACCGTGCATCCTCGACGACGAGGAGGGCGCTCTCGCTCCGAGGGACCTGCTCGCAGCGCTCGTTTCCCTCTCGTGCGGCCACCGAGTCGACCACGAGCCGCATGCACGGGCCGGTCGACGACGGCACGGCGATCAGCCGCCAGGGGCCGACCTTGCTCGTGCCGTCGACGAGCCGCACCGGCTTGGACGCGGCTACCCGCGCCGGCTCGACCGCCGGGCCCGCGCGCAGGGCCAGGAGCGCCGCCGCGACGGTCGCGCAGAGGGCGAGGCCTGCGGCGCCGGCGGCCAACCGTCGGCGACGCAGGGATTCCCTTCGCTTGTGGTCTTCGTAGAGCCGGTCACCCAGCTCGTCGAGGATCGGCAGCTCTGCGCCCTCCAGGCGCTCGCTCCCAGGTCCGTGGCTCATGGCGCCTCCGATCGCGTGGCCAGCAGGCCGGCGAGCGTCCGCAGACCGCGCGAGACGCGCGCCCTGGCAGTCTGCTCGGACACCCGCAGACGCTCGGCTATCTCGGAGTACCCGAGCTCTTCGACGACCCTCATACGCACCGCCTCGCGATGATCGTCGGAGAGCGCGGGAAGCGCGGCCTGGACGTCGGCCCGCAACCGCGCGAGGTCGGCGAGCTCCTCGATGCGCTCCAGCTCCACATCGTTCAGCTCGCGGCGCTCCCTTGCCACGCGGCGCAGCGCCCGCGTCCGCGACCCATCGCGGCGAACATGCATGAGGAGCTGATTGCGAGCGATGCCGAACAGCCAGCCGACGGCTTCGTCCTCGGTCGTGCCGCGGAACGTCCGCCGTGCCGCGAAGGCGGCGGCGAACGTCTCGGCGACGAGGTCGACGGCGACGTTCGGGTCGAGCAGGCGACGAGCGAGGAAGACCAGCAGCCGCTGCGAGTGCTCGCGATAGAGCCGGTCCAGGCTGTCCGCGTCAACGACGAAGCGCCGTCGCCGTCCGTGAGCCGTCATCGGTCACGACAATATTACGTACCTCCCCCGAAATCATGCCCGCAGTCGTCGTCCGCTGCGCGCTCCCCCTTCGTGCAGTACATCCCGGTGACTGCAGCATTCAGGTTCCTCACCTCGCCGGCTCGAGACGTAACGCATTGAGGAGCTCGAGCCGCCCACGGTCGTCGACTCCTCCTCTCACCGTGATGACGCTGTTCCCGCTCGCGAGCGCCGCGACGTCCGGATCGGCCCCGAAGACGGTGCGCCCCTGTGCGCTCCCAATCGTCCTCTCACCAAGCAGGAGGGGATTGGCGCGTGCGGCATCTGACGGCACGAGCACCTGCACGGCGTACGAGTCACCACCACGCTCGTATCGCGCCACGAACTTCACACTGAACGCCACCGTCTGGCTCGGTTGCTCGTCCACAGAGTCCGACACGAGCGCACTCGCCGCCGAGATCCCCTCTCCAGGGAGCGGCAGGGTGAAGTCGACGCTCGGTGGATCGGCGACGTCGATCGAGTGCGCCTCGAACGCCTCGAGCGGCGTCTCGGCCTCGACCGGCACGCGAAGCGGCGGTGCCGGCAGCGCTCCTCCTGCCGACGGGTCCGCCAATACGAGCTGCTCGTCGACCGCTTCGGGGGATGCGGACCGCAGATCGTCAGACGACGTGGCGGCGATACACACGGGGACCCCGACGACGGAGACCGCGACGAGCGCCAACACGACATGGATCGAACTGGGGCGTCTCATCTCGCTCCCTCCCTCATGCGCAGATGTCGTTCTTTTGTGCTGACGTGTATCGAGCGGCGGCCAAGGCCCTGACTGAGATCATGTCCCTTCGTTGCTCGGTGGCCCCTTGCTGTGACGGGCGATCCCGGGACCGCCCCGCGCCCGCCCCCTCAGGCCAGGCTCGACCGGCGCGGGTAGGCGATCGAAGGGTCCTGCAGCACGTTGACCAGCGCCGGGCGGCCGGCGGCGAACGCGCGTTCCAGTGCCCCGCGAAGCTGGTCTGGACGCTCGACGAGCTCGCCGTGGCAGCCGAGCGCCTCGACCAGCAGGTCGTAGCGGGTGCCGGGCCGCAGGTCGGCGATCACCGAGTAGCCGTAGATCAGCTCCATCGGGTGCTTCTCGAGCCCCCAGATCCCGTTGTTGCCCATCACGCCGACGACGTTCACGCCGTGGCGGGTGAGAGTGTCGAACTCTATGCCGCTGAAGCCGAACGCCCCGTCGCCGAGCAGCAGCACGACCTGGCGCCCCGGATGGGCCAGCTTCGCCGCGAGGGCATAGCCGGGACCCGACCCCAGGCAGCCGAACGGCCCGGGATCGAGCCAGCAGCCCGGCTCGTAGGACTCGATCATCCGGCCCGCATACGACACGAAGTCGCCGCCGTCGCAGACGACCACCGCGTCGCGATCGAGCAGCGCGGTGAGCTCGCGGTAGATCCGCATCGGGTGCAGCGGCGCACGGTCGTCGTCGAGCTCGGCGCGCTCGGCCGCCCGCCGCTCGTCCTCGATCGCGCGAAGCTCCGTGACCCAGGTGCCGGTCGCGTCCTCGAGGCCGGAGATGCCGGCGCGCAGCGCGTCGAGGGTCGCGCCGATCCCGCCGTAGAGCTCGGCGGCAACGGCGCGCGGGTGGTCACGGTCGGGCTCGGCGCGGTCGAGCACGATCAGCTCGGTGTCCGGGCCGAACGCATCGCCGAACGCGAGGCGGAAGTCCATCGGCACGCCGACGACGAGCGCCACGTCGGCGCCCTTCAGCCCCGCTGAGCGAGCCCGCGAGAAGAACAGCTCGTGGTCGGCCGGTACGCAGCCGCGCGCCAGGCCGTTGAGGAAGGCCGGGATCCGCCGCTCGGCGACGAGCGCCAGCAGCGCCTGCTCGCCGCGGCCCCACCACACGTTCGTGCCGGCCATGACGACCGGCCGCTCGGCGTCGCGCAGCAGCGCGATCGCCCGCTCCATTCCGTGCACGGCCGCAGGCTCGGCGCTCGCGTCCGGCAGCGGCGCCGCGGGCTCGGGCACGCCGGACTCCATGAAGACGACGTCGAGCGGGAAGTCGACGAACGCGGGGCCGGACTGCGGGCGCAGCGCCGCTGCGAGCGCGTCGTCGAGCAGGCCGGGGATGTCGGAGGTCTGCTCCGCGGTCGTCGCGAGCTTCGTCAGCGGGCGCACGAACGGCACGTGGTCGATCTCCTGAAGCGAGCCCATGCCCCAGCGCATCGCCGGCGCTCGGCCGCCCAGCACGATGAGCGGCGAGCCGCTCATCTGCGCGGAGGCGAGCGCGCTCATGCCGTTCGTCACTCCGGGGCCGGCGGTCAGCGCGGCGACGCCCGGCTCGCGCGTCACCTTGGCCCAGCCCTCGGCGGCGAACGCCGCGGACTGCTCGTGGCGCGTGTCGACCAGCTCGATGCCCTCGGCGCGACAGCCGTCGTAGATCGAGAAGAGGTGGCCGCCGGACAGCGTGAAGAGCCTCGTCACACCGTGCTCACGCAGCCTCCGCGCGACCAGCCGGCCACCGTGGAGGCGGGTCGCCTCGTCGGTCTCGGTGCTCATGGGCGGCCAGCCTACGCCTTGGACGCGCACGCCGGGACGAGCGTCACGCCGGCTCGACGCCCCGCTCATCGCGTCGTTCCAGGCGCCCGCCCGCCGAACCGGTTCGATACCCGCCCGCGGCGCCCGTTCGAGACTGCGACGCCGGTTTGACAGCCGGCGCGGCCGGGTATCACGCTCGCTGCCACTCGATGCTGGCGTCGGCGTGTGCAGGGACGTGCCGGCGCGGAGGGTTCCCGTGGAAGGAGCGACGAGGCCATGTCCCCGCCACCCCAGAAGCGCCATCCGTACGATCAGTGGTCCCCCGACGCGCGTGCGCTGGACGTCGTCGGCGACAAGTGGACGCTGCTGATCGTGCGCGATCTCGCCGGCGGCCCTCGCCGCTTCGTCGAGCTGCAGCGGACGCTGCCGGGCATCTCGACGGAGCAGCTTCGCTCGCGGCTGAACCGGATGGTCGCCGACGATCTGCTGACGCGCAGGCGCTACCGCGAAGTGCCGCCGCGCGTGGACTACGACCTGACGGAGCGGGCCCGCGACCTGCTCGCCGTCGTCGCCGAGATCGCCCGCTGGGGCTACCGCCACGCCTGGGGGCAGCCGCGGTCCGGCGAGCGCATCGACATCGGCGCGATCCTGCGCGCCACCTGCGGCGGCGGAGCACCGGACGGCCTGGAGGGAGCGGTCGAGCTGACCGTGTGGTCCGGCCAGGATCGCGGCGAGCTGCGCTACACGCTGCACGCACGCGACGGAACGCTCGGCTACCGCGAGTCCGGTGAGCCCGGCGCCCACGCCCACGTGACCGGCCCTCAGGAGGCGTACGTCGAGGCGTTCGGCCCGTCCCGCTCGAGGGTCGCCCTCCGCTTCGAGGGCGACCGGGAGCTCGCCGAGCGCCTGCTCGACGTCGTCGCGGGCACGGCGGCCACGTCGAGCGCCGTCCCGGTCGCCTGAGCGCCCCGAGGCCGCGCGGGCTACCGTCGCTCGCGCAGCCGAGCCCGTGCCTCGTCCGCGCTGAGCCCCTCGACGCGGACCGTCTTCTCGCGCGAGCGCGCGCCGCGCACGACGCGCACGCGCGACGGCGCCACGCCGAGCGCCTTCGCCAGCAGCCGCTCGAGCGCGGCATTCGCGCGACCCTCGACCGGTGGCGCGTTGACGCGCGCCGCGAGCACGCCGTCGTCACGTACCAGCACCTCCTCGCGACCCGCGCGCGGCGTCAGCCGTACCCGCAGCTCGCCGGGAGCGCCGCTCACGGCTCGAGCACCCGCAGCTCGCCGGGAGCGCCGCTCACGACTCGAGCACCACGCGGACGACGCCGCCCTGCGGCGGCAGTCGTGGGACCCCGGTGAGGAAGCGCGCGCAGCGGCTCTCCGAGCGGAGTGCGTCGCAGCCGCGAGCCAGAAGGTCGGCATCACCTCGCTCGAGCGGCCGGATCACGACCTCGGAGCCGTCGCGCAGGCGTGCGGAGCGCTCCATCGGCGCCTGATCGTAGACGACGCCGTCCGGCGTTCCGTCCGAGGCCCCGCTAGGGTTTCGCGGCGAAACGTCATACGACCTGCCGAATCCCGGTGCGGCCATGCCCACCGGGAGCGGGGGAACCAACTTCAGGGGCAAAGCGACCGCTTCGAGGTCGCCGCGCAGCTCACCGCGCGAGCCCGTCAGCTCACCCCGTAGGCGTCAGGAGAGCGGTCCGGCGATGCCCGACGACACGATCGACGCCCGTACCCGTACACGCGCAGCCGCGGTGCCGGCCGCTGCCGGCTGCGCCGTGCTCGCCGCCTGCGCCGCGCTCGCCGGCGGGTCGCTGACGAGCACCGCCGATGCGCGCCCGTCGGGCGGCTTGAGCGTGCCCGGCAAGCCGGCGGTCAGCGCTGCGATCTGCGCCGCCCAGCGCTCCTGGACCTGCGCCCGCGGGCAGGTCCTGACACTGCGCGGCGAGAACCTGCAGGCCGTCAGGGCCGTCGTCTTCCTCGGTGCCGCCGGACGCCGCGACGACGTGCGCCTGCGGATCGGCGCCCGCGCGTCGAGCGCCGGCGAGCTGCTGGCGATCGTTCCCAAGCGTGCGCGCAGCGGGCGCCTGCGTCTCGTCAGCTCGATCGGCACGGCGGCGAACTCCGCCAAGCCGCTGCGCGTGGTCAACGACATACCCGGGATCGACGAAGCCGGCGGGACCGGCCGGATCTTCGCCGGCGGGCGCCTGCAGGCGACGTTCGCCTACCGTGCGGCTGCCCTCGGCGGCGAGGATGCCGCCGTCGAGGCGGTGCGGGTCAGCGATGGCGAGGTCGTACGCCGCTGGCCGCTGGCACCCGGACCGGACGGGCGCGGCGAGGTGCTTTGGGACGGGTTCGCCGGCGACGCGCCGGTTCGCACGGGCACCTACCTGCTGCGACTCAGCGAGGCGGCCGCCACGATCGCAGCCACCGAGCCGGGTCAGCGCGCCGAGGTCGAGATCATCGAGGGCTTCTACCCGATACGCGGCACGCACCGTGCCCCGAGCACGGCCACCCAGCGCTTCGGCGGCGCACGCGGCCACCAGGGCAGCGACCACTTCGCTCGCTGCGGGACCCCGCTCGCCGCGCACACCAAGGGCGTCGTGCACAAGGTCGCCTTTCAGTCGGCGGCAGGCAACTACGTCGTCGTGAACACCCCCGACGGCGGCTCCTACGCCTACATGCACCTGCGCGACAGGCCGCTCGTGCGCGAGGGCCAGAGCGTCTTCACCGGGCAGCGCCTCGGCTACGTCGGCGAGACGGGGCGCGCCTGGGGCTGCCACCTGCACATCGAGCTGTGGAGCGCGCCCGGCTGGTACCAGGGCGGCCGGCCGGCGGACTCCGAGCCGCTGATGCTGAGGCTCGACCGCTGGTCGTAGGGGCCGAGCGTGGCGAGCGCGCCCATGCCGCCGGCCGTCTCGACGCCCGGTCGCCTCGCCGGGCAGACGGGCCCCTCCGAGGTCCCCGGGGAGGGTCTCGAACCCCCACGCCCTCGCGGGCAGCCGGTTTTAAGCCGGCCGCGTCTACCGATTCCGCCACCCGGGGCCGGCGGGAACGCTAGCTTGTCGTCATGCCGGCGCGTCGCCCTCGGGGCTACCAGCCGCAACCCCAGCCGTCGCACGGTGTTGCAGTGAGTGGATCCACTGTGGAGAGCGCCGCAATAAAGAGCGCCGGCGTCGTCGGCATGCGCGGGCCGAGCCCGTTCCTGCGCCTGCAGAGCGACGAGCGCCTCGTGGCCCTCACGCGACGCGGCAACCAGGCCGCCTACGAGGTGCTCGTCGGCCGCTACGACGCGCGCATGCTGGCGTTCTGTCGCCACATGCTCGGCTCGAAGGAGGACGCCGAGGACGTCGTCCAGGAGACGTTCGCCGCCGCGTACAACGCGATGGTCGCCGACGAGCGACCGATCAACGTCAAGCCGTGGCTCTACCGGATCGCGCGCAACCGCTCGCTGAACCACCTGCGCCGGCAGAGCGCGATAGCCGTCGACTCGCTCGAGCACCACGTCGCCGACCACGGCTCCTCGACCGCCGACAAGGTCGATCGTCGCGAGGACCTGCGCCAGCTCGTCGCCGACATCCAGGATCTCGCCGAGACCCAGCGCACGGCGCTGCTGCTCCGCGAGATCGACGCGCTCTCCTACGAGCAGATCGCTGAGGCGATGGAGACGACGGTGCCGAGCGTCAAGTCGCTGCTCGTCCGTGCGCGCGTCTCGCTCGCCGAGGCCGCGGAGGCGCGCAAGCTGTCGTGCGAGGAGGTGCGACTCGAGCTCGGCGAGGTCGCCGAGGGCCTCAAGCGGATCTCGCCGCCGGTTCGCCGGCATGTGCGCTCGTGCGAGCGCTGCGCCGGCTTCCGCCGCGAGCTGCGCCAGACGAACAAGGCGCTGGCGCTGATGCTCCCGTTCGGCCCGCTGCTCGTCGTGAAGAAGCTCTTCCTCGCCCAGCTCGGCACGACCGCCGGCGCCGGTGGTGGCGTCGTGGCCGGCGTCGCGGCGAGCGGGACGGTCGGAACGGCCGCGGGCGGCGCGGCCGGCGGCGCGCTGTCGGCCGGGATGAGCGCGGTCGTCTCGAAGGCCGCCGCGACGGTCGCCGCGGCGGCGATCGTCACCGCCGGGGCGGTCGAGGTGAGGCATGCGAGGAATCCGACGACCGCCCGCGAGCCGGCGGCCGTCGTCGCTCAGGCACCCCCTGCACCGCGGCCCGCGCTCGCGACGCCCGCGGCAGAGGTCCCGGACCGGCCGGCGATCCACCGCTCGCGCAAGCCCGCCGAGGACCCCGACGCGCCGGTCGCGCCACCCGTCTCCCAGCCGGCGCCCGCCGTGGCGCCGGACGGCAGCCTCGCTCCGGCAGCGCCGCCGGCGCCGTCCGGCACGCAGGAGGAGGTCGACGACATCGTCCTGCCCCCGCCCCCAACGCAGCCCCCGGCCCAGACGGCGCCGCCCGTCGATCCCGCCGCGCTGCCCGAGGTCGTGCCGCCTCCACCGCCGGCGGGTGCGCCCGCCGCGACGACGCCGCCGCCCGCGCCGGTCGAGACGCTCACGCCTCCGCCGGATCCGACTCCGGCGCCGTCCGGGGCACCGACGCCGCCTGCCCCTCCCGCGCCGGGCTCGCCCTAGGAGCAGGCTGACGGGCCCGCGGATCCGCGGTCGCCCGACCGCGGTCGCGCCATTCCCGTATCGGAGCGGCTTCTGCAGCCACGATCGCCACGGGCAGGGTCCACGAGCCCCCGGGCGGGGATGACCCGCCCTCGGCGTCGCGGGCTCACGCCCCCTCGGTGCCGAGCCGCAGCGAGCGGTAGGGCAGCTTCGTCGGCCCGACGGAGCCGACGTCGTCGGGCGTCGTGATCGACGCCGAGCGCGCGGTCAGCAGGGTGACGTCGATGCCTTCGCGCTGCGCCACCTCCTCGGCCAGCAGCAGCGTGCGCCGCCCGTACCAGGTACGTCCGTCGCGCGTGAACTGGAACTGGATCTGGTACCCGGGCTGCTTGTTGACGTTGGCCCGCCCCTCCGCGCGCAACACGAACCCGGGGTAACGGGGCGCCATCGCGCCGACCATCCGCGCGGCGACGATCGGAAGGGTGCCCGACGAGTTGCCGCGGTAGGCGGGCATCCGCAGCGCGCGCACCGCGAGGCTCTGCGGATCGCGCGCCCCGGCGCGCGTGCTCAGCAGCAGCGAATCGCCCGGCATGGGCCTCTCGCGCTCGAGCTGCGAGGAGTCGTAGCGCAGGTTGAAGGCGACGGGCTCCCGGACGACGACATGCTCCGCGCCCTCCCGCAGGACCGCCCAGCCGGCGACCAGCAGCACCAGCGCCGCCACGAGCGCCGCGGCGGCGAGCACGCGCCGCACCGGCGAGGCGCGGCGCCAGCGCGGCGCCAGGCTCTGGGGCAGCGTCGGCCCGAACCCGGGCTTCACGAGCGGCGTCGGCACCTGCCGCAGGGTACTTCCGGCTCAGCGCGGCGGGTTGCCGACGTCGAACATGGCCTCGAGGTCGTGGCGCGAGAACGCCTCGAACGCGACCATGGTCTGAGTTCGGTGGATCCCGTCGACATGCGCGATCGTGCCGGCGACGACCTCGGCCAGCTGCTCGTGGCGCGGCACGCGGACCAGGACGACGAAGTCCCAGTCCCCTGTCACCGAGTAGGCCTCGGCAACCCCCTCGACCTCGGCGAGGCGGCCGCCGAGAGTCGCCAGCGCATCGCGATCGGCCTCGATCAGGACGATCGCCGTGATCACCGCAGCTCCAGGATCCCGCCCGGCTCGAGCACCGTGACGCTCGCCTTGCCGGTGCCCTGCACGTCCGCGGCGAACGCCTGCGCGTCGGTCTCGATCGGCGGGAACGTGTTGTAGTGGATCGGCACGACCTGCGGCGCCCCGATCAGCTCGCAGGCGACCACGGCGTCGAAGCGGTCCATCGTGTAGTGCCCGCCGATCGGGACGAGCGCAAGGTCGAGCCGGTCGCGGCGCCCCGGAAGCGCGAGATCGCTGAAGAGCGCCGTGTCGCCGACGTGGTAGATCGTCCGCCCGCCGATGCTCACGACGATGCCGGCCGGAGTGCTGATCGTGCCGGACGGCGTCGTCGACGTGTGCCAGGCGGGCACCCAGCGAGCCCAGCCCCAGTCGAAGTCGATCGTCCCGCCGAGATTCGGGTCGTGCACCGGGTGGCCCTCGCCGAGCGCCGCGGACAGCTCCCCCGCGAGCTCCACGATTGCGGCGACCGGAGCCCCGGTGCGCCGCGCGATCGCGACCGTGTCGCCAAGGTGGTCGCCGTGGCCGTGCGTCACGAGGATCGCGCTCGCTGCGATGTCCTGCGCGCGGGCGGCGGCCTTCGGGTTCCCCGTGAGGAACGGGTCGATCAGGACACTGACGCCCTCGTGCTCGAGCGCGAAGGCGGAGTGACCCAGGTAGCGGACGACGACGCTCATCCCTCTCCCTCCTCGGCCTGGCGGCGCAGCTCGACGGCGAGCTCCAGACCGACCGCGACCCCGATCAGCATTCCGACCCGCGACTCCTCGGCGACCAGCGTACGAACCCCCGTCAGGCGCTCGCCCGTGTCGTCGATCGCGCTGACACGAGCGACCTCGGCGTCGTGGGCCTTGTCGAAGAAGCCCCCGGCGTGCAACGTCTCGGCGAGGATGCGCTGCAGGCCCGGCGCGGCGTGCGTGACGATCTCCTGGGCGTGCGCGAAGCGCTCGCCGTCGGCCGCGAGCGCCGCGATCGCCGAGTCCACCTGCTCTGCGCTGTGACGCCGGCCGTCCATGCGGCGGAGCCTAGCGTCGCGCGAGCGCCACGCCTGCGACGAGACCGGCCAGCAGGCCGACCGCGCCGGCCGTGGGACTTGCCTCGTCGACGACGAGCGGCATCAGCAGCAGCGCCGCGGCGATGACCGCGACTCCGAGCAGGTCCGCGGAGCTCTCGCCCTCGCGGCGCAGCTCGAGCGCGGGGCGCACCGACCACGCCGCGAGCATCCCGAGCGCGGCGCCGTTGGCACCGAACGCGAGCGGAACGGTCTCGAGCGCCGCCGCGGCCGCAACCCCGCCGATCCCGCACAAGGCGAACAGCAGGATCGCCACCAGGTGTCCGTGGCGCAGCTCGAGCAGGCCGCCGAACAGCGCGACGACCGCACCGCAGGCGGCTGCGTACCAGAGGCTCTCGGCGAAGAACGGCGCCGTCGCGACCTTCCACCAGTCGCCCTGGGGCTTGCCGACGATGCCCACGTCGACCGGTGAGACCACGGCCAGCGAGATCGCGCCGAGCGCGATCAGCACGACCAGCGAGACGGCCGCGACCGGCCGCCCGGCCGTCTCGGCGCGGATCCCGGGGATCTCGCCCGGCCGCAGCTTCGGCAGCCGCGCGCGGCCGCGACCCCGGCGCCGTCCGCGACCCCGCTCGCCCAGCGGCGTCCCCTCCAACTTCGGAGCCCGCTTGCGCAGCCGTGTCCCGCAGTAGGGGCACTCGGTGACGAAGCTCGAGACCTCGGAGCCGCAGTGCCGGCAGACGACGAAGAGGTCGGGCGCCTGTGGCATCGCCACCCTGATGCTACTCCGCCGCCGCGGGCTCGGCACCGGCGACTTGCACCCGCGCCCGCACGGGCTCGCGGCGGCCGCGCCGGGGGCCCGGCGCGGCGTGGCTCAGGCCTCGCCCAGCCCGCTCCCGGTCTGCTCGACGAGGACCTTCATCACCTCTCGAAGGTCGCGGTTGGCGTCGTACACCTTGATCTGGCGCTCGGAGCCGGTGCCGTGAGCGAGCAGATCCTCGATCCCTTCCAGGTGGGCCAGGCCGCCCAGCTCGTCCGCGTGGCCCGCCAGCCGCTCCAGCAGCCGGCGCGTCAGGTCGCGGGCGCTCACCCGCTCCGCGCTGGGCAGGTCGACCAGGAGCGCGTCGATCCCGTGCCGCGCCGCCAGCCACTTGTTCTCGTCGAGCATCTGCAGGGGGTAGTAGGACAGGCGCAGCCCCGCCTCGAAGTGCTCACACAGCTCCTTGACCATCGCCTGGATCAGCGCGGCGAGCCCGAGCGTGTGCTCCACCCGGGTCTGGCTGTCGCACATCCGCATCTCGACGGTGCCGAGCCGCGGGTGCGGGCGGACGTCGTACCAGAGGAAGGTGTAGTCGTCGATCACCCCGCTGCGCGTCATGAAGTCGATCTCCTCGCAGAAGCCGGCCCAGCCCCGGTGGGTCGGCGGGATGCCGACACGCGGCAGCGCGCGGAAGATCGGCACGCGCGTCGAGTGCAGGCCTGTCAGATCGGCGCGCCAGAACGGCGAGTTGACCGACAGCGCGAGCAGCACGGGGATGTGGACACGCATGCCGTTGGCGACATGGATGGCCTTCTCCGGGTCGTCGACCCCGACGTGCACGTGCAGGCCGAACAGCAGCTCCTGGCGGGCGACGAAGCGCAGCGCCGAGACGATGTCGCGGTAGCGCTCGCGACCGACGATCCGCTGGTCCTCCCACATCGCGAAAGGGTGCGTGCCCGCGGCGGCGATCGTCAGCCCGCGCCCGGCGGCGCTCGCGCGGACCTGCGCGCGGAGCGCGCGGAGCTGGCGGCCGACCTCGGCGGTGCCGGAGCAGGGCTCGGTGGCGATCTCGAGCACCGACTCCATCAGCTCCGGCTTGATCTCGCCCTGCGGCGCATCCTCCAGAAGGGCCTCGATCGCATTGACGAGATCGAACTGCTCACCGTCGACGATCATCAGCTCCTCCTCGATCCCGAGCGTGTAGCTCGGGCCGGTGAAGCGGTGCTCCATGGCGCGCAGCGTACCCCGCCGCATCCCGTGACATCCGAGGATTCCCCCCGATCGCATGCCCGCGCGATCGGGGGTACCGTAGGGGTCAAGCAGTTCACGACCGAGAACGGGAGCACGAGACAGTGGCCACCGCCGAGATGACAACCACCCGCCTCGAGGAGCTCCTCGGGGACGACGCCGACGGCCTGCTACGCCATCGCTGCGAGACGATCGCGGCCGACGGCCTGCACCTGCCCGGCCCCGACTTCATCGAACGGGTCCTGATCGCGAGCGACCGCTCACCGCAGGTGCTGCGAAACCTCCAGGCGCTGTTCGGGCACGGGCGCCTCGCCGGCACCGGCTACGTCTCGATCCTCCCCGTCGACCAGGGCATCGAGCACTCCGGGGGCGCCAGCTTCGCTCCCAACCCGGCGTACTTCGACCCGGAGAACATCGTCCGGCTCGCGATCGAGGGCGGCTGCAACGGCGTCGCCTCGACGGTCGGGGTCCTCGGAGCGGTCGCGCGCCGCTACGCCCACCGGATCCCGTTTATCGTGAAGATCAACCACAACGAGTTCCTCTCGTACCCGAACGCCTACGACCAGATCGAGTTCGCCTCCGTCGACCGCGCGTACGAGCTCGGCGCGGCGGGCGTCGGCGCGACGATCTACTTCGGCTCGCAGGAGTCGCGCCGGCAGATCGTCGAGATCGCCCAGGCGTTCGAGCGCGCCCACGAGCTCGGGATGTTCACCGTGCTCTGGTGCTACCTGCGCAACGGCTCCTTCAAGGTCGACGGCGTCGACTACCACGTCTCCGCCGACCTGACCGGCCAGGCCAACCACCTGGGCGTGACGATCGAGGCCGACATCATCAAGCAGAAGCTGCCGGAGAACAACGGCGGCTACCTGGCGCTGAACCGCGACGGCGTCTCGTACGGCAAGACGAGCAAGCTCGTCTACGACAAGCTGACGACCGACAATCCGATCGACCTGACGCGCTACCAGGTCGCCAACTGCTACATGGGCCGCGCCGGCCTCATCAACTCGGGCGGCGCGTCGTCGGGCGCGACCGACCTCGCCGAGGCCGTCCGCACCGCCGTCATCAACAAGCGCGCCGGCGGAACCGGCCTCATCTCCGGCCGCAAGGCGTTCCAGCGCCCGATGGAAGAGGGCGTGGCGCTGCTCAACGCGATCCAGGACGTCTACCTCTCGCCCGAGGTGACGATCGCCTGACGGCGATCGCTCGTCTCGCCGGGGCGCGAAGCCCGCGCCCCGGCGCACGACGTCGCGGCGCGACGGTCCTCGGGACGCCGCGGATCCAGGCCCGGCCGCGGCTCAGCCGCTATGGTTTCGTGACGATGGCGACGCGCTTGCGGCAGAGCCTGCGCGACTTCGAGGACGCCTTCGTCGAGCAGGCGCGGGCCGATCGACTCCGGCGCGAGCGGGTCGTTCGTGCCGTGGCGGCGCGTTCGACGTCGCGGCGCCTGGAGCGCCAGCACAAGCATGGGACGCTGCGCTTCGTCATGCTCATCCTGCTGCTGATCGCGACCGCGGTCGTCGTGACGATCGCGATGTTCGAGACGCTCTACATCGTCATGGGCTGAGCCGGGGCTCGACGGCACGTCCCGTCGGCGAAGGACGGCGGTCAGCCCTCGGGCTCGGGCGCCGGCGCGGTCGTCGTCTCGGCTTCCGCCTGCTCCTGGCGGATCTCGAGATAGACCTCCTTGCGGAACACCGGCACGTCCCGCGGCGCCTGGATGCCGATTCGCACCTTGTCGCCGACGACCGACAGCACCGAGATCTCGACGTCGTCGCCGATCATGATGCTCTGGTGAGACTTCCTGGTCAGGACCAGCATCCTGCTGAGACCTCCGCTCGACGGCCTGTCCCCGCCGCCCCCCCTGGGCGCGTCGCCCAATGTACCGATCTGCGGTGCGTGCGGGCAAGCCGGTGTGCGAGCGTCGCCCCGCGCGGCCCCCGCGCTCCGCTAGGCTGCCCCGCGGCATGGCACGACGCTCTCTGAAGCCCCAGCTCAACCAGATCCGTACATGGGTGCGCCAAGGGCGCACCGATGCCTGGATCGCTCACCAGCTCGAAACCACGGTCCAGCAGGTGCAGTCCTTCAAGAGGGAGCACGAGCTCGCTCCGGAGGGCGCCGAAGGAACGGCGGAGCCCAGCGCTGAAATCGATCTGCGCGCGGAGGACGACGCGCTGATCGCCGAGCAGCTCGAGGCCGAGGCGCAGGCCCGCCGCGAGGAGCAGGAGCGGCTCGCCGCGGAAGAGGCGGAGGAGCTCCGCGCGCAGGCCGAGGCGGAGGCGCAGGCGGCTGAGGCCGGCGAGGAGGGCGAGGCGCCGAAGCGCCGCCGCAGTCGTCGCGGCGGTCGTGGGCGCACGCGCCGTGCCGCGCCGGCCGGAGCCCTGGAGGGCACCTTCGACCACGGTGAGGAGGGCTACGGGCTGTGGCTCGACCCTGCCGTCGCCGACGATCCGATCTACGCCGAGCACTGGGCCGGCCACCGGTCGGTCACGGTGACGATCGAAGAGGACCAGATCGTGATCCGCCGCAGCGGCGAGGAAGAGCCCGACGAGGACTGAGCTCGCGGCCGGATCCTGACGCCGGCTCACCCGGGCCGGCGGCCGGCTCGGTCGAGCCGATGCCCGCTCACTCGGGCGCGTCGACCCGGCGTCCCCCGGCGAAGTCGGCGGCCCCCCGCACGTAGCGGGCGAACGCGGCGTCCGCGACCCGCGCGTCCCAGGTCCAGGGCGCGCCGGGAGCGATCCTGGCCGCGAGGTCCAGGCACCAGCTCGCGCCGGCCTCGTACAGCCCCACCAGCTCGTCGACGGTGAACGCGCCGCCCAGACGGCGGCGAAGCTCGGCGACCAGCGCATTCTCGACGCGGTGCAGCGCCGGGAGCTGCTCGGGCGGCGCCTTGGCGACGTGCTGCTCACCCTGCCGCCACTGCTGGATCGTCGTCTCGTAGGCCACGAGCGCCCCAGGCTAGCCGGAGCCCGGGCCGACTCCGGACAGCCCGTCCGTCTCGCTCACTTGCGCGGCAGGCCCTCGATCACGTACGCGCGCTCGCCGGGGCGGACCATCCCCAGCGCGCGAGCCTCCTTCTCCAGCGCCCGGGGGTTCTGCAGCGCGCGCACGCGGCGGTCGAGACGCGCCCGCTCGGCCTGCAGGCGCACGACCTCGCCACGCCTCACGGCCGCCTCCTTGCGCGTCGACCAGACCGACAGCAGCGGATGGACGTAGAGGGCCGCGACGAGCGCCACCACGAGACCGACCATGACCCGCCCCACGCGATCCCAGCGAATCGAGCTGCGGCGCTGCGGGCCGGCGACCGGGCGCGGGCGGTGAGCCGGGCGACGCTGCGACGGCGCGGCGCGGGCGCTGCGTTGGGCGGCCATCAGGCCTGGATTCGTCGCTCGGCGCCGCCCTCCTGCCGTCGATCGGCGATGACACGCTCCGCCCGAGGATCCTGGCTGCAACAGCGTCCGTATCGGCACGCCTGCTGCGGCCACGCCGCGAAGGCGTGCCGCCCGCCGATCGCACCACCCGAGGCGCACCACCCGAGGCGCTCGCCCGCCCCGAAGGCGCCGGTGGGAGACCGCCGGCGCCCGGGACGTCTGGCGCTCTCAGCGGCGGAAGACCGAGCGACCGGGATAGCTCGCGTCGGGACCGAGCGCCTCCTCGATCCGCAGGAGCTGGTTGTACTTCGCGACGCGATCCGAGCGCGACGGCGCGCCGGTCTTGATCTGCCCGCAGCCGGTCGCGACGGCCAGGTCGGCGATCGTCGTGTCCTCCGTCTCGCCGGAGCGGTGCGACATGACGGCCGTGTAGCCGGCCTCGCGCGCCATCGCGATCGCGTCGAGCGTCTCGGTGAGCGTCCCGATCTGGTTGACCTTGATCAGGATCGAGTTCGCCACGCCGAGCTCGATCCCACGCCGCAGGCGCTCAGTGTTCGTGACGAAGAGGTCGTCGCCGACGAGCTGGACCGAGCCGCCGATGCGCTCGGTGAGCGCCTTCCAGCCGTCCCAGTCCTCCTCCGCCATGCCGTCCTCGATCGACACGATCGGATAGCGCTCGGCCATCTCGCCCCAGTAGCCCGCCAGCTCGCCGGCCGACAGCGTGCGCCCCTCGTGCTCGAGCACGTACGCGCCGTCGCGCAGGATCTCGCTCGTAGCCGGGTCGAGGGCGATCGTCACGTCGCGATCGGGCTCGTAGCCGGCGGCCCGGATGCCGTCGACGAGCGCGCGCAGCGCGTCCTCGTTGGAGGCCAGGTCGGGCGCGAAGCCGCCCTCGTCGCCGCCGGCCGTGCTCAGCCCGCGCTCGTTCAACGTGCGCTTCAGGGCGTGGAACACCTCGGCGCCCATCCGCAGGCCCTCGGAGAACGACGCCGCGCCCGAGGGGACGATCATGAACTCCTGGAAGTCGACCGCGTTGTCGGCGTGCGCCCCGCCGTTGAGGACGTTCATCATCGGCACCGGCAGCACGTGCGCGTCGGCCCCGCCGAGGTGACGCCAGAGCGGCAGGCCCGCCTCGGCGGCCGATGCGTGGGCGGCGGCCAGCGAGACGCCCAGTACCGCGTTTGCGCCGAGCCGCGACTTGGCGCTCGTGCCGTCGAGCTCGATCAGCGCGCGGTCGAGTGCGCGCTGATCGACGGCCTCCATGCCGCGCACGGCGTCGGCGATCTCGCCGTTGACGTTCGCGACCGCATGCGTGACGCCCTTTCCGCCCCAGGCCTCGCCGCCGTCGCGCAGCTCGGTCGCCTCGAACTCCCCGGTTGAGGCCCCGGACGGCACCGCCGCCCTTCCGCGCGCACCCGAGCGCAGCGCGATCTCGACCTCGACGGTCGGGTTGCCGCGGCTGTCGAGGATCTGACGGGCGTGGACGCGGTCGATCTGGCTCACTGACTGTCCTCCTGGAGTCGAGCTTGGGCGTAGAAGCGGATCTGCTCGTCGAACGAGAGCGCGGACCATCGCAGGCCGGCGTCCCCGGCGAGCGTCTCGGCCGCCTCGATCCGCCTGCGAAAGCGGTTGCTCGAGGCGCGCAGCGCGAGCTCGGGGTCGACCTTCAGCTTGCGTGCGACGTTGACCGCGGCGAAGAGGACGTCCCCGACCTCGGCGAAGAGCGACTCGCGCGGCGCGCCGGCGCCGGCCGCATCGGCGAGCTGCTCGACCTGAGCCTCCAGGCCGGCGAGCAGCGGCTCGGGCGAGTCCTGGTCGAAGCCGCTCGACGCCGCGCGGCGCTGCACCTTGCGCGCAAGGAGCGGGCCCGGCAGGCCCTCGGGCACCTCGCCGAAGAGGCCCGGCTCGCGCCCCGGCTCCTCGCGCTTGATCGCATCCCACCTGTGCAGCACGTCGCTCGCGTCGCGCACGAGGTCGGCCTCGTCGCCGAAGACGTGCGGATGGCGGCGGATCAGCTTGCGCCGGCAGTGCTCGGCCACCTGGGCCAGATCGCCCGCGCCGCGCTCCTCGAGCAGCAGCGAGAGGAAGTGGACCTGGAAGAGGACGTCGCCGAGCTCGTCGAGCAGCTTCTCGTCGTCACCGGCGTTGGCCGCGTCGGCGAGCTCGTAGGCCTCCTCGACGGTGTGCGGGACGATCGAGCGCTCGTCCTGCTCGCGGTCCCACGGGCACTCGCGGCGCAGCCGACGGGTCAGCTCGTCGAGCCGCCCGAGCGCCGCCTCGGTCTCGGCGCGGCCCACCCCGCGCTCCGTCAGCCGCCGGTCGTGGTCTGCGTGGTGGTGGGCGCGCTCTCGGTCGCCGCGCCGGGCGGTGCCTTCTCGGTCGAGGTCTTCTTCGAGTTCGAGCAGTCGGGGACGACGAAGTCCTTCTGGCACTCGGTCTTGTCGCGCCAGCGCTCCTGGTAGTCCTTGCCGAACTTGGTCAGGGCGGCCTGCTGGCGCTCGGACTGGACGATCTGCTTGATCGATGCCTCGAGGTCCTTGGTCAGCGGCTGGGTCTTGGCCGCGGTGTCCTTGGTGACCTCGAAGACGTACCAGCCGTCGGCCGTCTTGACGGGGCCCTCCAGCCGGTTCGGCGGCGCCTTGAAGACCGCGTCGTCGAAGGCCTTCTCGCCCTGGCCCTTCTGGACGCCGCTCAGCTTGCCGCCGCTGCTCTTCGACGTCGGGTCCTTCGAGTAGCGCTTCGCGACCTTCGCCCACGACTCACCGGACTCGAGCGCCTGCTTGGCCTCCTGCGCCTGCTTCTCGCTCGAGGTCAGGACGACCCGCAGATCGCGGGTCTGCGGCTGGGTGAACTGCTTGTCCTTGTTCTTCGCGTAGTAGGCCGTCACGTCCGCGGCGGTCACGCTCCCTGCGCTCTTGTTGACCTTCTCGGTGACCTTCTGCTCGAGCATCTGCGTGCGCTGGCGGAAGAGCAGGTCGGCCTCGGTCTGCCCGGAGTCCTTGAGGAACTTCTGGTAGTCGGCGGGCTTCGGGAACGCCTGCTTGCGAGCCTTGTCGAGCTCCTTCTTGACGGCGGCGTCGGACAGCTCGATGCCCTGCTTCTTCGCCTCCGCCTCGAGCCACTGAGAGCGGATCAGGAACGTCATGACCTGGTCCTTGAGCTGCGTGTACTGCTGCTTGCACTGCGTCTCGAACTGCTTGTCCGTCGGCTTGGGCTGCCCCTTGACCGGCGCCGGGGCCGCCGCCTTCAGAGCGGCGACGCACTTCTCGTAGCCGGGCGGGTCGGGCACGACGCTGGAGCCGCCCTGCTGGCCGGCCGCGGAGGCGGCGATGCCCATCCAGTTGTCGAAGGCCTCCTTGGAGACGGTCTGCCCGTCGACCTTCAGCACCGCGCTGTCGGGGACGCCCCCGCACGCGGTCAGGCCGACAGCGAAAAAAACGGCGCCCAGCGCCATGGCACTACGAAGGATCTTCGACATCGCGGCTCGCAGTGTATGAGGTGCATGGCGCCTGCGCGCCGACCGAGCACGGCGCCGCCGCTCAGGCCGCGGCGCGGACGGTCGACAACAGCGCGTCGGCGGCGCGCACGACCACCGGCACACGCTCATGCGGCTCGTCCGGGACGCGCAGCGAGACCTGTTCCCGGCCAGGCTCGTAGCGGGCCTCGGGCAGCTCCTCGCGGAGCCGCGCCTGGCGCGCCTCGTCGAGATCGATCGGCGTCACGGCCATACGGCCCTGGCGGATGGACACGGCCCGCGCGCCCGCCTGACCCAGCTTGATGCGAGCCTGCTGGAGGGCGATGAGGCTCTCCAGCGGCACCGGCAGCGGGCCGAAGCGGTCCTCCAGCTCGTCGCGCAGCTCGGCGAGGTCGGCGACCTCACGCGCCGCCGCCACACGGCGGTGCACGTCGATCTTGGCCGCCTCGTAGGGGATGTAGTCGGCCGGCACGTACGCGTCGACGTTGACGTCGAGCCTGACCGGCTCGAACGCCTGCTCCTCGCCCTCGGGCGGTCCCGCCGCGCTCACGGCCTCGTCGAGCATCGACAGGTAGAGCTCGAAGCCGAGTGCCGCGACGTGGCCGGACTGCTCGTCGCCGAGCAGGTTGCCGGCGCCGCGGATCTCGAGGTCGCGCATCGCGATCTTGAAGCCGGCGCCGAGCTCCGTGTAGTCCGAGAGCGCGCTGAGGCGCTTCATCGCCTCCTCGGTCAGCGCGGCGGAGCTCGGATAGAGCAGGTAGGCGTAGGCGCGCTCGCGACTGCGCCCGACGCGGCCGCGGATCTGGTAGAGCTGGCTGAGCCCGAACATGTCGGCGCGCTCGACGACGAGCGTGTTGGCCTGCGGGATGTCGATGCCCGACTCGATGATGCTCGTCGCGACGAGCACGTCCGCGTCGCCGCGCAGGAACGTCATCATCCGCCGCTCGAGCTCGGCCTCGTCGAGCTGGCCGTGCGCCACCTCGAAGCGTAGATCGGGGCAGAGGCCCCGCAGCCGCTCGGCGGTCTCGTCGATCGACTCGACGCGGTTGTGCAGGAAGAAGCTCTGCCCGCCCCGGGCCTGCTCACGCAGGAGCGCCTGGCGAACGAGCTGCTCGTCGTAGTCGCCGACGTACGTCTTGACCGGGCGGCGACCCTCCGGCGGCGTCTCGATCACGCTGATGTCGCGCATCCCGGCGAGCGACATCTGCAGCGTTCGCGGGATCGGCGTCGCGCTCATCGCGATCACGTCGACCCGCAGCCGCAGCTGGCGTATCAGCTCCTTCTGTGCGACCCCGAAGCGCTGCTCCTCGTCGACGACCAGCAGGCCCAGATCCTTCGGGCGTATGTCGCGCCCGAGCAGCCGGTGGGTGCCGATCAGGATGTCCACCTTGCCGTCGTTGAACGCCGCGACGACCTCGCGCTGCTCCTTCGCCGAGCGGAAGCGGCTGACGACGTCGACCGTGAACGGGTAGTCGCGCAGCCGCTCCGCGAACGTGCCGAAGTGCTGCTGGGCGAGAATCGTCGTCGGTGCCAGGACGAGCACCTGCTTGCCGTCGTCGGCGGCCTTGAACGCGGCGCGCAGGGCGACCTCGGTCTTGCCGTAGCCGACGTCGCCGCAGATCAGCCGGTCCATCGGCTGCGGGCGCTCCATGTCGGCCTTGACCGCGTCGATCGCCTCAGCCTGGTCGGCGGTCTCGCGGTGGGGGAAGCGGCCCTCGAACTCCGCCAGCCACGCGCTGTCCGAGGGGAAGGCGTAGCCGCTGCGGCGGCGACGCTCGGCATAGAGGTTGAGCAGCTCCCCCGCGAGCTCCTGGGCGGCTCGTCGGGCGCGCGACTTGAGCGCCTCCCATGCCTTGCCGCCGAGCTTCGACAGCGGCGGGTGGACAGCGCCGGCGCCGACGTAGCGGGTGATCTTGGCGAGCTGGTCGACCGGCATGAACACCTTGTCGGTGCCGGCGTACTCGAGCTCCAGGTAGTCGCGCGTGACCCCGCCGACGGTCTTCGTGTCGAAGCCCGCGAAGCACGCCAGGCCGTGGTCCTCGTGCACGACGATGTCGCCGGCCCGCAGCTCGGTGAACGACGCGAGCCGCCCGCGGCGGCGCTGCGCGGCGCTCCGCCCGCCGGTCCGCTCGGCGCGCCGGCGGCGGAACAGGCGGTGCTCGGGGATGACGGCGAGCGACAGGCCCGGCGCGATGAAGCCCTGGCGCAGCGCCGCACCGGCGAAGCGCAGCGAGCCCTCGCCCGGCGGGTGAGGCGCGATGGCCGACTCGTCCTCGAGCCACGTCGCCCGCAGCCGCGCGAGGTTGTACGCGGCGCGCTCGCCCTCACCCCGCCGCGCGAACGTGACGACCGTCCTGTAGCCCGAGCGCACGTGCTGCTCGAGCGCCGGCTCGGCCTCGGCGATCGAGCGCGCGCCGACGTCGGCCGCCTGGGCGCGCAGCTCGATCTCCTGGCCGGCGGAGAGCGAGCTGAGGCGGATCCGGGCACGCTGGGCCAGCGCGGCAAGGACGCCGTCGGGTGAGACGTACAGCTCGTGGGCGTCGTCGTCGTGGAACGCCGCGCAGACGTCCTGCCAGTGGTCGGCGAGCGCCGGGACGAGCTCCTCGTCGGCGGCGACGAGCACGGCGGCGTCCGCCGGGATCAGGTCGAGCAGCGCGTGGAAGCGGTCGGTCGGCAGCAGCTCGGCAATGTCGGGCCGCTCGGCGGCGTCGCTCAGCGCGGCGATCTCGGCCAGCTCGCGGTGCTCGGCGGCAAGCTCGGCGGCGGGCGCGATCTCGATCTCGTCGAGGTCGGCGAGCGATCGCTGGGTGAACGTCGAGAAGGCGCGCAGCGACTCGATCTCGATGTCGAACAGGTCGACCCTGACGGCGTGGTCCTCGGTCGCCGGGTAGAGGTCGAGGATCCCGCCGCGGATCGCGAACTGGCCGCGCTCATCCACCTGGTCGACGCGTTCGTAGCCGGCGGCGACGAGCGCGTCGGCGGTCTCGTCGAGGTCGATCAGATCGCCGCGGCGAAGGCGCAGGCCGTGCGGGCGCAGCTCGGGGTCGGGCACCTTCTCGGACAGCGCGACGGCCGAGACGACGACGACGGGCGGCTCGGCGCCGGCCGTGCCGTCCCCCTCGCCGCCGCGCCATGCGAGCAGCGCGTCGAGCGCCGCGACGCGCAGGCCGACGAGGTGGGGCGGCGGAGCGAGATGCGACTCGTAGGCGACGCCACGGCTCGGCGAGAAGCGCACCGGTCGCGGGGCCAGCCAGGCTCGAAGGTCGGCGGCCAGCTCCTGCGCCTGACGATCGTCGCCGGCGACGACGATCGCCGGCCGGCCGGCGGCCTGGGCCCCGTCGACTCCGTCGAGCAGCGCCGCGACGACGTACGGGCGCAGCGCCTGGGAGACGAACGCCGTGCCGCCGTCCCGGGCCAGTCGGGCGCCGTCGGGGTCGTGCTGGAGCTGGGAGAGGAGCGGGCGCAGGGACATCGGGCGGGCACGGCGAGCGGCCGCGCTGCCGCGCGGCCGGACCCTCTTGCGACGATAGCGTGCGGCGCCGCGAAGGGCGGTTCAGCGCTCGGGCAGATCCAGTTCGCCCTGCACGACGCGCTCCGTGGCGTCCGCGGCATCGCGCACCAGATCGGCAACCTGCGCCGGCGACTGGCGCCAACGACCCAGGACGTACGCGGCCACGATCTCCGGATCGGTCGACTCGGGCCGTCCGACGCCGATCCGCACGCGGCCGAAGTCCGCGGAGCCAAGACCGCGGCGCAGCGACTTCAGGCCGTTGTGACCCGCGAGCCCGCCGCCGAGCCGTGGACGGATCTCGCCGAACGGCAGGTCGATGTCGTCGTGGACGACGAGCACGCGGTCGAGATCGACCTTCATCGCCCCGCGCGCCGGGCCGACCGACGAGCCCGACTCGTTCATGTACGTGAGGGGCTGCAGCAAGGCGACGCGCGGCCCGGTGTAGCCGGCACGACCCTCCGCGATCAGCCCGCCGAAGCGCTTCTTGGGCTGCCCCAGCCCCCAGCGCCCGGCAAGCTCGGCCACGACCTGGAAGCCGACGTTGTGCGGCGTGCGCTCGTAGCGGGCGCCGGGGTTGCCCAGGCCGACGATCAGCCAGTCCACGGGCGCCGCGCCGGAGGACGGGCGTCGCACGCGATCATCGAGCGCACCGGGCTACTCGCCGGGCTCGAGCTCCTCGCCACCCCCAGCCGAGGCCTGCGCCTCGCCGACAACGGCCGTCTCCTGCTCGATGCCCTCCTCGCCCTCGGCGCGCAGGCGCGGTGCGAGCACCGCCGCGACGACGATCTCGAGCTCCTCGAGCAGCGTCACGCCGGCGGGGAGGCTCACGCCCTCAAGCGTCGCGACGCCGCCGATCTCGAGTCCTGAGACGTCGAGCTCGATCGACTCCGGGATGTCGTTCGGCAGCGCCTCGATGTTCAGCTCACGCAGCTGCTGGTCGAGGATCCCGCCCTCACGGACTCCCGGGGCGTCGTCGCCGCCGGTCAGCTCGAGCGGCACGATCGCGTGGATCGGCTTACTGAGGTCGACGCGCAGGAAGTCGACGTGCGTGGTCTCCCCGCGGACCTGGTGGCGCTGGACCTCCTTGAGAACCGCGGGAGTCGACTTGCCGTCGAGCGTCAGCTCGATCACCGCACCGGTCGCCTGAAGCGCCAGGCGCAGATCGCGCGCGTCGACGGAGAGCGGCAGCGGTTCGCCGCCGCGCCCGTAGAGCACTCCCGGGACCTTCCCCTCGCGGCGCAGGCGGCGCGTCGCGCGCGAGCCCTCGACCGAGCGTGGGAAGACGGTGAGCGTGGTGGTCTGTTCCTTGGCCATGGCGGCTGACGAAGGTAGCAGGAAGCGCGCCCCGGCCGCGCTCGCGATCGAGCTCCCGTCCCGTGACGACGAGGCGCCGGCGACCGGCGCAGCCTCACGCGGGAGCAGCGCGGCGCATCGGACGAGCCGCGCGTCGGACGCCGGAGACACCCGCCGCTCAGCGATCGACCTGGCGCGTGGCGCGGAAGCGCTCACGGACGAGCGAGAAGGCGGGCTTGCGCTGCCCGTCGAACGTCACGAGGCCCTTCTCGTGGATCGGCGGGTCGGGCCGGGGATTGCCGCCGTCCCAGCCCGGGCGCACGCGGAACTCCTGCAGCGCCCAGTAGATGGCACCGGACAGCCATGGTCGCCGGGCGAACACGCCGAGCTGGTAGTCGATCCAGTCGCTCTGGAACTCGTACGTGCCGCGCTCCTCGACAGGACCGCTGCGGTTCGCCTCCGCGCCGAACTCGCTGACGATCAGCGCCTTGCGAGGCAGGCAGCGGCGCATCGAGTCGAGGTAGTCGCCGAGCAGGTCGCGGTCGGCGATCAGCCCGGTCGCGCCCGGGTACCAGCCGAAGTAGTCGTTGATCCCTACGACGTCGAGCGGCTCGTAGCCGCTCTGGCAGCCGACCGTCGGAGCTCCGGAGACGGCCAGCGCGACCGGCCGCGTCGGGTCGACCGCCCTTGCGGCCGCCGCCGCGTCGGTCAGGTACCGCGACAACGCCGGCCCGGTCCGCGCGCTCAGCTCGTTGCCCAGCGACCACAGCGCGATCGACGGGTGCGAGCGGCTCTCGCGCACGTTCGCGGCGACAAGCGCGACCGCGGCGCGGCGCACGGACGGCTTCGCGAAGTCGCTCGACTCGAGCTGGTAGACGGGCACCTCGGACCAGACGAGCAGCCCGAGCGCGTCGGCGCGCTCCAGCGTGTGCGGGTGCAGCGGATAGTGGGCCCGCAGCATCGTCGCGCCGAGCTCGCGCGCCCAGCCGAGCTGCGCGTCGCGGACTCGGTTGTCGATCGCGAAGCCGTGCTCGCGCGAGTCCTCGTGCAGGCCGAAGCCGCGGACGTCGAGCCGGCGCCCGTTGAGCCTCAGTAGCCCGCCGGCGTCGACGCGCACCGAGCGAATGCCGATTCTCCTGACGACGCGCTGCAGCACTCGCGCACCGTCGCCGGCGGTGACGGACGCTTCGTACAGCGCCGGCCGGTCGGGCCACCAGAGCCGGGGCGCCGTCAGGCGCACCGAGCGCGTGACCTTCCGCTGTGCCCCGGGAGCGAGGCTGATGCGACCGAGCGCGACGCGGCGCGCGCCCAGACGCGACGTCAGCGTCGCGGATCGCGTGCGCGTGCCGAGGTTGCGCGCCAGCACCTCCCAGCGTACCGTCGCCGCGCAACGGGCGCAGGGCAGCCGAACGCTGACGCCGACGTCGGCCAGATCGAGATCCGCGACGCGGCGCAGGTAGACCTCGCGCAGGATCCCGCCGTAGTTCCACCAGCCGCCCTGCGGGCGACCCCGGACGTCGAGCTTCTGCGGCGGCAGGTCGGACGGCCCACGGCGGCTGTCGACCCGCACGACGAGCCGGTTGACCGCGTCCCGCCGCAGCAGCCCACGCGGCAGGCGCAGCTCGAACGGGATCTGCGCGACCGCGTGCCGACCGAGTAGGCGCCCGTTGAGCCAGACGCGGGCCCGGTAGTTGACGGACTCGAACCGCACGACCCAGGAGAGCCCCGGATCGCGGCTGGGCAGCCGGAAGTCGCGCCGGTACCAGCCGACCGCGCCGAGGTAGGAGGCGAGGCTCTCATCGGTCGCGTTCCAGGCGTTCGGCACGCTCGTGCGGGCCCATCCCGCCGTCGACGAGGTCGACTGCCAGCGCAGCCGCTCCCCGGCGAGCGCCGGGTCGGCGCGGAACAGCCACGTGCCGTCGAGCAGGTAGCGACCGGATGGCCCCTGCTCGTAGAGGACGCGCGCAGAGGGCGTCGTAGCCGCGTACGCCGGGCCACGCGGCACGCCGGCTGCGGGTACCGGGCCGCGCGGCACGCCGGCTGCGGACGCCGGGCCCCCGGGTGCGACCGGCGTCGCCGTGGCCGCGGGTGCCGGGCCCCCGGGTGCGACCGTGGCCGGGCCCTGCGGCGAGCCGGCCGCCGCCGCGGGAGTGGGCGCTGCGCCGCCGGGCACGGCCGGCGTCGCCGTCGCCGCGGGCGCGGCGACGAGCAGCACCAGCGTCGCGGCGGCGACGGCGATCAACGCGGGCACGAGGCCGTCCCCGCGATCCGCGGCCCGATCCGATGCGCGACGACGCGGCCGCCGAGCAGCGGCAGGCCGAGGCGCTCGACGTCGAGGCACTGGATGACCGGCGGCGAGCCCGCCCCAGTCATCCAGGCGACGCGCGTCGGACCGCGCTCGGCCAGCAGCGCGTGAGCGGTCGCCGAGTCGTAGCCGACGATCCGCACCTCGCCGGGCCGGCGCAGCATCCGCGCGAGCCGCCGCGTCGCGGCCCGGCAGCCGCCGTCACGGCGGCAACCTTCGAGCAGCGAGGTCATCGCCGCGCCGTCGCCCGCCGCCTGCGCTCGCAGCACGCGCGTCACGACCGCCCGCTCCCGGTTCTCCCCGGTCAGCCACAGCGCCAGCACCAGCGAGCCGAGCAGGAACAGCGCGACGCCGAGGGCGAGGAGCAGCACGCGGCCTACGGTCACGTCCGGCAGCCTAGACGAGTAGTTCCACGGGCTCAGGTGGTGTATTGGGCCAGGGAGCGGCTGGGGAGGCCGCGTCGGTGGTTGAGCGCGACGGCGGCGGCGAGCGCGAGGAAGCGGCAGGCCAGGCGTGTGCGCAGGCCAGGCGTATGCGCAGGCCAGGCGTGTGCGCAGGCCAGGCGTGTGCGCAGGCCAGGCGCGTGCGCAGGCCGTGCAGGGTGCGCGCACCGTGGCGTTGGAGGGGAGGATGCGATACGCCCCGAGCTGAGAGCGACACGCCTCCGGGAATTGTGGCTGCAGAAGCTCAGGTATGGGCTGGGTTTCTGCAGCCACGTTCCGGACGCGGCGGCGACGGACGAACGCGGCACGGTTCTGTCGCGGGGCGTCCGCGATCCGCGGGCGTAGAGGGTCTCGTCGGAGATCGGACGGTGGCCGCGGGCCGCGGAACCACCCACCCAGACGCGTCGCGCCCGTCGCGCCCTGAGAGCGACACGCCTCCGGGAGTTGTGGCTGCAGAAGCTCAGGTATGGGCTGGGTTTCTGCAGCCACGTTCCAAACGACGCGCCGGCGCCACGTCGACCGGCATCCCCGGCCGGCGGATGCGCGCCGACCGCGGATAGGCTTGCGCGGTGATCGCGAACCTCATCTTCAAGCCGATCGGCGTCCTGGTCGGGGCCGTCGTCGGCGGCAAGGTCGGCAACCGGGCGTTCGAGGGCTTCTGGGCGCATCGCTACGGCACCGAGGCGCCGACCGCGACGACGGAGCGCGCCAGCTGGCCGCAGGTGCTGGGCGCCGCCGCGCTGCGCGCCTCGCTCGTCGCCGTCACGGTCGCCGCGCTCAGCCGCGCCGCCGCGAGCGGCTTCCGACACGTCACCGGGTTCTGGCCCGGCGAGGAGCGCCCCAAGCCCGCCCCGCGCATCGAGCCGCGCGCACGCTGATCGCGGCCGGGATGGATCCACCCGCCGCACGGCTGGCCCAGCGCCTCGGCCTCACCGACGAGGAGCTCTGCCGGATCCTCGACGTCGACCCGATCGCGCTGATCGGCGGCGAGCTGCGCCACCGACCCGAGCTCGGGATCCTGCTGGCGCTGACCGACGAGCCGGAGGGCGCGCTCGGCCCCGGGGTCCTGCGCCGCTGGGTGCGCACCACGGGACCCGCCGGCCGGCCGCTCGACCACCTGATGGGCCGCGACTTCGCCGGCTTCGAGCGCGCCGTGGAGGCGCTCGTCGAGCGCGGCTTCGTGATCGGCGGGCGCTGATCGCAGGAGCCGGTCCTCGCAACGCTCGCGCGTCCTGCGCGGCGCGACGGGCCGGCGCCGATCAGAAGAGCTGGTTCTCGCCGCCGAAGACCTCGCTCACCGAGTCGTCGGTGAAGATCCGGCGGATCGAGTCGGTCAGCAGGTCGGAGCACGACAGCACGCGGATGTTGTCCGGCGCGCCGGGCCGCAGCGGGATCGTGTCGGTCACGACGATCTGCTCGAAGCCGGCGGCAGCGAGGTTCTCGTACGCGTTGCCGCTCAGCACCGCGTGCGTCGCGGCCGCGTAGACGCGCGAGGCACCGGCGTCGAGCACGGTCTGCGCCGCGGCCCGCAGCGTCCCGGCGGTGTCGATCATGTCGTCGACGATCACCGCGGTCTTGCCGCGCACGTCGCCGATGACGTAGCCGATCTCCGCCACCTGCTGCGCGGGGCGCTCCTTGTCGAGGATCGCCAGCTCGGCGCCGATCTTCGAGGCGAACTTCTTGTTGAGCTTCACGCGCCCCGCATCAGGCGAGACGACGACGAGATCCTGCAGGCCGAGGTCCTCGAAGTACTGCGTGAGCATCATCATCGCCGTCATGTGGTCGACGGGGATCTGGAAGAAGCCCTGCACCTGGCCGGCGTGGAGGTCCATCGTCAGGACGCGGTCGGCCCCGGCCGCCTCGAGCATGTGAGCGACCAGCCGTGCGCTGATCGGCTCGCGCGGAGCGGACTTCTTGTCCTGGCGGGAGTAGCCGTACCACGGCGTCACCGCGATGACGCGGTGGGCGCTGGCGCCGACGGCCGCGTCGATCATGACGAGCAGCTCCATCAGCGAGTCGTTCGCGGTGACGCCGGTCGCGAGGTTGCCGCAGGTCGGCTGGACGATGAACACGTCGGCGCCGCGGATCGACTCCTCGAAGCGGCAGTAGACCTCCCCGTTGGAGAACGTGCGCAGCGTCACCGGGCCCAGCTCCACGTCGAGGCGCGCGGCGATCTTCGCGGCCAGCTCCGGGTTGGCGCGCCCGGAGAACAGCATCAGCCGCTTGTCGTAGTCGATCGGGAGGCTGGTTGTCATGCTCGGCTCGGTCTGCGACCGCTGGGCGCGGGAGAGGATAGGCGTCTGCGCGGTCATCAGGGCTCACCGGCCGCGAGCGGCTCGCTCGCGGCGGACTCGCGGCGGCGCTCGTCGTAGTTCTCGAGGTTGCGCTGGCGCTCGCGCGCGATCCCCAGCGCGCCCGCCGGAACGTCCTTCGTGACGACCGAGCCGGCGGCCGTCCACGAATGGTCGCCGAGCTCGACGGGCGCGACGAGCGATACGTGCACGCCGCCCTTCACGCCGGTGCCGATCGTCGTGCGGTGCTTGTGCCGTCCGTCGTAGTTGGCGGTGATCGTGCCGGCGCCGAGGTTCGTGCCCGGGCCGACGTCGGCGTCGCCGACGTACGACAGGTGCGGCACCTTCGTGCCGGTGCCGATGTCGGAGTTCTTGACCTCGACGAACGTGCCGATCTTGGCGCCGGCGCGCACGACCGTCCCCGGGCGCAGGTAGGCGAACGGGCCGACCTGGACGCCGTCGTGCAGGTCGGCCTGCACCCCGTAGGTGTGGAGCACGACGACGTCGTCACCGAGCGTCATGTCGGTGAGCGTCGTCCCGGGCCCGATCCTGCAGCGCTCCCCCGCTCGCGTGGCACCGCGCAGCACGGTGAACGGCTCGACGACCGTATCGCGGCCCAGCTCGACGTCGGCATCGATGATCGTCGAGCCGGGGTCGACGACGTCGACCCCGGCTCGCTGATGGTCCTCGATGATCCGACGCCGGCAGAGCTCGCGCACCTGGGCGAGCTGCACGCGGTCGTTGACGCCCAGCACGAGCGCCGGATCGTCGACGAGCTGGACGTCGACGCGGGCCCCGCCGTCGCGCAGCAGCGCCAGCGCGTCGGGCAGGTACAGCTCGCCCTGGGCGTTGTCGGGCCGAAGGCGCTCCAGCACGTCGAGCAGCGCCCCGCCGTCGAAGACGTAGATGCCGGTGTTCACCTCGCCGATCGCGAGCTCCTCGGGGGTCGCGTCGCCGGGCTCCTTCGTCTCCACGACCCGCTCCAGCGAGCCGTCCGGCGCCCGCACGACCCGCCCATAGCCGGCCGGGTCGTCGAGGACGGTGCTGGCGAGCGTCGCGGCGGCGCCGGAACGGGCGTGCGCGCTCAGCAGGTCGGAGAGCGCCTGCGCCGAGACCAGCGGCACGTCGCCGCTGAGGACGATCACGTCGACGTCGCGCTCGAGCGCCCCCGCGGCGGCACGGACCGCTCCGCCGGTGCCGTTCGGCTGGGGCTGGACGACGATCTCGACGTCGTCCGCCAGCCGCCCGTCGAGCGGACGCGCGGGCGCGTCGACGACGACGATCCGGCCGGCTCCGGCGGCGCGCGCAGCCGCGACCGGCCAGGCGATCAGCGGCCTGCCACAGAGATCGTGGAGAACCTTCGGCGTGCACGAGCGCATGCGCGTGCCCTGACCGGCGGCGAGGATGAGGGCGACCGGCGCGCTCACCGGGTCATCGTAGTCGGCCGCCCGCGATGCTGCTCGGCGGCAGGGAACGGCCACTGGGGGGCAGGGATTCGAACCCCGACCTCACGGCTCCAAAGGCCGTCGTGCTGCCATTACACCACCCCCCACCGTCTGGGCTCCGAAGCGGTCGGCGCCGCCGTGGAGACGATACGCGCTCTCGCGGGACGGCTGGGACGGCGCGCTGCCTCGCCCTCGGGCTACTCCGCTTCGCCCTCGTGGTCGGCCTCGCCGTACTCGGCGTCGGCGGCGGCCGCATCCTCGGTGGGGAAGGCGTCGTGCTCGGGCGAACGGCCCTCCCAGTTCTCCGCGCGCTCGACGAGCTCGCGCTCGGCCTGCTCGAAGCCCTCGGACTCGCCGCCGCCGGCCTCCTCGACCGGCCGCCTGGACTCGCGGCGCTTATCGATCCAGTTCGACATGGCAACGTTGTAGCCGATGGCGACGGGCCGCGCGTCAGGGCGCGCTACGGATGCCCCCGCCGCGCAACGCCGAGCACCCGCATCGCCTTCAGGCCGAGGCTGAGCTTCTCGCGCCCGTCGGAGGAGCCGACGTCGAGCCCCGAGAGCTCGCGGACCCGCTCGAGCCGGTAGCGGATCGTGTGGCGGTGCGTGAACAGCCGCTGCGCGGTGCCGGCGATGTTGCCGTCGGCCTCGAGGAACGTCTCGACCGTCGTGACGAGATCCGTTCCGTACTGCTCGTCGTAGGTGACGAGCGGCTCGACCGTCTCGGCGTAGAAGCGCTGCAGCTCCTCCGGGTCGTCGGCCATCGCCGACAGCAGCAGCCGGTAGGCGCCGGTCTCGTCGAACGAGAGCGTGCGGCGGTCGGCATCGCCGTCGGCCACGTTCGCCGCGAGCAGGGCCTCGCTCGCCGCGCGGCGCAGGTCGCCCGCCTCGCACGGGCGGCTGCGGCCGATCGCGAACGTGTGGCCGCTGAGGCCGCTCTCGAGCTCCCGCCGGATGCTCTCGGCGGCTCTCGTCGCCTGCTCGCCGTCGCCCGACGGAAGCAGCACGACGACCTCGTCCCCCGGCAGGTCGCGGCGCTCGGCGAGCGCGGCGATCGAGCCGGGGACCGTGGCGAGCGCACCGCGCTCGACGAGCGCAAGGACGCGCGCGGGGCGACCCTCGTCGGCGGCGACATGAGCGTGCACGCGGACGACGACGACGCTCGCGCCGCCCGCCACGTCGAGGCCGATCTCCTCGGCGGCATGCGCGATCGCCTCCGCGCCGTCCAGCTCGCGCGCCAGGAGCGCGCCCAGGAAGGTGGCGGCCGCCTGAGCCGACGCGCGCTGAGGCGCGCGCACACGCTCCAGCTCGGAGGCGACGAGCGCGGTGACCAGCCGCACGATCGTCGGGTCCGGCTCGGCTCGGGAGCGCATCCGCAGCGTGCCGACCTGCTCGTCGGCGACCCGCAGGTCGAGCAGCACGACGCCCTCCCGCCCGGCCAGCAGCGCCTGCTCGTCGGCGGTCGAGCGCGCTGCGACCGCGAGCACCCGCCCAGCGCGATCGCTGAGCGCGAGGCTCGCTTCGAGGGCGCGCGCTGCGGCGCGGACGACCTCGGGCAGCCCGGCGCCCGATTCGACGGCGTCGCTGATCGCGTCGAGCGCCTCGAGGTCCAGCCGCGCCGGCGCGCCCTGCGCCGGGGTGGACATGGCGTGGATTCTAGGCGCGCCGCCGCGGAGCGCCCCGCCGGCACGACCATCGCCCCCCGCGTCCGCCGGACCCGGCCTCGCCCGCCCGCGCCCGCGCCCGCGCGCCGGCGCCGTCAGGGCACCGGCCTCAGCTCGCCCACAGCCAGACGACGAGCGCGCCGAGCCCGACGCCCACGACGAGGAAGGCCGCCACCACGTACAGCGACAGGAAGACCGCGGCGACCCGCTCCCAGGCCCGCGAGTAGGACTGCCAGGCCGGGATCGCGAGCAGGCCGACCCAGGCAGCCAGCGCGAACACACCGCTGCACGCGGCGACCAGGAGGATGATCGACTCGTTGCTCATGCGCTCTGCGAACGTCGACGCCCATTCTCGCGCACGAACGCGACGATCAGCGCCGCGATCGCGACGAGCGAGAAGCACATCGCACCGGCTCCCCAGCCGCCGAGCACGTCGGACAGCCAGTGCGCACGCAGCACGAGCCGCGTGACCCCGACGAGAGCGGCAACGACGCTCGCGAGACCCACGAGCCACCAGCGCCCCCGCAGGGCCGGCACGACCCGCACGGCGACGACCGCGAGCGCGACCCACGCCATCGCGTAGGCGGCATGCCCCGACGGGAACGCGCTGCCGGCCGCGTCGACCAGGGCGTTGTCCGGCCGATCCCGATCCACGATCTGCTTGCCGGCCTGGACGACGCCGACCGTCAGCAGCATCCCGCCGCCGACGACGACCGCCTCGAGGGTCCGCCGCGCGGCAAGCAGCGCGATCACCGCGACCGCGCAGACGCTCTCGACGAGCAGCGGATCGCCGAGCGTGGTGAGCAGCTTCGCGACGTCGGTCGTCCACGGCATCGCGAGCTCCACCGCCCAGCGGTTCACGGTCCCGTCGAGCGCGCCGCCTCCGTGCTGGATGATCGCGACCCAGTAGCCGAACAGCCCGAACGACCCGACGGCGGCGATCGCCAGGAGCGTCGTCAGCTCCAGGCCGAGCTCGCCCGGCGTCAGGCGCTGCAGGAAGAAGCGGGCCGGACCGCGCGCCCAGCGCACGAGCGGCCGCAGGAGACGCAGGCCCGGCCGGTCGAGCGCCGCCTCCAGCCGACGTTCGACCTCGTGCCGGCGCTGCTCGTCGCGCAGCCGGCGCACCGCCCAGACGATCGCGACGACGACGGTGATGACGACCCCCAGGCCGAAGGCGCCCCGCTTGGCGATGTCGAGCACCTGGCCCAGGCTCTGCCAGAACGCATAGCCGAGCAGGATGAAGGTCGTCGCCCAGAGCCCCGCGCCGAGCACGTCGAACGGCAGGAAGCGGCGGAACGGCATGCCGCCCGAGCCCGCGAGGAACGGAGCGACCGCGCGGACCAGCCCGACGAATCGGCCGACGAAGATCGTCTTGCCCCCGTGGCTCGCGAAGAAGCCCTCCACCTTCTCGAGGCGCTCCGGAGTGATCTGGAAGCGCGGGCCATGGCGCACCAGGAAGCCGCGGCCCAGGCGCCGGCCCAGCTCGTAGCTGACGCAGTCGCCCGCGACCGCGGCCGCCCACACGATCGCGATCAGCGTCGTGACGGAGATCTGACCCTGGCCCGCGACGACGCCGCCCAGGATCATCGCCGTCTCGCCCGGCGCCAGCAGCCCGACGAACGCCCCGGTCTCGAGGAACGCGAGCGCGCCGACGAGCAGGTACGTCCACTGGCCGAGCGTCTCGCCGACCTGGATCAGGAGATGCTCGAGGTTCGGCAGCTGGACGACGCCCGCGCCGTACACGGCGAGGGCGAGCGCCGCCAGCGCGCCGCCGACGACCGCCGGAGGCTCGAGCCGGCGGCGGCGGGCGACGATCAGGACGAGCAGCGCCGCCGCCGCCAGCAGCGCCCAGGGCTTCATGGCTCGTCCGGCGCGCGGAGCGCCGTCCCGTACCACGGCTCGACGGCGAGCGGCGCCGGGTCGCGGCCGCTGAGCCGCGCCGCCGCCGCGCGCGCCTGCTCGACGTCCGCGAACAGCCCGACGACGGTCGGGCCGGAGCCGCAGACGAACGCGTGCGCGGCGCCGACGCCGCGCACGTCGTCGAGCGTCCAGGCGAGCTCCGGCCGCAGCGATACCGCGGCCGGCTCGAGGTCGTTGAGCAGCAGGTCGCCCGGCGGCAGCGGCGAGCCCGCGACGAGCGCCGCGGCCAGCTCGGCGCGGCGCGCCTCCAGCTCGGCCCAGCTGCGGGGCAGCCGGAGCCTGTCCGCCTCGCGGAAGACGTCCGCGGTCGCCAGCCCGCGCGCGTCGCGCACGACGAGCACCCCGAACGGCGCCGGATCGGGCAGCGCGTGCAGCAGCTCCCCGGCTCCGCCCGCCAGGTAGCGGACCGGGCGCACCTGCGCCGGGACGTCCGCGCCCAGCCCGGCGGCGATCTCGCGGAGCAGCCGTTGGTCGCGCAGTCCGGCGGCCCTCGCGACCAGGCGCAGTGCCGCGCCTGCGTCGGCCGAGCCGCCGGCCATCCCCGCCGCCACGGGGATGCGCTTGTCGATCTCGACCCGGACCGGGGCGCCGGTCCAGCCCGTTCGCTCGCGGAACGCCGCGAGCGCCGCGAGCGCGAGGTTGTCGCCCACGACGCCGGGGCAGGCGACCTCGTCGCGGATCGCGCCGAGCCCTGCCGGGCGCAGGCGCACGCGATCGCAGAGCCCCACCGGCTGCATCACCGTCACGAGCTCGTGCCGGCCGTCGGCGCGCGTCGGCCCGAGCGTGAGACCGAGGTTGACCTTGGCCGGAGCGTCCTCGCTGAGCGCGGTCACCGCTCGAGCAGCTCCAGCAGCGCCGGGTACTCGTCGGGCGCGAGCCGCTCGGCGCGCGCATCGGGCGGGTGGCCGAGCTCGACCAGCGCGGCGCGCGCCCGCTCGCGCACGTCGGGGCGCCGGCGGGCGGACAGGCTCAGCGACCGCGGCAGCGCCTTGCGACGGTGGGCGAACGCGTCCTGGACCAGCGCGCGCAGCTCCGGCGAGGCCGCCTCGCCGATGCGCTCGAGGCGGACCAGCACCGAGTCGACGTTCGGCACCGGCGCGAAGACGGTGCGCGACACCGATCGCTCGACGCGGACTTCGCAGGCGAGCTGGGCGAGCACCGAGGGAATGCCGTAGAGCGTGCTCCGCGGCGCGGCCGCGAGCCGCTCGCCGACCTCCCGCTGGACCATCGCGACCCAGCGGCGGACGCCGGGCAGCTCCTCGATCGTGCGCAGGATGGCCGAGGCCGCGATGCCGTACGGCAGGTTCGCGACGACCTTGTCCGGCTGCGGGTCGAGCGCCGCGAGGTCGAGCGCCAGTACGTCGGCGACGTGCAGGGTCGCGCCCGGGTGCGGCGCGAGCGCCTCCTCGAGCGCCGGCACGAGCGCGCGGTCGACCTCGACGACGTGCAGCCGGCGGCAGCGTGGAGCGAGGTGCTCGCTGAGCACCCCGAGGCCGCCGCCGATCTCGAGCACCACGTCGTCGGGCTCGAGCCCGGCGAGTCGCTCGATGACGCCGAGGATGTTCGAGTCGACGAGGAAGTTCTGGCCGAGGTCGCGCCGCGGCCGAATCCCGTGCTCGCGCATACGCCGCAGGCTCGGTTGGACGGGCCCGTCCGACGAACGCTCCCCCACGGCGATCACCATCCCAGCAGGTCGGCTGCGGTGCGCTCGAGCTCGCTCTCGAGCTGCTCGTAGCTCACCCCGCGGCGCTCGGCGAGGAAGCTCGCGGTGTGCGCGACGAGCGCCGGGCGGTTGCGCTCGCCGCGGGCCGCCTGGGGCGTCAGGTACGGCGCGTCGGTCTCGACGAGCAGCCGCTCCGCCGGCACGCGCTCAGCCGCCCGGGCAAGCTCGGCGGCACCCGGATACGTCACGTTGCCGGCGAACGAGATCCACCACAGCGGCTGCTCCAAGCACTCCTCCAGCCGGTCCGGCATCGAGAAGCAGTGCAGGATCACCCGCAGCCCGTCGGCGCGCTCGCGCAGAAGCCGGATCGTCTCCTCCTCGGCGGCCCGCGTGTGGATCACGAGCGGCTTGCCCACCTCGCGTGCCAGCTCGATCTGGGCCTCGAAGGCGCGGCGCTGATCGGCCCTGGGGGCGTGGTCGCGGTAGTGGTCGAGGCCGGTCTCGCCGATCGCCACGCAGCGTTCGTGGCCGGCCAGCCGCGCGAGCTCGTCGAGCACGATGTCGTCGAAGCCGCTCGCGAGGTTCGGGTGGCGGCCGATCGCGGCGAAGACCTCGGGGAAGCGATCGGCGGCGGCGAGCGCGCTCGTGCAGCTCTGCCCGTCCATTCCGACGGTGAGCATCCGCCGGACCCCGGACGCCCGAGCCTCCGCGACGAGCTCCTCGTTCGGCGGCTCGCAGGAGTCGAGGTGGGTGTGGCTGTCGATCATCTCCGGCCGTCAGCCGTGCTTGGGGAAGAGCGGCTCCAGGCGCTCGACTCGGCCGACGCGGCGCGCTCCGAGCCGGGCCGCCTCGAGAGCGTGATCCGGCGCGCCGAGCGCGGCCAGCAGCCGCTGCGCCGTCTGCGGCAGCCAGGGCTGCAGCAGCACGGTCAGGACGCGCAGCCCCTCGGCGAGCGAGGCCAGCACGACGTCGAGCTCGCCGGCGGCCGCAGCGTCCTTCGCCAGCTTCCATGGCGCGCGCTCCTCGACGTAGCGGTTGAGCCGCCGCACGCGCTGCCAGATCTGGTCGAGCGCCGCCGTGACCTCGGCGCGGTCCAGCAGCTCGGAGATCTGCTCGATGAGCCCGTCGAAGTCCTCGTCGAGCGCCGGGTCGTGGCGGACCTGCGGCGCCTCGCCACCGCGGTAGCGGTCGATCATCGCGATGGTGCGGCTCGCGAGGTTGCCGTACTCGTTGGCCAGCTCCCGCTCGTAGCGCCCCTCGAAGGCCGCCGCCGAGACGGAGCCGTCCTGACCGAAGGACACGTCCCGCAGCAGGTAGTACCGCAGCGCGTCGGCGCCGTACCGGTCGATGGCCTCGAACGGGTCGAGCACGTTGCCCAGCGACTTGCTCATCTTCTCGCCCTCCATCAGGAGGAAGCCGTGGACGAACACGTGCTCGGGCACCGGCAGCCCGGCGGCCATCAGCAGCGCCGGCCAGTAGACCGTGTGGAACTTGAGGATGTCCTTGCCGACCAGGTGGAACGTGGCGGGCCAGAAGCGCTCGGTCAGGTCCTCGCCCGGCCGGGCGTACGAGAGGGCCGTGTAGTAGTTGAGCAGCGCGTCCCACCAGACGTAGAAGACCTGGCTGGGATCCCACGGCACGCTCACTCCCCAGTCGACCTTGCGGCGCGTCAGCGAGACGTCCTGCAAGCCGCCGCGGATGAACGACAGCGCCTCGTTGAAGCGCGCCTGCGGGCGCACGAAGTCCGGCCGATCGGCGAACAGCCGCTCGAGCGGCTCCTGGAACGCCGACAGGCGAAAGAACCAGTTGTGCTCGTGCTCGCGCGTCAGCGGGATCTTGTGGATCGGGCAGGTGTTGCCGGGGTCGATCTCGCGCTCGGTCTTGAAGTCGGCGCAGCGCGGGCAGTACCAGCCCTCGTAGACGCCCTCGTAGGCGTGGCCGTTGTCCTTGACACGCGTCAGGACCTCCTGGACCTTCGCCATGTGCGCCGCATCGCTGGTGCGGATGAAGAAGTCGTTCGACGCGCCGAGCCGCGGGGCGAGCGCCTTGAAGTGCTCGTAGTTGCGATCGGCGAGCTCGGCCGGCGTGATCCCCTCACGCTCGGCGGCGAGCTTCACCGGCTCGCCGTGCTCGTCGGTGCCTGTGAGGAAGAAGACGTCCTGGCCGCGCTGGCGATGGTGACGCGCGAGAACGTCGGCGGCGATCGTCGTGTACGCATGGCCGAGGTGCGGCGCCGCGTTGACGTAGTAGATCGGCGTCGTGACGTAGAAGCTGGAGGCTGCCATCTGCCGCCGAACGCTAGCGGGCGCGCCCGGCGGCGCGGGGCCGCGGCTCATGCGCCCGGACGCCCCGGCCGGCGACCGCGGCGGTATGACGACCCCGGGATCGAGGGATCCGGGGTCACGCGCCGACCGGGGCTCGTCGGCTCGCGACGTGGGAGCGCCGCCGGGACGGCATCCGCCATGCCGCGCGACCGCAGGCGCCGAGGCCGAGGAGCACGGCGCCGAGCCAGGCGAGCAGCGGGACAGGGGCGGGCGCCGGGGACGAGACGAGCTCCGTTGCTCGAACGGGTGTCTCAGCGGCCGGGGCCGGCGCCGGGATCGGGGCGTAGGCGGGGTCCGAGCTCGTGCGCCGGTGCGTCTCCAGGGGCCCGGGCGGACGCCCACCGGTCCGGATCCTCCGGGCCCGCGGCGGGGACGGCACCGCGCTCGGTGGCACCGGGCGGCCCGACTCGAGCAGCGCGAGCGGGTCGCGATAGCCGTCGCGCTCGACGGCTCGGCGCGCGCCGAGCTGCAGGCGCGCCGACGCGCCGAGCCGCCCGATCAGCGCCCCGGCACGGACCCGCTCGCCTCCTCGCACGGTCAGCGACGCCAAGCCCAGCTCGGTCGCGACGAGCTCGCCGCAGCGGATCGCGACGCCCGGACCGAGCCGTGGATGGCGACCGGCGAACGTCACAAGGCCGGCGCAGACGGCACGCACCGGGGTGCCCGCCGATGCCGCGAGCCGCGCGCCGCGCCGCGCGCCCGCCGCGTACGGCGTGCGGGCGTCGAAGCGATACGGCGCCGCCAGCTCGTAGCGATCAAGCGGCGGCTGCCAGCGCTGCGCACCCGCCTCGCCGACCCAGCCGAGCAGGGCGGCCAATACCAGCGGCACGAGCACGAGCGGAGCCACGGGAGCGACCGTAGGCGCTCTCCGACGGGTCTGGGCACAGCGCGCCCGACGCGATCCCGGCTGGTCGCGCTCCCGTCGGACTGCGAGCGAGCGCCGTCACGAATCGCCCTCGTCGAGCGCCGCCCGGTAGAGCGCGTTCGCCGCCGTGCCGGTGAGCCCGGCGACGACGCGCGCCGCCTCCCGGGGTCGCGCGCCGGACGCGACGAGTCGGCGCACGGCCTCGACCGACGCCGCGTCCGGACCTGTTCTCGCGTCACCCGCAGGCGCTTGCGCGGCGCCGATGACGAGCGCGACCTCACCCCGCGGCTCGGTCCCGGCGAAGCGCTCGGCGAGCTCCGCCGCGCTGCCTCGCACGATCTCCTCGTGGAGCTTCGTGAGCTCTCGGCAGAGCGCCGCCGGACGCTCGGGATCGAGCCCCGCCAGCACGGCGAGCGTCCCCGCGACGCGGCGCGGAGAGTCGAACGCGACGAGCGCGCCCGGGTCGCGCAGCACGGCCTCGAGCTCGCCGCCCCGACGCGGCAGGAAGCCGACGAAGCGCCACGAGTCGCTCGCCAGCCCGCTCACGACGAGCGCGACCAGCGCCGCGCTGGGGCCCGGCAGCGCCTCCACGGCGATGCCCGCGTCGATCGCGGCACGCACGAGCGCGGCCCCGGGGTCGCTGACGAGCGGCGTGCCGGCGTCACTGACGAGCGCGACCGTCTCGCCCGCCAGCATGCGGGCGACGAGCGCCGGGGTGGCGCGGCGCTCGGCGTGCTCATCGCAGCGCACCCGCGGTGTGGCGATCTCGTAGCGGTCGAGCAGCACCTTCGTGCGACGGGTGTCCTCGCAGGCGACGACGTCGGCCTCGCGCAGCGCGCGCAGCACCCGCAGCGTGACGTCCTCGAGGTTGCCGATCGGGGTTGGGCAGACGACGAGCCGGCCGGCGCTCACCCGAGCTCCTCGAAGGCGAGCGTCGCCGCCCCGAGCAGCCCGGCGTCGGCGCCGAAGTGGGCCGGGACGATCTCGACGACGTCGCGCAGCACCGGGAAGGCGTGCAGCGCGACCTCGCGACGTGCCGGCTCGAGCAGCAGGTCGCCCGCGGCGACCGCGCCCCCTCCGACGACGATCCGCTCCGGGTTGAAGACGTTCACCAGCGTCACCATGCCCGCGCCGAGCCGGCGCCCGACGAGCTCGATCGCGGCACGCGCCGCCTCGTCGCCGTCATGGGCGAGCTCGCCGACCAGCGCGCCCGTGATCTCGCGCCCCGACGCGAGCTGGCGCCCCAGCGCGGAGTCGGGCCGGTCGCGCGCGGCCTGCTCGCCGGCGCGGCCGATCGCGCGGCCCGACGCGTACCACTCGTAGTGGCCGCGCCCCGGGCACTCGCCCTGGCAGGGCGGTCCGTCGAGCTCGACCACCATGTGGCCCAGCTCGGCGCCCCCGCCCGACGCCCCGCGCAGGAGCTGCCCGCCCGCAACGATGCCGCCGCCGAGCCCCGTCCCCACCGTCAGCATCACCGCGTCTCCGCAGCCGCGGGCCGCCCCGTGACGCCACTCCGCGAGCATCGCGGCGTTCGCGTCGTTGTCGACCGCGACGCGCAGCCCGGTGCGCTCGGCCAGGAGCGCCTCGAAGCGCACCCCGGCCAGCGGCAGGTGCGGCGCGGCGGCGACGACTCCGGAGCGCCGATCGAGGCTGCCCGCGACGCCGCAGCCCACGGCGACGACCGGTGAAGGGGACGACTCGACGCACTCGGCAACGAGCTCGGCGAGCACGTCGAGCAGCGCGCCTGTGCCCAGCCCTCGGGTCGGTCGCTGGGCGCGGTGGTGCACCCCGAGCTGCTCGTCGACGACCCCGGCGAGCAGCTTCGTGCCGCCGAGGTCGAGACCGATGACGCATCGGGAGGCCACGACCGCCACCATATCCGGCGATGCCCGACGAACCGTCGGCGCCGCCGGCGGAGCCCGGCGCACGCCCGAGCTATCGCAGGTACCGCGCCCGGCCGAGGCTCTTCGGCGGCCGGGACGAGGGCCCGATGCCGCGCGAGCCCAGGGCCGCGAGGCCGGCGTCCAACGGCGCGCCGCCACGACGGCGGCGGCTCCGCGAGGCGCCGGCGCGACGGCGGATCGCGCCCGCCCGCATCGTGCTCTGGGCGCTCGTCGCGGTGCTCGGCTGGATCGCGTTGTCGGCCGTCCTCTTCCTCGTGAGCGCGCAGCTCGCGCAGGACCGCGTCGACAGCGCGACCAAGGCCGAGCTGTCGTCCGCCGGGCTACCGGTCCTGTCGCCGACGACCGTCCTGATCCTCGGCTCCGATCTGCGGGCCAAGGGCGACGCGGAGCCCGGCGCCGCGACCTCCGGCCCGAGCCGCTCGGACTCGATCCAGCTCCTTCGCGTCGGCGGCGGCCACAGCGCGAAGCTCTCGATCCCCCGCGACATGGCCGTGCAGATCCCGGGGATCGGCCTGCAGAAGATCAACGCCGCCTACGCGGCCGGTGGCCCGGCGCTCGCGGTGAAGACCGTGAAGCAGTTCCTCGGGATCGACGTCGACCACGTGGTGCTCGTCAGCTTCGCCCGCTTCCCGGACCTGGTCGACGCGATGGGCGGCGTCGACTACACGGGCGGCTGCGTCGTCTCGCGGATCAACGGCGGGTTTCGCAACGGCGGCTACACGCTGCGGCTGAAGGCCGGGACGACCCGGATCGACGGCCGGCAGGCGCTGGCGCTCGCGCGGACGCGCAAGAACGAGTGCAACCCGCGAGAGAACGACCTGACCCGCCAGCGCCGCCAGCAGAAGATCCTCGCCGCGATGAAGCGACGCACCCTGTCGCCGACCGGCTTCGTGCGCTGGCCGTGGATCGCGTGGCGCGCGCCGCAGGCGGTCAGCACCGACATGGGCGCCGCCGGGATGAGCGGCCTGGCGGCGACGATCGCGCTCGCCGGCAACGCCCCGACGCGGATCCTGGAGCCGACCGGCTCGGTGACGCTGCCGGACGGCGGCGCGGCGCTGACGATCGGCGACCAGAGTCGGCGCCGCCAGGTGCAGCGCTTCCTCGACGGCTAGCCCGCGGGCGAGGCGAGACCCCCGGGCCGCCCGAGCCCTCACGGGCGAGGAGGCCCGCCACCCTGCGCGAGGAGGGCCCACCGCCCTGCGAAAACCGGGTGCGCCTGCACCGCCCGGGCGCGGGCCGGCGCCGCGCCGCGCCTCAGGCCGCGGCCTTGGTCGAGCCGGACGCCTTCTTGTCCGATCCGCCCGACCCGGCGCCCTTGCCGTCCGTGGACGGGGCCGCGGCGTCCTTGCGCTTCTCGGCGCTCTTCGCGTCGTTCTTGTCGGCGCCGTCCTTCGCGGACCGCTCCAGCTCCCGGTTGCGGCGCTTGGTGCCGTAGTCGGTGTTGTGGAAGCCCTTGCCCTTGAAGTGGATCGCGACGGGGTGGAAGACGCGCTCGACCGGCACTCCGCTCTCGGGGTCGGTCGTGAGCGGGTCGTCGCTCATCTTCTGAAGAACCTCGAACGTGGTCCCGTCGGGACGCCGGTACTCGTAGATCGGCATTGCCGAGCGAGGATACCCCATGCTGTTGGCACTCTCAACCGACGAGTGCCAACGCGCGCTCCCGGCGGGCGACCACTAGCATCGCCGCCTATGCCTGACGACGTCGTGACCATGGAGAAGATCGTGGCGCTGTGCAAGCGCCGCGGCTTTGTGTTCCCCTCCTCGGAGATCTACGGCGGACTGGGCTCGACGTACGACTACGGCCACTACGGCGTGCTGCTGAAGTCCAACGTCAAGGACGCCTGGTGGCGCGCGATGCTGAGCCGCGACGACGTGGTCGCGATCGACTCGGCGATCCTCCAGCACCCGCGAGTGTGGGAGGCCAGCGGCCACGTCGGCGGCTTCAGCGACCCGCTGGTCGACTGCCGGACCTGCAAGAGCCGCTTCCGCGCCGACCACCTCGACCAGGTCGCCTGCCCGCGCAAGCCGTCCAAGCACCCCGGCGAGGGACCCGACTGCGACCTCACGCAGGCGCGCGAGTTCAACCTGATGTTCCAGACGCACGTCGGCCCGGTGCAGGACACCGCATCGGTCGCCTACCTGCGGCCCGAGACGGCGCAGGGCATCTTCATCAACTTCAAGAACGTCCTGCAGTTCGCGCGCAAGAAGCCGCCGTTCGGCATCGCGCAGGTCGGCAAGTCGTTCCGCAACGAGATCACGCCCGGCAACTTCATCTTCCGCACGCGCGAGTTCGAGCAGATGGAGATGGAGTTCTTCGTCCCGCCCACCGACACGCCGCGGTGGTACCGCTACTGGATCGAGGAGCGCGAGCGCTGGTACCTCGAGCTCGGGATCCGGCCCGACCACCTGCGCGTCCGCGCGCACGAGGCCGATGAGCTGAGCCACTACTCGTCGGGCACGAGCGACATCGAGTACCTCTTCCCGATCGGCTGGAGCGAGCTCGAGGGGGTCGCCGACCGCGGCAGCTACGACCTGACCCAGCACAGCGAGCACTCCGGCGAGAAGCTCGAGTACTTCGACACGGCGAGCGGCGAGCGCTACGTGCCGCACGTCGTCGAGCCCGCCGCCGGCGCCGACCGCGCAGCGCTCGCCTTCCTCGTCGACGCCTACGACGAGGAGGACGTGCCGGTCGCCGGCGACGGCGAGCGGACCGAGCGGCGGACGGTGCTGCGCCTGCATCCGAGGCTCGCGCCGGTCAAGGCCGCCGTCCTGCCGCTGGTCAAGAAGGACGGCCAGCCCGAGCTGGCGCGAGAGATCGCGCAGACGCTGAGCGGCGTGCTGCAGGTCGAGTACGACGAGGGCGGCTCGATCGGCAAGCGCTACCGCCGACAGGACGAGATCGGCACGCCGTGGTGCCTCACGGTCGACCACCGGAGCCTCGAGGACCGGACGGTCACCGTCCGCGACCGCGACTCGCTCGGCCAGGAGCGCGTCGCGATCGACGAGCTCGCGCAGCTGCTCGCCGGACGGCTCGCCGGGCCGTGGCGCAGCCCCAAGCTGACGGCGGTCGCCTGACGCCGCGCGGCCGGTCGCGCGGCGCGCCGCCGGCCGGCTACGCTCCCGGGCGCCACGTGCCCGGACGAGACGCGCGCCGTACCCGGAACGACAAGACGACGCGCGACCTGCAACGTCGACACTCGTCTCCAGGAGGCAACCCCCCAATGGCATGGGCCCTGCTGCTCCTCGCCGGCTTGCTCGAGATGGTCTGGGCGATCGCGCTCAAGCAATCGGACGGCCTCTCGCGGCTCTGGCCGACGGTCATCTTCGCGATCGTCTCGACGATCAGCATCGTGCTGCTCGCGCTCGCTCTGCGGAGCCTGCCGGTGAGCGTCGGCTACGCGGTCTGGACCGGCACCGGCGCCGTCGGAGTGGCGGTGCTCGGCATGGCGCTGCTCGGCGAGCCGGCGACCCTCGGGCGCATCGTGCCGATCACACTCGTGACCGTCGGCATCGTCTGGCTGGCGCTCGGCGACTGAGGCGCCCGCCTCGACGCGGCCGGCGCGCACGGCCGGCCCCCACCTGGAGCGGCGGATGCTCCACCGCCGAGCGGGTTCGCCCAGGCGCGTGGCGGAAGGCGCGTGACAGCTCCTGACCGATCGGTCAGAATGGGTGCGGGCATCGACCGGAGGGAACGATGAGCACCACCGCGCATCGCGCCGTCACCGCGGGCATCGACTACGCCGACCTCTACGCGCGCTGGGAGCGCGGCAACTGGTCGGCGACGGCCATCGACTTCGCCCAGGACCGAGTCGACTGGCACGAGCGGATGACCGACGAGCAGCGCCGCAGCGCACTGTGGTTCTACACGCTCTTCTTCCACGGCGAGGACGCCGTCACCGACGGGCTGTCGCCGTACATCGACGCGGCGCCGCTCGAGGAGCAGAAGTACTTCCTCGCGACCCAGCAGGTCGACGAGGCACGCCACAGCGTCTTCTTCAAGCGCTTCATGGCCGAGGTCGCCGGCCTCGGCGACGGGACGATGGCCGGCGGCATGCTGGCGACCGAGAGCCTCCTGACGTGGGGGCACCGGAAGATCTTCGGCAAGCTCGACGAAATGGCCGACCGCCTGCGCGCCGACCGCTCGCTGCCGCAGCTCTGCCGCGCCATCGCGCTCTACCACCTCATCATCGAGGGCGCCCTCGCCCAGCCCGGCCAGCACTTCATGGAGACGTACCTGGAGCGGATGGACGTGCTGCCCGGCTTCCGCGAGGGCATCCGCCATGTCTCGCTCGACGAGCAGCGCCACATCGCGTTCGGCGTGAAGCTGCTCGCCGACGCGTACGCCACCGATCCCGCGATGACCACGGAGGCGATCCGCGAGACGCTTCAGGACGTCGGCGCGCACATGGCGGCGATCGCGATGCCGCCGGGCTGGGACGAGACCTATTACACGACGTTCGGCTTCACGTACGACGAGCTGGCCCGCGAGGGCATGCGCCTGCTGGAGATGCGCCTGAAGGCGATCGGCCTCGACCTGGAGCGGCTCGACCGCTTCCCGATCCCGTTCGACGTACCGTTCGACGAGCGCGCGCGACGCGGACGCGTGCTGCTCGAAGCCAACCTCACCGGCCCCGACCGGCCCGCCTCACGCGACCGCTATGCGACCGGCGTCATGTTCGACGCGCTGCGCCGCCAGGCCGATCCGCGGATGGCGAAGCCCGGCACGACGATCGCCTGGGACTTCACCGACGCCGAGCCGTGGCACATCAGCTTCGACGCCGGCCGGGCCACGTCCGGCGCCGGAATGACAGAGCACCCCGACCTGCGCCTGAGCATCGGCTTCGACGACTGGGCGGACATGTTCGCCGGGCGCGAGAGCCCACGCCGCCAGCTTCTCACGCGGAGGCTGCGCCCCCATGGGGATCTGCGGCTGTTCCTGCGGATGCGCCGGATCTTCGCCTGACGACGGACGCGAGCCGGCCCGTCGCGCTAGGCCCCCGCCGGCCCTTCGGCCGCTTCCGGCCCGGCGGCATCCGGCGCGGCCGGCTCGGCCGCCGCCGCAGCTGGCTCGGCGGCGGGCGGCGCGGTCGTCGAGACGTAGTCGAACTCCTCCTCGGCGCCGAACAGCAGGTCGAGCGCCTTGTTGCGCAGGCTCTCGCTGAGCGCCAGCGCAGCACCGGCCCCGACGACGACCAGCAGGACTCGCCTGCCCCAGTGGCGCTTGCGCCGCCCCTGCTCGACAAGCCGGCCGCGGGCCTCCGCGAGGCTCTTGCCGGCCGCGGCCAGCTCTGCCTGGAGCTTGCGGTCGTCGAAGATCGCGCTCAGCGGGCTGTCCGAGCCCTTCACGCGGTCGATCGCCTCGCGCGCCGAGTCGTAGGCGACGCGCGCGTTGTCGCGAATCGCCTGGTCCTGCACGACCTTCTTGACGTACGGGTTCGCGAGGAGCTCCTGGATGGTGTGGGCGGCACGCTCCGCCCCGCTCGATGCTGCCATTTCGTCGTCTCCCGTCTGTGAGGGTCCGAGCGCCAGTCTACCCCGCAAAGACCGCCGCGGAGACCGGCGGGGGAACCGGCGCGGGGGCCCCCGCGGGGACCGGCGCGGGGGCCGGCGCGCGGCGCCTGCGGAGCTCGAGCGCCGCCTCCAGCACCTGACGAACGTCGTCGACGAAGACGAAGCTCAGCTTGCTGCGCAGATGCTCGGGGATCTCCTCGACGTCGCCCTCGTTGAGGGCCGGAGCGATGACGGTCTCGATGCCGCTTCGCTGCGCCGCCAGCGCCTTCTCCTTCAGGCCGCCGATCGGCAGCACCTGACCGGTCAGGGTCACCTCTCCGGTCATCGCCACGTTGCTTCGCACGGCGCGCCCGGAGAGCAGCGAGACGAGCGCGGTGGTCATCGTGATCCCGGCGCTCGGCCCATCCTTGGGGATCGCCCCGGCGGGCACGTGCAGGTGCAGGTCGTGGGTCGCGAACCAGTCCTCCGGCAGCTCGGGTGCCAGATCGGCCACGTGGCCGCGGACGTAGCTGAGCGCGGCCTGCGCCGACTCGCGCATCACCTCGCCGAGCTGGCCGGTGATCGTCAGCGAGCCCTTGCCGGGCATCGCCGTCGCCTCGATGAAGAGCACGTCGCCGCCGACCGGCGTCCATGCGAGCCCGGTCGCGACCCCCGGCTCGCGCGTGCGCCTGCGCGACTCCGCGAAGAAGCGGCGCTTGCCGAGCAGCTCGCGGGCCCGTGCCTCGCCGATGGCGACGCGCTTCTCGGGGCGCCCGTCCGGCCGCTCGGCGACATCGCGCGCGACCTTGCGGCAGAGTGTCCCGATCTCCCGCTCGAGGTTGCGGACCCCGGCCTCGCGGGTGTAGTCCGAGATGATCGCCTTCAGCGCCGCGTCGGAGATCGAGATCCAGCTCCGCTTCAGCCCGTTGCGCTCGATCTGCCTCGGCACGAGGTAGCGCCTGGCGATCTGGAGCTTCTCGTCGGCGGTGTAGCCGGCGAGCTGGATGACCTCCATGCGATCGAGCAGCGGCCGCGGGATCGTGTCCAGCGCGTTCGCGGTCGTGATGAACATGACGTCCGAGAGGTCGAACGGGACGTCCAGGTAGTGGTCGCGGAAGGTCGAGTTCTGCTCGGGGTCGAGCACCTCGAGCATCGCGCTCGACGGATCGCCGCGCCAGTCGCTGCCCATCTTGTCGATCTCGTCGATCATGAAGAGCGGGTTGCGCGAGCCGGCGTCGCGCAGCGCGCGGATGATCGTGCCGGGCATCGCGCCGATGTACGTCCGCCGGTGGCCGCGGATCTCCGCCTCGTCGCGCACACCGCCGGTGCTGATCCGCTCGAACTCGCGGCCCAGCGCGCGGGCGATCGAGCGGCCGAGCGAGGTCTTGCCGACGCCGGGCGGGCCGACGAAGCAGAGGATCGAGCCACGCGCGTCCGGCTTCAGCCGCCGCACGGCGAGGAACTCGATGATCCGCTCCTTGACCTGCTCGATGTCGTAGTGGTCCTCGTCGAGCACCTGGCGTGCGTGGGCGAGGTCGAGGTTGTCCTCCGTCGAGGCGCTCCACGGCAGGGAGGCGATCCACTCGAGGTACGTGCGGATCACACCGTGCTCGGCCGCCTGCGGCGGAAGCTGCTCGAGCCTGCGCAGCTCGCGATCCACCTGGGTGCGGACCTCGTCGGGCAGGCCCGCGGCATCGAGCTGCTCGCGCAGCGTCTCCGCCTCGGCCGCCGACTCGTCGAACTCGCCGAGCTCCTCCTGGATCGCCTTGAGTTGCTGGCGCAGCACGTACTCGCGCTGGCTCTTGTCGAGCTCGGACTGGACCTGCGACTGGATCTTCGAGCCGATCGAGATGACCTCGAGCTCGCGCGCGAGGACCTCGGCGATCAGCCGCAGCCGCCTGGCGACGTCGGGCTCCTCGAGGATCCGCTGCTTCTCGTCGGTCTTGAGCCGCAGCGAGCCGGCGATCAGGCTCGTCAGCGCCGACGGGTCCTCGATGTTGGCGACCGCGACCTGCAGCTCCTCGGGCAGGTAGGGCACCTGCTCGACGATGCTCGAGAAGGTCTCCTGCACGTTGCGCGTCAGCGCCGTCAGCTCCGGCGTCTCGCGCACCACGTCGGGGATCTCGGTGATCTCGGCGACCAGGTATGGGCTCTCGCGAGCCCAGCGGTCGATGTGCACCCGCTCGGCGCCCTGGACGAGGATCCGCAGCGTCCCGTCGGGGACCTTCATCATCCGGGCGACCGAGCCGACGACCCCGACGTCGTGGACGTCGCCGGGGCCGGGCGCCTCGATCTCGGAGCTGCGCGCGGCGACCATGACGAGCATCCGGTCGCCCGCGAGCACGTCCTCGACGAGCTTCACCGAGCGCTCCTGGCCGACGGCCAGCGGGATCAGCGTGTCGGGCAGCGGGACGGTCTCGCGCAGCGGCAGGGCCGGCAGCACGCGCGGCAGCGTCCGCGCCGCTCCGACCTGGACGTCGCGCTCGCCGCCGGCCTCGGCGATGTCGATGGTCATGCGCCGTTCCCGAGAACGTCGTCGGCGGCGTTGTCGCCCGGTACCTCGATCGGGACGCTGCGCGAGGTTCGCTCGGGCCGTGCGAGCGGCAGCTCGACGCGGAGGATCCCATCGCGATAGGTCGCACGCGCCTGGTCGGCGACGACGTCGGCCCCGAGCGGGATGACACGGCGGAACGGGCCGAAGTCGATCTCGAGCTGCTGGTAGACGCGCCCCTCCTCGGTCGCCGGCCGGCGGTGGCCCGTGATCACGAGGTCGCGACCGGTCACCTCGAGCCCGATGTCCGCCGGGTCGACGCCGGCCAGCTCGGCGTGCACGACGGCGTGCGGTGGGTCACCTTCGTAGAACAGGTCGACCGCCGGAGAGAATCCACCCCGGCGGCGCGAGGCCAGCCCGCTGCGGTCGAGGACGTCGCCGAACAGCTCGTCCATCTCACGGCGCATGCGCTCGAAGTTCGCGAAGAGGTCGCGCTCGGACATGCAGGCGATCGTATCGGCGCGCCGCGACTTCCCGGCTCAGACGACGTACTCGGCGCCGGCGCGGGCGATCTCGACCGGGGCTCCGAACCCGCGGGAGGCCGCCTCGAGCGTGGCCCGCTGGTCGAGCTCGTCGGAGAGGTGCGTCAACACGAGCCGCCGCACGGCCGCCCGCCGGGCGAGCTCGCCGGCCTCGGCCGCCGTGAGGTGCCCACGCGGCCCGCTCGCCTCGGGCTGCTCGAGCGTCGCCTCGAGGAAGAGGAGCTCGCTGCCGCGCGCGAGGTCGACGACGGCCTCGTTGGGCCCGCAGTCGGCGCCGAACGTGAAGCGCGGGCCACCGGCCGCCGGCGCGATGTCGATCGCGCAGGTCGGGACGTAGTGCGGAACGGGCACGAAGCGCAGCCGCAGCTCGCCGATCTCCAGGGTTCCGCCGGGAGTGTGGAAGGCGGGTGCGAACGCCTCCTCGATCAGCGTCTCGGAGCCCCAGAGCCCGGCGAGCCGCCGGATCGTCGCGAGGCCGTCGTACTCGGGCAGGAGGAGCGCCGGACGGTCCGCCGCCGCCCCGCCCGCGACAGGCCCCGCCCGACCGTACGTCAGCGCGTAGGCGTACGGCATCAGGTCGAGGCAGTGATCGGCGTGCAGGTGGCTGATGACGACGGCGTCGACCCGGCGGTAGGAGCAGTGCTCGCGAAGCCTGCCGAACACGCCGTTGCCGCACTCCAGCAGCAGCCGCGTGCCCCCGTGCTCGACGACGTAGCCGCTGCACGCTCCGCCGGCGTCCTGCCACGCGGGTGACTTGCCCAGGACGGTGATTCGCACGCTGGCCCGACTCTACCCCGGGGCCGCCGGCTCACGAGTCGGCCGAGCCGACGAGCCCGCGATCCGCGAAGATCCCGGGCGATGGCGATCGCAGTATCCGTCTTCGTGGTCGCGCTCGTCGCACTCGCCGCCGAGCGCCCGCACCGCACGCTCGTCGCGCTGACCGGCGGCCTCGCCGTCGTCGCCGTCGGCACGATCAGCCAGGAGACGGCGATCGAGGCGATCGACTTCAACACGATCGGCCTGCTCGTCGGGATGATGCTGATCGTCCGCCTGACGGAGCCGACCGGCGTCTACAACTACCTGGCGATCCGCGCCGGGCAGGCCGCGGGCGGCGATGCGCTGCGGCTCGTCTTCGCGCTCGCCGGTGCGACCGCGCTGCTCAGCGCCTTCCTCGACAACCTGACGACGATCCTGCTGGTCGTCCCGATCACGTTCCTGCTCGCCGACGCGCTCGACGTCGACCCGATCCCGCTGATCGTCATCGAGATCGTCGCCGCGAACGTCGGCGGCACCGCGACCCTGATCGGCGACCCCCCGAACATCCTGATCGCCGGCGCGACGGGGCTGTCGTTCACGGCGTTCATCGTCCACCTCGCGCCGCTCGCGACGGTGACCTTCGTCGCGACGACGCTGCTCCTGTACCGCTTCTTCCGCCACCGGCTGACGATCGACGAGGCGGCTCGCCACCGGCTGCTCGAGCTCGATGCGGCGCGCTCGATCGAGCAGCCGGAGCTGCTGCGTCGGATGGCGCCGGTGCTCGGCCTGACGCTGGCCGCCTTCTTCCTGCACGGTGCGCTGGGGCTGGAGCCGGCGACCGTCGCGATGGCGGGTGCGACGGCGCTCCTGTTCATGGCGAGGCGCCCGCTCGAGGACGCGATCGGCGGAATCGAGTGGCCGACGCTGTTCTTCTTCATGGGCCTCTTCGTGATGGTCGGAGCGCTCGAGGCGACCGGTGCGATCGGCGAGGTGGCGGACGCGCTGCGCTCGCTCAGCGGCGGCTCGCGCTCGGCCGAGCTGATGACGATCGCGTGGGGCTCGGCCGCCGGCTCGGGCATCGTCGACAACATCCCGTTCACCGCGGCGATGATCCCGGTCGTGCAAGAGCTCCAGGGCCCGGCCGGCGACGACGCCTACTGGTGGGCGCTCGCGATCGGCGCGTGCTTCGGCGGCAACGCGACGATCATCGCCGCCGCGGCGAACGTCGCCGCCGCCGGCATCGTCGAGCGCAGCGGGCGGCGGATCGGGTTCGTCGAGTTCATGCGCGCCGGGCTGCCGGCGACGCTCCTGTCGATGCTCATCGCGACCGCCTACATCGCGCTGCGGTACCTATAGGCCGATGCCGAGCTCGCTCACCCCCCTCACGCGGATCGAGCCGGCACCGCTGCTGCGGCGCGAGACGAGCGTCGCCGACGGCGTCCGCGCGCTGCTGGACAGCGGCCTGCCCGGCCTGCCCGTCGTCGAGCCCGACGGCTCGCTCGCCGGCGTCTTCGGCCATCGCGAGGTGATCGCCGCGCTGTTTCCGGGGTACGTCGGCCTGCTGGAGTCGGCGACCTTCGTCCCTCGCTCGATCGACGCGGCGCTCGAGCTTCGCGCGGACTGCGTGGACGAGCGGGTCGGCGACTGGATGTACACCGAGCACGTGGAGGCGCCCGAGGACTGCTCCGACGTGCAGCTCGCCGAGACCTTCCTGCACCACCGCGTGCTCGCGATCCCGATCGTCGACGCGGCGCGGCGGGTGACCGGGCTCGTCACGCGCGAGGACTTCTTCCGCGCGCTCGCCGAGCGACTGCTCGAGCGCCGCGACGATCCGGCGCACCCGGCCTGAGCCGCTCGAGCCGGGCGATCCGGCGCGCGAGCCGCGCCGCGCCGCGCGGCACGGTCCGAGCCACTCAGGCGCTGTGCAGCGCGGCCTGCTCGGCGGCGGTGGGAAACGCCCACACCGAGCGCACGCTGCGTTCCTGGCGGAAGACGAAGCGCATCTGCTGCGGCGGGCGCAGCCCCTCGGGATGGTTGGGCCGGTAGGTGGCGCAGGGCTCATCGAGGTTGAGCGCGCAGAGCTGGTTGCAATGGAAGAAGCAGCTCTCGCACGACGGCTTCACCGTCGTTGTACGCACCTTCGTCATTCCGGCCCTGCGCCTCCCGTGCTCGTGTGCCTGTGCTCCGTACCGACCGGCAGCCACCCAAGCACAGCGTCGTCGAGGCCCGCAACGCCACATCTCGCTCAGCGCATGTTTTTCGTCGGCGGCCCGTCGGCCGACCTCGCAAACGCCGTGAATCCTCTCGCGAGACTCCTATGCGTCGCCGCGCCGGAAGCCCCTCCCCCTCGCACGAGACAGATCCCGCACGTTGCGCGGATCGGCGCCGCGGGTGGCGCCCCCGCCGGCGCCGGCAGCCTCGACGGCGGGGGCGCGCGGGCGGCTGCCGCCGGCGCCCTCCGCCGCGCCGAAGGGCGAGCGCCCTAGCCTTCCCGTGACCATGCGGATCCTCGTCACCGGTGCCAGCGGCGCGATAGGCGCCGCACTCGCGCCGGCCCTGGCGGGCGAGGGCCACGCCGTGCGCGCCCTCACCCGCGACCCGTCGCGCGTGCGCTCCGCCGGGGTGGACGAGATCGTCAAGGGCGACGTGCTCCTCGGCCAGGGGCTCGACGTCGCGCTCGACGGCGTCGACGTCGCCTACTACCTGATCCACTCGATGGAGTCGGTGACGCGAACGCAGGGCGCCTTCTCCGAGCGCGAGCGCACCGCCGCCGCGCACTTCGCCGGCGCGTGCCTGCGCTCGGGAACGCGGCGCGTGGTCTACCTCGGCGCCCTTGCGCCGAGCGACCGGCCGCCGTCCGAGCACCTGCGCAGCCGACTGGCGGTCGAGGAGCGACTGCTCGAGGCGGCCGGCGAGGCCGTCGCGCTGCGAGCGTCGATAGTCGTCAGCGCCGCCTCGCGCTCGTTCCGCTTCCTGGTGCGGCTCGTCGAGCGCACGCCGATCCTGCCGCTGCCACCGTGGCGGCACCATCGCACCCAGCCGATCGACGGCCGTGACGTGATCGCCTATCTCGTCGCCGCCGGGACCTCGCCGGCCGTACGCGGCGCGCTGTCGCTCGACGTCGCCGGCCCGGACGTCCTGACGTACGGGCAGATCATCGAGCGCATCCGCGACGCCCTCCTGATCGACCGGCCGCGGCTCGACCTGCCGATCGCCCTGACGCCGGTCGCGAGCGCGATAGCGGCCGCGATCGCCGGCGAGGACCCCGCGCTCGTCGGCCCGCTGATGGAGGGCCTGGACGGCGACCTGATGCCGCGCGACGATCGCGCGCGCACTCTGCTCGAGGTGCGCCTGCACAGCTTCCAGTCCGCGGTCGAGAGAGCGCTGCGCAACTGGGAGTCGGGTGAGGAGCTGCGCGCGCGATAGCGTCGTCGTCCATGGCCGAGGTCATCGCGAGCATCGACATCGCCGCACCGCCCGAGCAGGTGTGGGCGGTCGCGCTCGACCCGGGTCGGCTGCACGACTGGGTGACGATCCATCGCCACCTCGGCCGCCACGACGGCGGGCCGGCCCGCGAGGGATTCGAGATGACCCAGGTCCTGTCACTCCGCGGCGCGCCGTTCAAGGTCCACTGGCGCCTCGAGCGCTGCGAGGAGCCGCGCGTCGCCGAGTGGCGCGGGCGCGGGCCGGCGGGCTCGCGGGCCGAGACCGAGTACCGGCTCGAACCGATCGACACGGGCACTCGCTTCTCTTACCGAAACGAGTTCCACCCCCCGCTCGGATTGCTCGGAAGGGTCGCCCATCACGCGGTCGCGGGCCATATCCCGGAGGTGCAGGCGGTCCGATCGCTGGAGCGCCTGAGAGCGATCTGCGAGCGAGCGTCGTGCTGAGCAAACCTGAGCCCCCGTGCAGGATTCGCTTCATGGCAAGGACATCGCTGCGATGACGTGTCGCATAGGTGTTACTGTGAGCGGCTGTCCAGCGCTCACGGGGGCGTCCGCCGGACATGTGGCTGAGGTTCACCGTGAGCGCGGATTCGATCAACCCGCCCACAACACACCGAAAGGATGCGTCGATGTCCGACTTCGTCGACGAGAAGCTCCGCGAGATGCAAGCGCGGATGAAGGAGCTCCGGCCACTGGTCGACGAGTATGCGCACCTCGAGACCGCCGTCACGGCGCTCCAGGGGATCGGCTCGCCGGCAGCGCGCGACGGAGCGACCCAGGAGCGTGCGCCGCGGCGTGCGACGACCACCCCGCGCCGTCGCGGCGCGGGCCAGGCCGCAGCGGGCCACCGTGGCCGCCCGAAGGGCACCGGCCTGCGGGCCAAGCAGGCCCTGGAGCTCGTCGGAGCGCGCCCCGGGATCACCATTCCCGAGATCGCCGCGGAGATGGGGATCAAGCAGAACTACCTCTACCGCGTCCTCCCCGGACTGCAGCAGGACGGGCTGGTGCGCAAGGAGGGCAAGGGCTGGCACCCGGTCGCGGCCGCCTAGCCGCGCCTTTGCTGCGGCGCCGAGCTCAGCGCGGCGCCGCAGCCGGCTCGAGTATCTCGCGCAGCACCGCGAGCGCCCGCTCGCGGTGCTCGTCGAGTTCCTCGACGAGCCGCTCGACATCCCCCGAGCGCAGCGCGTCGAGTATCCGGTCGTGCGCGTCGACCGCGGCCTGGCGCTCTGCGGGCAGGTTGTAGTAGAGCGCGCGGTAGGCCTCGGTCGCATCCCACAGCAGTCGGATCAGGCGCATCGTGTGCGGACGCTCCACCGCGTCGAGGATCCCGAAGTGGAAGCGGCGGTTTGCGGCCAGCTCGGCGGCGACGTCCCCCTCGACCGCCGCGTCGACGCAGTCGCGCGCGGCCGCGTCGATCCGCGCCAGCGCCTCTTCGTCGAGTGCCGGAAGCGCGCGGCGAGCGGCGCGCGACTCGAGGATCGCGCGCAGCTCGTAGATCTCCTCGAGGTCCTCGATCCTCAGCTCCGTCACGACGTACCCGCGCCGGGGCAGGTACGTGAGCTGCCCCTCCTGCTCGAGGACGCGCAGCGCCTCGCGGACCGGGACGACGCTGGCGCCGACCGCCTCGGCGACATCCTCCTGGACGACCTTGCGCCCGGGGCGAAGCTCGCCGGAGACGATCGCCGCCCGGAGCCAGTCGACGGCGTGCTCCTGCGCAGTCGGTGAGCGCCGCGATGGCGCGCGGCTCACCGGAACGCCTGGATCCCGGTCAGCGCACCGCCGACGACGAGCGCGTGCACGTCCGCCGTCCCCTCGTACGTCACGACCGACTCGAGGTTGTTCATGTGCCGGATGACCGGGTACTCGAGCGTCACGCCGTTGGCGCCGAGCACCTGGCGCGCGGTCCGGGCCACGTCCAGCGCCGCGTTGACGTTGCCGAGCTTGCCCATGCTCACGTGCTCCGGCCGCAGGACGCCCGCGTCCTTCATCCGCCCCAGGTGCAGCGAGAGCAGCGTCGCGCGGTTCACCTCGAGCGCCATCGTCGCCAGCTTCTGCTGCTGGATCTGGAACGAGGCGATCGGCCGGTCGAACTGCACGCGCTCCTTGCTGTACTCGAGCGCCGCCTCGAAGCAGGCGCGGGCGGCGCCCGCCGCTCCCCAGACGATCCCGTAGCGCGCCTCGTTCAGGCACGACAGCGGGCCCTTGAGCGAGGTGGCCTCGGGCAGCAGCGCCTCCGCGGGAAGACGCACGTCGTCGAGCAGCAGCTCGCTGGTGACCGAGGCGCGGAGCGAGAGCTTGCGATGGATGTCCTGCGTCGTGAAGCCCGGCGTGTCGCGCGGCACCAGGAAGCCGCGGACGCCCTCGTCGGTGCTCGCCCAGACGATCGCCACGTCGGAGACCGAGCCGTTGGTGATCCACATCTTCTGGCCGTGGAGGATCCAGTCGCTCCCGTCGCGCCGCGCGCGGGTGCGCATCGAGCCCGGGTCGGAGCCGGAGTCGGGCTCGGTCAGCCCGAAGCAGCCGATCGCCTCGCCGGCTGCCATCCGCGGCAGCCACTCCTGCTTCTGCTCCTCCGAGCCCCAGCGCCAGATCGCGAACATCGCGAGCGACCCCTGGACCGAGACGAGGCTGCGCACGCCGCTGTCTCCGGCCTCGAGCTCCATGCACGCCAGTCCATAGGCGGTGGCGCTCGCACCGGCGCAGCCGTAGCCGGTCAGGTGCATGCCCAGGAGGCCGAGCTTGCCGAGCTCGGGGGCGAGCTCACCCGGCAGGATCGCGTCCTCGAACCACTCGCCGACGTTCGGCACGACGCGGTCCCCCACCCATGCGCGGACGGTGTCTCGGATCATCCGCTCCTCGTCGGAGAGGAGGCGGTCGATATCGAGGTAGTCGGTGGGCTTGAGGGGCGCCTTGACCGTCGCGTGCGAAGACATGCCGATCCTTTCTTATAAATTCTAAGGACGGCAGCCTAGCGCACGCCTCCCGCCCGTGCACGGGCGGGAAGGCGCTCACCCGTGGTGGACGTCGGGCGCGCCCACCCGTGGTGGACGTCGAGCGGAACCACGCCTCCCGCCCGCGCACGGGCGGGAAGGCGGGGCCCGGCGCCGCGCGCGCCGGGCCGTCGTCCGTCTCAGATCAGGCCGAGCTGGCGCACGGCGTCGCGCTCCTCGACGAGCTCGGCCGCGCTGGCGTCGATCTTCGCGCGCGAGAAGTCGTCGATCTCGAGGCCCTGGACGATCTCGAACGTGCCGTCGCCGGCACAGGTGCAGGGGAACGAGGAGATGATCCCCTCGGGCACGCCATACGAGCCGTCCGAGCAGACCGACATCGAGATCCAGTCGCCCGCGGGAGTGCCGAGAGTCCAGTCCCGCACGTGGTCGATCGCCGCGTTCGCAGCGCTCGCCGCCGACGAGGCGCCCCGCGCCTCGATGATCGCGGCACCGCGCTTGGCGACCGTCGGGATGTACTCGCTCTCGTACCAGCCGCGGTCGACGAGGTCGATCGCGGCCTTCCCGGCGACCTTCGTGTGGAAGAGATCCGGGTACTGGGTCGTCGAGTGGTTGCCCCAGATCGTCATGTTCGTGATCTCGGAGACCGCCGATCCGGTCTTCGCGGCGAGCTGGGCGATCGCGCGGTTGTGGTCGAGGCGGGTCATCGCGTGGAAGCGATCGCGCGGCACGTCCGGCGCGCTCGACATCGCGATCAGCGCGTTCGTGTTCGCGGGGTTGCCGACGACGAGGATCCGCACGTCGTCTGCGGCGCCGGCGTTGATCGCCTCGCCCTGCGGGCGGAAGATGCCGCCGTTGGCCGCGAGCAGGTCGGCGCGCTCCATTCCCGGCCCGCGCGGACGCGCGCCGACGAGCAGGCCCACGTTCGCACCGTCGAATGCGGCCTTGGGGTCGTCGTGGACGTCGATTCCGGCGAGCAGCGGGAAGGCGCAGTCGTCGAGCTCCATCGCGGTGCCCTCGGCCGCCTTGACGGCCTGCGGGATCTCGAGCAGGCTCAGCCGGACCGGCGTGTCCGGGCCGAGCAGCTGGCCGCTGGCGACGCGGAACAGGATCGCGTAGCCGATCTGCCCGGCGGCGCCGGTCACGGTGACCTTGACAGGGGAACTCATGGGATCTCTTTCCTGAGGATGTCGGGGGAGGCGCCCGCGAGCGGCGGGAAAGGGCGCCCGGCGATGCTACCCAGCAGGCGCTCGCGATCGCCGCGCCGCCCTGGGAGACTCGCACGATGCGAGCGATCGGTGGCAACGCCATCCGACCGGCCGGCGACGGCGCGGCGCTGGTCACGCACGACGTGGCCAACCAGCCGCCGCCGCTCACCGGGCGCAACCTGTTCGAGGACGACCGTCCGCTCGCCGAGGCGGTCGAGCGCGAGGGCGCGGCGTGGGCGCTCGGGATGCTGAGCGAGGCCGGGACGTTCTGGGGCGGGGAGCCCCAGCGCTGGGGCGAGCAGGCCAACCGGCGGCCGCCGACGCTGCAGACCCACGACCGCTGGGGCAACCGCGTCGACCTCGTCGAGTACGACGCGAGCTACCACGAGCTGATGGCCGCCGGAATCGCCCGCGAGCTGCACTGCGGTCCCTGGCGCACGCCGCGCGCGGGCGCGCACGTCGCCCGCGCGGCGCAGTTCGTCCTAGCGGGCCAGGCCGAGGCCGGCTTCCTGTGCCCCACGACGATGACGTTCGCCGCGGTCCCCGCCCTGCGCGCGACACCGCGAGTCGCCTCGGAGTGGGAGCCGCTGCTGACCGCGACCGGGTACGACCCGCGGCTGGAGCCGGCGGTGGAGAAGGGATCGGCCACCTGCGGCATGGCGATGACCGAGAAGCAGGGGGGCTCGGACGTACGCGCCAACACCACGCGCGCCCGCGCGCTGGGCGTCGGCGGACCCGGCGAGGAGTACGAGCTGACGGGCCACAAGTGGTTCTGCTCGGCCCCGATGAGCGACCTGTTCCTCGTGCTCGCGCAGAGCGACGAGGGGCTCTCGTGCTTCGCGCTGCCTAACGTGCTGCCCGACGGCTCGCGCAACGCGATGCGCATCCAGCGGCTGAAGGACAAGCTCGGCAACCGCTCGAACGCCTCGAGCGAGGTCGAGTATCACGGAGCATGGGCGCGGATGGTCGGCGAGCCCGGCCGCGGCGTCGCGACGATCCTCGAGATGGTCGGCCACACGCGGCTCGACTGCACGCTCGGCGCCGCGGCGGCACTGCGCGCCCAGGTCGCCCACGCCACCTGGCACGCCGCCCACCGCTCGGCGTTCGGGAGGCGGCTCGCCGACCAGCCGCTGATGCGCAACGTACTCGCCGACCTCGCGCTCGAGGCGGAGGCCGCGACGGCCATCGCGCTGCGCCTCGCGCGCGCCTACGATCGCGCCGCAGCCGACCCCGCCGAGGCGCTGCTGCGGCGTTTGGCGACGGCCGTCGCCAAGTACCACGTCTGCAAGCGAGTGCCGGAGCACGCCTACGAGGCGATGGAGGTGCTCGGCGGCGCAGGCTACGTCGAGGACTCGGGACTGCCGCGCCTCTACCGCGAGGCGCCGCTGAACGCCATCTGGGAGGGGTCAGGCAACGTGATCGCGCTCGACGCGCTGCGTGCGCTGACGCGCGAGCCGGCGGCGCTCGACGCGCTGCTCGCCGAGATCGAGCTGGCGGCCGGGGCCGACGCGCGCCTCGACGCCTTCGTCCGGTCGCTGCACGCCGAGCTCTCAGGCCCCGCGACGCTGGAGGCGCGGGCACGGCGCCTGGTCGAGCGGATGGCGCTGGCACTGCAGGGCTCGCTGCTCGTGCGCCACGCGCCGGCGGCCGTGGCCGATGCCTTCTGCGCCGGCCGCCTGGCGCCGGACGGGCTCGCCGGCTACGGAACGCTGCCCGCCGGCGTGGACGTCGAGGCGATCCTCGAGCGCCACACTCCGGCGGGCTAGCGCCCACAAGGGCCGGACCCCGGGGCTCAGCCCGCGCGGCGGCCGGCGAGCTTCCAGGCCGTCGGAAGCAGCCCCGCGGCGAGCAGCGCCTTGACGATCCCGCCGGGTATGAACGGGACGAAGCCGAGCGCGATCGCCTTGGACATGCTGAGGTCGGCGGCGACGGCGAGCCACGGCACGCCGATCGCGAAGACGATCAGCGAGCCGACCGTGAACAGCGGCAGCGCCTTCCAGGGGTTGCGGTCGAGCCGGCGCTCGGCGAGCAGGCCGACGACGTACGCCGCGACGATGAAGCCGACGAGGTAGCCGCCGGTGGCACCCCAGACGACCTCCCAGCCGGATGCCCCGTCGGCGTACACGGGCAGCCCGACAAGGCCCAGCAGCAGGTAGAGGCCCATCGCCGCCGAGCCGCGGCGCGAGCCCAGCGCCGCGCCGGACAGCAGCACTGCGAACGTCTGACCCGTCACCGGGACGGGATCGCCCGGCAGTGGGATGACGATCTGGGCGCAGATCGCCGTCAGCAGCGCCGCGCCGACGACGAGCGCTACGTCGCGCACGCGACTGCTGGGCACGATGTCCGCCAGAACCTGGGGCCGGGCGGCGAAGGTGGCGTTGCTCATGGATCTCCTCGCATCGGGTCGAGGCGGGCCGCTCGGGGCGGCGCGCCGCGGGGATCATGGCGCAACGCGCTGACGCGGCGTGCGCCAGCGGAGCGCCGGCCCACCATTACGGGGGATGCGACATGCGACCATGGGGGGGTGCGCATGGACCGCTCGATCCCGCTCTTCCGCGTCCTCGGCATCCGCGTGGGGGCCAGCCCGACGTGGTTCCTCGTGCTGTTCCTGATGATCTATTGGCTGTCGGGCTACTTCGGCGACGTCCTGTCGGGGTACTCGAACAGCGTCGCGTTCGCCGTCGCCGTCGCCGCGACGCTGCTCTTCTTCGTCTCGCTGCTGCTGCACGAGTTCGGTCATGCGCTCGTCGCGCGACGCGACGGCATCGACACCGAGGGCATCGACCTGTGGCTGTTCGGCGGGATCGCGAAGCTCAGCCGCGACTCGCGGACGCCCGGCGAGGAGCTGCGCGTCGCCGCCGCCGGCCCCGCCGTCACCGCGCTGATCGTCCTGGTCTGTCTCGGCGCCGGCCTGCTGGCACGCAGCTTCTCCGGCGTCGTCGACACGGCGACGCTCGGGCACGCGGCCACGACGCCGCTGGTCGCGCTGACCGGCTGGCTGACGCTGATCAACATCGTTCTCCTCGTGTTCAACCTGATCCCCGCGTTCCCGCTCGACGGAGGGCGGATCGCTCGCGCGATCGCGTGGCGCCTGACCGGGGACCGCAACCGCGGCACGCGCTTCTCGGCTCGCCTGGGCGAGGTCTTCTCCTGGCTGCTGATCGGAGTCGGCGCGTTCTGGGCGCTGCGCGGCGACGTCACGAGCGGTCTGTGGCTCGCCGTGCTCGGCTGGTTCCTGGGGTCTGCGGCGCGCGGCGCCGTCGCCGGCACGCGCTTCAGCGAGCGCCTCGCCGCGCTGACCGCAGGCGACCTGATGGACGCCGCGCCGGTGACCATCCCCGGCTCGACGTCCGCGCTCGCGGCGCACGACGAGTGGTTCGGCCGGAGCCGCTGGCCGTGGCTGGCGGTCGTCGACGCGCACGGGCGGCTCGAGGGGATCCTCGACGCCGCGCTGGTCGGCCGCGCGGTCGCCGAGGGCCGCCCGGCCCTGGCCGTGCGCGATCTCCTCGACCCGTCCGACGGCGCCGGCTGGGTCACCCGCGAGACGCCCGTCGAGTCGCTCGTCTCGCTCGACGCGCTGCGCCGACTGGGCGCCGTGATGGTGGTCGACGGCGATGACCGTCTCTGCGGGGTGGTCACGGTCGAGCAGGTGCGCCGCGCGCTCGCGACGGCCGCCCGCGCCCGGCGCTGAGCGCGCGCCCCGCCGGCCGAATCCGACCATTTTGCTAGGGATTCAGGCCGATGCGGGGGTACCGGGAGGCGCACGTCACGGGCGGACCGCCACGTATAGAGTCCTTGCAGCCGCAGTCACGATCTCCCTCCGGAAGCTCCAATGCCAGCACATGACATCCTGATCATCGGCGCCGGCCTCGCCGGCCAGCGCGCCGCTCTCGCCGCGGCCCGCAAGGGCGCCACGGTCGCGATCATGAGCAAGGTCCACCCGGTCCGCTCGCACTCGGTCGCGGCCGCCGGCGGCATCAACGCCGCGATCAGCCCGGCCGACGACTGGCGCTCGCACGCCTACGACACCGTCAAGGGGTCGGACTTCCTCGGCGACCAGGACGCGATCGAGATCATGTGCCGCGAGGCACCGGACGAGGTCCTGCACCTCGAGCACATCGGCGTGACCTTCCATCGCAACGAGAAGGGCGAGATGGACCTTCGCGCCTTCGGCGGGGCGTCGATGAAGCGCACCGCGTACGTCGCGGACATCACCGGCCAGGCGCTGCTGCACGTGCTCTACGAGCAGCTCATGAAGCATCACGAGGTGATCGACCGCTACGAGGAGTGGTTCGTCACCTCGCTGGTGCTCGACGACGCGGGCAGCTGCATCGGGGCCGTCGCGCGCAACATCCGCGACGGCCACATGGAGACCTTCTCGGCGAAGAACGTGATCCTCGCGTCGGGCGGCGCCGGACAGTGCTTCAAGCCGACGACGAACGCGCTGATCTGCACCGGCGACGGGATCGCGCAGGCGTACCGCGCCGGCGCGCCGCTGATGGACATGGAGATGATCCAGTACCACCCGACGACGCTCGTCGAGAACGGGTTCCTGATCACCGAGGGCGCCCGCGGCGAGGGCGCCCATCTCCTCAACGCTAGCGGTGAGCGCTTCATGGAGAAGTACGCGCCGAACAAGATGGAGCTCGCCTCGCGCGACGTCGTCTCGCGCGCCGAGCAGACGGAGATCAACGAGGGGCGCGGCGTCGGCCCGGACGGCGTCGGCATCTACCTCGACATCACCGTCGTCCCGAAGAAGCGCACGCTCGAGGCGCTGCGCGAGATCGTCAACATCGGCAAGGACTTCGCCGGCGTCGACATCACCCGCGAGCCGATCATGATCCGCCCGGGAATGCACTACATCATGGGCGGCGTCAAGACCGACGTCGACGGCGCCACGTCGATCCCCGGCCTCTACGCCGCCGGCGAGGTCGCCTGCGTCTCCGTCCACGGCGGCAACCGCCTCGGCGCCAACTCGCTGCTCGACACGCTGATCTTCGGCCGCCGCGCGGGCGAGCACGCCGCCGACCGCGCCACCTCGATGGCGATGCCGCAGGCCGGCACGGGCGCTCAGCGCCACGACGAGCAGCTCCTCGGCGAGATCCTCGCCCGGCCCAAGACCGGCCGGCGGATCAGCGAGATCAAGGACGAGCTCGGCACGACGATGAACCGCTACGTCGCCGTCTACCGCGAGGAGGAGGGCCTGCGCACGGCCCACGAGACGGTTCGCCGCCTCAAGGACGAAGCGCAGACCGCCTACGTCGACGACAAGGGCACCATCTTCAACCAGGACGTCCTCGGAGCCGTCGAGCTCGACTACATGCTCGACTGCGCCGAGGCGATCGTCGTCGCCGCGATCGAGCGCAAGGAGTCGCGCGGCGCCCAGTTCCGCGTCGACTACCCGGGCCGCAACGACGCCGAGTGGCTCAAGCACATCGACATCTCGCGCGACGGCGACGACACCCCCGCAGTCTCCTACTCCCCGGTGACCATCACCCAATGGCAGCCGGAGGAGCGCAAGTACTAGGACCCCGATCGAGGACCTGACGATGGCCGAGTTCAAGCTCCGCATCCGCCGCTACGACCCCGAGTCCGGCAAGCCGCCGTACTGGGACGAGCACACCGTCGAGCTCGAGCCGCACCGCTCGGTGCTGGAGGGCCTGCTGCAGGCGAAGGGCACCACCGACGGCTCGATCGGCGTGCGCTGCTCCTGCCGCGCCGCGATCTGCGGCTCGTGCGGGGTGCGCATCAACGGCCGTCCCGGCCTGGCCTGCCACACGCACCTCGACGACGCGCAGTACCGGGCCAAGGACGGCGTGATCGAGGTCGAGCCGATGGGCAACATGCCCGTCATCAAGGACCTGATCGTGGACATGGACGCCGTCCACTGGAAGAAGGTCCAGCGCGTCACGCCGTGGCTCATCAACAAGGAGCCGGTCCCCGAGCGCGAGTACATCGTCCCGCGCGAGTCGATGATCGACGTTACGCAGTCGATGGCGTGCATCCAGTGCGGCGCCTGCGTCTCGGACTGCCTGACCTTGGAGGTCGACCCGCTGTTCGTCGGCCCCGCCGCGCTCGCCAAGACCTACCGCTTCGTCGGCGACCCGCGCGACGCCGCGCACGAGCAGCGCCTGAAGGACCTCGCCGAGGACCCGCACGGCATCTACTCCTGCACGCACTGCTTCCAGTGCATCGAGGCCTGCCCGAAGGGCGTGGCCCCGATGAGCCAGATCATGCGACTGCGACGGATCGCGGGCAGCGACTTCGCCATCAACGACCGCAACAACGGCTACCGCCACGAGCACGCCTACGTGGAGAACATCCGTCGCAACGGCCTGCTCCACGAGGCGGACCTGCTGCCCGACTCGTACGGCGGCAAGTTCCACCCGCGGGCGGTGCCCGCGCTGCTCAGCTCGCTGCCGGCGATCAGCAAGGCGCTGCTGCGCCGCAAGGTCACCCCCGCAAAGGCACTGCTGCACCCGCACAAGGCGCCGGACGGCGTGAAGCGGATCTACGACATCGTCGAGGGCCGCGACGAGCGCATCGAGCTCAATCTGTACATCACGGGCACGGACGAGGACAACGCCGAGCCCGTCGTGGCGTCCTAGGAGGTCGCTGACGATGAAGGTCGCCTACTGGCCCGGCTGCGTTAGCCGTGGCTTCACCCCGGAGCTGCACGGCTCGATGGCGAAGGTCGCTCCGCTGCTCGACATCGAGCTCATCGAGCTCGACCGCGCCAACTGCTGCGGCTCCGGCGTGATCGCCGAGCACAGCCAGGAGCTCGCCGACACGCTCAACGCACGGACGTTCGCGCTCGCCCAGCAGGTGCAGGGCGCCACGCTGATGATGAACATCTGCTCGACCTGTCAGGGCGCGCAGTCGGAGTGCCAGCAGCGTCTCGACGCCAACGCCGACTACCGCGCGACGGTCAACGAGACGCTCAAGACCTCCGATGGCCTCGAGTACTCGGGCGGCATCGTCAACAAGAACTTCCTCTGGGTGCTCGTCGAGGAGATCGGCCTCGACAGGCTCCGCTCGCTGGTGAAGCGCCCGCTGACCGACCTCAAGGTCGGGCCCTTCTACGGCTGCTACATCGTGCGCCCCACCGATCGGCTCGAGATCGATCGCGATCGCCCGCGCGACCAGTACCTCGGGATGGTCATCGAGGCGCTCGGCGGTACCGTCATCGACTACGCCGGCACCCACAAGTGCTGCGGCTTCCCGATCATCACCATGAACAAGCAGGCCTCGCTCCAGCAGGCGGGCCGGCACCTCGGTGACGCGGTCGACGCCGATGCCGACTGCCTCGTGACTCCGTGCCCGCTGTGCCACCTGAACCTCGACCTGCAGCAGCCGCTCGCCGAGCGCGAGGTCGGCCGCGAGCTGAACATGCCGGTGCTGCACCTGCCCCAGCTCGTCGGGCTGGCGCTCGGCCTGCAGCCCAAGGAGCTCGGCCTGCAGCGCCACGTCGTCAAGCCGACATCGGTCATCAACTGGTCCGAGGCCGTCATCGCGAGCGTCCCGGCGACCGCCTGAGGCGGCGCCGGACCGTCACCGCCGGAACCCCGTCGGGCGCCTGAGGCGGCCGCCGGGCCGTCATCGCCAGAGCCCCGTCGGGCGCCTGAGGCGGCCGCCGGACCGTCATCGCGAGCGTCCCGGCGAGCCCTGCGGCCGCCGGGTGCCCGCTACGTCCGGGCGCCGACGAGCCCGCGCTCGACCGCGAGCTCGGCGAGCTGCACGGTGTTGAGCGCAGCGCCCTTGAGCAGGTTGTCGCCGACGACGAACATGTTCAGCGAGCGCGGGTCGGCCAGATCGCGCCGCACGCGGCCGACGAACGTCTCGTCGCGCCCCGCCGCCTCGAGCGGCGTCGGCGCCTGCTCGACGATCAGGTTGGGGAACGCTCGCAGCGCCGCGAGCGCCTCGTCGAGGTCGACCTCGCGCCGGAACGTCGCGCGCACCTCGATCGCGTGGCCGACCATCACCGGCACGCGCACGCAGGTGGGCGAGACGGCCAGATCCGGCAGGCCGAGGATCTTGCGGCTCTCGTTCTGGAGCTTCATCTCCTCGTCGGTGTAGCCGTTCTCGTCCAGCTCGCCGAGCATCGGCACGACGTTGAACGCGAGGGTGTTCGCGTGGATGCTGGCCTGCACCATCCGCGCGACACGATGCCCGTCGGAGACCATCCCCTCGACCTGGGCGGCGAGCACCGGCACCTGTGCGGCGAGCTCGTCGATCCCCTTCTGCCCCGCGCCGCCTGCCGCCTGGTAGCTCGTGGCGACCATCGCCGTCATGCCGAACGCGTCGTGCAGCGCCTTGGCCGGCAGCATCACGACCATCGTCGTGCAGTTGGGGTTGGCGACGATCCCCTTGCGCGCCCCGTCCATCGCCTCCGGGTTGACCTCGCTGACGACGAGCGGGACGTC